>NZ_VOBA01000001.1:631789-1263579 GCF_008369165.1 Dietzia sp. ANT_WB102
CTCGCTCGACGGGCTCGCCGTGGACGAGGCCAAGACCGCCACTATCGACTGGCTCGAGGGCCAGGGCACCGGCGAGGGCACCATCCAGTACAAGCTGCGGGATTGGCTGTTCGCCCGCCAGCGCTACTGGGGCGAGCCGTTCCCGGTGGTGTACGACGCGGACGGTGTGCCCCACGCTCTGCCCGACGAGATGCTGCCCGTTGAACTGCCGGAAGTCGAGGACTACAAGCCTGTCTCGTTCGACCCTGACGATGCCGACTCGGTCCCGTCGCCACCCCTGGCCAAGGCCACCGAGTGGATGACCGTGGAGTTGGATCTGGGGGACGGGCTGCAGACCTACACCCGTGACGCCAACGTCATGCCCAACTGGGCCGGCTCGAGCTGGTACCAGTTGCGCTACATCGACCCCACCAACTCCGAGCAATTGTGCGCGCTGGAGAACGAGCGCTACTGGACCGGGCCCCGGCCTGAGATCCACGGGCCCGATGACCCGGGCGGAGTAGACCTCTACGTGGGCGGCGTCGAGCACGCGGTGCTGCACCTGCTTTACTCGCGGTTCTGGCACAAGGTGCTGTTCGACCTGGGGCACGTCACCAGCGAGGAGCCCTACCGCCGGCTGTACAACCAGGGATACATCCAGGCCTTCGCCTACACCGACGCCCGAGGCGTGTACGTTCCGGCGGACGAGGTGGAAGAGCGCGACGGCACGTTCTACTGGACCGGTGGCGACGGCGACGGATCCCAGGTGTCGCAGGAGTACGGAAAGATGGGCAAGTCGCTCAAGAACTCCGTCTCCCCGGATGAGATCTGCGACTCCTACGGCGCTGACACCCTGCGCGTGTACGAGATGTCCATGGGGCCCCTCGACACCTCACGGCCCTGGGCCACCAAGGACGTCGTGGGCGCGCACCGCTTCCTGCAGAGACTGTGGCGCGTCGTGGTCGACGAGGTCACCGGCGATGTCCGCGTGACCGATGGCGAGCCGGACGAGGACGTGCTCAAGGCGCTGCACAAGGCTATCGCCGGGGTGCGCGACGACTTCGCCGAGCTGCGCGACAACACGGCGATCGCCAAACTCATCGAGTACGTCAACACCCTGACCAAGACCTATCCCACGGACGGGCCGGGTGCCCCGCGGTCGGTCGTCGAGCCGCTGGTGCTCATGGTTGCGCCCGTCGCCCCGCACATCGCGGAAGAGCTGTGGTCCCGGCTCGGGCATACCGGCTCGCTCGCCCACGGTCCGTTCCCCGAACACGATGAGGCCTACCTCACCGAGGACTCGGTCGAGTACCCGGTTCAGATCAAGGGCAAGGTGCGTTCCCGCATCACCGTCCCCGCCGACGCTTCTCCCGCGGACGTCGAGGCCGCGGCTCTGGCCGACGCAAAGGTTCAGGAGAACCTCGGTGGTGCGGCGCCCAAGAAGGTCATCGTGGTGCCGGGCAAAATGATCAACATCGTGCCCTGACGGGCGCCCGGGCCGCTCAGGCGCTGCGGACGAATACGACAGACGACGACATGAGTAGGTATGCCGTAGTGACCATCCACATCGCATAGGTCGCGTACAGCCAGGGGCGCCACCGGATGTGCTGGTTCCATCGCCGGTAGGTCGTCACGCCGGACATCACGGCCAGGCCGATCGACAGCAGCAGCGGCAGCACGACCACCTCCACGCGGTCGGCCGTGAGGCACAGGGCCCGGCCGTCCGCGCATTCGTCGCTGATGCCACCCTGGATCATCACGATCACCGCCGCCAGGGCCACGACCGCGACCACGGACAGCAGCACATACCGGAAGGCCAGGACGCCCTGACGCTCATTGCGCTCGAGGCGTTCGAGTGGGTCGTCGATATCCCCGTGATCGTTCGACACGATGCCTACTCGCCGACGAATCCGTTGTGACCACCCGCCGCGGCCACCTCGTCTACTGTCTCGATCCCCAACTGCTCGTCGGTCACCGGTGGGAAGAGCGGGCCCCCGCCGAACGCACCTCGGTGCGAGAGAGGCATCTCGCCGTCGTCGTTCCTTATGCCGTTCTCGCGACCGTACTCGGCCGTGATGACGGTCGAACCGCTCATCCGGGCCAGGTCGGGGTCGTCGGCGAGTGCGGCGATCACGCGTCCGACGAACGTCGGGTCCTCCGCGCGGTCCAGCGGGAAGCCGTTGAAGTCGTCCATCCCCAGCGACAGCAGCAACTCGGTGCGGATGAGGCCGAGCCACAGCGAGAGAGTCGACACCCCGGTGCCGGCGAGTTCGGGCGCCATGTCGGACGCCATCTTGTCCAGGGCTGTCTTGCTCATCCCGTAGAGCACGGTGTGGAACGGGGCGCGCGACCCGAACGAGGAGATGTTGACCATCAGGCCGGAACCCTGCGGCACCATCACCTTGGCGGCCTCGCAGCAGGCGACGTAGTGGGCGCGCAGCCCGACCCCCATGAGGGCGTCCCAGTCCGTGGCCGGGCGCTCCCAGAACTTGCCGTTGAACCCCATGAACCCCTTGGGGTTGGTCCACACATTGTTGACCAGCAGGTCCAGGCGCCCGGTCTCGGAGACGATCCGGGCGACGACGGCGAGGATCTCCTCGTCCCGGGAGTGGTCGCATTCGAGTGGGCGTATCTGGCCCGGGGCGCCGGAGGCTGCCTCGATGGTGCCCTGCAGCCGCTCGGCCGACCGCCCGGTGACGTAGACGGTCCACCCCGCGTCGGCGAGCGCGGTGGCCACCCCGCGACCGACGCCGCGGCTGCCGCCGGTGACCAAGGCGACACGGGCGCTCATGAGTCCGCTCCAGCGGTCGCGGCCACGGGCTCGACCGTGACATCAGGGAAGGTGACGGTCGCGTCGTCCAGGCTTCTGGTGATCGACCAACCCGGGGTGAACAGGCACTCGGCCATCACCCAGCGGCCGCCCTCAAGCACGTAGACGTCCGAGTACTCACCCGTGGAGAGGGTCTCGGTGCCCTTGTCCCGGTCGACCTGTCGGAAGTGGAGAGTCCAGGTTCCGGTGGCCCGTCGTGGCGGGCTGCTCGGTCCGCCGTCCTCCACGGTGATCGAGGGCATGAACCCGTGGTGCATATCGAGGATCCGTGGGCCGCCGTCCTCGGCCGTCGCCAGCGCGATCTGACGGAAGATCCCGACCATCGTGTCGGGGTCGGTTCGCCCGAGGGGGCCGAAGTCCAGCACCCCGCCGGTGGCCACGAAGCAGGAACGAAAACCCTCCGGGTCCTTGGCGTCGCAGGCCCGCCAGTACCGGTACTTGAGCTGTTCGATCGCCTCGCGGGCGCGGACTATCTCCTCATGCTGCATAGGACTCACGTTAGCGTAGGGGGCATGAGCCGAACACTGGTCGAACTATCCGATCGCTGGGACCTGCAGGACCTCGTCACCAGGTACGCAACCTGCATCGACTCGCGAGACTTCGACGGTCTGGATCGGGTGTTCACCCCGGACGCCCGCGTGAGTTACACCGCCTCCGGCGGGCCGGACGACGACTACCCGGTGATCCGCGCCTGGCTGGCGGAGATGCTGCCGATCTTCGCCGCCACCCAGCACCTCATGGGCAACCTCGATGTGCGCCTCGACGGCGACTCGGCCACCGGGCGGGTGATGTGCTTCAACCCGATGGCACTGAAGCCGGTCGAGGAGAAAGACCAGCAGGTGTTCTTCTACGGACTCTGGTACGCGCTCGAGTTCGTCCGCACGGACGCCGGATGGCGGATCGCCCGCCTCACCCAGCAGCAGGCGTTCCACCACAACCTGCCTTGACGCCGCCGGTTGCGGTGGAGTGGTGTGAACTTCGCGGTGGCCGCTGTCCGACCGCGCTGTTACGGTGAGTCCGTGCCGAAAGATGTACTGATGTGCTGGCGATGCCGACCGACGAGGTCCCGCATCGCCCACTTCGTTGTGGCGTAGTACAGATGACGCGTGGGCCCGCCGGGATCAGGTGGGCCACTTTCGCCAGGCGATGCGGTCCGCGACGCAACCCGGGTCAACGCTCGTGACCCCACGGCTCGGAACAGGACCGGGCCGCCTGACTGAGGAGAGTCCCCAGGTGACCGCAAGTCCCAACACCACCTTCCACGCGCTCGAGGACACGGACGTCCTTGTCAGTGCACGGTCGTTGGAGGAGTACACCGACATGTTCGGCCTGGTGGAGGCCGACCTGGGTGGACGCATCGTCGACTGCCCCGGTGGAGCGGCCAGTGCGGTGGCCGAGATCTGCGCGGCCGGTGGCGACGCGGTCGCGGTGGACCCGCAATACGCGCTCGGCGCGGATGAACTCCGTTCTCGGATCCTCGCGGACGTCGAGCGGTCACTCGAGCGGAAATTCGGGCACGAAGTCGACTATGACTGGGACGTCCGCGGCGGGGTCGTGGGACACGAGGTCATCCGCCGCTCGGCTGCAGACCGGATGCTGGCGGACCTCTCCGCCGCGCCCGAGCGGTACGTGGCCGGCGCCCTGCCATCATTGCCCCTGGCCAGCGACTCGGCCGACCTCGTGCTGTGCTCGCACTTGCTGTTCACCTATGCCGACCGCATGGATCTGGCCGACCACGTCGACTCGATCGTCGAGATGGCGCGCGTGGCGCCGGAGGTGCGGATCTACCCGCTCGTCGACCACGCCGGCAATCCGCTGCCGGAACTTGTGCGCAGTGTGATCGCCAAACTGAAGAAGGAGCGACTGAGCTGCCGCATCGAGCCTGTGATCCGGCCGTTCCAACTCGCCGCCACTACGCGGTTGGTGGTCGAGCGGACCAACCGCCAGCGACCCTAGAGGCGGGCCATCGTTCGGGTTCGGCCCGATCGCGGTAGGGGGAGGCCGGGCCGGCTCTCACGGCTGATCGGCGGGCGCGAGCCGGAGAATCTCCTGCCCGGTGAACGGCGAGAGCTCGGCGCTCGCGACGAGAGGCTGCGGCCCGCCGACCTCGATGGTCTGGCCGGGCTGGAAGATGGTCCCTGTGGCCAGCGAGTAGGCCACGAGATTGCACATCTCCGCGTAGACCGCCGACGGTGGCGCGTCCACATCGAGCCTCTCTATATCCATCCGGCCGAATCGGCCCATCCCGCTGGTGTAGACGCACGACGTGGTGTCGGTCTGCATTCCCGCCCGCACACCGACGAGCGCCGGGGCCGGCACCGGATTGCCCGCGACGAGGTCGCGATATGGGCCAGCTGGCAGGGTCGCCGCGGCGCCGCCCACCGTGACGGCCACCGCTCCGGGCAGCGCGGTCAGTGCCGCGGTCACGGTCGACACCGCCAGTTCGCACCGAAGCGTGTCGAGTCGCGGATCCAGATACTCGGGTTCGCCCGGCTCGCCGTCGTCCCCGATGGGCCCCCACCGGAACGCCGCCACCACCACCTGGGACCGGTGAGATTCCACCACGGCCTCGCCCCCGTTCCAGGCCGCCAGGTCACGCGTGTACTGGACGGCCTCGGGCACGGGGGCGTCGACTGAGGACACGATGACGGTCGCGTCCTCGATGTAGACCGCCGTGGCGGGGTCGTCGTGGGATCCCCGCTCGACCTCGTACGAGCCCTCGAAGATCTCCGCGAGCAACTCGCCGACTTCGGTGTGGTCGGGGGCGGGCCGGTCGAGTAGGACGATCGCCACCGGTGTCTGCTTCCACGACAAGTCCTCGCCGGTCCGCGGATCGACGGCGGGCTGGTCGGGCTGTGGCGTCTCGGTCATGCTCCGAGGCTAACGCCTGTCCCCGCCCGGCCGGCCCCGCCTGCCGCTCAGTTGAGCAGGAAGTCGATCACGAGGCGCTCGAACTTATCCTTCTGCTCGATCATCGCCCAGTGACCACAGCGGGAGAATGCGTGGAGCTCGGCGCGAGGCAGCTGACGGAACGCGAAGTGGGCCTGTTCGTACGGAAGCATCCGGTCATCGCGGCCCCAGATGAGCATGGTCTCCTGCCGGATCTGGGAGGCGCGGGCGTACAGCGGCGTATACGCGTTCTCGGGCTTGAGGATCGAACCGAAGACCGAGTACATGCGCTCGACGGCACCCGGCGCGGTGGCCGCCTCCGTGCGGGCGCGGATGAGGTCGTCGTCCACGACCTTCTTATTGCCGACCATCGTGTCGACCCACGCCGCCATGGCCTCGTCGGACGGGTTCGCCAGGAACTCGAACAGCCGGCGCGACCCCTCGCTGGGCTCCGGGGTGAACAGGGGTGCCGCGAGTCCGCCGGGGCCCATCAGCGCCATCTTGCGGACCCGGTGCGGGTAGGCGAGCGCGGTCTCGCAGGCGACGTTGCCCCCCATCGAGTTGCCGATGATGTCGACCTTCTCGATGCCCTTGGCCTCGCAGAACGCGTCGATCGCCTCGGCGGCGATGAGGGGGTACGCCTTCTCCCACTCCAGGTCCGAGCTCTTCCCGAAACCCGGCATGTCCAGCAGGATGGTGTGGAAACGCTCGGCGAATACGGGGAAGTTGCCGGCGAAGTTGGACCACGCGGTCACGCCGGGGCCGGAGCCGTGCAGGAACAGGACGGGGACCGCGCTCTCGGGCTCGGCGAGGCTCTGCTCGCCCGCCTCGTGGTAGTGCAGCTCGAAGCGGCCGGCGGTGATGGTCTTGCTGGTGGACTCGAAGTCGAGGGCGCTCATGGCCCCCACGGTACTAGAACACGTTCTAGGAATCCCACCGTCGTCCGAAATTAAGTCAGCCGCGCGGGGAGTCCCTGAAACATCCCCGCGCGGCGATGACGAGACTCTAACTCGATTATCCGCTGGGTGACAAGTCGGTAACAATCATGGCGCCGATCACACCCGCGTCGGTGGTGCCAATGCGATTAACGTGCACTTATGAAACGGCCTATATGGACGCGCGGTGCAACAGGGGTAGCGGAGAGCCCACTTCCCGCCCCCGGCGCGCACGGCGCGGAATCACCGCATCACCCGCTCGAGGAATGCGGTGGCGTCCGGGGTGGCCGCGTAGACGGTCCCGCTGTGATCCCGGTCCGGATAGACGTGGAGCTCAAGTGGTTGCTGGTTGAGGGTCATCTCGGCGGCGAGTGAGAGGGCCGAGGGCGCCGGAACATCCGTGTCGAGGAGGCCTTGGCCGAGGAACACCGGCCGGTCGTAGCCGATGGCCGGGGTGCCCATATAGCGCTGAAGGAGCCCGAAGACGTCGGGGATGTCCTTCAGTGGCCGGGTCAGCGTCTGCGAGACCTGGAAGTCGCCCACCTTCTCGCGCATCGCGCCATAGCAAAGAGTCTCAGCGGCGTCGACCATCTCGCGACCCTGCGGCGTGAGGAACTGATTGAGGTCCACCTCCGGGTGCTGGTCGCGGAACCCGGCGAGGATGTACATCGCGTAGACGTTGAGCCCCGTCGGGAGCTGGACGGGCGGGAATCCGGGTCCGCCCCATTGGAAGAGGTGCTCGATGTTGGCCGGGGCGCCGGTCGCCACCACGCCGCGGTAGTCCAGCCCGGCCCGTGCGCCAAGTTCGGTGGCGCGGGTCGCCGTGACGAGCGCGGCTCCGGCACCCTGGGACTGGCCGACGAGTCCCCACGTGGCGGACAAGGGCAGCCCGTCCGCGCGGGCGGCGATGAGTGAGTCGACGATCCCACGGGCCGCCACCTGGCCGTTGAGGTAGCTGAGCAGGCCGGGAGTTCCGAGTCCCACGTAGTCAGCGGCCACCACGGCGTAGCCCCGATCTAGCCAGTGGCCGAGGTATTCGGCGTCTCGTTCCGAGCGCGGCTGCGTCGATGGTGCGCAGTCGTCGCCGAGGCCGGTGGTGCCATGTGCCCACGCCACGACCGGCCAGCCACCCTCCGGAGGGGTGCCGTGTGGCAGGAACACCGCGGACGTGGCGATAGCGTTTCGGCCGTGCTGGTCGATCGTCCCGTACGCCTGCCGCACGGCCCTCCCGGCCTGTGGCAGCGAGAGTGCCGGGTCGAGCGGCACCATGGCGGCGGGCACACCGGGGGCCGGGACGGGCGCGTCCCACCGCCGGGTGTCGAGGCCGGACCACGACGGCGACGGCATTGCGTCGGCTGAAGCGGGGGCGGGGGAGACGGCCACAGGGGCAACCCCGACGAGGGCGCCGACGGCGACGGCGAGCGCCGCTGAGGTGAAGCGGTTCATGGATCGAAGGTTAATCCGGTCGCGCCCGGCGCGCGGTGCGTCGGCGATTCCCCGCCTCACATGCTGGTGGACTTCGATATGGAACTGCTGGAGAGTCGGACGCTGGTCGGACGAGTGCACGAGCTCAGTTGCCTACCTGAGGTGCCGCGCCCAGGACCTCCCTCCCGAAGTTAGGGTAGCCTCACCTTAGGGGGCGAGGGTCGTTCCCTGCTATCGACACCGTGAAGGGAGATCGACTGTGCACGGCGAGGTCCGCACCACCGAGCGACTCACCCCGTCCCTCATCCGTATCGTCCTGGGGGGCCCGGGTCTGAACAACTTCGTGATGCCGGATGACGACACCGACGCTTACGTGAACCTGGCTGTGCCACCGCGAGGGGCCACCTACGGCCCGGTGTTCGACCCTCGCGAGGTGCGCGAGACCCACCCCCGCGAACATTGGCCGGCACGTCGGCGCTGCACGGTGCGGAGATGGAACGCAGCAGCGCGGGAGCTGACTCTGGACTTTGTGGTCCACGGCGGTTCCGGCGCGGCCGGAGCATGGGCTCTGGCTGCCCAGCCGGGCGACGTGCTGGTCTTCAACGGGCCCGGTAGCGGCTATCACCCGGACCCGACGGTCGAGTGGCATTTCATGGCGGGTGACGAATCCGCATTGCCGGCCATCGCCGCCTCGCTGGAGAAAGTGCCCGCACACGCCCGCGTCGTGGTGCGACTGGTGTGCGACGGTCCCGAGCACGAGCTGCCCCTCGAAAGCCCTGGGCGCCTGGATCTTCGATGGGTACATCGCACTGAGGCGGATCCCGCACCATTACTCGCCGCCGTCGAGGCAGCTTCATTTCCCGGAGAAGGCGTGCAGGCCTTCATCCACGGTGAAGCAGAGGAGACACGGGCACTGCGGCGCCATGTGATCCGCGAGCGGGGGGTCTCCCGCGAGACGATGTCGTGCTCGCCGTACTGGCGGCGCGGGATGTCGGACGAGCAGTGGCGCTCGGTGAAGAGGGACTTCGTCGCGGCCATGAACTCGGAGGCCTGATCGAATTCGGCGCGGTCGGCGAGTCGGGCGGTCCTGCCGACGGCGAGAGTTGCCCGAGTGAAGCGGTACCTGGACCGAAGATTCATCCGATTGCGCAGGTGCGTGGAGAAATGTGCCGAGGGCACTTGTGGTCCACGTCACACGTCTGGTTGGCTCTTTTACACCGCGCCATCGCTTGACGAGAGGACTCATCATGAGTCTGGCAGAGCTGAAGATGATCACCGTGGACTGCGCAGACCCGCCCGCGTCGGCGACCTTCTGGTCTCACGTACTGGGCTGGGACGTGGCGCACTCCCAGGACGAATACGCGATGCTGTCGGGGCCGACAAGTGCACTGGGATTCGGTCTCGTGCCCGACTACCGGGCACCAACCTGGCCCAACTCGCACGGCTCCAAGCAGTTTCACTTCGACCTCGCGGTAGACGACCTCGCGACTGCCGAGGACGCGATGGTCGCTCTCGGCGCCCGGGTGCCGGATGAGCAGCCCGGGGACTCCTGGCGCGTGCTGATAGATCCGGGCGGTCATCCCTTCTGCCTGACCCTCGCCAGTAACTGGTAACTGCCTCGAATCGAGGGTGGAGATGACCGGTAGGGCGAGTCCTGCGAAGGCGGCGGTCGGAGACGAGCCGGTCTTCGCCTACATCGCCAGCCTCCCGCAGCCGCAACGCGAGATCGCCAAGGCAGTGGACGCGCTCGCGGCCCGGACGCTTCCCAGCCTGCAGCGGTCGGTCAAGTGGGGGATGGCGTACTACGGAGTCGGCGAGGGGTGGTGCTTCAGCTGCGGCGGATTCGCCGGACATGTGAAGCTCATGTTCATCAACGGAGCAACGTTGCTCGACCCAGTACCTCCCGTGACGCCCGTCGGGATGGGCAGAGCGACACGCGGGATCGAACTAGCGGCGATCGGGGACCTCGACGAACGACAGGTCGCTGCGTGGATGAGGCAGATCGCGGCGAGGCCCGGCATCGGCGGTCAGAAGCAGAAGACCCGCGACGTGACCTGAGGACACGAGGCCGGGCGGACCTCGACACGCCTCCGATCAGCACCGATAGAGGCCCGGGCCGTCGACTTTCACGGTGGACAGGAAGTGACGGCCGGCCTCATATGCCGAGGCGATCAACGGTGTGGACCCGGTGAAGTCCAGCGGAGACAGGCCAGGGAGGTACTCGGGGCCGGGCAATACCAGGACGGGGACCTCCCTCGCTGCAACCGGTAGGTCGCGCTCCATCTGCTGCCGGGCCGCGATCGTGGCCGCGTAAAGGATCGCTTCGGGAACCGTGGTGGGTCGCTTGATCTGACGATCGGGGTAGTTGCAGTCGAGGACCACCAGCGACCCGGCACCCATCGCCAGGGCCTCGAGTACCGGCGTGTTGACGGCGAGTCCTCCGTCGTAGAGATCACGACCCCCGCGATGGACCACCGGGAACACCCCCGGGATGGCTGAACTGGCCAGCATCGCGCTGAGCAGAGGGCCGTCGGTGAGCTGAACCGGCTCCGCGGTGTCCGCGTCCACGGCCATCGCGAGGTACGGGAGCGGTAGTTGGCCGATCTCCTCCTCACCGATCTCCTCGGCGACCAGGCGACCGATCCGGGGGCTGTCGTAGAGGTTCGTGCGACTACGCAGCACCGTGGTCACACGTGCCCAGAGGCCCCCCGGCATGATCATGTCGGTCTCGAGGTCGTGCCAGATGTGTGAGAGCCGGTGCGCGGCTCCCACCGGATCCGAGGCGACGACGGCACCGTTGAGGGCCCCGACGGAGGTTCCTGCGACGAGGTCGGCACGTACCGGAACCTCCGCGAGGGCTTCGAGCATTCCGACCTGGGCCGCTCCGAGGCTGCCGCCCCCGCCGAGGACGAACCCGATCGGGCGGGGCAGCTGATCGGCAAGATCGTGACTCTCAGTCATGGCCACGAACGTACCCGCGGGGGCCGCTGAAAGTGCCCGAGAAGTGGTCTTGAGCAGAGGCGGGCGGTGTAACGTTCGAGAGGATCAATCCCGCCCAGGCGGACTCCTCTGACCATCGGTGAACTCCGAACGGCCCCGGGACGGCGACCCGCAGGGAGATGTGGATGCGCACTGTCTTCAGCGTGTTCGCGCGAGACGTCAGACGGCTCGCGCTCGTACGTAAAGCGTGGATCGTCATCCTCGGGGTCATGATCACCCCCTCGCTATACGCCTGGGTCAACATCACGGCCTTCTGGGACCCGTACTCGCGGACAGAGAACATCAGCGTCGCCGTCGTGAACCTGGACGAGGGCGGATCGTCGACCGCGACGGGTGAAGTCGACGTCGGCAGTCAGCTGGTCGACCAGCTCGAGAAAAATGATCAGCTCGGGTGGCAGTTCCTCGACGAGGACGACGCGATGGAGGCGGTCAGGAGCGGCACGAGCTACGCGGCGATCATCGTCCCACCGGATTTCACCCGGGATCTCCTCAGCATCACCTCCGGTGCCTTCACGCCCCCTTCCCTCACGTACTACGTCAACGAGAAGTCGAACGCGGTCGCCCCAAAGATCACCGACGTCGGCGCCTCCACGCTCGACACGCAGGTCAACAGCACGTTCGTCTCGGTCGTCGCGAAGGCGGTGACGGAGGAGTTGAGCGCCGCCGGTGACAATGTCGAACGCCGGCTGCTGGAGGCACGGAACGGCACCGTCGATGCGCTCGACGGTGCGGTCGGCAGTGTCGCGTCCGCACGCGAGCGGATCAGAGATGTCACCGCGGGTCTGTCGCGCGCCCGGAGCGGCCTCGGCTCGGCAGGGGACACACTCGACACAGTCGACGCCACTCTGGGCGACGTCCAGACCGCCGTCGGCCAGGCGCGGGAGATAGCGGACGAGGCACAGCAGGAACTGGCCACCCTCACCGGCTCGTTGACGACCACCTACGTCTCGGGAGCCACACTGCTGGCCGACGCGGCGTCGACGCTGAACGGCTCGGTCGCAAGGGGCACATCGGGACTTGAGCGCGCGAACGTCGCCGTCCGCTCCGGACTCGACGACGCCGACGCGATCGCCACCAAGACCGGCGAGGCCCTCAGTGAAGTCCAGGCACTGCTCGCCGCGGCCGCCCCCGACTCCGCGCTGTCCGGCCGGTTGAGCGAGGCCGTCAGCGCGTTGCAGGACCCTGTCACCGGGGACCAGAACGTCCTCGCCCGGGTGCGGCAGCTCAACGCGGACGTGGCAGCAGCCACGACCGCGATCCGGTCCTCGGCGGACGCGATCGATACAGCGGCTGACGCTGCAGGAGCGTCGGCACGATCGGTCCGCGACGTCCTGGTACAGACCGGGCCCGACCTCAACGGCGCGATGTCGCGGCTGTCGGCGAGCGCGGGTGCGCTGTCCTTTGCGATCGACTCTCAACGCACGCAACTGGGGCAGGCGCAGAAGCTACTCACGGGCCTGGGCGACCAGCTCGGTGAGACGGCGACGGCGCTCACCGCGCTCGACGGCACTCTCGCCGGTGCGGAGTCCGGACTTGAGAGTGTGCGCACCGACGTCGTCGCCCTCAGCACGGCGGACGCCTGGGACGCCCTCGGTACGCTGACGGGCCTCGATGCCGAGGAGATCGCCCAGTTCATGGCGTCGCCCGTCGAGGTGGACGAGCACCCGGTGTTCCCTGTCGCCGCCTACGGGGATGCGATGGCACCCCTGTTCGCGAACCTTTCCCTGTGGATCGGCGCATTCGTCCTCGTCGTCATCTTCAAGCTCGAAGTCGACCGAGAGGGGTTCACCGGGCTGACGACGAGGCAGGCCTATCTCGGGCGGTGGATGCTGCTCGCCGCGATGAACGTCGTCCAGGCACTCATCCTGTCCATCGGCACCCTCGTCATCGGTGTGGAGGCGGCCAGTGTCCTCGCGTTCGTGGCGACCAGCGTGCTCATCGGTCTTGCGTACTTGAGCATCATCTACGCACTCTCGGTGACCTTTGGATATGTGGGTAAGGGCCTGTGCGTACTGCTCATCATCATGCAGATCCCCGGCGCGGCGGGCCTGTACCCGATCGAGCTGATGCCGGGGTTCTTCCGGGCGCTGTACCCCTTCCTCCCGTTCACCTACGGCATCGACGCCATGCGGGAGACGCTCAGCGGCTTTTACGGCAATCACTACTGGAAGAACATGGCAGTCTTGGCGGTGGTTGTCGTCCTGTCGTTCCTCCTCGGCCTCACCCTCCGTAAGCGGCTCGGCAACTTCGCGCTTCTGTTCAGCCGCAGGCTCGCCAGCACGCAGCTTCTGGTGACGGAGGACGTACACATCACCAGGCGCCGCTACCGGCTGCCGCAGATCATCCACGCGCTGTCGAACGGGGGAGAATATCGGCGGGTCGTCGCAGCCAGAGCACGTAGGTTCACGGAGAACTATCCGATTCTGCTGCGCGCCACCTTCGCCGTCGCCCTCGTGGCCCTGCTGTCCCTCGGGCTCCTCGGCTGGCTGATCCCCGGCGGTAAGGCCGTCATCCTCGGACTCTGGGTGCTGTTCACCCTCCTCGTCGTCGGGGTCCTCGTGGTGCTCGAATACGTCAAGCAGAGCATCGGGTTCGCGACAGAACTGGGCGCGATGTCCGACTCGGACCTGCGCCGAGAGCTCGTCAGTGTCGGCACCGGGCACGACGCGATGGCACCGGATCCGTCAGGTCCGGCGGAGCCTGGGGAACCACACACGGAATTCGACCCGGAGCCGGACGGGGACCCGGGCGAGCGCGCCGAACGAGGTGAGCTCGAGTGAGGAACAGCTGGAAACTCTTTCGCCACGACCTGCATCACAGCACGACCAACGTCATGGCGATCGTCGTCCTTGCCGGGCTGATCTTGATCCCTTCTCTGTTCACGTGGTTCAACGTGATCGCCACCTGGGACCCGTTCGGCAACACGAAGAACCTCACTGTCGCTGTAGCCAACACCGACCAGGGATATCAGAGTGACCTCATCCCGTTGCGGGTCAACATCGGCGAGCAGGCGCTCTCCTCGCTGCGGGCGAACAATGACCTGAACTGGGTGATCACCACGCGGGACGATGCGATCGAGGGCACGAGGTCTGGGGAGTATTATGCGGCCCTCGTGCTGCCGCCGGAGTTCAGCGCCGACATGATGACGTTCTACGAGGACGGCGGTGAGCGGACCGCGATCGAGTACTACACCAATGAGAAGAAGAACGCGATCGCGCCCAACATCACCGAGCAGGGCGCGACCGAGGTGTCGACGAACATCAATGAGCAGTTCTCCGCGACACTGGGTGAAGTAGGACTCCGGATCATCTCCTCGCTGTCTAAGGAGTTGAACGACGCCGACACCCAGGTCGCGCTGTCCCGTCTCGAGGCACGCGTCAACCAGGTTGCGGCGCAACTCCGTGCGGGAGCGGACACCGCGGACATGTTCGCCGCATTGATTGCCTCGAGCACCCCGCTGGTGAGAAGCGCCTCTGACCTGGCCACGTCGTCGGGCCGCGCGCTGAGTGAGGCCTCCGAGGCGATTGACGGCGGCGCCGACGCCGCGCGGTCGCTGACCTCGGCATTGACCTCGGCGGCGGGGTCGCTCGGAGGTGCGCTGTCGGCGAGCGACGAGAGCTATCAGGCGGTGTCGGACCGGATCGAACACCTTTACGCCTCACTCGACACGCAATCCGGCAGCACCGCAGACGCCATCGATGCGGTGGCGACGAGGGTGCAGATCCAGATCGATCAGTACGTCGCCCTGCGGGCCAGTGCCGCAGCCACCGTCGGTCCGGTGGTCCCCGACACCGCCAGGGGCGACTTCGACCTCGTCCTCTCGCGGCTCGACAACGCCATCGCGCGGCAGCAGGCGCTGATGGACGGCCTCGAGGACGCAGCGCGGCAACTGCGGAGCGCCAACGCGGATACCGGAGCGGCTCGCCAGCAGGCGCTCGGGCTGGTGGCGGACGCGAGGGCAGCCATCGGGAGCGCCAAGACTGCCTACGACACCAGCCTGAAACCCAAGCTGGAGGCCCTCGGCTCCACTCTGGCGTCCATCGATGCCGGGATCACCGCCGTCGGTGACGATGTGTCGTCCGCGACGACGTCACTCTCCAGCGGGTCGAACTCGCTACTCGATCGCCTCTCGGAGGCGGAGTCGACGACCTCGTCGATCTCTGACTCCCTCGTGGACGCCGCCGGCCGCTTCGACGAACTGTCCGCGGCGTTGGCGGAGGCCAGCGACACGGGCGACCTTCGCGCGCTCACCGACCTGATTGGCAGCGACCCGGGGATGCTGGCCACCTCGCTATCGAAACCCGTGGAACTCGAGCGCGTCCCAGTGTTCTCCGTGGCGAGCTTCGGTAGTGCGATGACCCCGCTGTACATGATGCTCGGGTTGTGGGTGGGCGCGCTGCTGGCGTCAGTGGCGATCCGCGTCGACGTTCCGGTGGGCACGCTGCCCGGTGTCGAACCGCTCACCCCGGAACAGACCTATCTCGGACGGTACGGGATCTTCGCACTCGTCGGGTTCGCGCAGAGCACGCTCGTCAGCGTCGGCGTGATCCTGTTCGTCCGGATCGAGCCGGCGCACCCGTGGTTGCTGGTGCTCGCCGCCTGGGTCATGTCACTCGTCTTCACGCTCATCACCTACACGTTGGTGGTCGCGTTCGGGAATGCGGGTAAGGCGCTCTCGGTCCTTCTCCTGGTCTTCCAGATTGCTGGTTCCGGAGGCGCCTACCCTCTGCAGGTGCTCCCGCAGTGGTTCCAGAACATCAGCCCGTTCTTGCCCGGGACCCATGCGGTCAACGCGGTCCGCTCGGCGATCGCGGGAGTCTACGCAGGTGATTACTGGATATCGTTGGCGTGGCTCGTGCTGTTCGTCGTGCCGATGCTGCTGTTGGGATTCGTTCTCAGGCGACCGTTGCTGGGTGTCCACGAGAACATGTTGCGTGAGCTCGAGTCGACCAAGCTCATGTGACGCGCGGCGGGAGTAGTTGCCCGCCGCTGACGGCATCCCGGATCGGGAAGCGGACTCCAGGTCGATGATGGTCTTGGCCCTGGAATGTTCGGCATCGGGCAGTCGGTGCCCGTGCGTGCACTACAGGGGAGTGACGGTGATGGCGGCGGCAACCTGATCGCCTGTGCACATCCACATCTGTAGTTGGTCCCCCTGCAGGCGGCGGCGCACGGTCACAGTCGCGCCCGGTGGTATCGGGCGCAGGTACTCGATCACCATTCGGTGCGGTACGGAGCGCAGGCCCGGATGGTCGAGCAGTTCGTCCTCGACCGCACTGAGGTAGGCGGCGTTGTTGAGGTGCCGGAGCGGGTCGAAGTCGGTGCTGCGGAGGATGTGTTGCCGATCTGGTGGCGCCTGGGGGTCGTCGGACTGCGATGGCAGGGCGGCGGTCATGCCGTGCCAGCGCAGGCGATGTGTCTCCGTCATCGCCGCGAGCATGTCGAAGCCGGAAGGGCTGATGCGCGTCGGCGTGCCTTCGGTGTTGACGGAGATCCAAAATGCCTCGGTCTCCACCAGGCCGGCCGGCCGCTCGTGGGGGTTGACCCTGTTCCTCTCGGGCTCCGAAGTGAGGCGAACCCGCATGCTCGCCCACCGAGTCGACACCGCTGAACACCAGCGATGCAGGTGCACCGTCGCGGGCCAGGTTATCGGCTCGAGGACGTCGATCACGGTGCGGCGCACGATCCAGTAGGGGTCTGAGTCTGCGTGATCGGTGGCCTCGAGGTCGTCGTTGGCGATGTCCTGGAGATAGCGCGCGATGCTGTCGAGGCGGAGGTGGCGCTCCGGATCGACGTCCGCGGTCCGTACGCGGTAAGACGTGGAGTAGCCGGTCGCTGTTGCTGATGGCGGGGGCAGGGGCGGCCCATAGTCGAGTGCCGTCATGACGCTACCCCCCAGATGTGTGATGCAGGTCACTGTACCGGGTCGACCGAGGTCCAGTGGATCGGCAACGCGTATCTGCTGCCACTCGGAGCCGTGGAGCGCATCGGTGGCGCGCTGGGAGACCACCAGGGCCGGAAGCGGATCTTCCGGGCCGATTCGGACGGGTGAGGCGTGACCACGAAGACCCTGAACCGTGCATGTATAGGCGCTCGCGTGAGGAATCCGGTTGTCGTGACGTCTTAAGGGTGTAGGTGATCGCCACACGGTCGGCCGGAGGCCGATCGTCGGATGAGGAGGAAATATGTCGAACCCGTCGGTTCCCCAGACAGGTCTACAGAAGGAGCGTGCGGAGGAGGCTGCTGCTCGCCAGGCCCGGGACGAGGACAACGTTGTCGAGGAATTCACCCCCAAGGGGCCGCTACAGACCTCGCGAGGTGTGACGACCATGGACGAGACCGTCGTCGCAAAGATCGCGGGGATGGCAGCCCGGGAGGTTCCCGGGGTCTATGACATGGGCAGCGCGACCCGCCGCGCGTTCTCCGCGGTCACGGACCGCATCCCCAACGCGCAGACCAACGTCTCCGGCGGCATCAGCGTGGAGAAGGGCGATACCCAGGCCGCCATCGATGTCACTGTGGTGGTGGAGTACGGCGCCTCGCTCGTCGAGGTCGGTGACGCGATCCGTCGGAACATCATCGAGCAGGTGGAGGGCACCACAGGCCTCGAGGTCGTCGAGGTCAACATCCATGTCTCGGACGTCCACCTTCCCCAGGAGGACGACGGCGGCGACGCTCGGGGCGGGTCTCAGACTGCCCGCACCGGCGAACTCAGGTAGCTCATCCACCGACAGGGGCGGGCCTGATGGCCTGCCCCCGCACCCCTGAACGAGGAGTTCTCATGAAGACAACCCATCTCACTATGCTGGTGGGGCTGTTTCTCGGCGCGGTCGCCGCGTTCGGGTCGTTGGCCCAGTTCTTCGTCGTCGTCGTGTTCGGCGTGATCGGAGTGGTGGTCGGGCTGGCCATCGAGGGCCGCATCGACATCAGGGGCGTCACCGATCGTCGGGGGCGCTGACCGATGACGATCACGCCACCGGAACAACGGGGCTCGACCACGATCCCGCCGAGCGTGGTCGCCCGCATCGCGGAACAGGCGGCGTCCGAGGTCCCCCGGGTCGGCGGAGCCGCCGGCGGGGTGCTCGGCGTTGGAGCCCGCCGCAATTTCGACTCGCGTCCCTCAGCCGAGTGCGACCTGTACGGCCAGGTCGCCGTGCTCAGGATCGACGTCGGCATGGCGTTCCCAGTCGATCTCGCCTCGACCAGTCGCCGACTGCGGCAGCATGTGATCAAACGGGTGGAATCCCTTACCGGGCTGCAGGTCGGCCGGATGGACGTCGAGGTCTCTTGGCTCAACCCCGACTACCGGGGGAGAGGAGAATTGCGATGAGTGCCACGACCACGCCACGCAAACTGGTCAGACACCCTGCGCGCGCGATCCCCGCCGTCCTCCTGTCCGTTGTGCTGCTGGTGGGCGGGGCGCTGGGGGTGTGGCTACTGGGCGCGTACTTCCTCCACGGCACCGTCCCGACCGAGGCCTCCAGTGCCGTCACGGCGATCGCCGATACTCGGCTCGACTCGATCACCGCCAAGGTGGTGGCGGTCGCCCTGGCGCTGCTGGGCTTGCTGATGATCCTGTCGGCGCTCGTCCCGGGGAGACCCTCACGCACCCAGATCCTGGACGGCGACGTTCCCGGTGAGACCGCAATCTCCCGCCGCGACCTCGCCCGACGAATCCGTCGCCGCACCGAGCAGGTGGACGGGGTCCACAGCGCCCACGTGGAGATCGGGCGCCGCCGCACCGACGTCGTCGTCCGCACGGTCGTCGACGACACCGAACCGGTACTCCACGCTGCCAGGGCCGCCGTCGAGCAGGCGGTCGAGGAACTGCATCCTGCTCGGTCGGCACCACCCCGCGTCCGTATCGTCCGCAGAAGCTAAGGAGACACACCATGCGTTCGCTCTCCGGAATCCGCAATCGACTAGTGCTCCTGCTGGTGGGCGTACTCGCCCTCGTGGCCGCGGCCTGGCTCGGCGCGGTCGCCTTCGGGCTCTTCTCCACCGTCGGGGCGCTCGACGGTGTCCTCGCTCCCGGCGAACAGACAGTCGACGCGATAGTCCAGACCCATCGCGGATGGCTCCTGCCGACTGCTTCGGTGGTCGCGGTGCTCGCCACTCTTGCCGGTCTCGCGCTGCTCATCGGGCAGATCCCGTCACAGCCGGGCAACACCGTCCTCCGTTTTCACGACCGGGATCGCACGGTGCTGGCCTCCGTCGAGCCCGCGGTCCTCGAACGCGCGCTCGCTGACCACGTCGCGGATGTGCCAGGTGTCCTCGACAGCTCGGTCCACGTCTCGGGCTCGACCGTCGACCTCTGTGTTCAGGCGGAGATCGCGGTGTCCGAGGGCGCGGAGGTGGAATGGACGATCGGGCAGGCCCGCCGCCTGCTCGCCGCTGACGTGAGCACCGCCCTGGGTTCGGCACCGAGACGTGTCGACCTGCTCGTTCGGCTGCGCTCGACCGCCGCACCGTCCCGGCTGAGTACCGATGACGCGCACGAGCGCGCGCCCGGAGGCCGCCGACACGAGAACCGTCCGAGCGCCCCACGGACCCGGACCCCCGAGACCGTATGACGGTGAGTGCCGACGACGACGAAGTGGGTGACCGCGTCCTCGTGCTGCGAGCACAGGACGGCGACATCGGCGCATTCGAGCTGCTGGTCGACCGGCACCAGGGGAGGTTGTTCCGCATCGCCTACCTTACGGTGGGAGATCGCCAGGACAGCGAGGACATCGTCCAGGAGAGTCTGTTGCTCGCGTGGCGGAGGCTGCACCTGCTGGACGACCCCGACGCATTCCGGAGTTGGCTCTCTCGCATCAGCTCCCGACGCGCGACCGATGTGGCACGGCGCCGACAGCGACGCGCCACAGAGGCGCAGCCGACCGAGGTCCTGGAGCGCCGCGAGGACGAGCGACCCGGATCCGACCCGGCACACACCACCCAGGTGAACGTGCAGCTGCAGGCACTCGCCCGGGCGCTGGGGATGTTGGAGCCTGGTTTACGTTCGTGCTGGGCACTGCGGGAGGTCGAGGGAATGACCTATCGGGAAATCGCCACGATTTTGGGGATCACCGAGGCGACGGCGCGGGGACGCCTCGCGCGTGCCCGGGCACAAGTCATCCAACAGATGGAGGAATGGAGGTGAGCCCCATGGACGATCCGTCCGGCTCCCGAGAACGGGACGAGAACGCCGCGACCAGTCAGTATCTCGAGCTGATTCGCGCCCTGCACAGTGAGTGGGACGAGTTGGAAGAACGAGGCGAGGTCGGCGTCCAGCTGTCGCGCCGCGCCCGGGTGAGTCTCACCGAGTCGGTCCGCGCCGATGTGCGTCACGGCGCCCAGGTGCGCATGCCGAACACCGCTCTCGGCCCCTTTACCCTGTCCGAACTGTCACTACGTACCCTCGTCCGCGCGACCGTGGACCGGGTGCCCGACGCCGTGGCGTTGAAGACCTCGTTTGATCACGCGGCCAGCCCGGACTGGCGCACTCGAGGAACCCCGCAGAGGATTTCCTGCCGCATCTCCGCCAGTACCGCCGCACCCGACCTACCAGCACTCGCCGACCGGATTCGTACCTCCGTCCAGGCCGCCTGCGCACAGGATCTCGACCTGAACGACGTCGTCGTCGACATCCACATCGAGGATCTCCATGACAGCTGAGCCCGCCGCCGCCACCATCGCCGACCTGGTCACCGCGGTTCCGGGCGTCCAGGGCATCGAACCCGGCATCGGGACCACGCTGCGTACCCTGGACGCGCGTATCCGACGCGTCGGCGGCGCCGCGCACCACTTCGGTCTCCACGTGGACAGAGACCAGAACACCGTGGTCGTGGAGGTGTGCGTGGACCACTCCCGGGCGGTCCGCCATATCGTGCGCGATATCCAGGACGTTGTCCGCACCTCGCTCCAGGGCGCGTTCTCGTCTGACCCGGTGGTCCTGGTTCGAGTGCAGTCCCTGCAGGTAGCGGGCACCGGGCGCGGCTCCTGAACGGACGGGCCCGGCCCGGATCGGGGTCGGCGTGAGGGAAGATGGACCCATGGCTGGATTCCAGGAAGACGTTCGCGTCGACAAGCGTGGGCCGACCGGAGGCGGGGAGCATCTCGCTGACACCTCGGAGTCGCACAACCGGGGAACTGTCGCCCGCGTCGTGCGTGATTATCCGTTGGTGATCGCGTCGGTGCTGGTCCTCGCGGTGGTGTTGGGGTTGCTGCTCGCTGGACAGAACGGGCTGGCGCAGTGGATCGGCTCGATATGGGCCGGGGCCGTGGCGTTGTGGGTCGCCTGGGGAATGGTCCGCGACCTGATGGCGGGGCACTGGGGGATCGACATACTCGCGGTCACCGCCGTGACCGCGACCGTGGCGGTGGGCGAGTACGTCGCCGCGCTCGTGGTGGTACTGATGCTCACTGGTGGCGAGGCGTTGGAGGATTACGCCGCGGGGCGGGCGCGCCGAGAGTTGAATGCGCTCCTCGATCGCACCCCACGGACCGCGCGCAGGGTGCTCGACGACGGCTCCGTGGAGGAGGTCCCGGCAGAGGACGTGCAACCGGGGGAGCTGCTGCTGCTGCGGCCGAGCGAGGTCCTTCCGGTCGACGGCCACCTCGAGGACGACGAGGCCGAGCTGGACGAGTCCTCGATCACGGGCGAGAGCCTGCCGGTTACGCGGCAGCGCGGGGAGAACTTGCTGTCCGGTTCAGTCAACGGCACCCGCGCCATCCTGGTGCGGGCTACCAGTAGCGCCGCCGACAGCCAGTACGCGCGGATAGTCGAGATGGTCCGCGCCGCCTCGGAGTCGAGGGCGCCGGTGGTCCGGCTCGCCGACCGCTATGCCGTCCCGTTCACCGTGCTGGCCCTGACGATCGCGGGCGCAGCCTGGTGGTATTGGTCCGACCCGGTGGTCTTCGCCGAAGTGCTCGTCGTGGCCACCCCCTGCCCACTACTAATCGCCGCGCCCGTGGCGTTCCTCGGGGGGATGGGACGGGCGGCACGCACCGGTGTGGTCGTCAAGGACGCGGGAACCCTCGAGCGCCTAGCGGACGTGCGGACCGTGGCCTACGACAAGACCGGGACGATGACCTACGGTCGCCCCGAGCTGGTGGCCGTCCACCCGGCGCCCGGGTCGCAGTGGGACACCACGGCTGGTGAACTCGAATTGTTGCAACTGACGGCCTCGGCAGAGCAGTACTCGTCACACGTGGTGGCCGCGTCGGTGCAGGATGCCGCCCGCCAGCGGGGGCTGGAGTTGCTACCCGCCGAGGACGCGCAGGAGGAGGCCACCAATGGTGTCACCGCCACGGTGGACGGGCGGGCGGTGGTCGTCGGCAAACGTCTGTTCGCGGCCGAGCACGCCGGGCACGTGCCCGAGGCTCACCTGGAGCCGGGTCAACTGGCGGTGTATGTCTCGATAGACCGAGAATTCGCCGGTGTCGTCATCATGGCGGACCAGCTGCGCGAGGACGCGAGAGACACGGTCGTCGCGCTTGGCGACCTGGGCGTGACCGACCAGCTGGTGCTCAGCGGCGACGCGCAGACCACGGTGGACCACATCGCGACGGCCGCCGGATTGGATCAGGCATGGGGCGAGCTGCTGCCGCAGGACAAGGTGCGCCTCATCCGCGAGCTCCCCCACCGCTCGGTGATCATGGTGGGCGACGGCGTCAACGACGCGCCGGCACTGGCCGTCGCCGACATCGGCATCGCGATGGGCGGCCGGGGCTCGACCGCGGCCAGTGAGTCAGCGGACATCGTGATCCTCACTGAGCAGCTGGGACGCGTGGCCAGCGCGGTGCGCGTGGGACAGCGCACCATGCACGTGGCGCTGCAGAGCATCTGGATCGGCATCGCACTGTCCGTCGGATTGATGCTGGTCGCCGCGACGGGCTCGATCCCCGCGGTGGTGGGTGCACTCAGCCAGGAGGTGGTGGATCTGGTGGTGATCCTCAACGCCCTGCGCGCGATCCGCCCGGGACGGGCGGAGCGCGCCGCACTCGCAAGTGCCCTACCGTCACGACCTGGTGAGGAACGCGACGACCGCTGATTCGAAGGCGGCCTTCTGCTCAATCATCACCCAGTGCCCGCAGTTCGGGAACACGTGGATCTCCCCGTTGACGAGCAGGCGCATCGGCAGCAACGACATGTCGAGCGGGCTCACGCGGTCGTCGCGACCCCAGGTGATCAGCGTGGGGGCCCGGACCGCCCGGAGCCGGGTCCACGCCGGCACCGACTCCGGGTCGCGGGCGTCGGCCGCCATGCGTTCGAGAGCGGCGCGACCGTACATCATTCGGGAGCTGGCGAGGGTCGCCGCGTCGGTCGCGTGCGCCCAGCGCTGCTCGATCATGTCCTCGGTGACCAGAGAGCGGTCGAAAACCATCGAATGCAGCCAGTCGACGAGACGCTCCCGCGTCGGGTCCTCCACGAATTCACTCAGGCGCACGATCCCCTCACCCGGGGACGGGGCGAACAAGGACGCCCCGGCGCCGCCGATCGTCACCATCTTGTCGACCCGCTCGGGGGACGCCGCCGCGAAGTCGATCCCGACGAACCCGCCCATCGAGTTGCCGAGCAGGTGGACCCGGTCGAGCCCCATCCCGTCCAGGAACGCCCGCACGGCGGTCTGTGCCGAAACCATAGGATGCGGGGCCCCGAAGTCGTCGCTGACGCCGAAGCCGGGCAGTTCCACGACGAACGTCCGGAAGTGCTCGGCAAAAGCCGGTACGTTCCCGGCGAAATTGCGCCACCCAGTGACCCCGGGCCCGGACCCGTGGAGCATCACCAGCGGCGGTCCCTCGCCGGCCTCGCGGTAGCGGAGCACCCCGTGCTCGGTCGACAGTTCCCTGAGTTCGGGCTCCCGGGTGTGGTCAGCAGTCGCACTGGTCATGCGATCACCTTCCCACCGCATCGACGACCCTGGTCCGCACTTCCCGTTCACCGGGAATGCTCAGACCACCCGTGCCCACCTCAGCGGGTGTAAAATCCGGGAGTGGCGTCGACGCTCAGCCGTTCTAGACGGCGGTAGCTGATGAGCCACCGACCTGCGACCTTCCGGTACTCCTCGTGATAGAAGCCGTACCCGTGCAGCCATTCGGTTTCCGAGCCCCGGGTGAACCACAGCCGGTCCTCCATCGCCCACACGCCGACCGCCGTGGTCTCGGAAGTGAGCGTGATCTCCGGAGTGTGGCCGTGGTGCACGCTGGTCACCGGAACGTCACCGTCGAGGGTGGCGCGGATGGCCGCCGTCAGTGCGGCACCGCCCACCACGGGGCCGCCACGCGCCGTGCTCACCGCGGATTCCGAATCCTCAGCGGGCCGCGCGGCGCCCGGACTGTTCCACGAGTCGCTGACGACGTCGTCGGTATGGAACGAGGCGTAGCGCTCCCAGTCCTTGGTGTCCATACAGCGCAGTCGGCCCGCGAACACCTTCTTGATCTCCTCGACCGCGAGGAGCTGCTCGGCGGCGGACATCCTGCCGTTGTGTTCTTGTGCGTACATGGCCATTGCCGTTGCTCTCCTGGGGCTGTCTGGTCCTGATCACCGGGCGGTTCAGCGTCGCATGTTGCGGCCACGTTGTCGCTGAGTTTCACGATTGGTGGGAGTGGCCGGGGCGAGCCTCGGGCGAGCACACCCGTGCTGCGTTGATAGAGAATGAGTCCTCTGGGCTGCGAAAGCACCCAGCCCGAACCGGTTCGGCATACCGGTTACCTGCCGTGATTGACAGCGGAAAGGACTTTCGATGACCACAGGACCTTCGGTGAAGGACCGACGCGCACAGGCGCTCGCGGCCGTCACCGCCCCGGGCCGACCGTTTGAGTTGACGGAGGAGGAGGTCCGCGGCCACCGGATGCAGGTGTTCCGGCACCGTCGGCGGTCCCTGGGGCAGGTTCTGAATGACTCGGCGGACTTCGGCGATCGTGAGTACCTCGTATCCGGGGACCTTCGTCTGACGTTTTCCGAGCATCACACGCGGGTCGCCTCGGTGAGCCGGATGCTGACCGAAGAATACGGCGTGGTCAAAGGCGACCGGATCGCTATTTTCGCGGCGAATAGCGCGGAGTGGGTGATGACCTTCTGGGCGGCCACCTCGATCGGCGCGGTCGTGGTGGGGATGAACGCGATGTGGTCGGCCCGGGAGGCCGCGTACGCGCTTGAACTCTGTACGCCCGCGCTCATCGTCGCCGATGAGAAGCGACGCACCCTTCTAGACGCCCCCGGTGTACCGGTCCTGTCCACCGAGACGGATATTCCTCGATTGTCGCTGGCGGTCGCCGACCCGGAGACCCCGGACACAGAGATTGACGAGGACAATCCCGCTGTCATCATCTTCACCAGCGGCACTACCGGCCGACCCAAAGGGGCGACCCACTCACACCGCAACGTGATCGCTGCGGCGGACTACTTTGGCGTCAACGACGCCGCGAGCGCGGAGATGGGAATCCCCCGACCCGAGCAGCGCCGCGTGCTTCTCATCGCCCCTCTGTTCCACATGATGTCGCTGCACAACCTCGTGGTCCCACGCCTGGTTTTCGGCGACGCGGTGATCGTCTACCCCGGAAAGTTCGACATCGACCGGGCGCTGCGCCTGATCGAGGCGGAGCGGGTGACCCAGTGGGGCATGGTCCCGACGATGGCGACCCGGCTGGTCGGGCATGGCGACCTGTCGTCCTACGATCTCTCGTCGCTGACGGCGATCTCCCTGGGGACGGCGCCGTCCTCGCCGGGCCTGAAGGCCGCCCTGCGGGAGATGCTCCCGGTTGCGGCCGCCTCCCTGGGCACCACCTACGGACTCACGGAGTCGAGTTCTGCCGCGACTATCGCCTCCGCTGCGGACCTGGAGCGCTACGAGGACTCCGTCGGCACCCCGGTCGTGACGATGCAGGTGGAAATCCGTGACCGTGACGGTGTCCCTGTTCCCGATGGGGTGGAGGGTGAGATTCATCTGCGTGGGCCCCTGGTGATGCTGGGCTACTGGAACGACCCCGAGGCGACTGCGAAAGCCCTCGACGCGGAGGGGTGGCTGCGCACGGGGGATATCGGCGTGATGATCGACGGGCACCTGCGTATCCGCAGTCGCCGCTCCGATCTCATCATCCGGGCTGGGGAGAATGTCTATCCGGCTGAGGTCGAGGCAGTGCTGTTGGAGCATCCGGACGTGCGCGACTGTGCCGTCGTGGGTGCCCCACACGAGGACCTGGGGCAAGAGGTCGCGGCGGTGGTGGTGACCGCAGGTGACATCAGCGAAAGCGACCTCGACGATTTCATGCGGGAGCGCATCGCTCGCTACAAAGTGCCGAGCCGCTGGGTGCTGACCCAGGATGACCTACCGCGCAACGCCACCGGGAAGGTGGTGCGGCACCGGCTCGGTGAGTTCATCGAGCCGGGAGCGAAAAGCTAGGCAGGGGACGCGGGCAGGGCCGTCACAACCGGCCGTCATCGACCCCCGAGCAACTCCCGCAACGATCTCGCGCCCTCGTAGGACCGCCGGAACAGTCCGCGCTCCTGCAGTACCGGGACCACGTGCTCGACGAACTCTTCCAAACCGTGGGGATACATCGGTGGCATGAGGTTGAATCCGTCGGCCGCTCCGGACCGGTGCCAGCGTTCGATCTTGTCGGCGATCGACTCGGGTGTGCCGATCATGGTGCAGTGCCCGCCGCCGGCGGCAAGCGTGCCGAGGAGTTCGCGCACGGTAGGCGCGTCCTTCTGGATGATGCGCAGGATGGTCTCGTACCGCCCCTGCGGGCCCGTGAACTCGGACAGTGGTGGCAGCGTGGGCACGGGGGCGTCGAGTTCCCAGTCGGAGCAGTCCTGTTCGACGAACATCGACAACTGAGCCAACGACTGCTCGACCGGAAGCAGCGCGTCGAGTTCGGCCTTCTTCCGTTTCGCCTCCTCCATCGTCGAGCCCACATAGGTGACGAGCCCCGGCATGATGACGATCGCGTCACCGTCCCGACCCGCCGCCCGCGCGCGCTGCCGGAGATCGGAGGCGTAAGACTTCGCCGACTCCGCGTCGTAGGCCACCGCATAGATGCCCTCTGCGCGGCGGGCTGCCAGGTCACGCCCCTGTTCGGAAGATCCGGCCTGGAACAGGACGGGCCGCCCCTGCGGGGAACGGGGCACGGTCAGCGGCCCGTCGACGAGAAAGTGCTCGCCGTGGTGGTGGATCGGCCGCACCTTGTCGGGATCGGCCCACAGTCCGGCGCGATCGAACACGAGGGCGTCGGCATCCCAGGAGTCCCACAGGGCGAGGGCCGCGCCGACGAACTCGTCGGCCCGCGCGTACCGCTCCGCGTGCGCGGGCATTGCCTCGAGTCCGTGGTTGCGGGCCTCGGCGTCGAACATCGAGGTCACCACGTTCCATCCGACGCGGCCGCCGCTGATGTGGTCGAGCGAGGCGAGCATGCGGGCGGCGTGGAAGGGCGTGTAAAAGGTCGTCGACACGGTGGTGACGAGCCCGACGTGATCGGTCGCGCGCGCCATGGCGGCCAGCGCGGTGAGGGGCTCGAGGAACCACCACGAGCCGCCAGCCGGGTCGAGCACGGAATGGCCGTCGGCGAAGAACACCGCGTCGAGGCAGCCGCGCTCGGCGGTGCGGGCGAGCTCCTCGTAGTAGGTGATGTCGCCGAGCCGTTCGACCGGGGAATCGGGATGACGCCACGCGGCGGTGTGGTGGCCGCAGCCGAAAAGGAACGCGTTGAGGTGCAGCATCGCAGGCTCAGCCCTTGACCAGTCCGCCGTCGACGATGAGGTTCTGCCCCGTCACCGCCCGGGACCAGGGGGAGGCGAAGAACAAGAGGGCGTCGGCCAGCTCGGCCGGCTCGGTCACCCGACGCAGCGGGGTGCCGGAGGCGATGAGATCAAAAACCTCTTCGGGCGTGGCGGAACTCGCGTCCGTGGTGCGCAGGAGTCCTCCGGAGACCATGTTGACCGTGATGTTGTCCGGGCCCAGGTCGGTGGCGAGGGTGCGGGTGAGTGACAGTGCGGCCGCTTTCGCCGCGGTGTAGTCGTGGTACGGGACGACGGGGTGCTGGAACAGGTTGGTGCCGATGGTGACGATGCGCCCGAAGCCGATCTCCCGCATACCGGACAGGGCAGCCTGGGTGGTGGACAGGGTCGCCTTCACGGCACCGCGCAACTGGGTGTCGAAGTGCTCCCACCGGATGGTTTCCGGCGTGGGCCGGGCATCGCCGTTGAACTCGAAGTCCACGAGCGCGTTGTTAATTACGGTGGTCACGGGCGCGCCGAAGTGCTCGCGCGCCGCGGTGAAGAGCCGCCGGACGTCGTCATCGTCAGTGACGTCAGCGCGGATCGCGACGGCGCGGTCCGCCCCGATCTCCGTGACCAGGTTGGAGGCAGCCTCCTCGCTGCGGCGGTAGTTGACGACGATCCGGGCGCCCTCTCGGGCGAACGCCCGGACAATTTCGGAGCCCAGCCCGCGTGCTCCCCCGGTAACCAGAACGATCTGCTCGTTGATACGCATGAGTCTCGCTTTCCGGTGGTACCGGCGAGGAGGAAGCGTTGACCGCTGGACCGGGTGCATTCCCGGCCAGCCGGCGCCTGACGGGGCGCCTGATCGACATTCCTTCGCTAGCACTACCTAGATCAGGTTCGACGGGTGTGTTCTCAGCCGCCCGGTCAGGCGGCACCCCGTGTCTGGCGTCGACTGTAGACGATCACCAGTGGGTACCGCTCTTGCACGTAGAGCCCTCCCGCGCGGTCGGCCTGGATACAGTCTGTGCAGGAGTAGAGTGACGCAGGTCCTACGCATGTCTTCGTGATTGAGGGTGTAGATGTGAGCGACGAATCGAAAAATCCCCGTACCGCGACGGACAGTGGTGGATCAGCACGTCCGCGGGGCAAGGTTCGTCGCGTCGTTGACGAGGTGATGACCCCCGGGCTGGTGCATCCCGCGTTGATCCCCGGAATCGGGGTCGACCGCACCGGTCGGGTGTTCTCCACCAATATCGCCGTGTTCGTCGTCGCCGGCCTGGCTGTCATCGGCGTCATCGCCTGGGCTCTCATCAGCCCGGACAGTGTCCCCACGGTAGGCGACGCCTCGCTGGCCTGGGTCACGGCCAACTTCGGGTGGATGTTCGGTGTCCTGGCGATCGTCTGCCTGCTGTTCATGCTGGTGGTCGGCTATGGAAAGACGGGCGGGGTGAGGCTGGGCGCGGATGACGAGTCTCCTGAGTTCACCACCGTGTCCTGGGTGGCCATGCTGTTCTCCGCAGGGATGGGAATCGGGCTGCTGTTCTACGGGCCGTACGAACCCCTCGTCTACTTCCTCGATCCCCCCGAGGGTTTCACAGCAGATCCGGCGTCGGTCGAGGCCATGCAATCCGCTCTCGCGCAGACCACACTCCACTGGGGACCGATCGCCTGGTCCTTTTACGCACTGGTGGGAGGGGCGATCGCCTACAGCGCGTACCGCAGGGGCCGCGCTCCGCTCATCTCCGCCATCTTCGAGCCGATCTTCGGCTCCAGGACACAAGGGCCGCTTGGCGCGACCATCGACATCTTCGCAATCCTCGTCACGCTCTTCGGTACCGCGATCTCGCTAGGTATCGGCGCGTTGCAGATCGCACGGGGTACCGAGATCGTCACCGGCTGGGGACCTCTGGGTAACGGATTCATCGTGGGAGCGATGGTGCTACTCACGGTGGCGTTCATTATCTCCGCGGTCTCCGGCATCAAGCGGGGGATTCGCGCACTGTCGAATATCAACATGATCATCGCGGGGTTTCTCGCCGTGTTCGTGCTGGTCACCGGGCCGACGATCTTCCTTTTGAACTTCATTCCGGCAGGTGCGATCGACTTCGTCCGCGAGCTGGGCACGATGCTCATGCGCAATCCCACGCAGAGCGAGGACGCCGCAGATTTCATGGGGGCGTGGACAACGTTCTACTGGGCCTGGTGGGTGTCCTGGACCCCGTTCGTCGGCATGTTCATCGCCAAGATCTCCCGCGGCCGGACGCTGCGAGAGTTCGTGACGGTGGTGATCATGGTCCCGTCAACGGTGTGCCTTGTGTGGTTCGGCATCCTCGGCGGCACATCCATGTGGATGAGCTCCAACGGCCAGGGCATGGACGGATCGCGACCGGCGGAAGCGATGCTGTTCGACATGCTCGACAATCTGCCCCTCGGGGCCATCACCTCGGTGGCAGCGCTGATCTCCATCCTCGTCTTTTTTGTCACCTCCGCCGACTCAGCGTCGATTGTCATGGGATCCATCACCCAGCGTGGCAAGCCCGACCCCTCCAGCTGGGTGACCGTCGTGTGGGGTGTCATGCTCGGCGGAACCGCGATCTCACTGCTGCTGGCCGGGGGCGAGGACGCACTGGGCGGACTGCAGTCGATCATGGTCGTCTCGGCACTGCCGTTCGCCTTTGTGGTGATCGGGATGATGTTCGCCTGGTACAAGGACCTATCCACCGATCCGTACATCATGCGTCGCAAGTACGGGCGCCTGGCGATCGCCGAGGGCGTGCGGCTGGGCATCGCCGAGCACGGGGACGACTTCGTATTCGGATCGAGTGAGGTCGCAGCCAATAAGGGCGCGGGCGCGTGGTTCGACAGCACCGATCCGGAGCTGAGCCAGTGGTACGTGGACGCCGCGGGTGAGCTGCGCGCAGTGACTGCGGAGGATGTCCGGCGCACTCTTGATCCCGGTCGCATCCAGCCGAAGGGGCCCGACCGCCCGGAGCATCTCGCTTCCGGTGAGCGCGCGATGAGCGCGGCCAGCTCGCCCCTGCGGCTGCGGCTGCGCCGACTGCGCCGCGATCAGCAGGCCGAAGTCGAGTCCGACGACTGAGCGGGCGCTCACGTCGAGGATCTCGCCCAGTGTGTACTGAGTGCGCGAAGGCCGCCCCTGCGTGAGCATGACGACACGACGACGCCCCACCACCTCGATGGGTGGTGGGGCGTCGCTTCCGAGCAGCCGTGCGTGTAGGGATTCAGAGCCCTACGCCCTCGAGCTCCGCTTCAGTGGTGTGAGCGCGGAGTCTCAGACCGCGTCGTCCCCGGGACCGTCGTCGGTGTTGGACGAGCCGAGCACGCTGCCCAGCGAACCGGTGTCCTTCTTGTCGCCGGCATCCTCGCCCTCAGCGTTGTCGCCATCAGCGTTGGAGGAGCCGAGCGACCCGAATACGTTGCTCAGCGAGCCGGTCGAGTCGTCCTCAGCGTCGTATGCCGTGGCAAAGCTCGGATCGTTGGCGTTGCAGAGCGCGAGCGCGCCGGCGACGAACTCAGCTTCGAAAGGCTTTTCGAATGTGACATCCCACTCGACTTCGGCGCCGTCCGCGAGCTCGTCCGCGTACTGGAACGACTGGAGGGCGACGTCGTCACGCTCGTCGACGCTCTGCAGGAGAGTCCGGAGCTCGGCAAGGTCAGCGTCAGCAGCCTCATCCGCGAGCGTCTCGATGTTGCTCTTTTCGCCGAAGACGACCCAGCAGCTGGTCTTCTTGCCGGTGTTGTTGGTGAGAGTGCCCTTGCCTCCCGTTAGATCGGTGTCGGTGATCTCCAGCCCGACCTTGGACACAGGATCCTCGTTGGGGGCCTCGGTGTCCGGCGCGGAGGAACTGGGCATGAGCGAGCCCAGCGAGCCCGACGACTGTGCCTGGGCGATGCCAGCTCCACCGAGGACGGTGGCGGCGCCGAGGGCGGCGGTGGCGGCGAAGGTGGAGAAACGAGTGAAACGCATGCAGTGTTCCCTTTCGGTCGGGTGCCCCGGTCGGCGGACGCGCCGCAGACTGGTCTGGCCGGGTGGCCAAGGCGAGGCGCCAACGTAACAAGGGACTCCGGCAATGTGAACCGGGTAAGCATCAATCGCCGGATTTCGGGCAACGGTGGCGATGCTGGCCCTCCGGTCACGTTGAGCGACCCGACTCCGCAGACGGAGCATGAAGGCGAGCCCCGCATAGCCACCATTTCGCCTGTCCCACACCGGCCGTCGTGCTGCCCACAGCGAACGCCATGGCCGGGCTCGGGGCCAACGGGGCTGCTCCACCAAGAGCTCCGCTGTGAGTTGCGTCACATTACGATGGCGCCGTCGGATTCAGGAGTGGCGCAGAGGCGTGGGCGGTCGGCAGGCACCGATCAGGCGAGAAGCTCCTGTACATCGCCCCAGAGTTGAGTGCGGGCCTCCGCGGTCACCGCCAGCGAGGGGATCGTCATGAACCCGTGGAAGATGTCCTCGTATCGACGATGCGTGGTGGGCACACCCTCCCGGCGCAGGCGTTCCGCGTAGGCGGTGCCCTCGTCGTCGAGCGGATCGAGCGCAGCGGTGACGACGATCGCGGGCGGAAGGCCCGAGAGGGTGTCGGCCTGTGCGGGGGAGATGTAGTGCGGGGCGGCGGCCTCGCGGGCATTCGCCGGCGCGTACTGCTCCCAGTACCACTGCATCGCGGCGCGCGTGTTGAAGTAGCCCTCGGCGAACTCCCGGTAGGAGTCCGTCTCGAAGTCGTCCGCGATGACCGGGTACAGGAGGACCTGCCCTGCGATCTCCGGTCCGTTCCGGTCGCGGGACATCAATGCCGTGACCGCGGCCAGGTTGCCGCCGGCGCTGTCCCCGGCGACGACGAGTCGGCCCGTATCCACACCCAGCTCGGCTGCGTTGGCGGACGCCCACTCCAGCGCCGCGTACACATCCTCCGCGGCGGCGGGGGCGGGGTGCTCGGGCGCCAACCGGTAGTCGACCGAGATGACCACCGCACCGACGGCGTTGGAGATGGCACGGCAGAACTCGTCGTGGGTGTCGAGGTCGCAGAAGACAAAGCCTCCGCCGTGGGCGAATACGACGGCAGGCAGCGGGCCGGCGGTGTCGGGCTCGAGGGGGTGGTAGATCCGCAGGGGGAGCGGGCCGCCTGGTCCGTCGATCTCGAGGTCCTCCACGCTGGCCATCGGTTCCGGTTCCGCCGCGACCTGCTTGCGGGCGAGCACCGCCGCCCGGGCCTCGGCGCCCGTCATCTGCTCGACCCGCGGAAACCCGTCGTTGAGGACGCCGAGCAGGGTCTTCACCTCATCTGGCAGTGGCATGATGTCTCCGTTTCATGGTTCGGGACGGTGACGACCGTCCGGGGTGCGGCATCTCGTGGCGGCACGACGGTCACCCGTGCGGGGACAATCGACGGATCGCGTCGACGAGCACGTCGCCGAATTCACCACATTTCTCCGTGGGGAGGCGTGTCGCAGGAGAGCTGATCACCAGGGCCCCCACCGGCGACCCCGACGGATCGAGGATCGCGGCGCCGACGCTGTTGGATCCCTCCAGCACTGCACCGGCGCTCGCGGCCCACCCGCGGGCGCGGATCTCTTCGAACTCCGCCGCGGGCAGCAGATTCTCGGGCGCACTGCTCCACGCGGCCCGTTCCTCGGGGGTCAGATAGGACATGATCGCCCTGCCCGCCGCACTCCGCTCCGGGGGGTGGATCTGGCCGATGGGTAGTGCGGTTCGGACCACCTGCGTGCTCTCCGCGACATCCGCTACGACGATCGTGGTGCCGTCCAACAGGGCGAGGTGGACTGTCTCCCCGGTTGCGTCACGCAGCGGCCCGAGCAACTCGCGAGCCCTGGCCTGTACCGACGAGGACTGCCGGGCACGACTCAGCATGACGATGGGCTTCGTCGCCAGCTCCCATTGGGGCGTCGCGGTGGCCGCGCGCTGGATCCACCCGGCCTCATGGAGGGTGGCCAGGGTTCGCTGGAGCGCGCTCTTGTCGTCTCCAGTCGCCGAACACAACGCCGTGAGGCCGATGGGCTGGTGTTCGGCGATCGCTTCGAGCGCCTGGAGGCCGCGGTGCAGGCTCCGAACCGTCTTGACTGTGATGTGAATCTCTCCTAGCCTGAAGCAAAGTGATACTCCGTATCGCTAGACGATAACACCGCTTCAGTTCATCGGCACCCCTTCTCGTTCGACCGGTTCCCGCCGGATCGCAGCCGGTGGCGACCCGACCGAACCGACTAGGAGCTGTCATGGCATTCACCCCGACCAAGGACCAGCTGATCCCGGATCTCTCGCCCCGCGAGGAGATCGTGCTTCTCGCCCGGGCGCTGTGGAAGGGCGGGTACCGCGACAACCTGGCAGGGCACATCACCTACAACTGCGGCGACGGCACGCTCCTCTGCAACCCCTGGTACCTGACCTGGGAGGAGTTCAACCCCGAAGACGTCCTCCGGATCGATCTCGAGGGCAACCTCCTCGAAGGCGACTGGCCTGTACCGCTGGGCATCCCACTGCACCTCGCCCTGCACAAGGCCCGCCCCAACGTCACCTATGCGCTGCACAACCACTCCGAATACGGAACGGTCTGGGCGGACATCAAGGAGGTGCCGCCGATGCACGACCAGAGCTCAAGCCTGGGTGGCGGCGGTGACCTGGTCCTCGTCGACGAGTACGACGGCGGCGTCGACCAGATGGATGCCGCGGAGTCCGCCATCGCGTCCTTCGGTGACGCGGAGGTCGCGATCCTCGGTGGACACGGTGTGTTCGTGACCGGGAACTCGGCCCCGGCGGTGTACCTGCGTGCCGCCTCGCTGGAGACACGGTGCAAGAACGCGTGGATGACCCGCGTCGCGAACGGACCGGAGAAGACCTCCCTGCCGGACTGGTGGGTCGATCAGATGACCCGCAGCGACGGCAGCGGGTACACCGGGTTCTGGGAGTCCGCCGTCCGCGCGGCCCTGCGCGCCGAGCCGGAGCTGCTAAACAAGATTGCCTCGGTGGCCAAGTGACCGATGGTGCGGCCCTGATCGGGCGAGCAAACGACGCGGGCGGCATGCAGGACGCGTCTGCCAGCCGGCGGCCCGTCGTCGTGCTCGTCCCAGACGCCCGGGGACTCGAGGCCTTCGACGGTGTCACAAACGTTGAGCCCCTGGTCTGGGACCTCTCGGGCGACCCTCCGGCCGGCGCCGATCGCGCGCAGGTCCTCGTCACCCAGGTCATGGACCCGCCGACCGTCCTGCCCCGACTCGAGGCGCTACCGCAGCTGCGGGTGATCCAACTGTTCAGTGCGGGAACCGACGCCTGGGCCGGGTTCGCCCCCGAGGGCGTCGAAATCTCGGGCGCCGACGACATCCACGGCGGGACGGTCGCGGAGTGGGTGGTCGCGACCCTGCTCGCCCACCTCCGCGACCTGTACGGCTACCGGGAAAAGCAGCGCGCACACCAATGGGAGCGGCGGTGGACCGGGACGCTCGCCGGCAAGCACGTACTGGTGCTCGGGGCCGGTGACATCGGTCGAAACGTCGCCCGCCGGCTCGAACCCTTCGACGCTGTGGTCACAACCGCAGCGCGCACCGCACGAGCAGACGTCCTGGACCTCGCCTCGGCCCGCGACCGCCTCGGCGACTACGACGTGGTGGTGCTCGCCCTCCCCCTCACGGACGACACCGAACACCTCGTCGGGGCGGACTTCCTCGCCGCCATGAAGGACGGGGCCGTGCTCGTCAACGCCGGGCGTGGCCCGTTGGTCGACACCGATGCACTGCTTGCCGAACTCACCGCCGGTCGACTGACCGCGCTTCTGGACGTCACCGATCCGGAGCCGCTGCCTGTCGGCCACCCACTGTGGGACGCGCCCGGGGCGGTCATCACGCCGCACAGTGCCGCGATCACCGACGACACCCTCGACCGCTGCTGGCGGGCGATCGTCCGCAAGGTCGGCGCGTTCGCCCAACCCCCGGAGTCGGCGACGCCCTGAGCATCCCCGAGCGGGTCGGCCCCACCGGCGGACCCCTCCACCAGACACAGACACCCTGATCAAAGGCGACCTGACATGGACTTCCAACTGAATGCAGACCAGAAGCGCTGGCTGGAAGAGGTGCGTGACTTCCTGCGGGAAAACGTCACCCCAGAGCTTCGGGCCGAGATGGCCGAACACGACATCGAGTTCCTCGGGGGCGAGGTCACCAAGTTCCGAAAGAAGATCGGTGAAAAGGGCTGGTTCGGTCTCAACTGGCCAGTCGAGTTCGGCGGGCTCGGACTGGGCGCCGTCTACCAGCACCTGCTGGTCAGCGAGTTCGAGTACTGGGGGGTCCCGGGACCGGACCTCACCGTGACCTCGGTCGCGCCGATGATCATGCGTCACGGCACCGAGCAGAACAGGCAGGAATTCCTGCCCCCGATCGCGCGCGGCGAGATGACCTGCGCCGTCGGTTACTCGGAGCCGGATGCCGGAACCGACCTGGCGAGCCTGCGGACCACGGCCGTTCTCGACGGGGACGAGTGGGTGATCAACGGCTCCAAGATCTGGAACAGCATGGCGCAGCGCGTGACCCACGAATGGCTGTGCGTGCGCACCGACAAGGACGCGCCCAAGCACAAGGGCATCTCGGTGATCATCGTCCCGATCGATGCGCCGGGCGTCACCATCCGGCCCATCATGGCGTGGTCGGACTACCGCACCAACGAGACCTTCTTCGACAACGTCAGGGTGCCGGCGACCAACCTCATCGGCGAGGTCAACCAGGGCTGGCGCTACATCACGGGCGCTCTCGACCTCGAGCGCGGCGCACTGACCAACGTCGGCGACCTGCGACGCTCGGTCGACGAGCTCCTCGAGCTGGCCAAGGACGAGCGACCCGACGGCCGACGACCGATCGACGACCCGACGCTGCGTCGCAAGATCGCCCAGCTCGACGCGGACGTGGAGGCGGCCCGACTCATGGGTTTCGAGGCCTCGTCCCTGCTCGAGGACGGCACCATCCCGTCCGTGCTCGTCGCCGCCGAGAAGATCTTCTCCAGCGAGCTGCGGCAGCGGATCGCAGACGTCGGCACCCAGGTGCTCGGCATGGCGGGTGTGCTCGAGGTGGGCACCGACGGGGCGCCGCTCTCCGGAAAGTTCGAACGCCTGTACCGGGCCGCCCCGCTACTGCGGTTCGGTGCCGGTGCCAACGAAGTGCTCCGAGACGCCATCGCCCAGCGCGGGCACGCACTGCCGCGCGGAGGACGCTGACACGTGGGTCACTTAAAGGCAATGGGTCACACAGACGCACCGGGTCACACAGACGAAGCCAACAGGAGGAAGTCATGAGGCTCGTTCCCACGGAGGAGCAGAACGAACTGCGATCGGTACTGCGGTCGGTGTTCACCAAGGAATGCCCCCCGGAACTGGTCAGGCAGTGGAAGACCACCGGCACCGACGGAGCCGCCCCCGCGTTCCCGGACTCGCTCTGGCGCGCACTGACCGAGCTCGGAGTGCTCGGGATGGCCATCGACGAGGAGTTCGACGGCTCCGGTGCGACACTCAACGAGCTCGGCATCGTGTACTCGGAGGCGGGCCGGGCGCTGTGCCCGTCCATCGTCTACAGCACCCTCTCGTTCGGCATCGCGCTCGACCGTCTCGCTGGTCCGGACCTGCGGAAGCAGTACCTGCCTCGCGTCGCCGGTGGAGACCTGCGGGCCACGGTCGCCCTCTGGGACGCCGCCGACGCCCATGACGTGCGCCCCAAGTTGACGGCCACGCGGGTCGACGGTGGCTGGACCCTCAGCGGCGTGCTGCCTTTTGTCGAGAACGCGGACCTGGCCGAGCTCCTGCTCACCACTGCCACGGCCACGGTCTTCGCCGAGCCCGACCGCGTGCTCGGCATGCTCGTGTCCCCCGGTTCCGAGGGCTGGACCAGCACCCGGCAGCCGACGATCGCGGGCGAGCACCAGTGTCGCGTCGAACTCGACGCCGTGTTCGTCCCCGACGAGCGCGTCCTGACCGGCACCGACGAGGCCGGGCTGGCTCTCGACGAGGTGCGCTGGGTGGCCGACGTGGTCACCGCCCTGCAGTGCATGGAGATGGCCGGCGGCGGCGCCGAGGTGCTGGAGCGGACGGTGGACTACGTGCGCACCCGGCACCAGTTCGGTCGCCCGATCGGTAGCTTCCAGGCGGTCCAGCACATCGTGGCCGACATCCACATCGCGGTCGAGGCCGCGCGGCTGTCCGCCGCCTCGGCAGTGTGGTGGCTCGCCCGCGGCGAGCGGGCCGGCCGCCAGGTCGCGATCGCCAAGATGCACGCGAGCGAGGCCTACAAGTGGGCCACCCTCAACGCGCACCAGGTGCACGGCGGCATGGGCTACGTTCGCGAGACGGACCTGCACCTGTGGTCCGAGCGCGCCAAGGTCTCTGAGATTCGCGGCGGCACCGCCGATGTGGCCGCACGCTGGCTGGAAGAGGAGATCGGCCTTGTCGGATAAGGCACCGACCCGGACCCAGGCGCAGCCCCAGGCGCTGTCGGGCCTGCGGGTCCTCGACCTCGCGCGATGGGCGGCGGGCGAGTACGCCACCAAACTCTTCGCGGATTTCGGCGCGGACGTCATCAAGGTCGAGAAGCCGGGAGAGGGCAGCCTCACTCGCCAGTGGGGCCCCTTCCCGGGGGACGTGCCCGACCCCGAGGCGAGCGCGTTGTTCCTGCACCTCAACACCAACAAGCGCTCCGTCGCGCTGGACCTCAAGGACCCCGCTGACGTGGAGGTACTGCTCGGGCTCGTCGAGACCGCGGACGCGCTGGTGGAGTCCTTTCGGCCCGGGCACCTCGAGTCGCTCGGGTTGGGCCCGGACGTGCTGCACGAGCGCAATCCGCGCCTGGTGATCACCCGGATCAGCGCCTTCGGGCAGGACGGTCCCAACCGGGACCGGGAGGCTACGGGCATCGTGATCCAGGCCGCCGGGGGCCCGATGAACGCGACCGGCGCCGCCGATCGCGCCCCACTTCGCAAGCCCGGACTGCTCGAGCACTACACGATCGGGCGGACCGCGGGCGAGGCCACCATGGCGGGAATCTTCGCCGCCCGCGGCGGGACCGGCTCCGTGATTGACGTGTCCGGGCAGGAAGTTCTGCTGTCGGGCGCGGACCGGCGCGCCTCCTACCTGCTGTCGGCGTCGTACTCCGGGATGGTCGCGCCGCGCGGCGTGCGCAGCCCGCACCGGCACGGGGCGACGTTCACCGGACCGTTCCGCACCAGCGACGGCTTTGTGATGATCTACGTGACCAACCAGGTGTTCTGGAACCGGCTGATCGACCTTGCTGGCGCCGACGATCCGGAGTTCCACGCGCGTTTCCACGGCCGCCAGACCGTGTCCGGGCAGGACCGCGACGACTTCATGGACTACATCGCCGGCTGGTGCCTGGCGGGCACCAAGATCGACCTGATGGAGCGCTGCGAGGCGGCCCGGATCCCCGTGACCGCGTTCCTCACTGTCTCCGAATTGCTGGAGCACGAGCATTTTCGCGGCCGCGGGGCGTTTACCGAGGTGGAGCACCCCGTCGTCGGGACGCTGACCTATACCGGCGCACCGTGGCGCATGCGCAACGGGCACGCCGTGCACACGGCCGCGCCGCTGCTGGACCAGCACGGCGCGCAACTCCGCGACCAGGGTCCTACGGGGCACGGCGAGGAGACGGTTGGGCGGGCCGAGAGTGAGACGGTCGGAACGTATCCGCTCCAGGGCGTGCGCGTCGTCGACCTCACCGTGGTGTGGTCCGGCCCGGGTGCGACAGCGCTGCTGGGTGACCTCGGCGCAGAGGTCATCCGGCTCGAGGGCAACAACCGTGCGAGCCGGCAGGTCTCCGCCAAGACCACCAAGGAGCTCATCGAATCCACCGGGTACCACGGCGGCACCTACCCGGATAAGGACCCGGGCGAACGGCCGTACGACCGCACCGCGCTGTTCAACTGGCACTCCCGGAACAAGCTCGCGGCGTGCGCCAACCTGGAGACCCCGGAGGGCCGGGCCGCGGCGCTCGCGCTGCTCGCCGAGAGCGACGTGCTGGTGGAGAACAACGCCAACGGAACCCTGGAGAAGCTGGGACTGGGCCACGAGGAGCTGCTGGAGCTCAACCCGCGGCTGATCGTGGTCCGGATGCCACCCATGGGGATGAGCGGCCCGATGAGCAACTACCTCGGGTACGGCCCGAACTTCAACTCGCTCGTCGGGATCGCCGCAATGGACGGCTACGAGGGCGAGGACCCGGATTCGGCTGGCGAGAACTACCATATGGACGAGGCGGCCCCGGCCGGAGTCGCGTTCGCCGTCATGGCCGCCCTGCGGGACCGCGAACGCACCGGTGCCGGGGGTCTCATCGAATTCCCGCAGGCCGAGGCCGTGATGGCGGAGATCGGTGAATTCATCCTCGACTACCAGATGAACCAGCGGAATCCGGAGGTGCGGGGAAACACCGACCCGCACATGCTCCAGGACGTCTTCCTGACCGCGGACACCGACCGCTGGCTGGCGCTCTCGGTCCGCGACGACCGGGACTGGGCCACCCTGGCCGACCTGGTTGATCCCGACGGGCTGGCGGGGATGGGGGAGACGGCCGCCCTGCGCGCCGAGAACTCCGCCGCCATCCGGGCGGTGCTCGCCGGCTGGTGCCTGGCCCGCCCGGCCGAGCAGGCCGTCCGAGAGTTCCAGGGAATCGGTGTTCCGGCCGGTGAGGTGATGAGCGAGGACAGGCTACTGTCCGACCCACACCTCGCCGCCCGGGGCTGGTTCCGCGAGCGCAGCCACCCTTCGGTGGGGACGCATCGCTACCCCGGTCACCCGTGGCGCGCCGAGGGCTTCGACCTCGCGTTCGGCCGACCGCTGCCGGGCTTCGGTGAAGACAACGAGTACGTGTACCGACAGGTGCTCGGTTATTCCGAGCAGAAGTACGACGACCTGGTCCAACGCGGTCTGGTCACCGACCACCAGATCGCGTGATCAGCCGGGAAATCCCGGTCGGTGTAACGACAATGATGACGAGACAGTAAGGCGGACATTCGATGTCAGAACAAGAGGGTTCACTCATCCCAGATGAGGCCAAGGCGACGATAGGAACCGTCGTGGCCACCGCGACCGGCGCTGTGGTGAAGCGCGACTGGCAACGGTGGGCCGTGTCGGTTCGCGAGGACAACCCGTTGTACTTCGACGCCGACTACGCCCGTGAGCACGGCTACGCGGACGTGATCTGCCCGCCGCTCTACGTGCAGTACGCGATCCTCGGGGTGACACCCCTGGACACCCTGCGCGAGGACGGATCCTCGGGCGCGGCGTCGGGGAACCTGCAGTTCCCGGACGCGCCCAAGCGGATGGCGGGCGGGGAGAGCACGACCTTTCTGCGCCCGTGTTACGACGGCGACGTGATCACCTCCGAGCGGCGGGTCGAGTCGATCGTCGAGAAGCAGGGTCGTTCGGGTCGCTTCGTCCTCGTCACCTGGAAGACGGAATACATCAACCAGCGTCGTGAACTGGTCGCCGAGGCGACCACGTCGATGATCGCGCGGCCATGACGGAAGGACACGAGTTGAGGGAGAACGCGATGGCGAACCAGGTGTACTTCGAGGACGTCAACGTCGGTGACACGATCACCCCGTTGAGAACGTCCGTAGACGAGACGCAGATGTTCCTGTTCAGCGCCGCCACGTACAACGCGCACCGGATCCACTACGACAAGACCTGGGCGGTCGACGTCGAGGGCTACCAGGGACCGCTGGTCCAGGGCCCACTGCAGGCAGCGCTACTCGCGCGTGCGGTGACCGACTGGATGGGCGGCTCCGGCAGGCTCGTCACCTACTCGGCCCAGAACCGGGCGGTCGCCTTTGCTGGTGACCAGCTCGACTTCGTCGGCACCGTCACCGGTACCCGCGAGGAGGACGGCCAGGCGCTGGTGGACCTCGAGATCCGCGGAGAGCGCGAGGGAGAACTGCTCATGCCGGGTACCGCGACGGTCGCCCTGCCGCGTCGGACGGAGGCCCAGGAGTGAGCGGCCTGCGCGGTGACGCCGCAATCATCGGATTCTGCGAGCTGCCCTCGCAGCGCAAGCAGACGCGCCCGGAACAGTTCACGATCGAGCAGTGGGCGACGCTGTCCAAGATGGCGATCGACGACGCCGGCATCGACGCGTCGCAGATCGACGGACTCGTCGCGCACGGACTGGCCGAATCTGACATGTTCGTCCCGGCCACCCTCGCGGAGTACCTGGGCGTGCCGCTCAACTTCGGTGAGCGCGTGGATCTCGGCGGCGCCACCGCGGCCGGCATGGTCTGGCGCGCAGCCGCCGCGGTGGAACTCGGAATCGCTGACGCGGTGCTCGTGATCGTCCCCGGGTCGTACATGCTGCCCCGCTCGCAGCAGCGCCCGCCCAAGGACCCGGGCTACTTCGGCGCCTCGAGCAACAACTTCGGCTCCCCCCAGGCCGAGTTCGAGATCCCCTACGGCAACCTTGGGCAGAACGCCCCGTACGCCCAGATCGCCCGGCGCTATGCCGCCGAGTTCGGCTACGACCCGGAATCCACCGCGAAGATCGCCGTGGACCAGCGGACCAACGCGCTGGCCACCCCGGGCGCGGTTTTCCACGGTAAGCCGATCACGCTCGACGACGTGATGAACAGTCCGATGATCGCCGACCCCATCCGGATGCTCGACGTGGTCATGCGGGTGCAGGGCGGAGCGGGCGTGATCGTCGCCAACGCCGACGTAGCCCGCAAGTCCAAGAACCGCCCGGTGTGGGTGAAGGGCTTCGGCGAGCGGATCTCGTTCAAGACCCCGACCTACGCCGAGGACATGGTGCGTACGCCCATCAAGCAGGCCGCCGACACGGCCTTCGAGATGGCCGGCGTGGAGCGCTCCGACATCGACATGGCGTCGATCTACGACTGCTACACCATCACCGTGCTCATGAGCCTGGAGGATGCCGGCTTCTGCGAGAAGGGCACCGGCATGGAGTGGGTCAAACAGCGGGACCTGACGTACCGCGGCGACTTCCCGCTCAACACCGCGGGCGGCCAGCTGTCCTACGGCCAGGCCGGAATGGCCGGCGGCATGCACCACGTGGTCGACGGCGCCCGGCAGTTGATGGGTCGAGCGGGCGAGGCGCAGGTCAAGGACTGCAATACGGCGTTCGTCACCGGCAACGGCGGCATCATGAGCGAGCAGGTCGCCTTGATCCTGCAGGGAGAGTGAACATGAGCACCATGGACAAGCCGTTCCCCGAGCCCACCCCGGTCACCGCGCCGTTCTGGGACAGCCTGCGTGAGCACCGGATCCGCATCCAGTACTCCCCGTCGTCGGAGCAGTATGTCTTCTACCCGCGGGTGCTCGCACCGGGCACGCTGGCGGATGACCTCGAGTGGCGCGAGATCGAGGGCAAGGGAACGCTCTACACCTACACGGTCGCCGAGCGACCCACCGCTCCACCGTGGGCCGATTCGCTGCCGCAGATCCTGGCCGTCGTCGAGTGGGATGAAGGCCCACGCCTGAGCACCGAGATGGTCGACGTGGACCCAGAGGATCTGAGCATCGGCATGCGGGTTGAGCCTGTCTTCTGCGACTATCCCGACCGCGACATCACCCTCCTGCGGTACCGGCCGGCTTCCGACCGCGGCTGAGCCAGGGGCGGACGCCGGACCGGCACCGAACGCGGACATAACGAACCGGCACGGCGACCGCCCTGCCTAACCACTAGAAGGAGAAAAACGATGGCGTATGAAGCCCCCATGGAGACGAGCCGACTCGAATCCGTACTGACCCTGCGCGACCTCATGTTGGCCCGCGCCGACGACAACTCGACCGCGGTTCTCGCCGGCGATCGCCGATGGACCTGGGCGGAGGTGTTCAGGGAGTCGGTGACTCGCTCCGCCGCACTGGACGCCTATATGGACGCCGACAAGCCCCCTCACATCGGGGTGCTCATGGAGAACACGCCGGAGTATGTGTTCCTCCTCGGCGCCGCGGCGCTGTCGGGCAAGGTGATCGTGGGGCTCAACCCCACCCGCCGTGGTGATTCCCTGCGCGCCGATATCGAGCACAGCGACTGCCAGGTGGTCCTGGTCGACGATGCGTACGCGGACCAGCTCGCGGAGACGGGAACCTCGGTGACCGCGCTGCGTAGCTCGGGTGACACGTGGCGTAATGCGCTCGAGGCAGAGAAGTCGGCTGAGGTCCCCGACGTGTCGGTCACCGGCGACTCGCTGTTCATGCTGATCTTTACCTCCGGAACCACCGGCGCCCCCAAGGCCGTGAAGGTCACCCACGAGAAGGTCGCCGGCCCGTCGGTCTACCTCACGACCCGGTTTGGTCTCACCGCTGAGACCATCGGATACCTCTCGATGCCGATGTTCCACTCCAACGGGATCATGGCGGGCTGGGCGCCGATGCTGGCGATCGGCGGCACGATGGCGCTGGCCAACCGGTTCAGCGCGTCCCGGTTCCTGGCCGACGTCCGCAAGTACGGCGCAACCTACGCGAACTACGTGGGCAAGCCGCTGTCCTATGTCATGTCCACACCGCAGCAGCCGGACGACGCGGACAACCCGCTGAAGCTGGTGTTCGGCAACGAGGCGAACGACAAGGACATCGACCTGTTCGCCGAGCGGTTCGGATGCGACGTCGTGGACACCTACTCCTCCACGGAGGGGGCTGTTATCGTCTCGCGCGTCCCCGACATGCCCAAGGGAAGCCTCGGACTGCCGTTCGACGACACCAAGGTCCTCAACCCCGCGACCGGGGAGGAGACGCCGGACGCCGAGTTCGACGAGACCGGCGCCCTGCTCAACCCGGACGAGGCGATCGGCGAGTTCGCCAACATCACCGGTGCGGGCTCGTTCGTCGGGTACTACAAGAACCCCGAAGCGGAGCAGGAGCGGATGCGCGACGGGAAGTACTGGAGCGGAGACCTCGCCTACCGCGATTCCAAGGGCTTCGTCTACTTCGCCGGACGGACCTCCGACTGGCTGCGGGTGGACGGGGAGAACATCGCCGCTGCGCCGATCGAGCGCATTCTGCTGCGCAACCCGGCCATCGCGGAGGCCGCGGTCTACGCGGTTCCCGACAAGTCCGCCGGCGATCAGGTGGCGGTCGCGCTGGTCCTGCACGGTCCGCTCGACCCGGACGCGTTCGGGGAGTTCCTCGAGGCGCAGCCCGACCTGGGCACCAAGCAGTGGCCTCGTTACGTCAACGTGGTGGACACGATGCCCCGCACCGCCACCAACAAGGTCCTCAAGCGGGAGCTCAAGGCCAAGGGTGCCGACGGGGTGAGGTGGGAACGCGAGGAGCGTGGCCGCAAGTACTCGCTCGTGAACGCGGCCCACTGATACGCCGCACTCGGATGACGATGGCGACCTCGGGCGGGTGACCGCCCGAGGTCGCGGTCCACTCAGGTCAGGTGGTCGTGCCTGCCCTCGACCCAGTCCGCGTACCGCGTCGCCGAGCGCTCGACGGCGGCTCGCGCGTCACGGGGGACGCACCCGCCGAAGTTGCCGTAGAGACGATCGAAGTCGTAGCGCGCCACGTGGGCCGCGATCCGGCGGACCACCGCCCCCGACAGTGGCATCCAGTTGGGGAAGGACCGCATGAACGTCACCCACCCCTCGGCGGCGACGGTCCCGATGGTGTCGCCGGTGAAGAGCACCCCCTTGCCGTCCGGGGCTGTCCAGTGGACGACCGCACTGCCGGGGAAGTGTCCACCGGGCTGCGATGCGTGCACCCCGGGCACGATCTCCACTCCGTCGCCGCCATGCCCCCCGCCCCACACCACTGTGTGGCGAGGGCGCAGACCCAGCCAGTGCTCGTCCGGAGCGGAGACGTAGACCGGGCAGTCGTCGAACGCCTCCGACCACAGGGACTGCACACCGTACATGTGCGGGTGTGAGGCGATGATGGCGGCGATCCCGCCCCACCCGCGCACCGCGGCGACCGCGTCCTCGCTGATGTAATTGGGTGCCTCGACCAGCACATTTCCGTGGTCGGTGCGGAGGAGAGCGGGCCGTTGTCCGATCCCCGGACAGTGCCTGTGAACCAGGCTGATGACACCCGTCTCGCGCTCGTCGAACTCAATCCACGCGCCCTGCTCCCGGGCCTGCTCGGGAGTGGTCCAGCGCTGGCCGCCCGCAGGCACGAACTGGCGTTCGTCGGAGCAGATCGGGCACACCTGTGGCAGTGGCTCCGCGCGCTCGACACCGCAGGTGGCGCACTGGGTGACCGTCTCGGGCTGTCCGGTGCTCACGACGACCCCGCCACCTACATGTCCTCGAGCGAGCGTCCGGTCGTCTCCGGGATGAACTTGGCCACGAACAGTAGGGACAGCAGTGCGGAGACGGCGTAGAAGCCGTAGGTGAACGTCAAGCTGAATTCGGCCATCGGCGGGAACGCCGTGGACACGACGAAGTTCGCCAGCCACTGCGCGGCCGCAGCGAGTCCCAGCGCCGCGGAACGGATGCGGTTGTTGAACATCTCGCCGAGCAGCACCCACACCGCCGGGCCCCAGGACATGCCGAAGAACACGACGAAGGCGTTGGCGGCGATGAGCGCAGTCAGCCCCTGAGTGTCACCGAGCTGCGGGGCGAGCTCGCCGTCGGCGCCCGGTCCCATGGTGGCGGTGCTGAACATCACGGACATGACGGCCAGCGAGATCGTCATGCCCAGGGAGCCGGTGATGAGAAGCTTGCGTCGACCGATCCGGTCGATGAGCGAGATCGCCACGATCGTCACCACAATGTTCGTGATGGACGTGATGACGGTCTGGGTGAGCGCGTCCGCCTCGGTGAAACCGACCGACTGCCACAGCGAGGTGGAGTAGTAGAAGATCACGTTGATGCCCACGGCCTGCTGGAAGACCGACAGGATGATGCCGATCCACACGATGGGCAGCAGGTTGACCCCGCCCGGCTTCACGAGGTCGCGCCATGACCGCTTTTGGTCGGCGCTGACCGTCGCGCTGATCTCGCGGATCCGGTTATCGACCCCGCCCCGTTGGATGGACCGCAGGACCTCGCGTGCCCGGTCGACCAACCCTTGGCCCACGAGGTAGCGGGGAGATTCGGGGATCGTCAGCGCGAGCACTCCGTAGGTCGCTGCGGGGATCACCTCCGCCCAGAACATCCACCGCCACGCCGCCGCTCCCAGCCACAGCTGCTCGATCGCGCCGCCCGCCACGCCTGCCAGCCACGCATCCGAGAGCAGGGCGACAAAGATGCCGGAGACGATCGCCAGTTGCTGCAGCGACCCCAGGCGGCCGCGGATAGCGGGCGGGGCGACCTCGGCGATGTAGGCCGGGGCGATCACGGAGGCGGCCCCCACCCCGAGACCGCCGACGATGCGCCAGACGATGAGGTCCCAGGGGCCGAACGCGAACCCGGATCCGAGCGCGCTGAGCGCGAACAGGACCGCCGCGAGGATCATCACGCGGGTGCGGCCCCACCGATCGGCCAGACGCCCGGCGAGATACGCGCCCGCGATGCAGCCGAGCAGGGCTGATGAGACGACGAAGCCGGTCAGGCCGGCGTTCATCTCGAACGTCCCCTGGACGGCGTCCACCGCGCCGTTGATGACTGCGGTGTCGAAGCCGAAGAGGAAGCCGCCGAGTGCGGCGACCATCGAGATGATCACCACCCGGCCAGTGTGGAACGACTCCTCCTCGGAGGGTCGTGGAGAGCTCTGCTGTGTGGACATGGCGTACCCCCGCTTCCGGGCCGGTCACACCTGCTCCAGGTGGTGACAGGGAGCGTAAACATGTGAACCGAGTGATGCAAGTCACGAACGAGGCGATTGTTCCGCCCGGTCCGACCCAGACCACGAGAACACGTTCTAGGCTCGGGGTGCACCTCGTCGTCGTCACCGAAAGGGCCACCGCCTTGAGCGCCTCACCCGAACAGATCCGTTCCACCGCCGACTCCTACATCGCGGCACTGACCGCCGGCGACCTCGAGGCCGTGATGGCCCTCTACGCGGAGGACGCCACCGTCGAGGACCCGGTCGGCAACGGCACCGTCCACGAGGGCAAGGCGGCCATCCGCGAGTTCTACTCCTCCGTCGTGGCGATGAAGATCGACGGCGAGGTGCTCGAAGCGCGCGTGTGCGGCAACGACCTGCTGTTCAACTTCGAGATCACCACCCACTTCGGCGAGGGCGCCAAGGCCACCATCAACGTGTGGGACCTCATGACCCACGACGAGCAGGGCAAGGTCGCCTCGATGCGCGCCTACTGGACCCCGGAGAACATGAGCTGATCGTCGATCGGGTCCATCGTGGAGGAACTGGCCCGGGATCAGGGCGCGCACCGTTCGCCCGCTCCATTAGCCTTGAGGCCATGATCACCGCAATCGTCTTCGTCCACGCCGAGACGGCGCGGATCCCGGAGGTCGCCGGGGCCATCGCCGAGATCGACGGTGTCTCCGAGGTGTACTCGGTCACCGGCACGATCGACCTCATCGTGCTGGTGCGTGCCCGGCGCAACGAGGAAATCGCCGACATCGTCTCCGACCGTCTCAACAAGGTCCCCGGGGTGCTGGACACCGAGACCCACATCGCGTTCCGGACGCAGTCCAAGCACGACCTCGAGGCCGCGTTCTCGATTGGTTACGAGGACTGATTGTCAGGTCGGTTGGCCGGTGATCTACTGCAACCTGGCCAGCCGGCGGGCTCGGCGCCGGGCCCGCTTCAGCTCCGTGAGTAGCTCTCGACCCGTCCACAACCGGCGGTCCTCGCCCGCCTCCTCGGCTTCGTGCACGAGCTCGACGATCCTGGCGCAGGCGGGAGCCTCCTGTCCGAGCAGGCGGGCCATCTTCACGACCTTGCCCTGCAGGACGTCGATCTCGGTGGGCCGGCCGCGCATGAGGTCGTCGTTCATGGACGACGTGCCGTCGGCGTCGACCCGTATCACGGCGCGGGCGAGGCGGCGGAACAGTGGGGTGGGCAGGCGCATCACCACCGGTAACGCGGTGGGGGGCACGGCGAGCGGAACCCGCGGCACCACCCCGGCCGCGGTGAACACCCGGTTGGCCTCGGTCTGACACAGGGCTACGCAACGCCGCAGGTCCCGGTCCAGCAGTTCGGCCCGCAGCGGCAAACCGGACAGCGCCTGGACGGCGTTGTTGAGGTTGAGCAGTACCTTGCCGTGCAGGACGGCCTGAATGTCGTCCGTCGACCGCACCTGCAACCCGGCCGCCGTCATGGCACGGATGAGCGGGATCGCCAGCGGGTTTTCGGCCAGCCGGATCACCCCGGTGGACGTGCGCCGGTAGGTGGCCGGTCCGGTACGGGCGACGTTGAACGGGACGACGCCGGGGATCACCGTGGTCGTGTCGAGCAACTCGCGGATGAGGTCGGCCGAGTGCAGGCCGTTCTGCAGGCCCACGACCAGAGTGTCAGGGCGCAGATACGGTCTGAACTCGGCGGTGGCGGCAGCGGTCTGGCCGGCTTTGGTGCATACCAGCACGACGTCTGACCGGCGGACCGCGTGGGGGGAGGTGGCCAGGGTGAGGGCGTCGGCGGGGATGTGGAGGCGATCCCGCTCGCCGTCGCCGGATTCCACGGTCAGGCCGACCGACCGGATCGGGTCGATGACCTGGTCGCGCCCGACCAGGGTCACGTCGGCGTGACTGGCGAGCCGGCCGCCCAGATAGCAGCCGACCACGCCCGCACCGATCACGGTGATGCGCAGGGGGGGATCCGGGCTGGCCATAATGTGATCGACGTTACGACACGCTCGGCGATACGGCGCGCGGATCGCGGTTCCTCTCAGCCGATTGGGTCTATCAGTGCGGGCGCGGCCGCAGGACGACCTCCGTGGGGTGCGAATCCGGGGTGGAGTCCAGCGCGTGCCGGACGGCGGTCGCCACTGATTCGGGGCGGAGGAAGGCGGTCGGGTCGTAGGTCCCGCCCTCGTCGGCGACGATCGCGCGCTGCATGTCGGTGTCGACGCGGCCGGGGTGGATCGAGGTGACGCGCAGTTCGGGTTCCTCGCCGCGGAGTGTGTCGGTCACGGCGCGGAGTGCGAACTTCGAGGCGCTGTAGGACCCCCAGCCGGGCTTGGCGGTGGTCCCCGCGCCGGAGTTGACGACGACGACGTGGCCTCGCGCCGCGCGAAGTGCCGGGAGCAGTGCCCGGGTCAGCTCGACCACGGCCAGCACGTTGACCTCGAACGCGCGGCGCCATTGCCCCGCGTCGGACTGGTCGATCCGGCCGAGGTCGGCGACCCCGGCACAGTGGACGAGGCCGTCGAGCAGGCCGATTCCGTCGGCGGCCCTGGCAACTCCGTCGGCGGTGGTGAGGTCGGCCTCCACCACCCGGGCAGAGGCGCAGTCAGCGGTCACCGCCCGCAGTGCCTCGGCGTCCCGTCCCACCAGGACCAGGTCGTGGTGGGCGGACAACGCGCGGGCGGTGGCCGCCCCGATCCCGCGGGAGGCGCCCGTGATCAGAACTGTGCTCATGCCCCGAGGCTAGACGGGATGACCGATCGGGTCGCCGTCGAACGCGTCGAGCAGGGCGGTGAGGGCGGGCACCGCCGACGAGAGCAGGTCGAGGTGCTCGGGGGACAGGTGCGACATCCGCTCGGCGAAGTCGCGGTCGCGATCGGCCAGAACCTGCTCGATGCGGGTGCGGCCCAGGTCCGTGAGGCGGACACAGACCCCACGGCGGTCGGAAGGATCCGGTGCACGCTCGACATAGCCCATGGCCTCGATAACGCTCACCGAGTTGCTGGTGGTCGGCACCCGGACGTTCTCGAGGCGGGCGAGGTCAGACATCCGCAGCTGCCCGTGACAGGCCAGAGTGTGCAGGATGGAGGTCTGTGCCCTGCTCAACGCGTACTGGGTGCTCTGCCGCCGGACCAGCAGGTCAAGGCGCAACAGGATGGGGCGGAACTGTTCGGCGAGCCCCAGAGCGGGCGCGCTCTCCCGTGCCACCGGATCACTCGTCGTCGTCTCCATGACCCCTGCCCCCTTGACACCGGCCTCCCCCCGGAGGCCTCGCGGCACCGAATCTAGGCCCAACTTCTCAAGTTGTGGGGCGTCACCTCCGCCGGTGGTGGACACTTCTCGCATGGTTTTGTATCACCAGATCACCGGGACCGGCCCCACCATCGTGCTGCTCCACGGTGTGTGCCACCGGGCGCACGCCTGGGACCCGGTGGTGCCGCTGCTCTCCGACCGGTTCCGAGTGGTGGTCGTGGACCTGCCCGGACACGGGAGGTCCGCGGACCTGCCGGATACCGGCGACGTGCTCGACCACGTCGTCGCGGAATTGGTGACCCTTCTCGAGGAGGTCGTCCCGGCCGGGGAGCGCCCGCACATCGCGGGCAACTCCCTCGGCGGCTTCCTCGCGCTCGAGCTGGGCGCACGTGGGTTGGCCAGTAGCGTGACCGCGCTCTCGCCCGCCGGGTTCTTCCGCTCGCAGGCCGAGTGGCGCTACACGGTCGCCGTCTTCCGGAGTCTGCGCCGGGCGGCCCGAGGACTAGGTCGGCACGTGCCCGTGCTCACCGAGCGCGCCGCCGGGCGCGCGGTGATGATGGCCGTGTTCTGCGCCCGACCATGGCGGTATCCCGCGGAGGCTGCGGCCATCGACAGTGAGGCGATCGTCTCGAACACCGTGCTCGATCGCGCCGACCGCCGCGCGTTCCTCTTCTCCGCACCCGTTGACGAGAACCTGCCGATCACGATCCGGTGGGGACGGTTCGACCTGGTTCTGCCTGTGCGGCAGGTCGCTCTCGCCACGCGCCTGTTCCCGCAGGCGAGGGTGGAGATCAGCGCCGATGGGCACGTCCCGATGTCGGACGACCCGGAAGGAGTCGCGGCCTCGATCGCCGCCTGCGCCGAGCGCGGCCTGGCGTACACGGGGGTCGGGAGTCGGGCCTGACGACCCGGCCCCCGGGCCGTCAGGATCCGAACCGGCCCGTCGTCAGGGAGCCGGAGCCGAGTGACCCCGAACCGAGGGGGCCGGTGCCCCCGGAGAAGCCGTTCCGCCACGCGACCACCGTCGACGGCCGCGGCTGCGAGGTCCCGCCGTCGGGCCAGTGCGAGGCCGGGTTCTCGATCGACGCACCGTCCTTCTCGCCGGGGTGCTGGACGTTGACGATCACCCGGTTCTCGAACACCAGCGGGCCGCACGTCTCGGCCCCGACCGGGACGGTGAGGAAGAGCGTGGTCCTTCCGCGGTCCGGGCCCTCGGTGGCCACCGAATAGAGGCCGTCGTTGAAGCCGAGGGCGTTGCCGTCGGTGGACACCCACAACCCGCCGGCCGGGTCGAACGCGACGTTGTCGGGGCAGGAGATCGGACTGACCTTGGACTTGTCGAACCCGCCGAAATAGGAGTCCGCCTCGGCCGGGTCGCCGCACACCAGGAGCAGGTTCCACCCGAAGGTGGTGCCGGCGTGGTCGTCGGTGATCTCCACGACCTGCCCGTGCTTGTTGTCATGCCGCGGGTTTGCCTCGTCCACGCCCGGGGCGGTGCGGCGGGTGTTGTTGGTGAGCGCCATGTAGACCTTGCCGGTGCTCGGGTTGGGTTCGACGTCCTCGGGGCGGTCCATCTTGGTGGCTCCCACCCGGTCCCCGGCCATGCGGGTGTACACGGCGACCTGCTCCGCCGTCATGCCCGGCACGTGCGAGACGGCGCTCCCGCCGGCGGCGACGGTCATGAGCGGGATCCAGGTGCCGGTGCCGTCGAACGCGCCGTCGGCGGGAAGCGCCCCTGAGCCGTCGATCTCCGCGGCGGGGGAGTTGCCGGCGAACGTTGCCACGTAGAGGGTGCCCTCGTCGAGGATCCTCATGTTCTCGGCCCGCGCGGCCGACGAGGTGCCGGGCGTGATCCGGCGGCTGGAGACGAACTTGTAGAGGTAGTCGAAGCGCTCGTCGTCACCGGAATAGGCGACGACCGTGCCGTCACCGGTCACGTGGATGCTGGCACCCTCGTGCTTGAACCGGCCCATCGCGGAGTGCTTGACCGGGGTCGAGTCCGGATCCCAGGGATCCACCTCGACGACATAGCCGAAGCGGTTGACCTCGTTGGGCTCGGCGGCCAGGTCAAACCGGGCGTCGAAATCCTCCCACCGCCGTCCCGAGCGGGAGACGGATACGCCGTAGCGGCGCAGGGCCTCGAGGCGCCCGGGGTCGGTGACGGCCCCTGCGGTGCCGAAGTACTGGTTGAAGTTCTCCTCGCCGGACAGCACGGTGCCCCACGGGGTGTGCCCGCCGGCGCAGTTGTTCAGCGTGCCCAGGACCCGCGTGCCGGTCGGGTCCGCGGTGGTCCGGGTCAGGGCACCGACGGCCGGGCCGCGCAGCTCGAACGGGGTAGTGGCGGTGATCCGGCGGTTGTACGAGCCCATGACGGGGTCGAGCCCGCCGTCGCCGGCGCGGCTGGCCAGCTCGACGACGGTCAATCCGTGGGCGGCCCAGGCGATCTCGACCTGCTCGCGGGTCGGCGCCGAGGGATCGTACCCGCGGAACATCGACGGCTCGGTCGTGTACTCGTGGTTGACGATGAGTAGGAAGCGCTCGTCCCGACCGTCCATCGGCAGCAGCACGGCCAGATCGCAGTTGAAGCCGTACTGCATGGCCTGCGCCGCGGCGGTCTGGTTCTCGAAGTCGAACTCCGGCGCCCCCGGCAGCACGGGGTCGCCCCAGCGGATCACCACGTCGCTGGTGTACCCGTCCGGGACCGTGACGGCGTCGGCGGTGTTGGGTGCGACCGGGGTGAACGACGTATCGATGGTGGCCCCGCCGATCGACCCGGTGGGGCCGAGCGGGCCGGCGGCGGACGAGCCCCGCGCCGCGGCGGTCGCGGGCAGTACCTGGCTGGCGCCCACCGCCAACGCCACGACCCCCGCGGCCTTGAGCGCCCCGCGGCGGCTGATCCGGGTGGCGATCTCGCCGAAGTAGGGGTTGGCGGTGGTGTTGGGCACCGGTGCGGCGCACTGGTCGCCGCACTTGTAGACGCAGGTCACGTGCTGGCGGTTGGAGATCCCCGGCGATGGGGTGCTGGCGATCGGGAGTAGGCGGCGGACGGACATCGGGGTCTCCTAGAGTTGTCGACAGTCGTAGTGGATGCATGCACGCTAGGGGCGCCGGACCACCGGCCGGCCGAGTCCGGACCACTCGCGGATGAACTCTGGGCACAGCGACGGTGAACTCCGCCCCGGCCCGCTACAGTCGTCGTGTTGCCCTCTATCTCGGATCGTCCGGCACGTTCCTGCCGGTGAAGGGAAAATCTGCTCATGGCCTCGGTGACCTTCGAGAACGTGTCCATCGTCTATCCGGGGGCCGCGCGTCGCAGCGTGGACCGCCTGGACCTGGAGATCGCCGACGGGGAGTTCCTCGTTCTGGTCGGACCCTCCGGCTGCGGCAAATCCACGACCCTGCGGGCCCTCGCCGGACTGGAGGACGTGGCGGCCGGCCGGATCCTCATCGGCGACAAGGACGTCACGGGGACAGAGCCCAAGGATCGCGACATCGCGATGGTGTTCCAGAACTACGCGCTGTACCCGCACTACACGGTCCGCGACAACATGGGTTTCGCCCTGAAGCTGGCCAAGGCCTCCAAGACGGAGATCGCCGAGCGGGTCGACCGCGCGGCGGAGATGCTCGACCTGGTGCCGTACCTCGACCGCAAGCCCAAGGAGCTCTCCGGTGGCCAGCGCCAGCGCGTGGCCATGGGTCGGGCGATCGTGCGCAACCCGCAGGTTTTCCTCATGGACGAGCCACTGTCCAACCTCGACGCCAAGCTTCGCGTGGCCACCCGCGCCCAGATCGCCAAGCTGCAGCGTGACCTGCACACCACGATGATCTACGTGACGCACGACCAGGTCGAGGCCATGACCATGGGCGACCGCGTCGCTGTCCTCAAGGACGGCATGCTCCAACAGGTCGACACCCCGCGCGAGCTGTACACCAACCCGGTCAACGCCTTCGTGGCCGGCTTCATCGGCTCGCCCTCGATGAACCTCTTCGACGCCCCAGTCGCCGACGGCACCGTGGATCTCCCGGGCTTCCGCGAGCCCGTGCCCGAGGGATCGGGGTCGAGGGTCACCGTCGGCGTCCGGCCCGAGCACCTCCGGATGGTCTCGGACGGCCACGGGCTGAAGGTGACGGTCGATCTGGTCGAGGAGCTCGGGGCGGACAGCTACCTGCACTGTTCGACCGGTGACGGCCACCCGGTGGTGTACCGCGCGGAATCGGGCGACCACCCGCGTAAGGGCGACACCATGTATCTCGAGGCGCTCGACGGCGAGGTTCGCTTCTTCGACGTGGAGTCGGGTCTCAGACTGCGCTGACCTCTCACCGCGCGGGAGTTCGACGACGGTGACACACAGGGCCAGGTGCAACAACCGTTGTTGCTAGAGTGTCGCCTGTGACTTCGCTTTCGTGACCATCACTTCATAATGCGGCGTCGTGTTGGCCATGTCATCGCACGTGGTCCCTCGCCACCGCCGTCCCGTGGGTTACGCTCAGCAGGTCCTCAGTGAGATCCGCGTCACAACGGCTCGGGTTCACTGCCCGTCGGCATACGCCGAAGGGAGCCGAGACACGACAGGTAGGAGAGAGAGCGCATGGCCGTTCACGGAAGGTTCCTCAAGGTGGCGGCGACCGCCTCCATCGTCGCCCTGGTATCCGCAGCGTGTGGATCGGGTGGTGACGAGTCCAGCGACCAGGCGGATTCCGGCACCTCGGGCGTCGGCCCCATCACCTTCGCGATGGGCAGCAACGACACCGACAAGCTCCGGCCCGTCATCGAGCAGTGGAACGCGGAGAATCCCGACCAGGAGGTCACCCTCCGCGAGCTTCCCGCCGAGCAGGACGGACAGCGCGACACGCTCACGCAGTCACTCCAGACCGAGAGTGGCGAGTACGACGTGTTCGCGCTCGACGTCACCGACACGGCCTACTTCGCGGCCAACGGCTGGCTGCAGCCGATCGAAGGTGACACTGAGGTAGACACCTCCGGCCTGATCGAGGCCGCTGTCGACTCGGCGACCTACAACGGCAAGCTCTACGGCGTACCCCAGAACACCAACGCCCAGCTCCTGTACTACCGCACGGACCTCCAGCCGGAGGCGCCCGCCAATTGGGAGGCCCTGGTCGCGTCCTGCGAGGCCGCCAAGGGTGCCGATGTCGACTGCCTGCAGACCCAGCTCAGTCTGTACGAGGGGCTGACCGTCGCCGCCACCCAGTTCATCCACAGCTGGGGCGGGAAGGTCGTGGGAGACGACGGGCAGACGCCCGAGCTCGACACCGACCAGGCACGTGAGGGCATGACCGCCCTCGTCGACGCCTACAAGAACGGCGTCATCGCCCCGCAGTCCGATTCGTTCACCGAAGAGGAGACCGCACAGGCCTTCCTCGCCGGCGAGACGATGTACTCCTACAACTGGCCGTACATGTACGAGTCCGGACAGTCCGACCCGACCTCGCAGGTCCAGGGCAAGTTCCAGGTCGCCCCGATCGTCGGCAAGGACGGGGCCGGGCAGTCCACCCTCGGTGGCTACAACAACGCGATCAACGTGTTCTCCGAGAACAAGGAGACGGCCCGGGCATTCCTCGAGTTCGTCATCTCCGAGGACGTCCAGATGGGCTTCGCCGAGCAGTCGTTCCCGCCGGTGCTGTCCTCGATCTACGACGACGCGGCGCTTCAGCAGGAGTTCCCGTACATGCCGGCCCTGAAGGCGGCGCTCGACAACGCGCAGCCGCGCCCGGTCACGCCGTTCTACCCCTCCGTGTCCAAGGCGATCCAGGACAACACGTTCGCCGCGCTGCGCGGGGAGAAGGACGTCGAGCAGGCTCTCACCGACATGACGGCAGCGATCAACCAGGCCAAGTGATCGACCACATCCGGTGACCGACGGTCACCGATACATGGCCGGTGGGCCCCGGGTAACGTTCCCGGGGCCCACCGGTCTCCGTGACGAGGGTGGGCGCGACGCCGGTGAGGAGCGACAATGACGACGAGCGAGAAGCCCGCGGCGCCATTGGTCGAGAAGAAGTTCGACTGGCGACCGGTATGGATGGTGGGCCCTGCCCTGGTCATCCTCGCTGTGGTGATCGGCTACCCGGTTATCCGTGCGGTGTACCTGTCCTTCATGGCCGATCGTGGTCTCGACCCCGCCACCGGCATGTTCTCCGACGGCGGGTTTGCCGGCGTCCAGCACTACCTCTACTGGCTCACCCAGGCGTGCCCGGCGCCCGGCGGGGACGGCACGGTCACCTGCCCGCCCGGCGTCTCGGCCGTCGACTTCTGGCCCGCCATGGGCAACACCCTTTTCTTCACCGTCACGACCGTCTCGCTCGAGACCGTGCTCGGCTTCGCCATGGCCGTGGTCATGGGCAAGAACATCTGGGGACGCTCGCTCCTGCGCGCCGCTGTGCTCGTCCCGTGGGCGATCCCCACCGCCGTCACGGCCAAGCTGTGGGCGTTCATCTTTGCCCCCAACGGGATCGCCAACACCATCCTGGGCACCTCCATCGCGTGGACCACCGACCCGTTCTACGCCCGCATTGCCATCATCGTGGCCGACGTGTGGAAGACCGCCCCTTTCATGGCGCTTCTCATCCTCGCCGGACTACAGATGATCCCCGGTGACGTCTACGAGGCGGCCCGCGTCGACGGGGCCTCCCGCTGGCAACAGTTCACCAGGATCACCCTGCCACTGGTGCGTCCCGCGCTCATGGTCGCGATCCTGTTCCGCACCCTCGACGCGCTGCGCATGTACGACCTGCCCGTCATCCTGGTGTCCGCCAACTCCAACTCGCCCACCGCGACCGTGTCGATGCTGGTGGTCAACGAGATGAGGATGGGCAACTTCAACAGCGCCTCCGCCATCTCGACACTGGTGTTCCTGCTGGTCTTTGCTGTCGCGTACATCATGGTGAAATTCCTCGGCGCGAATGTCGTGGAAGATCGCACGGGCACCAAGGAGGAGATCCGGTGAGCCACCGAGCGCCTGAATCGAGCACATCGCGGGGCATGCCGCCGACCTCGTCGTCGTCGATCCCCGGCCCCGCCCGCGCCGGCGCCGGCGCGCGGGACGACCAGGAGATCAGACCCCCGCGCAAGCCCCTCGGCCGTACTGTCGGCACGTATGTCGGCGCCCTGCTCATCCTCGTCTGGGGACTCGCGCCGTTCTATTGGATGCTCGTCACGGCGTTCCGGGACAACCGGTTCATCTTCTCCGCCAGCCCCGTGCCCTCGCATCTCACCATGGACAACTTCCAGGAAGCACTCGCCACCGACGCGGGCAACAACTTCCTCGGCGCGATCATCAACTCGGTGATCATCAGTTCGGTCACCACCGCCCTGGCGCTGACATTCGGGGTGTTCACCGCGTACGCGCTGGCCCGCGTCGACTTCCGCGGGAAGTTCTTCGTCACCGGCATCATCCTCGCCGCATCGATGTTCCCCGGCGTCGCGCTTGTCACGCCCCTGTTCCAACTGTTCACCGACATCGGCTGGATCGGCACCTACCAGGCGCTCATCATCCCCAATATCTCGTTCGCGCTGCCGCTGACCATCTACACGCTCACGTCGTTCTTCAATGACCTGCCGTGGGAGCTGGAGGAGGCCGCGCGCGTGGACGGCGCCACCCGCGGACAGGCGTTCATCAAGATCATCCTCCCGCTCGCCGCGCCAGCGCTGTTCACCACCGCGATCCTGGCCTTCATCATCACCTGGAACGAGTTCGTGCTCTCGCAGCAACTGTCGAACGGTTCGACCGAACCCGTCACGGTGGCGATCGCCCGCTTCTCGGGCGTCAACCCGTACATCCCGCCGCACGCGGCGATCATGGCCGCCGGAGCACTCGTCACCGTGCCGCTCGTGATCATGGTGCTGATCTTCCAGCGGCGGATCATCTCCGGCCTCACCGCCGGCGGCCTGAAGAGCTGACCGGCGGTGGCTCGACGCGGCGCCGACGCCCTGGCGTCCCGGCAGAAGCTGGAGGTGCTCGGCGGGTTCATCGGGTTCTTCACCGTGCTGGCGCTGGTCAACGCGGTGGGCCTGATCGCCACCGGGCGGCCGTCGATCTTCGCGTCGATCGTGCTGGTGCTCATGCTGGTGGCGTCGTGGCGGACCTACCGGGCGTGGCGCCGTGTCGACCGGGCGGTCACCCTGCGCTGACCCGGCGAGGCGGGGTCAGCGTCCGTCACGCCAGGCGACCAGCGACTCGACCAGGTCGAGCGGGTAGTCGGGACCGTTCAGCCCCACGGTGAACAGGGTGATTCCCTCCGCGAGCAGATCATCGGCGAGCCGCCGCGCGTCATCGGGTGACCTGGCGCCGCCGATCTCGGTCGACCGCTCGATCTCCCCGGGGTCGCGCCCCACGTCCGCGCAGTGCTTCGCGAGCACGCCCGACTTGTGGCGGTAGGTCTCCACGTCCACGAACGAGTGCCAGATGTCGGCGTGGCGGGCCACGTGGCGCAGGGTCTTCTTCTCCCCACCGCCACCGAGGAGCACGGGGATGTCCCGCGTCGGGGCGGGCGTGAGCGCGTCGAAGCGCTGCTCGATCCGCTCCAGTGAGTGCCCGAGGTCGTCGAGTCGCGAGCCCTTGGTGCCAAACGCGTACCCGTATTCGGTGTAGTCCCGTTCAAACCAGCCGCCGCCGAGCCCGAGGATGAGGCGGCCTCCCGAGATGTGGTCGACGGTCCGGGCCATGTCGGCGAGGAGGTCAGGGTTGCGGTAGGAGTTGCAGGTGACCAGGGCGCCGATCTCTACCCGCTCGGTCTGCTCTGCCCAGGCGGCCAGCATCGTCCAACATTCGAAGTGGGCGCCGTCGGGATCGCCGTAGAGCGGGAAGAAGTGGTCCCAGTTGAAGACCACGTCCACACCCGCGTCCTCGGAGCGGCGGACGGCGTCGCGGAGGAGGCCATAGTCGGGCGAGTGCTGAGGCTGGAGCTGGACGGCGATACGGACCGGGCGCGTCGGGGTCGAGGTCATGTGCCCCATTGTGGGGTGTGACGGCTCCACTTGCACCCGCCGCGGCTGCTCATAGCCCGAGCGTCTTACCGATGATGTCGCGCTGGACCTCGTTGGTGCCGCCGTAGATGGTGGAGACCACGGCCTGGCGGACGAGGCGCTCCATCCCGTACTCGGTGGCGTACCCGTACCCGCCCATGGACTGCATGCACTCCAGCGTCACGCGCTTGCTCAGCTCGGACGCCTTGAGCTTGGCCATTGAGGCCTCGCGCGGGAACAAGGCACCGGGGTCGGACTCATCGACCTTCTTGGCGACCGCGTAGACGAGCAGGCGGGTGGCCTCGATCTCGGTGGCCAGGTCGGCCATCCGATGGCGGATGACCTGGAAGGTACCGACGGGGCGGCCAAATTGTTCGCGTTCCTTGATGAACGCGAGGCAGTCGTCAAACGCGCGCTGGGCTATACCGAGCTGCATTGCGGCGAGGATGAGGCGCTCGATGTTGAGCCCGGTCATGAGCTGCCCCCAGCCGCCACCGACCTCGCCCACCACTGCGTCGGCGGGGAGCCGGACGTCGGTGAAGTAGAGGTCGTTGACCTCTTTGCCGCCCATGGTCTCGATCCCGGTGATCTGCAGACCTTCGATGTCGGCCGGCACATCGAACATCGTGATGCCCTCGTGCTTCTTGCCCGACGAGTCGGTACGTGCCACGAGCAGGATCCGGTCCGCGAAGTGCGCGTTGGAGCACCAGGTCTTCTGGCCGTTGATTACCCAGTTGTCGCCGTCGCGCTCGGCCTTGCAGCGCAGGGCGGCGACATCGGAGCCCGCGCCCGGCTCGGACATCGAGATGGACAGGGTTCCTCCGCTGACGACCAGTTCAAGGGCGCGCTTGCGCTGCTCCTCCGTTCCGAACTTCTGGAACGCGGCGGCCGTGATGAGGGTGGGGCCGATGCCGCCGATCGGGGCCAATCCGCGCAGTGAGTGCTCGAGCAGCAAGCACAGTTCCACGGCGCCGGCGTCGGAGCCCCCGTACTCCTCGGGGACGGTCAGCCCCAGCCACCCGAGTTCGGCCATCTTGGCGTAGATCTCCGGCGAGTGGGTCCCGCCCTCGGTGGTGAGCTCGCGCCGCTTTTCGATGCTGCCGACCTCACGGGCGCAGAAGTCATCGATTGATTTGGCGAAGTCGCGCTGCTCTTCGGTCAGGATGTCGAACACTTCTGGCCTCGGTCTTCTGTGGGTGGTCGTGCGGGCATCGGGAACTCGGTGTCAGGGGAGTGCACACTGGACTACTGTGAGCCGTATCACGCCACGCTACATCAAATATATGTGATCGGAAACGAGAAGACGTCAGATGACGACCACCGAGCCCCGCAAGACCGGACCCACGTTCGCGAGCCTGGACCCCCGCGACGGCACCGTCCTCGCCGAGTACCCGATCGCCGGGCCCGAGGAGGTCGAGCTGGCCGTGGAGCGCGCCCGTGCCGCCGCCCGCTGGTGGGGGGCGCAGGGCCCGCGGGGCCGCCGCGAATGGCTGCTGGAATACAAGCGGGCGATCTCGTCCAGAGCCCAGGAGTTGGCCTCCCTGGTGTCGGCCGAGACCGGCAAGCCGGACGAGGACGCGACGCTTGAGATCATGCTCGCCGTGAGCCACCTGGAGTGGGCCGCCAAAAACGCGGACAAGGTGCTGCGCCGCCGCCCCGTCGCGGCCGGGCTGCTCATGAGCAATCAGGCGGCCTACGTCGAATACCAGCCCTACGGCGTGGTCGGCGCGATCGGCCCCTGGAACTACCCGGTCTTCACCCCGATGGGCACGCTGTCCTACGCGATGGCCGCGGGCAACGCGGTCGTGTTCAAGCCCAGTGAGCTCACCCCGGGTGTGGGCGTCTGGTTGGCTGAGGTGTGGGACTCGCTCGGTGCCCCCCAGCCGCTCATCCAGACCATCACCGGCGATGGCTCGACCGGCAACGCCCTGTGCAAGGCGGGCGTGGACAAGCTTGCGTTCACCGGGTCCGCCGCGACGGGCCGCAAGGTCATGGCTGCCTGCGCGGAGACGCTCACCCCCGTCGTCATCGAGGGCGGTGGCAAGGACGCACTCCTCGTCGACAGGGACGCGGACCTCGACGCGGCGGCCGACCAGGCGGTGTTCGGTGCGATGGGCAACGCGGGCCAGACCTGCACGGGTGTCGAGCGGATCTACGTCCATAAGGACGTCTACGACGCGTTCGTCCAGAAGTTCACGGCCAAGGCCCGTGCGCTGGCCCCGGGAAACCTGGTCTCTTCCAGCTACGGGCCGATGACCCTGCCGGGGCAGGTCGACATCATCCGCCGGCATGTGAAGGACGCGATCGCCCGCGGTGGGAAGGCCGTCCTCGGTGGCGAGGAATCGGTGGGCGAGAAAATCGTCGAGCCGGTGGTGCTGGTCGATGTCCCCGAGGACTCCACCGCAGTCACCGACGAGACCTTCGGCCCGACCGTTGTCATCAATCCGGTCGCGGACCTGGAGGAGGCCGTCGAGAAGGCCAACGCCACCCGATACGGACTCGGCGGCTCGATCTTCACCGGCGACAAGAAGCGGGGCCTGGCCCTGGCCGGGAAACTCGACGTGGGCATGGTGTCGATCAACTCGTTCCTCGCCTTTGCCGGCATCCCCTCGCTGCCGTTCGGCGGCTCGGGCGACTCGGGCTTCGGTCGGATTCACGGCGCCGACGGGCTGCGCGAGTTCGCCCGCCCCAAGGCACTCACCGTGCAGAGGTTCGCAGCCCCGCTCAATCTCATGACCATGACCCGCAAGCCGCGGGACATCACGATCGTCAAGTGGCTGCTCGCCAACGTCCAGGGAAAGTTGTGATGTGACATGACCGCCGCCGCGTCCAGCGACACCGTGTCGGGGCACACCGGGGACAAGGTGACGACGACGAGGGCTGCGCCCACCGACCGTCCCGCCATGCCCGGGGTGTTCGGACCTATCCCGGCGGACCTGGTCGCCGACACCGCCACCGAGCATCCCCTCACGGAGCGCGTCCCGCTCAGGCCCGGACGCTGGTACTGGCGAGACCTCATCGCGACGCTGGATCCGGTCGCGGACGCGGCAGAGATCCATCGCATCACCTCCGCGTACGAATTCCCGTGGGACTACCAGCGGGCACTGGAGCTCGCCCTCTACCGGACCTACTGCATCCCGAGCGTGTCGGCGGTGTTGGAGGAGGCGGGTGAGTTCCGGGACCATCCGCAAAAGAGGTATGACGATACGTCGCTACTCATGGCGGAACTGGTCGAGCACGGGTACGACTCGCCTCGTGGAAAAGAGGCGCTGCGGGTGATCAACCGCCAACACGCGCGATACGAGATTGCGAACGACGACATGCTCTACGTGCTGTCGACGTTCATCTACGAGCCGCTCGAGTGGATCGACGCCACCGGGTGGCGACGCCTGCACCCCACCGAACGACTCGCGGCGTTCCACTTCTACCGAGCTGTCGGTGAGCGCATGAATATCACGGGGATTCCGGAGGATATCGGCGAGTTCCGGCGCTGGCGTGACGACTACGAGGCCCGCACCATGCGCTACGACCGGAACAACGAGCTGATCGGCACCTACACGCTCGACCTCATGTGTTCCTGGTACCCCGCGGCGATTCGCCCGGCAGTCCGTGCGGTCGTGCTCTCGCTCGTCGACGAGGACATGACGCGGGCGTTCGGATTCCCGTGGCGACCGCCGGCCAGGCGCAAGGCAGCATTTGCGGCGCTGCGGGCGCGATCGAGGGTGGTGCGCTGGCTGCCGGTCCGCCGGCGCGAACTCGGGGCTCGCGGGACCGAGAACCGTACGTATCCCGGCTACCCGGAAGGCTACCGGCCCGCCGACCTCGGGGCCTGCCCGATTCGGGTCCGCGACCGATCGGACATCTGTCCAGTCCCGCACGGAGCGGGCGACAGAGCGTTAAAGTGACCTCACCAATCTCAATGCGAAAGCACTGGTCAACGAGTCTCCGAGGTGTGTCCCCGACAGCACCCACGAGGAGATCCAGCCGTGATCCGTACCCGTTGGTCACCACGAAGGAGATGAGCCGATGACCGCAACTGGACGCGATGCCGTCAGAGTTGAGCACGACGACCTCGGCGTCGTAACGATCAGCATTAACCGGCCGGATCGAATGAACGCCCTCGACCACCCCACGGTGAGCGCGCTGACCGAAGTCCTCATCGAACGCGGCACGGATCCGGGTACCCGGGTCATCGTGCTGGCGGGGGAGGGCGGGGCCTTCACCACCGGCGCCGACCTCCAAGCGATCAGGGAAGCGGGTGACGATGCGCCCAGCCCCGAGGCCACCATGCACGGGGCCGCCGCGCTGGTTCGCGCGGTGCTCACCGCGCCCGTCCCGGTGATCGCGGCCGTCACCGGGCCGGCGGCCGGGGTGGGCGTGTCGCTGGCCTTGGCCTCCGACCTCGTCTTCATGTCGGAGGACGCCTACCTGTTGTTCGCGTTTACCAACATCGGCCTCATGCCTGACGGCGGGGCGAGCGTGCTGCTGCCGGCGGCAGTCGGGCGGTCGATCGCTTCGCGCATGCTGTTGCGGGGCGACGCGGTCTCCGCGTCGGAGGCGCACGATGTGGGACTGGCGCTGGAGGTACACCCGACCGCGGACCTCATGCCCGCGGCCGTCAAGCTCGCCCGCCGATTGGCCCGGGGCCCGCGCCGCGCCCTCGAACTGACCAAGCGGGCCGTCACCGGGGCCACGTTGGCCGAGCTGGACGCCGCGTTGGTCCGTGAACACGAGGGCCAGTGCGAACTGCTGGTCTCGTCCGACTTTGCCGAGGGCGTGTCCTCGATCCTCGAGAAACGTCGCCCGAACTTCTCCTGACCCCTCCCGCCGCGCCCCACCCCACGAAAGGCCGAGATCATGACCATTGCCATGGACCCCATCGCCGAGCTCCATGCGGCACGCCGCAATAACTGGAACACGTGGGTCGCCACCCACGCCGAGATGAAGCCCGACGCGGAGGCCCTGCGCTTCCTCGGGCAGTCCACCACGTGGCGGCAGCTGCACGACCGCAGCAACCGCTTCGCCGACGCGTTGGCCCGCCGTGGCGTGGGCAGGGGCGACCGGGTCATGATCATTTCTCTCAACAACCCCGAGTTCGTCGAGGTCGTGCTGGGCATCAACGAGCTGGGCGCCATCGCGGTCCCGGTGAATTTCCGCCTCACCCCGGGCGAGCTCGCCTACCTGGTTAGCGACTGCACGCCGAAGGTCGTCGTCACCGATGCGCTGCTCGCACCGCTCGTCGGCGCCATCCGCGCCCAGGGCGAGGAGCCGGGGGACCACATCGTCATCGGCGGTGAGTCCGGCACCGAGGGCCAGACCGCCTATGCCGACGCGATCGCGGAGGAGGGCGAGTCTCACGAGCTGGTCGATGTCCCCGAGGACTCCACCGCGCTCATCATGTACACCTCCGGGACGACCGGTCGGCCGAAGGGCGCGATGCTCTCGTACGAGAACCTCACCGCCCAGTCCCTCACGTGCATTCGGGTGTTCCGACTGTTCGACGAGGAAGGTCGCTCACTGTTGGCCGCGCCGATGTTCCACATCGCGGCACTCGGTTCGATCGCGCCGGGTCTCCAGCTCGGCGGAGCGACGGTGGTCCATCCGCTGCAGGCATTTGATCCGGCCGCGGTTCTGGACACCCTCCAGGAGGAAAAGATCACCAGCGTCTTCCTCGTGCCGGTGCAATGGCAAGCCGTCTGCGCTGAGCAGCAGGCGCGGCCCCGTGATCTGGTCCTGAAGAACATCTCGTGGGGGGCGGCCCCGTCCACGGACACGATCCTGCGCGCCATGTCCGAGACGTTCCCGGACGCACTCAACTGCGCGGTGTTCGGCCAGACCGAGATGAGCCCCATCACCTGTGCCCTCGACGGTGACGACGCGATCCGCAAACTCGGCTCCGTCGGCAAGGTCATTCCCACCCTCCAGGCCCGGGTCGTCGACGCCTTCGGCGAGCCCGTCGGCCCCGGCGAGGTCGGCGAGATCGTCTACCGCGGGCCCACCACCATGTCCGGCTACTGGAACAAGCCAGCGGAGACCGCCGAGGCCTTCGAGGGTGGCTGGTTCCATTCCGGCGACCTGGTCCGTATGGACGAGGAGGGCTTCGTCTACGTCGTGGACCGCAAGAAGGACATGATCATCTCCGGCGGCGAAAACATCTACTGCGCGGAGGTGGAGAATGTCCTCGCCGGCCATCCACGCATCCGCGAGGTCGCCGTGATCGGCCGTAAGGACGACAAGTGGGGCGAACTCCCGGTGGCCGTGATCGCGCAACACGAGAGTGATGGTGGAGCCGACCTCACCCTCGAGGAGCTCACTGAGTGGCTCCGTGACAAGCTCGCGGGCTTCAAGATGCCCAAACACCTCGTCCACGTCGACGAGCTGCCGCGCAACGCGAGCGGAAAGGTTGTCAAGGGCACACTGCGCTCCGAGCACGGCACCGTCGGAGTCTGACCCACGCCGGTGTCGGCCGGGGAGTGTGCGTAATCCGAGGGGACACCGGACACGTCGACGTGTGTCCGCGTGAGCGAGCGGTGAGGATCAGTTGGTTGCTGAGGTGAGGCTCAAGCTTCGGCGGAGAGTGGCGGCTCGCGGTCCTCGTCCCAGACGCCGGCCCGCTCCAGATGCTCGATGAGCAACCTGGCGCCGTCGGCGAACTCGGCCTCGACGACATCGTGGGCGGCCTTGAGGTCACCCGCACGCAGCGCCTCGAGCATGCGGCGGTGATCCACCAGGGCGCGCGCCCGCCACTCGGGGTCCTCTGCGTACAGCCGGTAGGGCATGTAGCGGGCGGCGTTGGACAGGAACCTGGACAACTTGTCCGAGCGGGACGTCCGGTTGAGGGTTCGGTGGATCGCGTACTGGGCGTGCACCACGCCATTGGCGTCGCCCGCTGCGGAGGCGTCCTCGAAGTCGTCGATCAAGCGGGCGTGAAGGTCAAGTGTCGCGGCATCGTATCGGGTGATGGCCCGGTCGACGATCCGCTTGGACAGGTCCGTCTGGAGCCAGAAAATGTCCTCGATGTCCTGCCGACTCATCGGCGAGACCAGGTAGCCACGCCGCGGCACCAGGTCGACGAGCCCTTCCCCACGCAGGGTGAGCAACGCCTCGCGGACCGGGGTGACGCTCACTCCGAGGGCGGCCGCTGTCTCATCGAGTCGGATGAACTCCCCGGGACGGATCTCGCCACTCATGATCCGGGTGCGGACGTGATCGGCGACTTCCTCGGAAAGCTGTGGGCGTTGTCCGAGTCGTGTGGGGTCCACACCCGCCACCTCGTTTCACCAGAAGGAGCACCCGCGGGTGCTGGGACCGTCAGTCGAAATCAAATATATTCGCAGCGCCTTACGGTACCTCTGTCGGCGTTCGGGCGTCGCCTCACCCGACGGCGTCGTCGCAGCACGTCCCCCGTCCGAGGCGCGGCGGGGGATGTGCTGCGGGTTCGAGCTGCCGAGCTTCGGGTTCGTGCTGCCGAGCTTCGGGTTCGCGCTGCCGAGCTGCGGGTGCACGTTGCGCGGGCTGAATGGACCACTCCCGCAGCGCAAGTCCTCGTGAACCGAGCACACCGGACGCGCAATCGAAACGGGTAGCGGATCCGGCGCTGGGTGCGCTGCCGGAGTGCTCGCACTGCCGACCGCGCCACGGCCCGCACCGGCAGGAAACGTAGCCTGACCGAATTGCGCTGAGGCGCTGCGCGAAGGGCCCCGTCGGGCGAGACTGGGCGAATGACCACTACAGAGAACCGTCCCGCCGTCCGCACCGAGCGCCGGGACCACGTCCTGCTCGTAACGCTCGACCGCCCGGAAGCCCGCAATGCCGTCAACGGCGAGGTCAGCATGCTGCTGGGCAACGCGCTGCACGAGGCGGACACCGACCCCGAGATCCGGGTGGTCGTGATCACCGGCGCAGGCGAGCAGTCGTTCTGCGCGGGTGCCGACCTCAAGGCCATCTCCCGCGGCGAGGACATCTTCCCGGCGGAGAACCGGCAGTGGGGATTCGCGGGAATGATGCAGCAGTACGTGTCTGTCCCCGTGATCGCCGCAGTCAACGGCACGGCGCTCGGCGGGGGCTGCGAGATCGCCCTGGCCTGCGATCTCGTGGTGGCGGCCGACCATGCTGTGTTTGGACTGCCGGAGGTGCGACGCGGGCTCATCGCCGCCGCCGGGGGTGCGTTCCGACTGCCGGAGCAGCTGCCGCACCGGGTGGCCATGGAGATGATCCTCACCGGAGAGCCGATCACGGCCGAGCGGGCGCTCGAACTCCATCTGATCAACCGGGTCGTCTCGGCCGATCGGCTGCTCGACACCGCGCTCGGACTTGCCGGCACCATCGCGTCCAACGCGCCGTTGTCGGTTCAGGGCAGCAAGCGCGTCGCGCTCGGGATCTCTGGCGGCGAGCGTCCCGCGGAGGTCAACAAGTGGCAGGTCAGCGACGCGGAGATGATCACGGTCATGAGCTCCGAGGACGCGGCGGAGGGGCCGCGGGCGTTCGCCGAGAAGCGCGCCCCGGTGTGGAAGGCGCGCTGAACCGGGCCTCGACCGGATGCGAACTGGGGTGCCGGGTCCTAACGTGATCGCCCATGCGTGATCGACAACGATGGATCAGGGTCGAAGAGGAACTCCACCTCGTCGACTTGCGGACCCGACGCCCGGTTCGCCGCGCACTCGACGTGCTCACGGCGGTGGGTGCGTCCCCCGACGCTGCGTCCCCCGACGCCGCAGCCCCCGACAGCACTTCCCCCGACGCCGCAGCCCCCGGGATCGCCGCGACGGCGGCCCACCACGGGGCGCTCGTGGTCTCCGGCGCGGGGACGCACACCAGGCTCGAGGACCTCGCCAGCGCACTTCGACGCAACCGTGCCGCACTGGATGAGGCCGCGCGGGACCACGGGGCCGGGCTCGTCGCGGCGGGCTCCCTCGCCTCCCCGGGCGTGGAGTTCGACCTCGCCCCAGGCGAGGCCCACCCGGCGCCGGGGCGTGAGTCCCAGACCCGGGCCGCCGCCCGATTCTCCGTGGTGGTGGAGGTCGCCGATGCCGACGAGGCGCAGTACGTCGCCCGCCGCGCGGTCGCCGTAGCCCCCATACTGCTGGCGATGAGTGCCAGCTCGCCCTATTGGGCCGACGGCACCGACTCCGGGTACGCCTCCACGCGCACCTTCGAGACCCGCTGGTCGCCGGCGCATGTCACCGCCTTCGCCGCGGACACCGTCGAGGGCATGCTCGCGGCGGAGGACGAACTCGTCGGCACCGGCGTGGTCGCGGGGCGCGAGGCGATCGAGGTCGACATCCGGCCGTCCCGGGACGGTGCCGGGGTGGAGTTCCGGGCGTGCGACTCCTGCAGCACGGTGGACACCCTCGTCGTCGTCGCCGCACTGTTCCGCGCGACCGTCGACGCCCTCCTGGCCGACCGTGCCCGGGGCGCCCAGGCGTGGGAGGACCCCTCCCCGGCGATTCTGGACGCGGCGTTCTGGCGCGCGGCGCGGTCCGGGCTCGAGGGCGACCTCGTGGACGTGGTCACCGGACGACCCCGACCCGCCACCGAGGTGCTGGTGGACCTCGTCACCGACCTCGAGGCGCGCATCGAGGCCACCGGCGAGGCCGACCTGGTCCGCGACCTCCTCGACGGCGTCCGCGCCACCGGCACCTCCGCCGCCCGGCAGCGCTCGGCGCACCGTCGCCGCGGTCGCCGGGGCGACGTAGTGGCCGTACTCCTAGCGGAAACCTCCGGTCGGCTGCGGCCGCGCGCGGTCTCGGACGACAAGGGCATGCGGTCGATGCTCGCGGCGTACTCGCCACTCGGCGAGGCGGTCACCGAGGACGTGCACGACGAGGCGATCACCTCCGACGGGGCTCCCCGGCCCGAGTACGTGGACGTGCTCAAGGCCGTCGCCGACCTCGGTCCGGAGAAGCTCTGCGAGCGTAAGGACAGCGTCGACGAGCGCCTCCGTGGCCTCGGCATCACCCTCAAGGTCTACGGCTACGACGAGCCGCAGGTCTACCCGCTGGATGCCGTCCCGCGCATCGTCCCAGCCGACCAGTGGGAGCGGATCTCGGCGGGCCTCGAGCAGCGCGCCCGTGCACTGGAGATGTTCCTCCGGGACATCTACGGGGCCGGTGAGATCACGCGGGCGGGCGTCGTGCCGCTCGAGGCCCTGCAGCGTGCGCCCGGGTTCCGGCCCACCGGCCGCGCGGTGCCGGAGGGGATGCTTCACGCGCCGGTATGTGGTGCGGACCTGGTCTCCACGGGGCCGGGCGAGTGGATCATCCTCGAGGACAACTTGCGGATGCCGGGTGGCCTGGGCATGGCGGTGGCACTGCGGGAGCGCACCGCCGAGGGCTACCCCGAGTTCGGCACGCGTTCGAAGGTGCACGATCCGCGCACGGGCCTGGAGATGCTGGGCCGGACATTGCGCGCGGCCGCGCCGGAGGGCGTCGATGACGCGGAGATCACCGTGGTGGTCGCCGAGGACGAGCTGAAGGCGTTCGACCTCACCTCCGCCGCCGAGGCGGTGGGCGCCGCGGTGGTCACGCCGGACGCCCTGGTCTGTCAGGGCGGGCGGCTGTACCGCGACGACGACGAGGGCTGCCATCCCGTCGATGTCCTTTACGTCCGGATGGACGAGGAGATGCTGCTGTCGGCAGAGGGCTCGGATGGAGCGCGCTTGCGGCACGGGCTGCTCGAGGCGATGGCGGAGGGGGCCGTCTCGGTGGTGAACGCGCCCGGCAACGGAGCGGCCGACGACAAGGCGATCTACGCGCGGGTCCCGCAGATCATCGACTTCTACCTCGGTGAAAAGCCCCTGATCGGCCAGGTCGACACGTACCTGTGCTCGGATCCGGACCAGCGCAAGCAGGTGTTGGACCGGCTCGGCGAACTGGTGGTCAAGCCGATCGACGGGTACGGAGGATCCGGCATCACAGTCGGACCCGAGAGTTCCCCGCGTGAGCTCGACGTGCGTAGGGACGAGATAAAGCGCAATGGCGAGCGGTTCGTCGCGCAGGAGGTGCAGCCGCTGTCTACGCTGCCTACTTTCGACGGACGAGAGTTGCAGCGACGCCACGTGGACATGCGGGCGTTCATCATGCTCACCCGGGGCGAGAACGGGGAGATCGTCGCCCAGGCCCCGCCGGTAGCCATGACACGCGTGGCCCCTGCGGGCACGATGGTGGTCAACGCCTCCAGCGGAGGGGGAGGAAAGGACACCTGGATCCACCGTGCCTGACACCACCGCACCCGATTTCGCCGAGGCCACAGAGGAACAAGAGTCCCGAGACGTCGCGGGGCCACCGGAAGACGCCGCTGGCCCCGGCCGCGTCCGCCACACCAGTTCGCCCTGCCTGTCCCCGGACGGCTCGGTGCTGGCCTGCGTGGTCACCGAACGGACCGGCTTCCCGCGGGCGGTGCAGCGACCGCTCGGACCGGACGGACTCGACGGCGCCGGCCCCGAACGCGACGTCGTATTGCCGGAGGACGGTCCCGTCCGCAGGGTCGCCTACTCGCCCAACGGTAAGTGGTTGGCCTGCGAGGTCGCTCCGGACGGCGGTGAACGCGAACGGATCTTCCTCGTCACCACCGATCCCGACGACCACAGTGCCCACGCAATCGACACCTGGGGCGATGCCACCGTGAAGATCGTCTGCTGGGACGGCGAGCTACTCGCCGTGACCGCGTTCGACGCCGAGGGCGCGGCGGACGGCAGACTCGTGGACCCGGAGACGGGGGAGACCACTGTGGTCGACCGGCGCATGGGCGGCGCGCTGGTCCACGCCCGCGACGGCGCGGCCCTGTTCCGGGTTGGCGCACGCGGCATCCGTGAACTGCTGCGCATCGTCCCGGACGGCCGATGGTGGCCGCTGTTGCCCGTCGACACGGGTGCCACGACCGACGCCGGGGTCATCCTCGACGCAGGCGGTCCGGACCGGCCGATGCGCATGGTGGTGCGGAGTGACCACTCCTCGGATCGGACAGGACTGCTCGCGGTCGAGTCCGGCGAGAACGGCACCGAGTCGTGGCCCCTGGCCTACCGGTCGGACGCGGACCTCGACACCATGGAGGTCAGCCTCGACCGCTCGACCGCTGTCCTGCTGTGGAACGTGCGGGGCGGACTCTCCGAGCTGGAGGTCCTAGACCTGCGACCCGACCGCCCGCGGGTGATCGCCCGGCCCCCGCTGCCGGACGTGGTGGCCTCGGCGCCCACCATCACAGCCGATGGCCGACTGCTGGCCGTGACTGTCGAGAGCCTCGATGAGCCACCCCGAGTAGTGATCTACGACGTCGCCGCCGGCCGCTGGACAGGCCACGGACCGCGCGAACCGGACCCGGCCCCCGAGCTGGTCCGGTACACCGCCCGTGACGGACTGGAGATGAGCGGATGGTTGTACCGCGTCGGCCCGGCCGGTGAGCCCGCTCCCACCGTGGTGCACCTGCACGGCGGCCCGGAGGGCCAGTCGCGGCCGGGGTACAACGACATCGCCAGGCGGCTGCTGGATGCCGGTGTGGCGGTCTTCGCCCCCAACGTGCGCGGTTCCACCGGGTTCGGGCGGTTCTTCAGTCACGCCGACGACCGGTACGGACGGTTCGCCGGGATCGACGACGTCGAGGATGCGCTGCTGCACCTCGTGGATGAGGGGATCGCCGACCCGGACCGGGCGGTGGTCTCGGGGCGCTCCTACGGCGGGTACCTCGTCAACGCCTCGCTCGTGCGGCACGCCGGACGGTGGCGCGGCGGCATCGCGGCCTGCGGGATGAGTGACCTGCGGACCTTCTACCGTGACACCGAACCCTGGGTCGCCGCAGCCGCCTACCCCAAGTACGGCAACCCCCTCCAGGAACGGGAGCTGCTCAGAGAGGCGTCGCCGCTACGCCGGTTCCGGACGGTGGACGTGCCGATGCTGTTCGTCCACGGAGCCCACGACACGAACGTGCCGCCCAGCGAGACCGAGCAGGCCGCCGAGGCGCTGCGCCAACGAGATGTACCGGTGGACGTGCTCCTGTTTGAGGACGAGGGTCATGAGTTCGTGAAATTGGCAAACCGTCAGCTGTTGGGCGATCGGGTGGTCCAGTTCTGTCAGGAGGTGTTCGATGCTCGGACGAGGAAAGGCCGATAGCTCGATCAAGAAGAGGGACCCGTCCGAGTTCGAGGAGCGGTTGTCCCGGTGGCGGCGACACATCCACGCGAACCCGGAGCTGTCGTTCGAAGAGACCGAGACCACCGCGTTCATCGCCGGGGAGCTTGAGAAGCTGGGGCTCACACCTCGTGGGTTCAAGCTGGGTACCGGGCTGTGGTGTGACATCCCCGCCGCGGACGATGCCCCCGCGAAAGACGTAGTAGCACTGCGTGCGGATATCGACGCCCTGCCGATGTCGGAGGCGTCCGGCGAGTCGTTCTCCTCGGAGGCCGAGGGCGTCAGCCACTCCTGCGGGCACGACGGACATACTGCGATGCTCCTCGGGGCCGCCGAGCTCCTCGTCGCGGACCCGCCGCCGCGCCCGGTCCGCCTGATCTTCCAACCCGCGGAGGAGACCATGCCAGGCGGGGCCAAGACCTGCGTCGAGGAGGGCGTGGTCAAGGGCGTCGACCGGATCCTGGCGCTGCACTGCGATCCGCACCGCAAAGTCGGCGAGGTCGGCGTCACCGCCGGGCCGATCACCTCGTCCAACGCCAAGATCGGCGTCCACGTGCACTCGGACGGCGGGCACACCGCGCGTCCGCACGAGACGCAGGACACGGTCCACGCGCTAGCGCAGATCGTCATGGGCCTTGGCGGCGTAATCGACCGCCGTACGGACCCCCGCTCGGGAACCGTCCTGACCTGGGGTTCCGTCAATGCTGGTGGCTCCGCACCCAACGTCATCCCGGATTCCGGCGAACTCTGGGGGACGCTGCGCAGCGCCGACCGCGACGTGTGGGCCACGATCGAGCCGATTGTTCGCGAGGCGATCGAACACCTGGCCGCGCTGTACGAGATCCGGGCCGAGGTCGACTACATCCAAGGCGTACCGCCCGTGGTGAACGACGCCGATTGCGCGGAATTGGCCGCGCAGGCCGTGGAATCCGTGCTCGGGTCCGAGGGCGTGGGCTCCGCGGATCAGTCCAGTGGTGGCGAAGACTTTGCCTGGTACACGGAGGAGATCCCCGGCGTTTACCTGCGGCTGGGCGTGAGTGACGGCGAATCCGAGGAAACGGATCTGCACCATCCGGGCTTCGTGCTCGACGAGCGCGCCCTGGCCCACGGTGCCCGCATATTCGATGCGTTCGCGCGACTGCATCGCGCCGAGTGACCTCCCGTCGTGCGCGCCCGGCCGTGCGCCCGGCCGTGCGGTCGCCTGCGGCGGCTTAGCCCTGAGGCTTGCGCGCCCGGAATGGTCCATTTCCGCTGCATAAGCCGGAGCCGTGCGTGCATTTAGGCTGCATAAGCCGGAGCCATGCGTGCATTCTGGCTGCGTAAGCCGGAGCCATGCGTGCATTTAGGCTGCGTAAGCCGGCGGCCGCGGCGTCGCCGGCGACGGCGGAGTCAGCGCACGGTGAGCACCGAATCGCCGGCGGGAACCAGCTCGCCGATCACGGTGCCCCCCGGGATCTCCCCGGCCACGAGCAGCCCGCCGGAGGTCTGGGCGTCGGCGAGCAGGAGCAGTTCGTCCTCGTCCACCCCGGCGGCGAGGTGCGGCCGCACCCAATCGAGGTTGCGCCTGGTCCCGCCGCTGACGAAGCCGTCGGCGAGGGCCTGACGTGCACCCTCGAGGTAGGGGACGGAGGCAGAGTCGATCACGGCGGAGACGCCACTGGCCCGGGCCATCTTGTAGAGGTGGCCGAGTAGACCGAACCCGGTGACGTCGGTCGCGCACTCGACTCCGGCGGCCAGGGCCTCGCGGGAGGCTACGTCGTTGAGACGCGTCATCGTCTCGATCGCCTCCCGGCTCACTTCGCCCGTGTTCTTGTGCCGACTGTTGAGCACCCCGATCCCCAGCGGTTTGGTCAGCGACAGCGGCACCCCCGCCTGCCCGGCGTCATTGCGTAGTAGCCGCTCGGGGTCCGCGATGCCTGTGACCGCCATGCCGTACTTCGGCTCCGGGTCATCAACGCTGTGCCCGCCCGCCACGTGACAACCGGCGGCGCCGGCCACCTCCTGAGCACCGCGCAGGACCTCCCCGGCCATGTCGTACGGCAGGACGTCCATCGGCCAGCACAGCAGATTGATCGCCACGATCGGGGTCCCGCCCATCGCGTAGACGTCCGACAGGGCGTTGGCCGCGGCGATGCGCCCCCAGTCGTAGGGGTCGTCGACGACGGGGGTGAAGAAGTCGGCCGTGCTGATGACGGCCTGGCCGCCGGCGATCCGGACCGCCGCCGCGTCGTCGCCGTCATCGAGGCCCACGAGGAGTTCCGCGGCGGGATCGCGGACGGGGGCGCCGACGAGACCGGAGACGACGTTCTCGAGCGCGCCGGGCGGGATCTTGCAGGCACATCCGCCGCCGTGGGCATACGAGGTGAGCCGTGCGGCGCGCGAGGCGGGATCGGTGGCCATGGCCTGACCTTAATAACGTGGGCGGGATCGGTGGGCGCGGTCGGGAATGACCGCCTAGTCTCGTGGGGGCAGGGAGGCGTCCGGGCACCTGGTGGTCCCCGCGGTCTTCAAAACCGACGTGGCCGAGTATCTCGGTCAGGCGGGTTCGATTCCCGTCCGCCTCCGCCACCACAAACCCCGCCACGACAACTTCCGCCACAACCGCCTCCGCCACCCGATCCGGAAGGGGAACGGACGATCACCGAGCAGCCGCGCGAGAGATCTGGGGCCACGCCGCCCGATCCGCGTCGACTCATCCCGTCCACCGACGTCCTGCTCCGCGATCCCCGGCTCGCCGAGGCGGTCGCAGGGCTGGGGCGGGAGCTGGTCAAGGGGGAGATCCGCCGCGCGCAGGACTCCGCACGCGCAGGGGCGCTGCCGGCCGAGGAGATCATCGACGCCGTCGTGGACGCACTGCCCACCGCACCCGTCACGTTGACCCCCGTCCTCAACGCCAGCGGCGTCCTGCTGCACACCAACCTCGGTCGGGCACCGCTGTCGGACGCTGCAGTGCGCGCGCTCGCCGAGGCCGCGGGGACCAACGACGTGGAGCTGGACCTGGACACGGGCCGACGGGGCCGGCGCGGTCGTGGGGCCCTCGACGCGCTGCGAGCCGCCGTCGCCTCGGCGGGCGACGTCCACGTGGTGAACAACGGCGCGGCTGCACTCGCGCTGGTAGCGACCGCGCTGGGCGGGCCGGGCCGGACGATCGTCATCGCGCGCGGGGAGATGGTGGAGATCGGCGACGGCTTCCGCCTGCCCGAGCTGCTCGAATCCACGGGCACCCGACTGCGCGAGGTCGGCACGACCAATCGCGTCAACGCCGGCGACTACGCCCGTGCAATCGACGACACCACGGCGTTCGTCCTCAAGGTCCACCCGTCCAACTTCGTGGTGAGCGGTTTCACCTCGACCGTCCATCCCGCCGAACTCCGCGATCTCGGGGTGCCGCTGGTGGTGGACATCGGCTCGGGTCTTCTTGCTCCCCACCCCGCGCTGCCGGACGAGCCGGACATGACCTCGACACTGGCCGCGGGCGCCGACCTCGTCACCGCGAGCGGGGACAAGCTGCTCGGTGGCCCGCAGGCCGGCGTGTTGGCGGGTGACGCCGACCTCGTGCACCGCCTGCGCCGCCACCCCCTCGCCCGCGCGCTGCGGGTCGACAAGCTCACCCTGGCCGCGCTCGAGGCGACGCTGCGGGGCCCGCGCCCGCCGGTCGTCGCCGGTCTCGAGGCCGACCCCGCCGCACTGTGGGTCCGGGCCGAGCGGCTGGCGGGACGACTGCGTGAGGCGGGCCTCGATGCGCAGGCCGTCCGGTCCGTCGCCGCGGTCGGCGGCGGGGGAGCGCCCGGCGTCGACCTGCCGAGCGCGGCGGTGTCCCTGCCGGAGCGCTTCGCCGACTCCCTGCGCGCGGGACGCCCCGCCGTCCTGGGACGCGTGACCGACGGCCGGTGCCTGCTGGATCTGCGTGCGTTGCCCGGTGGCGACGACGACGAGCTGGGTCGGCTCGTGCTCCGGGCGGGGGCGCTGGCCTGATGTTCGTCGTCGCCACCGCCGGCCACGTCGACCACGGCAAGTCCACTCTCATCCGCGCGCTGACCGGCGAGGAGCCCGATCGGTGGGACGAGGAACGGCGGCGCGGCCTGACCATCGATCTGGGGTACGCCTCGACCACCCTCGCCGGCGGCCGCACCGTGGCGTTCGTCGACGTGCCCGGTCACCGGCGGTTTGTCCCCACCATGCTGGCCGGAATCGGACCGGTTCCCGCGGTGATGTTCGTCGTGGCCGCCGACGACGGGTGGATGCCGCAATCCGCCGAGCACCTCGACGCCCTCACCGCGCTGCGGGTCCGGCACGGGATCCTCGTCATCACGCGCAGCGACCTGTTGGATCCGGAGCTCGCGCTCGCGGAAGCGCGCGACGCGATGTCCGGGACCCCGCTGGCGGACATGCCGGCGGTGTGCGTCTCGGCCGTCACCGGCACCGGCATGGACGACCTGCGCGCCGAGCTCGACCGTCTGGGCACGCTGCTGCCTGAGCCCCACAGGGACGCCGATGTGCGGCTCTGGGTGGACCGGTCATTCACCATCGGCGGCGCCGGCACCGTCGTCACCGGAACGCTGCCCGCGGGCACGATCCGGGTGGGCGATGCGCTGGAGTTGAGGCCCGGCGGACCGCAGGTCACCGTGCGGGGCCTACAGACCCTCGGACAGTCCCGTGACGAGGTGGCCGCCGTCGCGCGGGTTGCTGTGAACCTCCGCGGGGTCGCAGCCGGCGATATCCCTCGGGGCAGCACTCTGCTCACCCCGGACCGGTGGCGCGCGGTCAGCACCGTCGACGTGCGGGTCGACGGCCGGGGCCGTGGGCGATCCGGGGGGCTGAGTGATGGGCTGGTGGACGCGCTGCCGGTGCAGGTCATGGTGCACATCGGATCCGCCTCGACGGCCGCACACGTGCGGCCTCTCGGCGCCGATCACGCCCGGCTCACGCTGGCCGCCCCGCTCCCGCTGCGGGTGGGGGACCGGCTCATCCTGCGCGAACCGGGCGCCGACCGCATCCCGGGCGGCGCCGTCGTGCTGGATCCGGCCCCACCGCCGCTTCGCCGCCGGGGCGCTGCCCGTCGCCGGGCCGACGTGCTGTCGGCAACCCCGGAGACGCCCGACCTGGCGTCGGAACTGCGGCGCCGCGGTGTCGCACACGTCGACGACCTGCGCGCGTGGGGGATCCCCGTCCCGCCGACCGACGAGAGGCATCGTGGCTGGGTGATCGGCCCGGATCACGTGGCCGCCCTCGCCGACACCCTGGTCGAGGCCGTCCGCCGGCACGACCGCGACGTTCCCCTCGACCCCGGCCTACCCACGGAGGCCGCCCGCCGAGTACTCGGACTTCCAGACGCCGCTCTGCTCGATGCCGTCCTCGACGAGTCTGCGGCAGCGACGCTTCGAACGGAGCGCGGCCGGGTCGTCGCGGGGGACGGCCCGGGTCTGCCCCCGGCGGTCCGCGCGGCCGCGGAGACCCTGGCGGAGCGGTTCCGGGGCAGGCCGTTCGACGCGCCGAGTGCCGACGAGCTCGCAGAACTCGACCTCGGACCGCGCGAGCTCGCGGCGTGCGAACGGGCCGGGCTCCTCACCGGCGTGGGCCCCGGGGTGTGGCTGGGCTCAGACGCGGTCGACGAGGCGGCCCGGCGGCTGCGCGAGCTACCGCAGCCGTTCACCCCGAGCAGTGCCCGCACCCACCTGGACACCTCGAGACGCGTCGTGATGCCCCTGCTGGAGGTGCTCGCCGACCGTGGGCTCAGCCGCCGGGAGGGCGACGACGGTCACGTCGTCACCTGACCCGGCCCTCGCGCACCTGGTCCGCGTAGTCCTCGCCGCCCCCGCGGGCGTCGCGTCGCTCGCGCTGGGGGATGACCACGTACTTCGGGTCCTCGGTCGACGCCATCCCGGCGTGGAACACCGCCCACCGCGTGCACGCTGACCCGGCCGCGAGCGCGATGCCCGCCACCGCCGACACGGCGCGGTGGCGGCGTCCGAGCACCGCGCCCACCGCACCGGCGGCGGTGAGGATCTGGGCGGCCCGGTGGTATGCCCCCGCCCGGCCCTCGTGCAGCGGCTCCGCGGTGATCCCCATCGAGCGCTGCATGACCTGATCGGCCGCGAGTTCGAGCGCAGCACCGCCGACCGCGAGCCGACGGGCTGGCCCCGTCTCGTGGAGCGGGTTGAGCAGCAGTCCGACTCCGCCGGAGGCGGCCGCAGCGCTGCCGACAAAGACGAACGGCAGCTCTCGGCGGGCAGCGCTCCAACTGGGTACGGCGGTGTCGGTGAGCAGCACCGCGGTATAGGCGGCGACTGCCGGTGCGACGAGCGCGGCGACGATCCCGGCCGGCCGCGAGGCGCGGGTGATGAGGTCGGTGGGCAGGCGCCGAGCCAGGCGGGCGGGCAGCAGCGGGACCACCTCCTGACCCAGCGCCAGACCTGCGAACGGGCCGTACGTGGACAGGATCCAGGTGCCCACGCTCATCGGCGAGGTCAGCTTGAGCACCCGCAGCATGTGGTGGAACCGCTCCGGACGCCCGAGATCGCGGACCAGGTAGTACAGGCTCCCGGTGATCCCGCCGAGCGCGACAATCCGCGCCGAGCGCCGCTGATTCGGAAGGTCGACGAGGTCCGCACCGGCCGCGAGCAGCGACGACCCTCCGGCCAGACCGCCCAGGAAGAGGTAGGCGGCGATGTCGTACTCCCACGGCGGGGCCTTGACGATCGGTTTTCCGTAGTAGGACTGGAACTCCGCCTCCGGCACCATGAGGTGCTCGCGGCCACCCCGGCCCCGCCGGCGGGGCCGCTGCTGCGGCCCCGGCGTTGCGAGGAGGCCCGCCTCGTCGTCGGACGCCATCAGGACCGGCCCCCCGCGGCGAAGGCGGCCACGGCACCGCCGAGCAGGGCCACCCCGGCCAGGGCGGCCTGCCGCCACATCGCTCCCACATGGCGCGTCGTCACCACTGGGTCCGGCGGCAGTCCGTACACCTCCGGATCATCTAGCAGGAGGAAGAACGCGCCCGTGCCGCCTACCCCGTTGCGGGAGTCGTGCCCGTAGAGCTGGACGTTCGGCTCGCCCGCCTCGACCAGCTGGTCCAGGCGCCCGGCGGCGCGTTCGCGGAGCTCGTCGAGATCGCCGAACTGGATCGACTCCGTGGGGCACGCCTTGGCGCAGGCGGGGGTCTGGCCCTCGGTCAACCTGTCGTAGCAGAGCGTGCACTTCTGCGCGATTCCCACGGCCGGGTCGCCCGCGGGGCCCGATCGACGTTCGATCACGCCATACGGGCACGCGCTGACGCAGTACCCGCAGCCGTTGCAGATATCGCTCTGTACCACCACGGTGCCGAACTCGGTGTGCATGAGCGCCCCGGTCGGGCAGACGTCCACGCATGCGGCGTGCGTGCAGTGCTTGCACACGTCGGATTCCATGAGCCAGCGGAAATCCGCAGGTTCGCCCGCGTCGGGGGACTGACCGGGCAGGGTGGGCGCAGGCATCCCGAGATCCACCGGCGCCGCCGGTGCGGCGGCGTGCGCACCCGAGCGGGTCGGAACCTCCTGCTCGATGAACGCGACGTGACGCCAGGTGGACGCACCGAGCGCTCCGGTGTTGTCGTACGAGTCACCGGTGAGTTCGAGGCCGTCCTCGGGGATGAGGTTCCATTCCTTACAGGCCACCTCGCAGGCCTTGCACCCGATGCACACGGAGGTGTCGGTGAAGAAGCCCTTGCGCGGCGGAGGGTCCTGATACCCGTTGTCGTGGGCGGGATCGACGTCGCCGAAGAAGGACCGGCCGAGGTCGGATAGGAAGGCGGACATGATTCAGCTCTCCGTTTCCGGGGTGGACCCGATACCCGCCCGGGCACGGTAGCCCTCGACGAAGTCGAGGAGTGCAGGCCCGCGGGGGCGTCGTCCCGGGACGATGTCACAGCTGGTGACCTTGGTCGCCGGGATCGAGACGTTGGGGTCGAGATTCTGGGCCAGCAGGTCGTTGGCCGGGTCGCCGATGCTCACGCCGTTTCCGCCCCAGTGGTAGGGCAGACCGATCTGGTGCAGGGTGGTGCCATCGATGAGAAGGGGACGCATCCTACGGGTGACCAGCACCCGCGCCTCGATCGCCGAGCGTGAGGTGACGATGGTTGCCCAGCCGCCGTGCTCCAACGCTCGCTCAGCCGCGAGCTCCGGACTGACCTCGCAGAAGAACTCCGGCTGCAGTTCGGACAGGTACGGCAGGGTCCGGCTCATCGCGCCCGCCGTGTGGTGCTCGGTCAGTCGATAAGTGGTGAAGACGAACGGGAACACCTCGCTCCCGGGGTCGCCGTGCGCGGGGTTCTCGGGGTTGTACGGATTCTTCCGTGGGGTCAGCGTCGGGTTGGAGTTCTGGTCGCGATAGATGGGGTTGCGCACCGGAGACTCGGGTGGTTCGTAGTGCGCGGGCAGTGGCCCGTCCGCCAGCCCGCGGGGAGCGTAGAGCCAACCACGCCCGTCGTCCTGCATGATGAACGGCTCGGCGCCGCCGATCGCGGCCTGCGCGACGGCACCCTCCGGGGGCACGTAGTCAGGTGACTTGTCCACCTCGAAGTCTGGGACATCGTCCCCGGTCCAGCGACCGGCCCCGTCGTCGGCCTCCGGGTCCCACCGCAGGAGTGCCTTGCGTTCGCTCCACGGCCGGCCCTGCGGATCAGCCGAGGCGCGGTTGTAGAGAATCCGCCTGTTGGCGGGCCAGACCCAGCCCCAGTCCAATGCCAGGTCGTTCTGCTCATGCCGCGACGTGCGCCGCGCCGCCTGGTTGACTCCGTCCGCGTACACGCCGCAGTAGATCCAGCATCCGCAGCGGGTGGAGCCGTCGTCATCGAGTTGGGTGTAGCTCGACAGGGGCTCACCGTCTGGGCCGGTGCCGTTGATCTCCGCGAGGACCGCCTCGGCGTCGGGCTCGTCCGTCCCCTCCTCCATCGGGTAGTCCCACGTCAGATCCTGCAACGGCCGGTCCCTGGGATCCGCGGAATCGGCAAGCCGTTCCTTGAGCATGCGGCCCAGGTGAAAGTAGAACCACAGTTCACTGCGGGCGTCCCCGGGCGGATCCACGGCCTGGTGCCGCCACTGGAGCATCCGTTGAGTGTTGGTGAACGAGCCCTTCTTCTCGACGTGGTTGGCCGCGGGGAAGAAGAACACCTCGGTGCCGATCTCCTCCGTCCGCATCTCCCCGGTCTCGATCTCCGGTCCGGACTTCCAGAAGTCGGCGCTCTCGATCATCACGAGATCACGGACGACCAGCCAGTCCAGGTTCGCCAGCCCGGCACGCTGCATGCGACCGTTCGCCGTGCCCACGGCCGGGTTCTCACCGACGAGGAAGTACCCCCCGCCGCCCTCGTCGATCTGGCGTTGCACGGTCGAGGTCGAGTCGTGTTTGCCGGTCAGGCGGGGCAGGTGATCGAAGCAGTAGTCGTTCTCCGACGTCGCCGCATCTCCCCACCAGGCCTTGAGCAGGCTCACGGTGTACGACCGCATGTTGCCCCAGAAGCCCTTGGCCTCGCTGTCGGTCCCGACGTAGCCGTCGAGATCGTGGTGCCGGCGCGCATTCGGGGTGGGGAGGTAGCCGGGCAGGAGGTCATACAACGTCGGGATGTCCGTGGATCCCTGAATGCTCGCGTGGCCGCGCAGGGCCATGATCCCGCCGCCCGGGCGCCCGATGTTTCCCAGGAGGAGCTGGAGGATCGCTGCGGTACGGATGTACTGGACGCCGACCGTGTGCTGGGTCCACCCGACCGCGTAGCAGAATGCCGACGTGCGATCGCGTCCCGAGTTCTCCGTCAGCGCGCGAGCCACCCGCAGGAAGTCGTCGGCGGGGACGCCGCAGACCGTCTCGACCATCTCCGGGGTGTAGCGGCTGTAGTGCCGTTTCAATATCTGGAAGACGCTCCGTGGATGCTGCAGGGTCTCGTCTCGAGGTGGGTCGGCAGTAGTGGAGGAGGCCCGGGCGCCACCGGACCCGGCGACTTCGGTGGGGTTCTCCTCGGCCCCGTCGTCGTGACCGCCACTCTCGTGCGGCCGTTGTTCCGAGGTGCCCTCGTATTGCCATGACTCGAGCGTGTACTCGCGGCCCTCGTCGTCGAACCCGGAGAACACTCCCGCCAGGTCCTCGGTGTCGAGAAACTCTTCGTCGATGAGGGTGGCCGCGTTGGTGTAGGCCACCACGTACTCGTGGAACCACGCGTCATGGGTGAGGACGTAGTTGATGAGCCCACCGAGGAACGCGATGTCCGCACCGGCGCGGATCGGGACGTGCTGGTCAGCGAGCGCACTGGTGCGAGTGAACCGGGGGTCGACGTGAATGATCGTGGCCCCACGGTGCTTGGCCTCCATCACCCACTGGAACCCGACCGGATGCGCCTCGGCCATGTTCGATCCCTGGATGACGATGCAGTCCGAGTTGGCGAGATCCTGCTGGTAGTTCGTGGCACCACCACGCCCGAATGAGGTTCCCAGACCGGGAACGGTGGAGGAGTGTCAAATGCGGGCCTGGTTCTCCACCTCGATGGCGCCGAGCGCCGTGTAGAGCTTCTTCATGAGGTAGTTTTCCTCGTTGTCCAGCGTTGCCCCGCCCAGGCTGGCCAGGCCCCGGGTGCGCCGGACCGGGTCACCGTTGGAGTCGGTGTCCTCCCAGAACTCCTCGCGGGAGGCCAGGACGCGATCGGCGACCATCTCCATCGCGGTGGAGAGGTCGAGTTCCTCCCACTCGGTCGCGTACGGCTTCCGGTGGAGGACCGTGGTGATGCGATCCGGGTTGGTCACCAGTTGCTTGCTCGCCGAGCCCTTGGGGCACAGCCGCCCGCGCGAGATGGGGCTGTTGTCGTCGCCCTCGATCTGGATGACCTTGCCGTCTTTGACGTACACGTCCTGGGCGCACCCGACCGCACAGAACGGGCAGACGCTCTTGACCACCTTGTCGGCGGACGTGGTGCGGGGGGTGATCTCCAGGGAGCGCCGGGAGCGGGTCGCGTCCCCGCGGCCGAGCAGATCGTCACCGGTGAGCTGCCGCCAGACAGGCCAGTTCAGCGGTGAACCGCGGCGGCCCAACGTGGTCCGCGGTCGCGGACGGTCGGACCGGGGCTCGTGCTCCGACATCGCCACCTCCGGTGCTCGGGTGTGGCCCCATGTAACGCGACAGCCGCGACGGCTGCAACCGATTTGGCGGAACCGGGCACCGTCCCGCCTCGACGGGGTCGATTCCACCGCGACGCGGCGACGCAACAGCATGATGGGGGGGTGGACGAGCAGAAACCGACCGATGACGAGTCCTGGTCGACCGTCGGACTCATGGCCGACCCCGGCGTGCCCCGCAAGGTCGCAGTCGCGATAGCCGACGGCCTGTCGGATGACCTGACCCGCGAACTCGGTGGGCGGTGGAGGGTCGAGGTGGACCAGGAGACTCTCCCCCTGGGACCGGACGGCGAGATACGACTCACCGAACACGCCCCCCGGCTTCTGCAGCAGCACGAGTGGGACTTCGTGCTCTACATGACGGATCTGGCCACCCATCCGGATGGTTACCCGGTGCTGTACGACGTCAGCGGCACGACCGCCGCGGCCCTAGTGTGCGTGCCCATGCTGGGGGTGATTCGGGTGCGAGCCAGGGTGCGGGACCTGGCGCTGCGCCTGGTGCGGTCGGGCGTGAGTGATGCCGGGTTGGGGGCCCCCGGTACAGACCGACTGCCCCCCGCGCAGCGCCGCACGGTTGTCAGCCGGGCCAGACTGCTCGGGGGCATGGTGCTCAACAACAGGCCCACCCGCCTGGTGACGGCGATGTCCGGCGTTGTGGCAGCGGCAGCGGGAACGGGCGCCTTCGGCATCTTCTACGGCAGCATCGCCTCGCTCGCGGCGGCGTTGCCTCCGCTGCGCCTGCTGCTGATCAGCGTCCTGGGTGTCCTGACGCTCGTGGTGTGGCTCATCGTCCGCAACGGCCTGTGGACCCGCTCCGACGACGAACTCACTCCAGGCAACCGTCGGATGGACAACGCGGCGACGCTGCTGACGGTCGGGGTCGGCGTCGGCATCATCTATCTCGGCCTGTTTGTGGGCATGGTGCTGCTCGCGATTGTCGTGATGGACGCCGGCTACCTCACGGCCCAACTCGAGCGGCCAGTCACCGCCCTCGACTACGTCCACCTGGCCTGGCTCTCCAGCAGTCTCGGGGCGTTCGCCGGCGCGCTCGGGTCGAACTTCGACGACGAGGACGCGGTCCGCGAGGCCACCTACAGTCTCCGCTGGCACGAGCGGCGGAAGCTGTTCGATAGCTACCAGGACGGTGAGGGCGACCGCGGGGAGCAGGAGGAGCAGAAGCGGATCGAGCGCGAGCACGACGACAGCGGCGGGAACGGGAACGGCGAGGAGGGCGGCACCGGAGGGTCTCGCGAGGTGGAGGACGGCCGACCGAAGGGGTAGACAGGGAGACATGACGACCGCTGCACCGACCGATTACGCTGCCTCTCGGCCCTCCACGGTTACCGCGCCGCGGCTGCCCGCAGCTTGTGGCCCGTTGTCGGACGCGGTCATCGAGGTGCTGTCGACGGGGCGCACGGACGCGCTGCCGACCGTGTCGGCGGACACCGATCCGCTGGGGCGGGATCTGCAACTCGCCTTGTACACCCTGTACGAGTTGCACTACCGGGGCTTCGACGGGGTGGACCCCGAGCTCGAGTGGGAGCCCGACGTCCTGCGGATGCGGCGGGACCTCGAGAGGGTGTTCCTCGGGCACCTGCGCTCCGCCGTCGAGCCGGGTGATGATCCGGTGGCCGAGATGGACGCACTGTCGGTGGAGGCTACTTCCGGCACCGGCCCGTCCTGGTTTTTCAAGGACGAGGGTTCGTGGGACCAGATGCGCGAGTACTTCGCCCACCGGTCGCTGTACCACCTCAAGGAGGGTGACCCGCACGCGTTCGTCATCCCGCGGCTGCAGGGGCAGGCCAAGGCGTCGTTCGTGGCCGTCGAGTTCGACGAGTTCGGCGGCGGCCGTGGCGAGCGTGTCCACCAACAGCTGTGGGCGGACCTCATGAGCGCCGCCGAGCTGGACCCGACCTATCTGGGGTACATCGACCGGGTGTCCGCAGAGACGCTGTCGACGGTCAATCTCATGTCGATGTTCGGGCTGCACCGGTCGCTTCGCGGCGCCGCGATCGGCCACTTCGCGGCGATCGAGATCACCTCGTCGCCGGGGTCGGCACGGCTGGTGGCCGGGCTTCGGCGGATGGGCGCTCCGGAGGAGTGCGTCCACTTCTACGCCGAGCACGTGGAGGCTGACGCGGTCCACGAGCAGGTCATGCGTCACGACGTCGTGGGCGACCTCGTGCGGCGCGAGCCAGGTCTGGCCAGCGACGTGGTGTTCGGGATGCGCACGCTCGACTACCTCGACGAGCTGGCGGCGGAGAAGATGCTCGCGGCCTGGCGTCGCGGGGAGTCCTCGCTGCTGCCCTGAACCGCCGGACGGTGTGGCGGTCGGTTCAGCCGTCGCTGTCGGTCGAGTCGGTGGGTCGCACCTTGCGGCGGTGGCTGGTGTCGCACAGCGGGTAGGTCTTGCTGCGCCGACAGGTGCATACCGCGACCATGAAGCGGTCCGAGCACACGCGCTCACCGTCGGGCGTGGTCATGTCGACCGGGCCCTCGATAAGTATCGGGCCCCCGGGCACAATTCGTACCCGCCGGGCGTCCCGCTCAGCTGCGGTCACCGCGGATCACCACCAGTTCCTCCTCGCGTCGGCCGGGTTCAAGCAGGCCGGCGGCCTCGAGCCGCTCGGCGTACGAGGTCATGACGGGGCCAAAGGCCACGATGCGGGCGGCGACCTCGCGGGCGGTGAACCCGGACTCCTCGAGCCTACGGATGGTCTGCGGAGGGTCGGAGAACTCCGAGTGCACGATCAGCATGCTCCCGCCGGGCGCGACCAGGTCGGGGGCCAGGTCGCACAACTGGTCCAGCACGACGCGGCCGTTGGCGCCCGCGTCCCACGCCCGATTCGGTCCGGTGCCCTCGAGTGGGGCGTCGGAGGGGACGTACGGCGGGTTGGACACCACCACGTCGAACGGCCCAGCCCGGCGGGCGTCGTCGAGGGTGCCCTGCCGAACGTCCACCGCCACGCCGGCGCGCTCGGCGTTGCTCGACGCGCACGCGACTGCCGCGGGGGAGATGTCGTAGGCGAGCACTTCGCGGGCGCCCTTGAGTGCGGCCTCGACGGCCAGGATGCCGCTGCCCGTACAGATGTCGACGACTCGTCTGCCCGCGACAAGGTCGCTTTCGTCGAGTGCCTGGCAGAGGAGCCAGGAGTCGGCTTGCGGCGCGTAGACACCGTCGTCCACCTGGATGTGGGCGAACCGGGTCTGGGTCATCGGGGCCTCCGGTTTAGCTTTGGGACAGATCGTGCTCAGTCAATATCCGAAGGGCGGTACCTGCAACCGAAGAAGACCCTCGGCGAGCCGGAATGGGCAGCGAGGGTAGGGGGCCTACTGCCAGTAGAGACCGCCGGGCACGTCGCCCCCGCCCGTGAGGCGGCAGGTGAGCACGCCGCCGTCGGCGCCGGTCACGGCGAGGCCCTCCTGGGAGCACGGTCCGCCGGGGCGGGCCTGCCCCGTGGCGTCTGCGGCCGCGCCTTCACCCGCTGATGGAAGCCACAGCGGGCCGGCGCCGCCCGGGTCCTCGGTGCAGAACAGCGCGGAGCCGTCCTCGGCCTGGGCGACTTCGCCGAGCATGTGGCACGGCCCCCCGGTGCCCACGACGTTGGCGGGAAGCTCCGGCGCGGGGACCGGGGCGACGAGCGGGGCGGGCACTGGCGGCGCGGAGGCGGGCTCCGCGGTCCGAGGGGCCGTCGTGGCGGGGGCCGGGGTCGATGATGATGACGACGACGAGGTGCTTGTCTGCGTCGTCGGCGGGGTGACGGGGTCGTCCCCGGGGTCGGCGGAACAGGCCCCGAGTGCCACGCCGGCCGCCACCGCGAGTGCGATGACGGCCGGGACACTGCGACGTCCCGGGGAGGTGTGCGGGTGGCTCGTCGCTGTGCGGTTCATACGATCCTTCTGCTGTGCTGGTCAGGCTCCGATGATGAAGGCTTCGAGCTCGGTGCGGGCCTTGTCGTCTGCCATCTGCACCGGCGGCGACTTCATGAGGTACGCCGAGGCGGGCAGGATCGGTCCGCCGATGCCACGGTCCTTGGCGATCTTGGCCGCGCGGACGGCGTCGATGATGATGCCCGCCGAGTTGGGCGAGTCCCACACCTCGAGCTTGTACTCGAGGTTGATCGGGGCGTCACCGAACGCGCGTCCCTCGAGACGAACGTACGCCCACTTGCGGTCGTCGAGCCACTCCACGTAGTCGGAGGGGCCGATGTGGACGTTGCGGTCGTGGATCTTGTCCTTGAGCGAGCCCTCGAGGTTGGAGGTCACGGCCTGGGTCTTGGAGACCTTCTTCGACTCGAGGCGGTCGCGCTCGAGCATGTTCTTGAAGTCCATGTTGCCGCCGACATTGAGCTGGTAGGTGCGGTCCAGTGCGACGCCGCGGTCCTCGAAGAGCTTGGCCATGACGCGGTGGGTGATGGTGGCGCCGACCTGGCTCTTGATGTCGTCACCGACGATCGGGACGCCCGCGCTGCGGAACTTCTCGGCCCATTCCGGGTCCGAGGCGATGAACACGGGCAGAGCGTTGACGAAGGCTACGCCGGCGTCGATGCAGCACTGCGCGTAGAACTTGTCGGCCTCTTCCGAGCCGACGGGCAGGTAGCTGACGACGACGTCGACCTCGGCGTCACGAAGGGCCTGCACCACGTCGACGGGATCAGCGGAGGATTCCTCGATCGTCTCGCGGTAGTACTTGCCCAGGCCGTCGAGCGTGGGCCCGCGCTGGACGTTGACGCCGGTCGGCGGGACGTCGCAGATCTCGATGGTGTTGTTCTCTGAGGCGCGGATGGCCTCGGCGAGGTCCATGCCGACCTTCTTGCCGTCGACGTCGAACGCCGCGACGAACTCCACGTCGTTGACGTGGTAGTCGCCGAACTTGACGTGCATGAGGCCGGGGACGGTCGAGTCGATCGCCGCGTCCTTGTAGTACTCCACGCCCTGCACGAGCGAGGACGCACAGTTGCCGACGCCGACGATCGCGACGCGCACCTTCTGGTCGGTCATTGGGGTTCTCCTTGTGATGGGTTCTCTGTCCGGATGAGCTCGTTGATCCAGCGCAGCTCGCGCTCGCTGGTCTCCAACCCGAGCAACGTGAGTTGCCGGGCGTACCGCAGTTCGGTGGGGCCGGTGCGGGCGGCGGCGTCGCGCTGTCCCTCGCGACGCTCCTCCAGCACCCGGCGCCGACCCTCGAGCAACCGCACCCGGGCGGGCCCGGGAGTGCGGTCGAAGAACGCGAGGTGGACGCCGAAGCCGTCGTCGGCGAACGACGCCGCCGCCGGCTCGTCGAGCAGGGCAGCCAACGTTTCCTTGCCGCGGGAGGTGATGCGGTAGGTTTTCCGGCCGCGCCGCGCGGTGGCGGGCGGACGGGTGGCGGTGGCGGCCGAGGAGTCCTCGACGATGTCACCCTGCTGCTGGAGGCGGCGCAGCGTGGGATAGAGGGAGCCGAAGGACACGGTCCGGACCGTCCCGAGCATCTCGGAGAGCCGCTTGCGCAACTCGTAGCCGTGCATCGGGCGCTCGTCGAGCAAACCCAGGATGGCCAGTTCGAGCACTCCTTCTCCCCCTTTCCGCGACTCGGGCGTGCGTGTGTCATGCGACAGAGACCGACTGTACACCTGCTGATGTATCGAGCCGATATACCGGTGTGTGACATCGCCCCGACGCGTCGCCGGCATCCTCTGTCCGGCCCGACCCGGGCACGCGGCGGGAGCCGTACGCTTGACGACGTGGACCAGGCCGACTCCCGCTCCCCGCGACCCGGCCCCCCGCCGGGGGCCGAGGATGCCACCGGCCGTACGGCGCTCCAGCGTCGACGGGTGGTGGACTTCGCCCTGCGCCGCCGAGGGGTCCTCAAGGAGCTGCGGGAGGGGGCGCTCTCGCTCCGTGAGGTGTGCGACGCCGACGTCTACCTTCTCCGGGCCGCAGGATTCCACGGCGTGGAGACGGAGACGGTCTGCCCGGTGTGCCGAAAGGAGAATCTCACCGAGGTCTCCTGGGTGTTCGGGGACGACCTGGGCACCGCGTCCGGTTCCGCCCGCGGGCAGGACGAGATCGAGCAGTTCGCCCTCACCCACGACGGCTTCACCGTCCATGTGGTCGAAGTGTGCCGCAGCTGCTCCTGGAACCACCTCATCCTCTCCTATGAGGTGGGGCTCACTCCGGGGACCGGAAAACGTGTGCGACGGGCGGCGCGGGAGCTCGGGCGACACCGCTGACCCCCTCGCGGAGGGCCCGGCGACGGTTCCGAAGTACAGAATCGGCCGCATTTTCGTACACAATGGTCGACAGAGCACCGCAACCGGGGACTCCCGGGCCTATCGGGTCGGCTCGCAGGAGGGTAGAACATGACGCAGAGTGGCAGGACGAGTCGGTCCGCCGACGACGGTCAGCAAGAGAGCCCGGGCCGGCTCGGCTGGCCCCGTCGCCATCCGGTCTGGACGACGGTGATCCTCCTCGTCGTCGTCCTCCTCGTCATCCCGCTGACGATCGTCGGCATCACCTACAGCCGCACCGAGATCCCGAGCCCCGGCAGCGTCCGCACCGAGCAGATTTCGGAGATCTACCAGAGCGACGGCACGTCGATGATCGGCCGCATCGTCCCGCCTGAGGGCAACCGCACGCTCATCGAACTCGACGCGGTCCCCGTGCACGTGCGCAACGCGGTCATCGCAGCCGAGGACCGCAGCTTCTACACCAACGAGGGCTACGACCCCACCGGGATCGGCCGCGCGGTGATCGGGCAGCTCACCGGCGAGTCCGGCGCGGGCGGCGGTTCGACCATCACCCAGCAGTACGTCAAGAACACGATGGTCGGTGACGCGCCCACCTACGAGCGCAAGGCCAAAGAGCTCGTCATCGCAGCCAAGATGACCCGGAAGTGGTCCAAGGACCAGATCCTCGAGGCCTACCTCAACACCATCTATTTCGGTCGCGGCGCCTACGGCATCGCCGCCGCGTCCACCGCGTACTTCAACAAGCCGGTCGAGGCGCTGACGGTCGAGGAGGGCGCGCTCCTCGCCGGTGTCATCCAGTCGCCCTCGGCACTGGACCCGCTCAACAACCAGGCCGCAGCGGAGGGCCGCTGGAACTACGTCATGGACGGCATGCGGGAGATGGGTGCGATCGACGCCCAGCAGCGCGGAAACGCCATGTTCCCCCAGGTCGTCGAAGACCCGCAGGCGATCGAGCAGAACGTCGGCGACCCCAGCAACGGCCCGATCCGCCGCCAGGTACTGGCCGAACTCGCACAGTCCGGGATCGACGAACAGATGCTCAACACCCGCGGACTGAAGATCATCACCACGATCGATCCCAAGACCCAGAGCTCGGTGGTCGACGCCGCCCGCACGAATATGCAGGGTGAGAACGCGGCCAACCGCACCGCAGTGGTCTCGATCAACCCGCGCACCGGCGGCGTGATCGGCTACTACGGTGGCGAGGAGGCCGAGGGCTGGGACTACGCCAACGCGCCCCTGCAGACCGGTTCGACGTTCAAGATCTTCGGCGTCGCAGCCGCACTCGAGCAGGGGATCGGCCTGGGGACGCAGGTCTCCTCCGCGCCGGTGACCACCGGAAATATCACAGTCACCAACGTCGACGGGCAGAGCTGCGGAACGTGCTCCATCTCGCAGGCCCTGAAGATGTCGCTCAACACCTCGTTCATCCGGATTCAGCGCATGCTGGACAACGGTGCCAACGACGTTCGCGACATGGCCCACCGCGTCGGCATTCCCAAGCAAATCCCGGGCCTGCCCTGGGAGACGCTGAGCGAGCAGGGTGAGGATCCCTACGACGGCCTCATCCTGGGCCAGTACCCGATCCGCGTCCGAGACATGGCCACCGGTCTGGCGACCTTCGCCGCGGAGGGCGTCCACAAGCCCACGCACTTCATCGAGCGGGTCGAGACCGCCGACGGCGAGGTGCTGCTGGACAACTCCTCCGTCGAGGGCGAGAAGGTGATCGACGCCGATGTCGCCAACAACCTCACCTCCGCGATGGAACCCATCGCCGCCTACTCCAGAGGGCACTCGCTGGCCGGCGGGCGACCGTCCGCCTCCAAGTCCGGCACCACACAGCTCGGCGAGACCGGCTACAACAAGGACGCCTGGTTCGTCGGTTACACCCCATCGATCGCCACCGCCGTGTGGGTCGGCACCGACGACAATGAGCCGCTTCTCAACGCGTGGGGCGGAACGATGTACGGCGCGTCGCTGCCCGCCGACATCTGGAAGTCCGCGATGGACGGCGCGCTGTCCGGTACCGAGTGGGAGTCCTTCCCGGACCCCGGGTACATCGGTGGTCAGGCGGGGGCGTCGCAGTGGGAGTCGGGTGGGACCAGCTCGGGCACGACGGGCGGGGCCGACACCCAAAGCTACGTACCCGAGACGAGTTCAGCACCGGCCCCGGTCGAGTCCGCGCCAGAGCCGGCGCCCGCGCCCCAGGCTCCCGGCCCGTTGACACTCCAGGTGCCCGGGCTGCCGGAGCTCGTCATCCCGGGCGCCGGTCCGCCGGGAGGTGCCGAACAGTCCCCCGCGGGCGGGGGCGCAGGTACCGGTGGTGGAGACGGCACCGGCGGAGGTGGCGGCGACGGCACCGGCGACGGCGCCTGACGGTAGGGCCCCTGCCGACTGAAATGCCGTGGTCCCGGATCCGAAATGCCGTGGACTAGGGTGTGACCGTGCAGAGCAACGGCCACATCTCCCCGCTGCCGCTCGATGATGACCTCCGCTCGCTGGAGCCGCACGAGCGGGTCCGCCCCGGCAACGGGGCCGGTGCGGAGGCGATCGCGGCGTGGGGCGGGCCGGTCGGTCGGCACGCGGCGGTCGGCCGGCAACGGTTCTGGACGCCATTGCGGGTGATCATGCTGCTCGCCGTGATCTTCCTGGCGTTCGGGTTCTTCTCTAAGGCTGCCTGCCTGGAAACGACTCATCCCACCGACGGTTCGCAGCCGGGCCTCAACTGGGACGGCCGCCAGTACTACAAGGCGTGTTACGCCGACCCGCTGCCCCTCTATTCGGCCGAGGGGTTGGACACCGGCGCCTTCCCGTACAAGTACATGTGGGTCACCGACGTCGGCGAGGTCCGGTACATGGAGTACCCCGTGCTGTCCGGGATGTTCCAATACGTCACGGCGCAGGCCGCGCAGGCCTGGCACGCGGTCTTCCCCGGCGGGCCCATCGAAGTGGTCAAGTACTTCCTCCTGGGCTGCATCCTGCTCGCATTCATGTGGATGGTCGCGGTGTGGGCCACCTACCGGTCCGCGGGTCGGCGTCCCTGGGACACGCTGCTCATGGCGGCCAGCCCGCTCGTCATCTTCCAGGCGTTCACCAACTACGACCTCATGGCGGTCGCGTTCGCGTCCGTCGCCCTGCTGCTGTGGGCTCGCCGCCGTCCGGTCTGGGCAGGCGTCGTCCTAGGCTTGGGCGTGGCCGCCAAGCTGTACCCGCTGTTCCTGTTCGGGGCCCTGCTGGTGCTGGCGCTGCGTCGGAGGCGCTTCGCCGAGCTGGGCAAGGCGGCCGCCGCAGCGGTGGTGGCGTGGCTGGCGGTGAACGTGCCGATCATGATCCCGTTCCCGCAGGGGTGGCGCGAGTTCTTCCGCCTCAACTCGGACCGGCCCGCCAATCCCGAGAGCATCTACGTGGCTCTGCAGACCCTCACCGGCTGGCAGGGATTCGACGCTGCCCGCGCAGCCGGGGAAGCGCCCGTGACCGTGAACACTGTGTCGTTGGTGCTGTTCGCGCTCGGCTGTCTCGCGGTGCTCGTCATCGGGCTCACCGCACCCACCACTCCCCGGGTGGCGCAGTTGGCATTCCTCATCGTGGCCTTCTTCCTGCTCACCAACAAGGTGTGGAGCCCGCAGTACTCGCTCTGGCTGGTCCCGCTCGCGGTACTCGCCGTTCCGCGCGTGCGACTGCTGCTGCCGTGGATGGCGTTCGACGCCCTGCTGTGGGTGGCCCACATGTCGTACTTCCACGGTGTGGAGAACAAGGGGATCGGTGCGGACGTGTTCCATCCGCTCGTTCTGGTCCGCGACCTGCTGGTTGTGGCCGTCTGCGCAGTGATCATCCTCGAGATCTACCGCCCCCACCTAGACCGCGTCCGCATGACGCACCAAGGCACGCCCGAGGGCCCGGACCCGCTAGCCGGGGTGCTCGCGGACCCGGACGAACCCCTGGTGGTCGCGCCGCCCCCTCGCGAGTTCGGGCTGACCGCCGACCGTGTCCCGCCCGGCTCCGGAAACGGATCCCGAGAACTATCCCTCTGACCACATTTCCCGAGCACATTCCCCCTGAGCACATTCCCCCTGAGCAGTCAGCCCCCGAGAACACACTCCCCGGAAAGAGGACGCCGCCCTATGAGTACCAGCGCCATGATCTGGATGTTCCTGTGCATCCTGATCGGATTCATCTGCATGGTCACTGCTGCCGGCGGTTACCGGGCCGGGTGGCGCCAGCCGGTCTGGATTGGCTGGACGGTGGCCGCGTTTCTGTTCCTCACCGTCATCCCGGTGTCGCAGGCCCTCACCATCGGACTCCAGCACGGCTGACCCCGGCCCCAGCCCAGCCCAGCTCCGGCCCCGCTTTCGGTGCGCCCGCCCACCCGTCCGCCGGACGCGCTGCCCCCCACCCCCCCTCGCACTACGCTGCCCCTCCGCGGGCCGGACGCGCTGCCCTTCCGGCTTACGCTGCCCGAATGCACACCTGAGGAGGGGTTGCGTTGGGGGAGTGGACCAAAGACGACGCGCAAGCCACGGGGCCAACGCACGCCACCCCGCTCACCCGCACAGAGCGAACGGTTCGATGTCCGGGAAGTATCGGCCCCACTCCTCGCCGGTGAGCTGCACGCCGCCGGCGCAGGCCTCGCTCTCCACCCGGTCCGGGTCGAGCTGCCACGCCCACATGGCGCCCTCGACACCGACCGCGAGAACGCCACCCGTGGGGGAGGCGCTGCGGCCCTGGTAGAGCAGTGGATCGGTGGTCGACCCCAGCGCCGCCCACGGCCGGGGCTCGGTGGGGTCTGACACGTCCATCACGATGACCTGCCCAGTGCTCGAGGTGAGCATGAGCAGGGAATCGTCCGCAGAGAAGGCGGTCCAGTAGATCTCCCCGGGCGGGGCCGTGAACGATGAGAGTTCACGGGGCGCGGAGGCGTCGTCCACGTCCCACAGCCGAATCGTCTTGTCGCCGCCGGACGTGGCCAGCATCGGCGAGCCGTGCGCATACCCGGCTGACGGTGAGGCCCCGATTCCGGTCGTGAGCCGGTGGGCGACGGTTGGCCGGTCGGGGTCGGTGGTGTCGAGAAGGACTGTCTCTGGCCCCAGCGTCGGGACGACAAGCTGGCGGGAGTCGGACGAGAATGCGGCCACCACGCACGGGTCCGGCAGTGGCACTTTCACCCGAAGTACGGGGTCTGCGGGGTCGGTGACGTCGATAAGGCCCAGGTCCGGGCTGGTGTCGCTGCACACTGCGAGGGTCCGCCCGTCGGGGCTGAGCGGGCTCGCCACCACCACGCCGGCGGTCACGGGGAGACTGGCGATCGCCCGGGTGGCCGGCCCGTACGGAGCGGTGAACACCTGCACGCCCCCGTCGGCGAGCCCGGCGTAGACGACGCGCCCGTCGGGGGACATCGCCACGGAGCCGGAGAACCTCGTGCCGTCGTCGGGGATGACGCGGCCGGTCTCGCGTGGAACCGGGCCGGTCGTGTCGACGACGGTGTGGTGCAGCTCCGCGGCGGTGACGCCGAGGACCCCGGTGGTCCGATCCGCAGCGGAGGCGGTCTGGAAGATCGAGTTGGACTCGGATGCCGCTCCCAGGCGTCCCAGTGGCCAGAGCCGTACCAGGCCGTCGACCGAGTAGGTGGCCAAGGTGTGGGAGTCGGTGAACCGGACTCCGGTCGCGACCTGAGAGGTGGGCAGTTCGGTGAGCATCTGTCCGGCGGAATCGTAGATGCGGACCCGTTCGTCCGATCCGGCGGCGGCGAGTCGCCCCTGCTCGTCGTAGGTCACGTCGTTGATGTACGCGTTCCAGCCGGCCAGCTCGGGCAGGGCGCGGGCGCCGTCGAGCGCACCGGCCCCGGCACTTACCCCGCCACCGCCACCACCACCGATGCCCAGCTGCCAGCGCCGCACCGTCCGGCCAGTGGTGCCGGCCGCGACCTGACTGCCGTCGGCGCTGACGGCGAGAGACAGTGGCAGCGCGACCGTCCCGGTGTCAAGGACGGGACCGCGCCGGACCCGGCCGTCCGCGTCGGCGTCTAGCAGTGTCTTCACGCCGGCGGTGCGGTTCGCGAGAAGCAGGGTCTGGGAGTCGGGTAGCCATGCCAGCGCCTCGACGGGTTTGGCGAGCTCGGCGCCGGGATCCGGGATGGCGACCCGGGCGCGCTGGTCGGTGACGGAGGGAGCCCCGCCGCGCATGTCCACGGGCCACCGCAGGACCCGGCCGTCGCCGGTGCCGGCGGCCAGGGTGGTGCCGTCCGGGGAGAAGGCGACGGAGTGAAACGGTCCGGCCCGGTCCTCGAGGGTGGTCAGGAGCGCCGGGGCCGCGGGTTCGCGCACATCGACCAGGCTGACCCCGCCCTGCCCGGCGACCCCGATTACCGATCCGTCCGGTGACAGGTCTGCGGCGTAGAGCTCGTGGCGCTCCCCGACGCCGAGGGCGAGAGTGGAGTACGCGGCGGTGTCGCGGGCGCGGAAGAGTCGCAGGACGCCGTCCGAACTGACGGCGGCGACGCCGGCGTCGTCCGGTAGTGCGACGACCCGTCCGCTGCCGGGCGCGGCCTCGAATCGCAGTGGCACGTCGGCGCGGCTGGTGTTGAGCAGCGCGGACCGCGCCTCGGTAGTGGGGTGGATCCGGTAGGCCGCCAGCGCCAACGCGCGGCCCAGGCCGGGGTCGCGGGAGGAGACGGTGGTGGACGAGACGGATCCTGAGCGGGACAGGGCCACGTCGCGAGTGTGGCGTGCGTCGGCGCCGGCCCGCAGCGCGACACCGCTCGCGACCAGGGCCAGTACGGTCACCAGTGCAAGTGACGCCGCCAGTATGGTCAGTGTGCGGATGCGGCGCCGGTCTCTCAGCGCCACGGATCGGTGATGGGATTCGGCGGCGTCGAGGAACTGCCGCTCCGATTCCGCCAGGTGCGCATCGGGCCCGTCCTCGTCGTCGTCCCTCCACGTCAGGTAGTCCGCGGTGGCCGAGGCGGGAGGAAGTGCGGCGTCACTGCGCCCCGACTTCTCCCAGTCGGCGGCGGCTGCGCGCACCCGCGCTAGTGTCCGGAGTCCCTCCCGGTCTGCGTCGATCCAGTCGACCAGGCGCGGCCAGGAGGAGAACAGGATCTCGTGGGTGGGGGTCACCGCCTCGCCGGCCACGGTGAGCAGGCCCGCGCGCGCGAAGTGGGTCGCGACGACGAGGAGGTCGTTGGACAGCTCGGCGAGCGGGGCGTGGCGGCGGACGGGACGGGCGGAACGGACGTCGACCAGCCGGAGGAACAGGACCCGGCACGCGGCTCGGCCGGCCGGATCCAGCTCCAGGTAGACGGCCTCGGCCGAGGCGCGGACCGCACCCTCCACTCCGCCGGAAGAGTAGTAGTCGTCGACGGTGATGCGGCGTCGGCGGCTGCGCTCCCAGCACACCAGCAGCACGTGGGACAGGAGTGGCAGGAGGGAGCGTTCGTCGGCATCGAAGTGGGCGGGGGCGACCGTGTCGAGCAGCAGCCGCACCAGGGATGGGTCGACGGTGTATCCCAGCGATCGAGCGGGTTCGACGATGATCTCGGCCAACTCGTCGCGGCTGGGCGGACCGATCACCACCGGGTCGTCGAGCGCGTCGCGGAGAACGGGTTCGGCGAGGGCGGGCTGGAAGAAGTCCGCGCGCAGGGCGAGGACCGTCGGCCGACCGTCGGCAGCGCGGCGGGCCAGCAGGCCGAGGACGTCTGCACGGCGCCCGGGGCCCACCTCGTCCGTCCAGAGCTCCTCGAGTTGGTCGACGACGAGGTGCCCCGCGCTCCACGCCAGGTCGGAGGACACTTCGGCCGGATGCACGATCGCTACGGTCGAGCCCGCCGCGGCCCAGCGCGGAGCGAGACCGGCGGCGAGCAGTGACGATTTGCCGGACCCGGACGCGCCCACCAGGACGAGCGGCCGACCGCGGGGCGCCGTGACGCGGACGAGGATCTGCTCAATCTCGGCCGAACGCCCGTGGAACACAGCGGCGTCGCCGCTCAGGTAGGGGCGCAGCCCGACGTAGGGACTCCCAGTGGCGTCAGGTTGGGGTACTGCCGAGCGGGGGGTCGGACGAGCGTCAGGTGGCTCGGTCGCGGGCTTGGCGGAGCGATCCGCCGGTGCGACCGTATCGCCGGGGCGGGTCCCGTTCTGGCCGCGCCGGGTGGTGCGGCGGGGGCCGGGGCGCATCCGGACCCGCTCGACTGCTGCCCGCCACTCGTCCAACTCCCCAGTGGGGCCGTCGCTCCCGGTGTGGCTTCCGGCGAAGTTGTTTCCGCCGGGGCCGTTCCTCTCCGTCTCAAGGAGTCGGAGCATCTCCACGAGCGTCGACTCGCTCGCGCGGGTGGGTACGTGCTGACCGGAGAACCAGCCCGAGGCAGTCCCCAGGGACAGGGAGGGGACCAACCGGACGACGTCGCGGACCGAGAGTCCAGCCTGTACGCGGAGCGCGGTCAGGGCAGCGCCGAGTTCCTCGCGCGTCCTAACCTGAGAGGGGCCTGATGGGCGGGGTGCGGGCTCGTCCGGGTCGCGGGAAGTGTCCACGGAGATCATCGTACGACGGTCGGGTTGGCGTAAGGACTGAAAAGTCGCAGTGAACACAGGGTTTTCAGGCAAACGTATGACGGCCGCGTACGGACTTGTCCGGACATCTCGCAGCGGGCCCACAACGAGGCGGCCAATCCCCAGGATGAAGTGACACTCATCGAACGGAGGACGCATGACCGCAACATTCACATCCGGGCCCACGGCTCGACCGGACCGCGTTCGGCCGGACCTCAGCGGCCGGGAGGTGGAGGTTCTCACCGCCTGGCTCGCCTCGGACAGTAAACGTGAGGTCACGGAGCGGCTGTTCCTGGCCGACTCCACGGTCAGCACCTATATCCAGCGTGTGCGATCCAAATACGAGGCTGTCGGCCGGCCCGCGCGCACCAAGGTGCGACTGCTGCTGCGGGCGCTGGAGGACGGCTACGTCCGCCTCGAGGATCTCTGAGGGCACGGTGGGCCCCGCGGCGCCGGCAGGCCAACCCGTGGTGATTTCGTCTGCCGAGATGGCACGGGGTAGCCTTGAACGGTTGCTGACGCAACGACCCTCCTGCCACGGAGACACCGTGGCCGAATCTGTAGTCCACAGGAGGTGATGAGGTCCCATGCGTCAATACGAAGTAATGGTCATCCTCGATCCGAGTCTCGACGAGCGCACCGTGGCGCCGTCGCTGGACACGTTCCTTAACGTGATCCGGCAAGAGGGCGGTTCGGTCGACAAGGTCGATGTTTGGGGCAAGCGCCGCTTCGCCTACGAGATCGACAAGCAGGCCGAGGGCATCTACGCCGTCGTGCAGATCAAGTCCGAGCCGGACGCTGTCAAGGAGCTGGACCGCCAGCTCGGCCTGAACGAGAACGTTCTCCGCACCAAGGTGCTCCGCGCCGACAAGTGACCCGGAGTGTCTGACCGTCCCGGTAATCTAGGCGCGGTCGGTCGGCTTCGATCACCATCCACCTCAGGCTGAAATACGCCGGCTTCAACACGGAGGACAAGCGCATGGCACAGGGCGACACCCCCATCACAGTGGTCGGGAACATCGTCGCGGACCCCGAGCTTCGGTTCACACCGTCGGGTGCCGCGGTGGCGAACTTCCGAATCGCCTCGACGCCACGCCGCTTCAATTCGCAGACCAACCAGTGGGAGGACGGCGAAGGCCTGTTTCTCACCTGCAACGTCTGGCGGCAGGCGGCGGAGAACGTCGCCGAGTCGCTCCAGAAGGGCATGCGCGTCATCGTCAACGGTCGGCTGCGCCAGCGGTCGTACGAAACCCGTGAGGGTGAGAAGCGCACTGTCTACGAGGTGGAGGTCGACGACGTCGGCCCGTCGCTCAAGTACGCCACCGCCAAGGTGACCCGCACCAATCGCGAAAGCGGTGGGGGCGGCGGCCAGCAGGGTGGCGGATTCCAGGGTGGCGGCCAACCGCAGGGCGGTTTCGGTGGCGGTCAGCCGCAGGGCGGGTACGGCGGCGGTCAGGGCCGTGGTCAGCAGAACGACGACCCGTGGGGTAGTGCCCCGCAGGCCGGCGGTTCCGGTGGCTTCGGTGGCATGGACGACGAGCCCCCGTTCTAGAGCGAGTCGATTTCCCCGGGGCGCAGCGGGCGTCCCACCCCATTAGCATGAGACATGACCTCGCGACGTCTCCGGCCCAGTCGGGACCGTCGGAGGAAAGAAAGGTAGACGGATCATGAAGCTGATCCTCACCGCCGACGTCGACAAGCTCGGTGTGCCGGGCGACATCGTCGAGGTCAAGGGCGGATACGGTCGTAACTTCCTGCTCCCGCGCGGGTTGGCCATCGTGGCCACCCGTGGCGCCGAGCGCCAAGTCGATTCCATCAAGCGGGCCCAGGAGGCCCGTGAGGTGCGCGACTCGGACCACGCCAACGAGCTCAAGCAGAAGCTCGAGTCGATGGACGACGTCAAGGTCGCGGTCAAGACCTCGGACACGGGCAAGCTGTTTGGCTCGGTCACCGCAGGCGATGTCGCCTCGGCGATCAAGGCCGCCGGCGGCCCGACCCTCGACAAGCGGACTATTGAGATGCCCAAGGGGCACATCAAGTCGACGGGCGCCCACAGCGTCGTCGTCGACCTGGGACACGAGACCACCGCGCGCGTCGCGGTCGAGGTCGTCCCCGCCTGATACTCCGCGCAGGGCCCCGGTCGTCACAGTGACGACCGGGGCCCTCGCCGTTGTGGACGACCTGTGGATAGATAGTTGTGGAAGCTAGTGGCAGGACAAGTGCCAGATGACTTCCATCCATCTTTCGTTATCTATTGTGTCGCCGTTTTTGACGTGGTAGGCGACGTTCTCCACCGATGAGACCACCAGAAACAATGACGATGACCTGCGGTTATGGCGCAGTTGGATCAGGCTATCCACCGGCTATCCACAGTGATACGCCCATCGGCCCTGCGTAACTCACCGTTATCCACAGTTGTCCACAGGTGGCCTCTCGCGAATGTGGATAGACCTGTGGATAAGTGAGTGGGTAGCGCGCCGGGCGCGTCGGGGCAGTGACCTACAGTGGAAGGGTCGCTCACCACCTGACAACGGAGGTCGACGACGTGATGAGTACTTCAGCGGAGAGGAGCGGTCGTGGCGCAGGGAGGATTTGACGGTCCCGGCGAACTGCCGCCGCGGGATGAGGGGGGCGGCGCCGAGTTCGGCCGCACGCCGCCTCAGGACCTCACAGCCGAGCAGTCCGTGCTTGGCGGAATGCTGCTGAGCAAGGACGCGATCGCTGACGTCGTCGAGGAGATCCAGCCGGGCGATTTCTACAAGCCGGCGCACCAGGCGATCTACGACGTCATCCTCGATCTGTATGCCCGCGGCGAGCCGGCCGACGCCGTCACCGTCGCCGCAGAACTCGACCGCCGCGGGGACCTCCGGCGCGCGGGCGGTGCCCCCTACCTTCACACGCTCATCTCCACAGTTCCGACGGCGGCCAATGCCGGGTACTACGCGCAGATCGTCGCCGAGAAGGCGGTCCTGCGTCGCCTGGTCGACGCCGGCACCCGCATCGTGCAGTTCGGCTACTCGGGGTCCGAGGGTGCGGATGTCGCCGAGGTCGTGGATCGCGCCCAGGCGGAAATCTTCGAGGTCACCGAGCGGCGCACTACCGAGGACTTTGTGATCATCGAGGAGCTGCTGCAGCCCACGATGGACGAGATCGACGCCATCCACACTGCCGGCGGCCTCGCGCAGGGCGTGCCCACTGGGTTCGCGGACCTGGACGCCGTCACCAACGGGTTGCACGGCGGGCAGATGATCATCATTGCTGCCCGCCCCGGTGTGGGTAAGGCGCTCGCCCTGGACACTGTCCTGCCCACGCCCGACGGTCAGACCACCATGGGCGAGGTCGCCGTGGGGGATCGCGTGCTGGGTTCGGACGGGCAGCCCACCGAGGTCGTGGCCGTGACCGAGGTGTGGCAGGACCGACCGTGCTTCACCGTCCGGTTCAACGACGGCACCGAGCTGGTGGCCGACGCCGAGCACGAGTGGCTCATCGAGATGGGCGGCACTGAGCAGGTCGTCACCACCAAGTCACTCGACACCCTGATGCTGGTCTGCGATTTTGGGATCGTCGTCCCCGAGCACGACGAGTCCGGCCGCGCGGCGCGGGTCATCACCGATGTGCGCAGCGCGGCGAGCGTTCCGGTGAAGTGCATCGAGGTGGCCGCCGCCGATCACCTGTACCTGGCTGGCCCCACCGCGATCCCCACCCACAACTCGACCATCGGCCTGGACATCATGCGGTCCTGCTCGATCAAACACGGAATGGCCTCGGTCGTATTCTCCCTGGAGATGAGCCGCACCGAGATCGTGATGCGTCTGATGAGCGCCGAGGCTCGCGTGAAGCTCTCCGATATGAAGTCGGGAAAGATGAGCGACGAGGACTGGACCCGGATGGCCCGGCGAATGGGGGAGATCTCCGAGGCGCCCCTGTTCATCGACGATTCGCCGAACATGACGATGATGGAGATCCGCGCCAAGGCTCGGCGGCTCAAGCAGAAGCACGACCTGCGATTGATCGTCGTGGACTACCTGCAGCTGATGTCCTCCGGCAAGAAGGTCGAGTCCCGCCAACAGGAGGTCTCGGAGTTCTCCCGGCAGCTCAAGCTGCTGGCCAAGGAGATCGACGTGCCACTGATCGCCATCTCGCAGTTGAACCGTGGCCCGGAGCAGCGGACCGACAAGCGGCCCCAGGTGTCCGACCTCCGTGAGTCCGGCTCACTGGAGCAGGACGCCGACATCGTCATGCTGCTGCACCGCCCAGACGCTTCGGAACGCGACGACCCGCGTGCCGGCGAGGCCGACCTGATCCTCGGAAAGCACCGTGGCGGTCCCACCTCGACCATCACGGTCGCGCACCAGCTGCACTACTCGCGGTTCGTGGATATGGCGCGGGGGCTGTAGTTGTTTTGTCGCTATGCGGACTGGATTGACGAATAAGTACTCGAGGCTTACGAGTTCTTTGCCAGCTGCGCTCTAAGAACTTTTGTTGGGTTGCTTTGCCGAAAGCGGGGCATAGGATCCGATGGCGATCTCGTCGACCCCTTGTCCGGAAAGTGTGTGGGGGCGCGCCCAGTGCACTCGGCCCTGAGTCCGCGGGTACAGGTCAACGGTGCGTATCGCCCCGTCGGCTGTCTTGACGGTGACGCGCCCGGCTGCGGTCCATGTGGCGCCTTCTGGAGTCGTGGCAATGTCGGCTCGCCCGCTGTGGGCTCGCACTTGCGCGATGGTGGCCTTGTCGTCGACCGGAACCAGCTCGTCACCCACTAGTTCGCGAATCTGGACGCTGCCAGGGCCGCGGCCGGAGTGTTGGCCGTACCGGTCGGAAAACCGGGTAGTCATCCACGGGAAATTCAGTACGAAAAGGCGACCATCGAGCGAGACGGTGAAGCTACCACCCTCGGTGGAGACTCGTCGCACGGTCAACTCGGCCGGGCCGTCCCGGGTACAGCGAACCATGTCGTTCCCAGCGGTGATCCAACAGCCGTCGCGGTCGGCGTGGATCCTGCGTGACCAACCCGTGTTTGGCGGCTCGACTGTTAACGGTAAGAGGTACTCGGTGACGCGGGGCGAACCATGTGCGGTGTCGATGTGGACGAGAACGGGGGCGGATCTGTCCATGACCCACACGTCGGTGCCGCTGACGTCTAGCGTCCCGGCATCAAAGCTGCCGGGCGCGACTGGGACGTCGTCAAGATCGAGTTCGACGACTATTCCGGTGGGCTGGAAGAGCTCGTCGGTAGGGGAGATTGTCCAGCTGGGCCAGTAAGGGTCTGATTCAGGATCTAGGTCGCTGACCCGCTCGGTGCCCGGGACGCGTCGTCGCCCGCTAGCAGTGCTCTCATATCGTTCTTCGACCAGTTGTAGGCGCCGAACCCTGCCTGTTGTGGTTTCCGGTTGTCCTGGGATGGCGTGGCCAAAGTCAGGGGACAGTCGCCCGGGCAACCGGACTCGACTGGCGAACGGCGAGTGGTGGAACCACCGCGCGATCCAGCCGTCACCGGCGACCTTGAATGGCCACTGTAGCGATCCCTCATGGTCGAGAAACGGCGTCTTGCCGTAATCGGGGCGCACTGTCACATGGTGCGTTTCGACGCCGGCAATTGACTGGGCGACGTCTGCGTTAAAAATAAGAGAGACGCTGATGACATCACCCACGTGGAGCTTTGGAAGTGAACCGTCCATAAAGATCGCGCTGTAGACGACCATCGAGATCGTGTGATCCGTGGTGCGATGTGGTGCGGCCTCGCGCTCACGAGAGGAGTCGACGGGAATGTCTGATCGTCGTCGTTCGTCGCGGACCTCAGCGAAGCTGGCCACCTCGATACGCAGATCTGCGACCAGCGCGTCTCCGATGCGTTCGGACTCTTCGGCCGCTTCGACAGTTTTCCAGCCGGTCTCCGGGATGCGGTTAGATTCCCAGTGCCTCATCCACTCAGCCAGCCGTCGAGACAGCGACTCCGAGAGTCCGTAGTCCTCCGGATCCATCGCGTACTTGTCGGTTCCGCTCTCCCACAGCGGATGGTCGCGCCCCCAGTCGGGGAAGAACCGGATGATCCGTGTGTATTTCAACTCGTAGATCGTTTCCGTGTCCTCTTCCACGTTCCCTCCCTCAACCCTTTGGCCCGTGGGTTCAACGTACGTGCTTGGGCGGGGAATGGTCGCGTAGAAGGTTACGGCCGCCCAGACGTCGGCACCGTTTTGCGGCTACGTTGACGGGCTCAGCTGAGATGCCCGGATTCTGTCAATCTGCACCGGCGTGTCTCGTCAATCTGGACTGCACGGCGACAAGTTGCCGCGCAAGGCGAAAGTTGGTTGTCGGTTGCCAAACAGTTTGTCAGTTTGCCAAACCCTTGTCAGTAGCGTGCCACTAATTTGTCAGTGGTGGCCTTCGGGACGGCGGCGCCGAGCAGGGTGCGTCCTATAACTGCCGGGCCCGCCGTTCATCTAGGTGGCTTTGTGGTCTGACGAGTATCGGCGTAGTCGCTCTCGTTAAAGTCCGAAAGTGCTCGTATGTGAGTTTGAAGTATTTGCGTCACTTGATCCCAGTCGGCGTCATTATCGAAATCGACTAGGGCCCGACGTGTGATCTCATTCAGGGCACCCAACCGTAGGCGACCGGCATTGCTGATAGCCGTGGCAAGACAGCGAGTGGCGTAGCTAATGTTCTTCAGCGCGTGTGTCGTGGCGAATGGAGTGGGCTTTTGTTCTTGAATTGCCACAGCTGAAAGCCATGCAGCGTTCCCATGCGTTGGCCTGCTTAGCCTTCACCTGATCGTGCAGCAGTCCCATCAGCGCAAAGAAGATAACTACAACTCCCACGAGGGTGCTGGACAAATAGCCGTCGCCGCTGATCGCCGAGACGAGTCCGGCCCCGACGTTTAGGCGCGCAAAAGCCCCCAGATGGCGATATCGAAGCGCATCGCCACAAGTCCGCGAAAACAGAAGAGTGCGCCGACCACAATCGTAAGAGCCGGGCCGGTCGCGTCTCGCTGTGCTATTTCCGTCAAGCGACAAGTGCCAAACCATCGCCGAAGAGCTTGGCGCCCAACACTATGAACAGCACTGTCATGACGGTGGCGTTGTTGGCCACTAGCCACTGCTTCATCGTGGTCAGCACAGGGGTGGCCTTCTCGCCGGCAATCAAATATCCGACGACGGGCCCGATAATCGCCAGTGAGCTGATCACTACGAACACTGCTGCGGCGCCCACGGTTTTGCCAGTGCTGAGGCCCGTTCCGTTGATCGTTGCGGCCGCGGCGACAGTCAACCCCAGGTTCTTCGGGTTCACGGCGCTGAAAACCAACCCCATCCCCACCGCCTTAGCGGCGCCGACCGAGTCGATCGAGGCCATCCACCCGGGCATGGCCGCATCCTTACCGGCAGCAGGCCGGGACCGCCATTGCTTGACTGCGAGTGCGAGGAACAGCAAGCCGATCAAAATCTTGACGATGCCGCCCGCCGTGGAACCCCCACCGCTGCTGCTTTGCACACCGACCGCTAGGACAACGGCGGTCACGAACGTGATGCCCAGGATCCAGCCGAACATGAAGGCCAGGCTGTTGCGGGCAGCAGCCGTCGAGAAGAGCAGCAGGATCAGGGCGATGATGGGGACGGGGCTAATCGCTATCCCTGCCGCGTTGCCGAGAGTCTGGCCAATGACACTAAGCATGGGTACTCCCGATGTCTTCGCGTACGCGGCCTGGCTTCACCAGTCGGCGGGTTAACGCAGCCACCATCAGTTCGTCGAGCCTTCGAGGCGTTGACCGACATTGTGTTGGACCACGACATCGGGGCTCCACGGAACTATTTCATCGACATCCCGTTGTAGATCACCGAGATTTGGCAGGTCGCCGGGACTCAGGATGTCTACCACCACAGCTTCTGATCGAACCGTCACTTTTTGAACCTGTGCGGAGTCGGTGTTGCTGAGCCATTGCTCCGCAGCGTTTTGTACCTGCCCGGCCCACAGACTCGACAGTGAGTTGAGGACCATGGGGATGATGACGACGACGAAGCCGACGGCAATGCTGATGTACGCACGCCCCCGTCGTGCGGAGCGCGGGGTGTCGATGGCGTCGCGCGCGTAACCGGACAACATGAGCACGACTGTGCAGGCAAAGACCAGAGCGAGCACGTTGGATAGGAAAAGGACCAATGCGCCGAAGGCGAGCCACTCTGCCCCGGAACCGAGACAGACCCCGACCACGCCGAGCGGCGGCACCAACGAAATAGCGATGGCGACTCCCGGAAGTACGTCGCCGACGTCACGGCGAGTCATCGCGATCGCCCCGGCGAAGCCAGTCGCGAGCGCCGCCATTAGGTCGACCAGGGTGGGCGAAGTCCGTCCGGTTACCTGTGAATTGCTGAGCACGTTCGTTGGATTGGGCAGCAGCTGCGCGATGATCACACCGAGCGCCACCACGATCCCGACGCTGAGTACCACATACAACAGGCTGCGCCCGATGATGCCCCCGCGACCGGCGACGATGCCCAGACCGATGCCCAAGATCGGCGTCGACAACGGTGCGATGATCATCGCACCGATCACGGTCGCGGTGGAATCGGCGATCACCCCAGATACGGCGATCACTCCAGATAGGGCAAGCATCACCCAGAAGGCGGACCGCTTAGCGCTCACGTTTCCTGACGCCAAGTCGAGCCGCTCTGACATTTCGCCGAGCGTCCGACGCTCGCTTTGGGGTATTAGCGTGATCATGGCGCTCCCTCGCGGCTGGCGACCTGCCGTTCCGACTCAGTGCGTGATCTAGTCAATTTCAATCCGGGGTGACGATGGCGAAATTCGGGTCACCCGCGTCAAGATGAAGGACGATATCGGAAACCTTCTCAACGTCCCCGGCGATGTTAAGCGCACCGGTTTCGACCTGCGGCGTTTTCGATCGAGCCGGGTTCCAATGTGCCGATGAAACCACGTGCGGCGTCGTCGTGATCCCGGGTGTCCGAGAAGGGCAGCGTCCGCGAAACCGACTCGTTGGATGACGCTACCGAGGAGGTTGCGGGTGACTGGTGATCCATAGTGGAAAGTGCCTTCCATGGTGGTCCGAGATGCCTAGTTGGGCTGCCCGCGAAAGGAAGAGATAGTTATGCGAGCGCTGTGGCCTTGAGTGTCTGAAATTCGGACTCGGTGATAGCGCCCGACTCAAGCAATGCGTTGGCGTCCGCGATCTGAGCGCTAGGAGACTGCCCGGCGATCTCTCGGATGTAGTCGTGCTGGGCTTGTTGTACGCGAGCGTAGTGTGCCTGTGTTCGCTCCGCCATGCCGTGCCCTCGGACGATCAGGTAGACCAGTGCCGTGAGCATAGGGATGAAGAATAAGAAAACAACCCAGACGGCTTTCGCCCAACCGCTTGTCTTATGGTCACGGAACAAGTCGGTGAGGATCGACCACAACATCATCAGATAAGCGATGAACACAAAGCTGACGATGATTAGCCACACGAAATTCCAGAAATCCATGATTCCCTCTTTCTTGAGCGCTGCAAATCTCGACAGTTCGGCAAATCGAAAATTAGACGACAAGTCAACATCGCCCATCGCTGCGGCCGTGGAGGTTGAACGCTACGCCGATTAATCGCATTGCGATAGGGGCATTTTATTCCGGTTGTAGATCTGCTCCAGTTGATTTTCTGGCAGTCCTAACTGGACAGTCCACCACATTCCGAAATGGCCGTGAGTCCTCGATATTTGGCCCGCCGACGTGCATTTCGGGCTGAACCGCTCGAGATCACAACGTGCGATCGCATTCTCGAACGTATCGATTCGTTACAAGTTGCCGTCTAGCCCAATTTCTGGGATTAAGACGATCGCATTGCGAAAGAAGTGGATGCCCTAGTGCACCGCTCTGATCCACCGCTGTTCGTGTGTTCATGCGGCGATCTCGCCCAGTTCGCAACAGCACCGACACTAGTACCGCGTCCACGTCCCAAGATGCGGCCCCACCACCCCGGTGGAACTGACAGCCAGTAGCGGTTCGAGAGCACCCGCCGTGCTGATGGCAAGTTCGGTGGTGGTGGCGTTCATCGCGATCTCGTACACGTCCTTACCGCCGAAGACCGTTCGCGCGAACTCGGCAAGTTCCTCGTTTCCTGGAGCCCATGGCTCCGCGGGCCGCAGGTCGATGGCACCTTCCATCGCTCGAGGCTGCTGGTCCAGCCCGGAGCCGCGAGGGGTTTGCCGCAGCCCGTCGGTGGTGTAGATCCTGACAGGGAACTCGCGGCCCGAGGGGGCGGTGAGCGTCGCGGTGTGTCGGGACTGTGCCCAGTCGAACTGCTCGACGCGCCCCATCCAGCCGTTGGGTAGCGAACCCTGGAAGGAAAGGTCGCTGGCAGCGGCGAGGTCGACGGTGGACTGGTCCCGGGTCGGGTCCGCGTCACTCAAGACCGGTTGGGCGAGTGGTGTGTCAGTGGGTGTGAATACCCAGGAGTCGGCCGTAAGGTCCTTGTGCCAGTAGCCAGTCCGGCCGTCTCGTATCCCCTCGACGCGGAGCTCCTTGTCCTCCATGCGTGTGCCGGTATCGATCACGGAGATGCGCGAAGTGACCTGGCCGGGGATCTTCGGTTGGTGCTGCCACTCCTCGGCTGGCAGCGAGATCGCGGCGTACTGCGGGTCGAACCGCTCGAACAGCTGATTGGGCGCCGACGGCAGAGGCGGTTGATCCTGCCAGGTGTACCGGCCGGGAATGTGGTTTGCACCGGCCAGGTCGAGATCGTATTTGCGGGTGTACATATCGCCGAACCGGTTCTGAACAAAGTTCACTGACTCCGAAGTGGAGATCGAACCCGCCTTGAATCGCCCGCCGAGTGGCCCGCCGATCTCGTAGCTGTAGTCGGGCGGCAACCAGGGATCCTGGAACACGATTCGAGAACCGTCCTCGGACAAGCTGAGCACCTGGACCAGACCCGCCTGGGTCGGGTGGGTGATGCCCTTGGCGTCGACGAATGACTCGGACATACGGTGACTCATGGCCCACACGGTGTCCGCGGCCGGATCGCCGGGGACGGTGTGCCCTGGCCATAGCCAGATCGGGCCGCCGAACGATCGTGTCCAGTTCCACAGCATCGGCCCGGACAGCAGGTTGTCGAGAGAGTAGATCCAGCCGTCGGAGTCCAGCGCGACCAGCATGTTTTGATCAATCGACATGGACACTATGTGCCCGTCCAGGCAGCCGGGCGTGGGCACCTTTCGCCAGGCATCGGAGGTCCCTTGAGGACGGGTGTAGAGGGATCCCTCGGCGAGGCTGACGTCGACGAATCCGTTGAATCCTTGGTGGGCGTCGCGATAGTTGACGACGTCGGGCAGGTCGAGATGGTCAGCGGCGAGCGGCAGCGTGGCGAACTCGGCGACTCTGCCGCCAACTGACGGCAGTGGCAGGAACACTCCGGGTAGTGGGAGCACGATCTGATTGGTGCCGATCGGCGGGACGCAGTCGCGGGCGCCGGGTGGCAGAGCGGACTGCGCGCCCGCCGGCGCGGTGAGGGACAGGACAACGGCCGAAGCAAGGGCGGAAGCGAGTGCCGCCGCACTAACCCATCGGGACGTGACTCGCACCATGATTCTCCTCGGCACGGGTTGGGGATTGACTCAGTATTCCACGGGAGGACCTGCGTAAGGGTGAGCTTGTGAGGGACGCATTTTCAGATAGAACTGGTCTAATTATTCGGGTAATCCGAATATGAGCGTTAGATAGCGGTGTGCTGGCCTCGGTTAAGCGGGGGAGTGTCTTTTCTGGTCGTCACATTCCGAGCTAGGTCATCCTGTGTGCGGTGCGTTTGTGCTTCCCTAGTGGAGTCGCTTATCGCCTCTATGGTGGGACTCGGAGCTGTGGGACTCCGCTGGCGACTGCGTGAAAGTTGTGACGGTTATGTCTTAGAGATACGGCTTTTTCGCGACATGGACCGGATCGTCAGTCGTAGTAGCTAACCGTTCGGGGCATCCGATTTACGACGTCGACATAAGTCTTGGCGGCCTACGTCCGGAGGGCGGGACCCACGCAGAAAGTGCGCAGGCCGTGGTCGTGCATTTGGCCGTCGTGCCCCTCGGGAGAGCACACCAGCCACCTCGATGAGTCCCACGCGAATCACAATATCTTGCAGATCACTTTCACTGATGCACGTGTGGACAGGTGGACTCGAAAAGCTGGGAAACACCCCGAAAGGGTCGAGAATTGAGCGGTCACATTGGTTGCTCCTCGTGAACATCCCTGGACCTGTCGAAGGGGTCTGATCTAACTAGGAAGACTGGGACCCACGGTAATCGAGGCCGATTGAACCGACAGGCCGGTGGACCCGACGACATCAACCCTGCCGGTAGGCCGCGGGCCCGCCACGACGAACACCGGCATGCGATTCAGTTCCGAAGGGCGCGGAAACCGCCCTCACGGCCGCGTCCTGGTGGCACCGGAGCCGCGGCCACGACGGTCGCAAACTGTCCACAGCCGGGCTAGGGTTGCTCGCCTTTTCCGGATGGCTCGGTGGCAACTCACTTACGCCCTTGGCACCGGTGTCGACGTCACCACGTTCGAGGACAAGATCACCGACTGGACTGACGCGATGGCGGAGGCCGACCTGACCGCCGAGGCGCCGGCAGTTGCCCGGTTAGAGGGCAACGACGTGCTGCTGGTCTGGCACGACGGTCGGATCCACGCCATCACCGACCGTTGCACGCACCGGCGGCCCACTACACGAGGGCGAGTTCGTCGACGGCTGCGTACAGTGTCCTTGGCACGGCAGCCGATTCCTGCTCGACGACGGCTCGATCGCCCGCGGCCCGGCGTCCCGCCCGCAGGACACCTACACCGTTCGGGTCGTCGAAGGGCGGGTGCAGGTCAAGAGCAGGATCTCGGGCTAGCGCCGGCACGCCGACGAGGCGGCACTCCGAATACCAATCGGGGTCAGTCCGCGTGATTACCGGGCACGATAAGTACACCGAGGTCACGGCTTATGACCGCGAGCTCCAGCTCGGCCAGAGTCTTGGCGTTCCGAAGATCTGCGCCAATGGTCTGGCGGATCGTGTCCAGCCGGTAATAGACCGTGTTGGTGTGCACGGACAGGGCCGTGGCGGCCGCACCGACGTTACCGCCGTGTTCCCACAGCGCGCGGCCCGTGGCCTCCCATTCGATGCGGTTCCTCGAGTCCGTCATGAGCAACCGAGTCCACTCGGGTAGGTCCGCCCACTGGAGAGCCGCCTGCATCGCCGCGACCTGCAACAACGTCATCTGGTTGAAGTCGTTGACGGGGTGGGCGGCGGTGGCCGCACGAAGGGCCCTCTCCGCCTGGTCGCGAGCCCCCGACAAGTCAGAGCGGGCGGGCATGGCGCGGCTGATGCCGACGCGCAGGGGACTGTGCGGTGGAAGCGACTCGATCGCTAGGTCAGAACGCCCGCCGGGCGCGGACACCACCGCCAGTAGCGCCCCCGCGACCATGGTCCACGGCACCTCCGCCCGGGTCGCCATCCGGAGGTTTCGGAGCAGCCTGCTGTAGTCGGCCACTACTTCGACACTGGCGTCCGGCCCCGCATCGGGGAGCCGGCATAACATGACGACGACCTCGGGGTGGAGGACGCCCAGATCGCGCAGCGCCCGCTCCGTCTGTTCCGGCGGCGCGCCGCGGACGAGCCGATCGACCTGCGCTCGCACGGCCATGGCAGCGTGGACCCGCTCCTCCTGCGAGGCGGCGAAAAATGTGTCGGTGATCTGCTCGACATAGTGATCAGCGAACTCCAGGTACCTCGACCACAAGTCGACAGCAACACCGCCGGGGGAGAACTCTTCTGCGTACTCCTCGGTGAGCCATCTCCACAGCTCGTGACCCGACACCCGCCACGCGCCGAGGATTGCGTTCGCGGGCAATCCTTGCCGGGCCCGCTCGCCCGCGAGTTGCAACACTCGGAGGCCCTGCGCGGGCTCGTCGGTCGAGACAAGGTGGGCGAATTCCCTGAGCACCTCCTCGACAACCGACGCGAGTTCGTCCCCATGACCGAGCTCGCGCCACTGTTGGTAAACGGGGATCTGGTTCTCGATCACACGCGCGAACTGGCGCGCGAGGCTCGGAGCCTCGCGCGCCAGACGACCGGCGATCGTCATCGGATGAGATTGCTCAGACCCTGGGGACACGACCACCCTTCACCGAGAATCACCGACGATCCTTTCAGCGTACGCATCCATCACCGCGCGGGACTCGGCGTCCATCGTGGCCAAGACCAGCGAACTCAGGTCGCTGCGCTGCCCGTCGAGCAACGCCCGACCGGCCTCCTCCAGCCGCGAGACCGTTTCCTGGAGAAGGAATGCCGGACGAGTGGCGACCCTGGCCGCCACATCACGGACAGTGGTAGGTAGGTCGTCGTTAGCGACTACCTCGGTGATCAGGCCGCTGGTGCGCGCTTCGTCGGCGCCCATCCGTCGTCCGGTGAGCACCAGGTCTGCGGTTCGGGTGATTCCGAGGTAGCGGGCCACAGTCGGTAGGCCGCCCATCGAGAACGGGATGCCGAAGTCCAGCTCCGGGACGCTGAACTTCGCGCCGGTCGAGGCGTATCGCAGTTCACACATCGTGGCCAGCACGAGTCCTGCGCCGACGCAGTGACCGTGCACCTGGGCGATCTTTACCACCGGCATCGCGGCAAATGCCTCGAGCGTCCGCTGGAGGCGCGCATGCCCGGCCACCTTCTCGGCCACCGACATCTCGGCCTCGGTTGATGCGGCGCCGACGTCGGCGCCTGCGCAGAACGCGCGGCCGCTCCCGCGGACCACGACGACTCGAACATCGCCGCAGGTGCTGAGGGGCACAACTCGTTCAACGAGCTCTGTGGCCAATTCGTCGTTGATCGCGTTGAGGCTGTCCGGGCGGTTCAGCGTCACCCAGGCGACCCCGTCCACGACCTCGATCTCCAGCGCGCTCATCGGGCCACCTCACTCACCGTGGTTGGCTCGCAGGAGGGCGAGGTCGCTTCGCGGGTCAGTCCATCCCGCAACCGGACGCGGCTGGTCTCCGGGACCTTGAGAACTGTGACAACGCCCAGGGCGGCGATGGCCATGACGTAATACGCCGGCGCCATCGATGAGCCTGTGCTCTCCACTAGGGAGGCAGCGATGAGGGGCGTGGTCCCGCCGAAGATCGCGTATCCGAGGCTGTACGCGACGGCGTGACCGGTGAAGCGTATGGCGGTGGGGAACAACTCGAGCATCACTACGAAGCCGCCCGACGCGAACACGGCGACGCCGATCGCGATGAGTAGCTGGCCGGCCAGCGCCCCGCCGAACGTGCCGGTGCCGACGAGCGCGAGCGCCGGGTAGGCCAGCACGAGCAGCCACACGGCGCCAGCCATCATCATCGGCTTGCGGCCGCGGGTATCGCATATGGTGGCGAACACCGGCAGCAGCACCACGATCGTCAGCACCGCGAGCGAGTTGGTGATGAGCGCTGTGGTCGGGGACATCTCCGTGATCTGGACCATGTAGGTGTACATGTAGCTGTTCAGCAGGTACGCCCCGACCGCCTGGACGGCGACCAGCAGCATGACCGTGACCGTGACGCCGAGCAGTGGCTTGGCCCGTGCGACGGGCTCGTCCGATGCCGCCTTGGCAGCAGCGGCGTCGGTGAACTCCTCCGGATCGTCGAGCTTGCTACGGAGCCACAGTCCAACCACGGCGAGGACACCGCCGAGGACGAACGGCAGTCGCCACGCCCAGTTGGTATAGGCGTCATCGCCAAGGAACGTACGCAAAGAGAGGATGAGCATCCCGCCGAGAACTACGGGCAGGAAGGACGCGGCGACGCCGATGCTCACCCAGCGGGCGCGGCGGTCACTCGGTGCTGACTCCAAGACGTAGCTCAGGCCGCCGCTCGTCTCACCGCCCGCGGAGAAGCCCTGGGCCAGGCGACACAGCAGGAGCAGGATCGGGGCCGCTATGCCGACCGACGCGTACGTCGGCAGCAAACCGGTGGCGAGAGTCGCGGCTCCCATCAGCAAGATGGTGGCCGCGAGGATCTGGATGCGACCGATCCTGTCGCCGAGTCGGCCGAAGAAGACCCCGCCGAGTGGGCGGATGAAGAAGGCGACCGCGTAGATCGCGAACGTGCCGAGCAGTGCCGCGGTCGGGTTGGTGTTCGGGAAGAAGTGGTACGCGAGTATCGGCGCACTCAATCCGTAGATGAGGAAGTCGTACCATTCGACGAAGGTGCCGACCACGCCGCCTACGAGGCGGCGACGGGCCTTGGCCATGTCCATCGGGGGTTCCGTGATGACGTCGTGATCAGAGCGCATTTTCGGGACGCTTTCAGTGAGAGGGCAGCGAGATCGCGTGCTCAGGGAAGAGCTCGCCGAGGATCTCGTCGGTGTGCTGGCCAGGGGTCGAGAAGCCCTGTGCGTGAGGGGCGAGCCGGGGTTCGATGCGCACGGGGTTGCCGGCGAGGGTGATCGAGCCACCGTCTCCGACCGGGTGGTCGGTGAGCATTTCGCGAGTGCGACCCTGCTCGTCGTCCACGAGGTCGGGGGGCCGCTGGAGGGGGGCTGCGGGAACGCCGGCGTCGGCCAGCAGGGTGGCGGCCGTCCTGGCCGGGGTGGCGGCGAGCCACGCTGACATCGGCGAAGCGATGACCTCATGGAAGTGCTCTGCCCGGCCAGTGCCGGTCCGGAGCCGCATGTCAGACCACAGCTGGTCGAGGCCGGCCACGGCGCAGAACTGCTTCCACGCACCATCGGTGGCTACGCAGATGCACAGCCATCCGTCGCGGGCCTCAAAGAATCCGTACGGGGCGAACCATGGGTGAACCGTGGCACCCAGTTCGACCTCGATGCCGGCACCGGACTGGCAGGCGATGCTCCACTCGTTGGCGGAGAGCATCGAGTCGTACATCGCGATGTCGACCCGGGAGCCGCGACCGGTAGTCGCGCGGCGAAGGAGCGACATCACGATGCCGTTGACCGCGTGCAGGCTGGCCATGGAATCGCCGAAGGGCAGCCCCGCGGCCTTGGCCGGCTGGTCACCCTCGGGGAAGCGTCCCACCACGCCCGCCATGGCCTCGGCTACGAGGTTGAACGCAGGCCAGTCACGCGAGCGGCTCGGGCTGTGTCCGAATCCCGTGATGGTCGCGTATGTCAGTCGCGGGTTGATGCGTTGCAGCTCCTCCCAGCCCAGGCCCCATGCCTCAAATGCGCCGGGTCTGAAGTTCTCCAACACGACGTCGGCACTGGCGATGAGTCGCTCCAGCGCGGGACGATGCTCGGCGCTTCGCGGGTCGAGCACCACCGACTTCTTGCCCCGATTAAGTCGCAAGAAGTACGTGCTGTGGTCGTTGCCGGCGCCGTCCTGCATTATCGGTGGAAGGCTCCGGGACACCTCGCCGCCCTCGGGTTCGACCTTGATCACCTCGGCGCCCGCGTCCGCGAGCAGCATCCCGGCGTACGGCCCAGAGACGTACCGGGAGAAGTCCAGGACCCGGACCCCGTCGAGCGGCGGAATTAACTCTGAGTCCACTGTGGTAGCGAAAGCTATCGCGTTGTCGGTGGTCACTTTTCCGTCCCCCCGGAGTGCTGTTCGTAGAGTTTCATCGTCAGTGCGGCGTGAGCACCGGCACCACCTGCGCGCAGCGCCGCCGCAATGAGGGCCGACTCGGCGATCTCCTCACGAGAGGCTCCGGCCTCGATTGCGGCCTTGATATGCACGTCAAGGCAGTAGACGCACTGGGTGATGTGCGCGCAGGCCACCGCGATAAGCTCCCGCTGCTTGTGCGGGATGGCGCCGTCTGTGCGTCCGACCTGGCTATCGAGCTTGACCCACGCTGCGAACTCCTTGGGGGCCGCATCCTTGAGTTGCGCGAGATACGAAAGATCATTGTGATCGTGGTAGCCAGACATAGAGTTCCTCCTGCGGAAACGGGGATGGTGTAAGTCATCGATCCACGGCGGCTACATGAAGCAGGGGCGCTTCAGTGCCGGCTAGCAGTGGCGATGACTCAATCGTGCAGGAAGGTATGACGCAGGTCACTGTGGGCGAGTCAAAGGTCCTCGGCCGCCGATTGGGTTGGAGCACAGCGCGCGTTGAATCCGACCGTTGGGCTGGGCCGCTGCAGGAGAGAAGGTGCTCCGTGCCGGGTCAACTACCAGATCCGGCAGATGTCGCGAGGCCCATCCCCCACCGACTGCGGGTGGTTCCCACGTCGGCGACAGGGATCGACGCTGCCTCGCGGGCACCATCCGCCGACACCTCGCTTCGGAAGGAGCGCGAGTCGGCGGGCCTTGTTCGGCGGGACTTTGTTACTTGACGGGTTCTACCTCGCCCGGACGCCAGGTCTTGTCGAACCAGGGTTGAAGTGGACCGTATAGGCGAAAGATTGCGAACCATCCCTTGCCTGGCACTGTCTCGGTCCAGTTGGATTCGTGGTCGGCCGGGGGCGTTGGGCCGAATACTAAATCGACGGAGCCATCCGGGTTGACGGCAAGCGGGTCCCGCTGATTGTTCTTGCTGGGGTAGGGCTGGGTGGTCTGGAGTTCGGACCGGGTTTGCGGGTCGTAGATGACGACGGACCAGAAGTCCTTGGCGGGCACATCGGCGGGAATGCTGAGTCGGTACTGCTTTGAGCCGTCGAGATAGTCACCGTTGCTATCGACAGTGATGAAGGCGTACTGAGAGCCGAGCCCGATCATTTCCAGGGCCATTGCCGGTGTGTTCACGGTGGCGAGGTAGAAGTATGAAGTGCGAGCGTCGAGGTTGCGCCCGCCGACTCCTCCGTCGCGGAGCCACTGGTAATCGCCGCCGATGAAGGCCGCCTTCCACGCACTGCCTTCGTAGAGGTACGCCTCGGCGTCGCGTGTCTTGAACACCATTGCTCTGGCTGTTGCGCTCCCAACCGCCGCGGCGTCGGACAGGATCGCCGTCATCCGGGCGTCGGGCGCGAACGGGTGGCCCTTGCGGATGCCGATGCTGGCGGCAAGACCGCGGAGCTCGTGGTCGAGTAAGCCCACCGGCTCGCGGGCGATGACTTCGGCTACCTCGGTGAAGAAGGCGTAGTCGTTGGCGTGGATGGTGTTGAACGGCTCGCCCGAGACGGTGATGAACTCCATCGCCGGAGGGTTGTCGGCCTTGGCGAGCGGATATATCTTGACGCCTTCTCGGAAGGACGCGGCCGCGGCATCGGGGCGGCCGTCGACCAGCAGTCCCCGCAAAATCAGCCAATTCGACGAGCTCGGAGTGCGGCCCACAAAGTAGCCGTCTGGAATTTCGCCGTCGTAGTCGTCGGGGACGACGAGGTACTTTCCGCCCTGGCCGCGATCGGGGCCGGGCCCTCCCATGTCGATCACGAAGCGGAAGAACGCATCGTTGACGGTTCCTGGCCCACACTTCGGCGGGACCTCCACCACGATCGGACCCTCCGTAGCTACATCAAGAATTCCTGAGAGGTAGACGGTGTCGGTGTTGCCGGTGAGGAACAACGGGCTGGAGTCCATCGGGTTGTCGAAAATTAAAACCTTGTGCGGGGCCGTCACCCCCATCGCCTTATTTCCTCGGCGCATAGCCTCCATCGAACTGGCGGGGACAAAGTCGAGAAACACCTGCACGGCTCGTACAAAATCGAGGTTGTCGTACAGGGTTTGTACAGTCGCGTCGGATGGTAGCCCGTCGAAGAACTTCAGCCGTCCGATCCTCGTGTCAACAGTGTCACGGGTCATGATCGATGGGGGGATCACGTGGTTGAACCCCGGCGTCACGTTGTTCATCTGGAGCCTCTTGACAGTTGGGCCCGATCGAAGCAACTCCTACGGCAGTGCGCCGAGCGCGCGAGCGAGCAAGTCGATTGCTAGACGGGTGCGAATGTCACCGAATTTCAGGAATTTCAGAGATCTGGCTAGCGGCTTTTGTAAAGGGTAGCGTTCATCAGCCCTTTCGGAAAGAGGTGGAACTATGAATTTCGTAAGTCTTGATGGAGCGAAATTGGTTTGCCGGATTGGCGAATTCTCGCCGCATTGTCAGGATGCCCGCGCCGCAATTTTGGGACCGGCGGGAGCTCCAGTGGGTCTGGCTCGGGGGGTGGAACCCCCGGGAGAACCGTTCCGCCCCAGTACAGCCGTCCAGGCGAACCCCATCTGAGCACAGCGGTCGTGGGATGGCCATTGGAGAAATCGTCCCGGATTTCCCGCCGCCCGCTTTCTCGCCGAGAAGAGAGCTGCATTGCGAAGTCGATATCGGCGTAATTGCTGCTTATCGATAAATCGTGGGGTCTCTCCAAGGCGGATCAGAGTTTAAAAAGGGCGGCTAAGCGCTGCCAAACCTCGTGAAAAGTAGGGTGAACTGCACATGGTGATGGGACCTACGCACGCGATGAGCGGTGCTGCAGCGGGTTTGGCCATCGGCGCGTTCTTACCAATTGGCTGGGGCGGGGCGGCGTCCGCGACAGAGGTATTCGTGTTTGCCGGTGTCACCGCCGGGGCGGCGCTGCTCCCAGACCTCGATTCGCCGCAGAGCACCCTCGCGCGCAGCTTCGGACTGGTGTCCAAGTCCGTCGCCCATGTCACTGAGAAGATCTCGAAGTCGATCTATCGAGCGACGATGACGCGAAAGGACGCGCCGATCCGCAACGGGCACCGCACCGCGACCCACACCGTGTGGTTCGCTCTCCTCGCGGGTGCGGTCACGGCCGCACTCGTCACAAAGTTCGGCAAGAACAGTGCGATCGGGGTGCTGTTCTTTATGCTCGGCCTGGCGATCCGGGGCTTGGCCCCGACCTGGACCAAGAAACAGGATTGGGCTTACGTCACCGGACTGTCGCTGGCGCTCGCGGTAGCCGTGTGGTGGGCGCTACCGGCCTCGGCGGGCAGCGCGGCGCTCGGCGCGGCTGTCACCGCTGGCGTCCTGGTGCACATCTTCGGCGACATGATCACTAAGCGAGGGGTGCCCCTGCTCGGCGGGGTCGTCAGCATCGGCGGCAAGAGATGGTGGAACTTCCGTCCGCCGAGACCGCTGCGAATCCGTGCAGGCGCTGGTATGGACAAAGTGCTGGCCCTCGCCTGCACCGCTGTCACCCTGGTCCTGGCGTACTGCGTGGCGGCCGCGCCACACCTGATCGGCGCACCCTGGGCGGCCGTCACCGTCATCTGAGACGGTGTCGGCTAGTGAGTGGGACGGCACTGGTCGCATCTCGGGAAGCGTGCAAGTGCAGGACGGTTTCTCGGCTTCGAGCCCCAGGTCCCTGGGGCGGTTTAGGATCGGCGAAGGGCCCCTGCCGGACCCGGAACCTGGGCAGTGTCAGGTCGAGGAGGCGCCATGACCGTGAACTCTCATCCAGTGGCAGGCGACCACGCCCGAGTGGGTGGTCGTCACCGGGTGGTCATCATCGGGTCGGGCTTCGGGGGGTTGGCCGCCGCCCGGGCGCTCGACAAGGCGGACGTGGACGTGACCCTGGTCGCGAGGACCGGTCACCACCTCTTTCAACCGCTGCTGTACCAAGTGGCGACGGGAATCCTGTCAGTCGGGGAGATCGCACCCTCCATCCGGCTGGTCCTGCGCGACCAGAAGAACGCGGCCGTCGCGCTGGGGGATGTGGACCGGATCGACGTGGCCGCTCGGACGATCCACGCGGCCGCCGGGCACGTGGACTTCGAGCTCGAGTACGACAGTCTGATCGTTGCCGCAGGAGCTAACCAGTCCTACTTTGGCAACGATCACTTCGAGCGCTGGGCTCCCGGGATGAAGTCCATCGACGACGCGCTGGAACTGCGGAGCCGGATCATGGGTTGCTTCGAGCAGGCCGAAGTGACCGATGACGACGACGAGCGCCGCCGGCTGCTCACCTTTGTCGTCGTCGGTGCCGGGCCCACCGGGGTGGAGATGGCCGGTCAGATCGCCGAACTCGCACATCGGACGCTGAAGAACAGTTTTCGGCAGATCGACCCGGCGCGTGCCCGCATCATCCTCATCGACGCGGCCCCGGCCGTCCTGCCTCCCTTCGGTACCAAGCTCGGCAACGCCGCCCGTGCGCGGCTGGAACAGATGGGTGTGGAAATCCAGCTCAACGCCATGGTCACCGATGTCGACTACTACGGAATTGAAGTGAAGGACCCGGACGGATCAGTCCGCCGAATCGACACGACCTGCAAGATCTGGTCGGCCGGCGTGCAGGCGAGCCCACTGGGCGCGATGCTCGCCGAGCAGACCGGTGCAGAGGTGGACCGGGCTGGTCGGGTCCTGGTGAACACAGACCTCTCCCTGCCCGGGCATCCGGAGATCTTCGTGATCGGCGACATGATCAATCTCGACAACCTGCCAGGTGTCTCGCCTGTCGCGATTCAGGGCGGCAAGTATGTCGCCAAGCAGATCGTTCGGGAAGTAGAACATGGCCGGTCCCCGGCGGAGCGCCCGCCGTTCAAGTATTTCGACAAGGGGTCCATGGCCACGGTGTCGCGCTATAGCGCGGTGGCCAAAGTCGGACCGCTCGAACTCCACGGCTTCATCGCCTGGGTCCTCTGGCTGGTGGTGCACCTCGCCTTCCTCATCGGCTTCAGGAACCGCGTCATCACCCTTCTGTCCTGGGGCATGCACATCGGTGACCACCGCTCGCACCTGAACTCCACCGCCCGGTGGGTCTACGCGCGCCAAGCCATCGCCGAGGCCGGTCTCCGCGACGCCCAGTCCACAGCCAGCGCCTCCGACGGCTGACCGGCCGAGCGCGACCCCGCGCGTCAGCGGTAGGCGATCACCGCTGCCCCGACTCGGACGCGTGGGAAACGCTCAGCCGGGAAACCGCGCAGGGAACTACACTCCTGCACATCTCTTCGAGCCCGGGAGGATCGCCATGGGCACGCTGACATACACCGCGACCGTTTCCGTTGACGGTTATGCCGCGGACGCGAGCGGCGACTTCAACTGGTCGGCCCCGAGCGAGGAAGTGTTCCGGTTCCACGTGGAACGCCTCGAGCCGGTTGTCCACGAGGTTCTCGGCCGCCGCACCTACCAACTGATGGAGTACTGGCAGTCGCCACCGGAAGGCGAGTCGTGGAGTCCTGACGAGCACGAATTCGCGCGCCTCTGGAATGCGATTCCGCAAACCGTGGTGTCGTCCACCCTTGCCGTCGACGACCTGATCTCCGATCGGGACCGCCTAGTTCCGCGTCTCGACCTGGGCACGGTGGAACGCATCGTCGACGACGCCCCCGGCGAGGTCGAGATCTTCGGGCCCACCACCGCGAGCGCGGCAATCCGCGCGGGGATGGTCACGGACTTCCGATTGTTCGTCGTCCCGAAGGTGGTAGGGGGCGGTCTCCGTGCGTTGCCGCCGGACACGACGTTGGAGATGGAACTCGTCGACCATCGGGTCTTCGAGAACGGGACCACGTATTCGCACTACCGGGGACGCTGAGCCTGGGCACACATCGGGTCCCGGGATTGGACACCGTGCGCAACGATCGCGAAAATTATCGATCCGAACTGTGCCACGTGCGCACCCACCACCTCAGAGGGTGACCGAGGTCACTTGTCCGCCTAGCCTTGTCGCGGTCGACGGTAGCCGACACCCTCGCTGCCCCGAAGTCCTAGGAGGAACATGGCAACGCCGGACGGGTCCAGCAAGCCCCACGGGACGAGCACCGCGGTCGCCGAAACGATCCCGGCCGAGCCGGTGCCTCGGCGACGCATCGTCCTCGCCTCGCTCATCGGCACCACGATCGAGTTCTACGACTTCTACATCTTCGCCACGGCCGCGGTGTCGGTATTCCCGCTGTTGTTCTTCGCCGGCGGAGATTCGGGCACCGCCCTGCTGGCCTCGATGGCCACGTTCGGCACGGCGTTCATCGCCAGGCCCCTCGGGTCGATCGTCTTCGGCCACTACGGGGACCGTCTCGGGCGGAAGGTCACCCTGGTCGGCGCGCTGCTGACCATGGGCATCGCCACGTTCCTCATCGGCCTGTTGCCCACGATCCACCAGATCGGCCTGTGGGCGCCGGCGATGCTGACGATCCTGCGGTTCTTCCAGGGGATCGGCCTCGGCGGCGAGTGGTCGGGCGCCGCACTCCTGGCCTCCGAGACCGCGGAGCCGGGCAAGCGCGCGTTCGCCGCGATGTGGCCACAGCTCGGGGCGCCGTTCGGCTTCATCCTCGCCAACGGCTTGTTCCTGCTCTTGACGACGTGGTTCACGTACGACTCCACCGCGGCCGACCTGGCGGACCCGTTCCTCGTGTGGGGATGGCGTCTGCCGTTCCTGCTCTCGGTGTTGATGGTCGGCGTCGGCCTGTACGTCCGACTCCGGATCGAGGAGACCCCGGTCTTCGCTCGAGCGATCGTCAACAACGAGCGGGTCAAGGCCCCGGTCTCGGAGGTGTTCCGCAAGAACGGCCGGGAGATCGTCCTCGGCACGTTCATCATGCTGGCCACCTACGGCCTGTTCTACCTGATGACGACATGGATCCTGTCATTCGCGATCGGCGGCGAGGGCACCGGCGGGCTCGGCTACGGCTACCGGTCGTTCCTCATCATCCAGGTGATCGCGATCGTCCTCTTCGCCGCGTTCATCCCGGTCGCCGGCCTGCTGGCCGACAAGTTCGGTCGCCGCCGGATGCTCCTCGGTGTCACCGCCGCGATCATCGCGTTCGGCCTGAGCTTCGGCTGGTGGCTCGACCCGGACGCGATGGGGACCGGCAGTGACCTCGATGTGGTCCGGATGCTGCTCTTCCTGTGCGTCGGGATGACGCTCATGGGCCTGACCTTCGGACCGATGTCCGCAGTGCTTCCCGAACTGTTCCCCACCAACACCCGCTACACGGGTTCCGGAGTGGCGTATAACTTCTCCGCCATCCTGGGCGCGGCCCTGACCCCGTTCGTCGCAGTGTGGCTGGTGCAGAACTACTCGGTCGCGCATGTCGGCTACTACCTGGTCGGACTGGGCGTGCTCACCATCGTCTCGCTGGTCCTCGCGCCGGAGACCAGCAAGACGTCACTGGATTCCTGACGCTCGACCCGCCCGACCCGCCCGGCCCGCCCGGCCCGCCCGCGACAGAACAAGACCCCGGGACCGACGCGCGGTCCCGGGGTCGTCTCCCGTGTCTCGGACGAATGAGAAGGGCCGCCGAGGATGTCGGTGGGCAGCAGGCCGGTCAGCGAGTCGGTCGCGCTGCCGATGTCACTGCCGTACCCCTGGAGCAGGGACCCGAGTCCGAGCGAGCCGAGGAGCGGGGCGGCGAGGGAGCCGACCGCGAGCGAGCCGAGAGAGCCCAGTGCGTCTGAACCCATGGCAGTTGTGTCCTTTCGTCAGGGTCATTATGTGAACCGCGTCACGCGGGCCACGAGTGCGAGGTTAACAGTGATCCGGCCTGCCCTCGACCGCTGAGCGAACACCCGCCACGCGCCCGATTAGGATCGACGACTGTGACCCCCTCCCTGCTCGTCGCCGGTACGACCTCCGACGCGGGCAAGAGCGTCGTCACCACCGCCCTGTGCCGGGCATTCGCCCGCCGCGGCCTGCGGGTGGCGCCGTTCAAGGCGCAGAACATGTCCAACAACTCGATGGTCGTCGAGGGTCCGGACGGCACCGCCGAGATCGGCCGCGCCCAATGGATCCAGGCGCTCGCCGCCCGCGCGGAGCCCGAGCCCGCGATGAACCCGGTGCTGCTCAAGCCCGGCGGTGACCGGCGCAGCCACGTGGTGGTCATGGGCAAGCCGGCAGGCTCGGTCTCCTCGCGGGACTTCGTCGACGGGCGAGCCCACCTGGCCCGGGCGGCGTTCGCGGCATACGACGACCTCGCGTCCCGCCACGACCTCATCATCTGCGAAGGCGCCGGCAGCCCCACGGAGATCAACCTCCGCGACAGCGACTACGTGAACATGGGCCTGGCCCGCCACGCGGACATGCCGGTCGTGGTGGTCGGCGACATCGACCGTGGGGGAGTGTTCGCGGCACTGTACGGCACAGTCGCGCTGCTCGCCCCGGCGGACCAGCGGCTGGTCGCCGGGTTCGTCATCAACAAGTTCCGCGGCGACCCCACGCTCCTCGCCCCCGGGCTGCGCCAGCTCGAGGACCTCACCGGTCGGCCGGTCCACGGGGTGCTGCCCTGGGATCCCGACCTGTGGATGGACTCGGAAGACGCCCTCGCGGTGACCGCGCGCGCCGCCGACGCTGCCGCCACCCTGCGGGTGGCCGTGATCCGACTGCCTCGGATCAGCAACTTCACCGACGTCGACGCCCTCGGACTGGAAGCTGACGTCGACGTCGAGTTCGTCACGGAGCCGCGCGACCTCGCCGGTGCGGACCTCGTCGTCGTCCCAGGCACCCGCGCGACCCTCGACGATCTGGCGTGGCTCCGCGCCCGGGGCCTGGACCGCGCGATCACCACCCACGTCGGGCGCGGCGGCGCGGTGTTGGGGATCTGCGGCGGGTTCCAGATGCTCGGCGGCACGATCAGCGACCCGGACGGTATCGAGGGCGAGCCCGGTGCGCGGGTCACCGGCCTGGGACTGCTCGCCGTCACCACCCGCTTCGGCGCCGAGAAGGTACTGCGATTGCCGACTGGGCGCGCCCTCGGTGAGGACGTGCGCGGGTACGAGATCCACCACGGGAGGGTGACGATCGACGCCGCCGGCAGTCGCGACGGCGCCGACGACCGTGATGGCAACGACTACGACGACGACGAGGAGTTCCCCGGCGGAGCCCGGCGGGGACGCGTGTTCGGGACCATGTGGCACGGAACTCTCGAATCAGACGGCTTTCGATCGGCGTTGTTGGCCGAGGTTGTCCGTGGCTCGGGTGGAGGAGGCACGGGGGGAGAAGACACGGGTGAGGCAGGCGCGGGTGAGTCAGGCGCGGGCCGGGCGCGCGCGGCGTCGCACGTGAGCTTCGCCCGGGCGCGCGAGGCCCGCCTCGACCTGTTGGCCGATCTCGCCGAGGCCCACCTCGACCTGGACGCCCTACTCGAGTTGGCGCGGGCCGGCGCGCCCGAGCTGCCACTGTTGCCGCCGGGGGCGGACCGATGACCGTGCTCGTGCTGGGCGGGACGGGTGAGGCCCGCGAGCTCGCCGCGCTGCTAGTGGAACGTGGGGTGCCCGTCGTGTCGTCGCTGGCCGGACGCGTGTCGAGGCCGCGGCTGCCCGTGGGCGAGGTGCGGATCGGCGGGTTCGGCGGAGTCGACGGGTTGGCCCGGCACCTTCGCGAGTCCGGGGTGCGGGCGGTGGTGGACGCCACCCATCCGTTCGCGCGCGTGATCTCCAGCAATGCCGCCGCCGCCTGCCACTCGACCGGGGTGCCGCTATTGCGGTTGGAGCGTCCGGGCTGGTCAGCGGCCCCCGGAGCGGAATCCTGGCACTGGGTCGACGACCACGACGCCGCCGCCGACACCGTCGCCGAGTTGGGGGAGCGGCCACTACTCACCGTGGGCCGCCAGTCCCTCGACCGTTTCACCGGCCCGCTGGGGAATGCGCGCGCGGTGGTGCGTGTGGTCGATCCGCCGGAGCATCCGCTGCCAGAGCAGTGGGTGGTAATGCGTGCCCGCGGCCCGTACACGGAGGAGGGCGAGCGCGAGCTGTTCACCCGCCACGGCATCGACGTTCTGGTCACCAAGGATTCGGGCGGGGCGCTGACCTGGGCCAAGATGGTCGTGGCGACCGAGCTGGGCGTGCCGGTGGTCGTGGTGCGTAGACCCGCCAGCGCGCAGGGGGTGCCCGTGGTGGCGTCCGCTGTCGAGGCCGCGGATCGGGTCGCCCCGCGATAGTCGTCAGACGGACGCCTCCGCCCCCGCCCGGGCGAACCGGCGGACGTGGGCGGCGAACCTCGCGGCCAACGCGGGGTGCCCAGCCCAGTGCGTATGCAGGTAGGAGGCGTGCACGGAGCCGGTGACAAATCCCTCGGCCCCGGCGGAGCTGGTCCAGGCGGGCGCCGACCCGGAGCCGGCAGCCGCCCCGACAGTTGGGCTGCCGCGGTCCGTCCCGGCGGACGGGGTGACCGCGGTGCGGTGGAACTCGTGGCCGGTGACCTCGGTGCTCGCGGTAGAGAGGACGCTGTCGGCGACCGCGGTTGAACGGCGGTAGGCCAGCGTCAACCGCGGGGCCATGGCGGCGTCGGCGTCGATCGCCCCCACCATCGGGGTCCCGTCGAGACTGCGACAGAGGTAGAGCAGGCCGGCGCACTCGGCGACGGTCGGCGTCCCTGCGGATGTCGCCGCGCGCAGTTCCCGCAGCATTGGCTCGTTTGCGGCGAGGTCACCGGCGTGCACCTCGGGGAAACCTCCGCCGAGGTAGATCCCCGCCGTACCCCGGGGCAATGACTCGTCGACGAGCGGGTCGAACGGCGCCACCGAGCAGCCGGCCGCCTCGAGCAGCTCGGCCGTCTCGGCGTAGCGGAACGTGAACGCCCGGCCACCGGCGATGGCGATGAGCGGGCGAGCCTCGTCGTCGTCGACTCCACGAGCCCGGCCCGCCACGGGGCCGCCACCATCCACTACAACTGTGGTGCACTCCAACGCCGTCTGCGCCGACCACGCCTCGCCTGCCAGCGGCGGCGCGGACCGGGCGATCCTCATGACCGCCTCGAGGTCGATCGACGCCGCCACCTTGCCGGCCAGGTGGTCGAGCGACCGCGCCGCCTCGGGGCGCTCGGCGGCGGGGACCAGGCCGAGATGACGGGAAGGGGCCGTGACGTCGTCATCGCGCTGCAGCACGCCCAGCACCGGAATGCCGAGCGGCGCCAGCGCGCGCCGGACCTCGTCGGAGTGGCGCACGGATCCGGCCTTGTTGAGCACCACGCCCGCAATGCGCACGGACGGATCGAACGACGCCATCCCCAACACCACCGCGGCGATGCTGCGCGAGGCGTGCGAGATGTCCACCACCAACACGACGGGGGAATCGGTGAGCCGCGCGACGTGCGCGGTGGAGGCGAACCCGTCGCCGCCGATGTGCCCGTCGTACAGGCCCATCACGCCCTCGATCACCGCAACGTCGGCCGCGCGAGACCCGGGCGCCCCGCCGAGCCGCGCGCCGTGCTGGAGCAGCGGCACGACCTGCTCCTCGCCCACCAGATGCGGGTCGAGGTTGCGGCCGGGCCGCCCGGTGGCGAGCGCGTGGTACCCGGGATCGATGTAGTCCGGGCCCACCTTGTGTCCGGACACCGTGAGCCCGGTGCGCCGCAGGGCCGCCATGAGCCCGGTCGCGACGGTCGTCTTGCCGTGCCCGGACGCCGGCGCGGCCACCACGAGCCTCGGCAGCGCGGTGGAGGTCGGCGCTGTGGAGGCTGGCGCGGCGGTCACCATTCGATGCCCCGCTGCCCCTTCTGCCCGGCGTCCATCGGGTGCTTGACCTTGGTCATCTCGGTGACCAGGTCGGCGGCGTCGATCAGCCGCGGGTCGGCGTCGCGGCCGGTGATCACCACATGCTGGCGGCCGGGGCGCGAGATCAGCGTCTCCACCACGTCGTCGACGTCCACCCAGCCCCACTTCATGGGATAGGTGAACTCGTCGAGCAGGTAGAGGTCGTGTCGCTCCTCGGCCAGGCGGCGCTTGATCTCGGCCCACCCCTCGGCGGCGTCGGCGGCGTGATCGTCCTCTGTGCCGTCCTTACGCGACCAGGACCATCCCGAGCCCATCTTGTGCCACTCGACCGGGCCGCCCTCGCCGGTCTCGTCGTGGAGGCGGGCGAGGCGTTCCATGACGGTCTGCTCGCCGATGCGCCACTTGGCGGACTTGACGAACTGGAACACGCCGATGTCCCAGCCCTGGTTCCACGCGCGCATGGCCACGCCGAACGCGGCCGTGGACTTTCCCTTGCCGGGCCCGGTGTGGACCATGACGAGAGGCCGGTTGCGGCGTTGGCGGGTGCTGAGCCCGTCGTCGGGCACGGTCTCGGGCTGTCCCTTGGGCATCAGGCCACATCTCCTCGGGGTCGGTTGTGGTCGTCTCGCGCCGGGCCGTGGGCCGCGGTGTGCGGGTGAGCGGTACGGGCACGGACGGTGTGGGTGAGGCCCTCGGCGGTGACCTCCCCGAGGGGGAGGTGCTCGGCGCCGAGGTGCGCGGCGAGCTCGGACGCCAGTCCCATACGGAATCGACCGGTCTCGCAGTCCACCACCACGGAGGCGACGCCGAGGGAGGCGAGCCCGGCCGCCGCGGCGCGGGACCGGTCCAGGGCGTGCGGGCCGTGGGTGGCGCGTCCGTCGGTGACGACGACGACGAGGGGCCGCCGCTGCGGATCGCGGACACTCTCGATGCGCAGGACCTCGGCTGTGGCGAGCAGTCCCTCCGCCAGTGGGGTGCGGCCGCCCGCCGGGAGCTGCGCCAGACGGGTCGCGGCGACGTCGACCGAGGAGGTGGGCGGCAGGGCGATCTCCGCGCCGGACCCGCGGAAGGTCACCAAGCCCACCTTGTCGCGCCGGCGGTAGGCGTCCAGTAGGAGGGAGAGGATTGCCGTCTTGACCTGCTCCATGCGGGTGCGCGCGGCCATGGAGCCCGAGGCGTCCACGCAGAACAGCACGAGGTTGGACTCGCGGCCCTCCCGGACCGCCGAGCGCAGGTCGCGGGACGTCAGACGCAATCGACCACCGCCCGGGCCGCCAGCCGGGCCACCGTCACGCCCGCGCGCCGACTGCCACGGCGCCGCCGCGCGGATGGTGGCGGGCAGGTGCACGTCGGAGCCGGTGAACCCGCCCGCGCCAGTGCGCCGACCGCTGCTCGTGACGGCCCGAGACCGGCGCCCCGAGACGCCCTGGCCGGTCCCGGCGACGGTGAGCAGGCGCGTGCGGTACGGCGCCGAGGCCGCCACGACCGTGCCGGGTGCGCTGTCGTCGCCGGCGTTCGCGGTCTGGGAGCCCGGTTCGGCCGTCGCGCTACCAGCGTCGTCGGCCGGGGTGTCGTCCTGCGGGTCCTCGTCGGCGTCGCCCGCATCGGTGCTGTCGGCCGTGTCGGCACGGTCCGGCTGCCCCGAATCCCCCTGCGCTGGGTGCTCCGCCGAGACCCCATCGGGAGTGCCCGCGGTGGCCGGAGCGTCCTCGTCGGCGGGGGTGTTGTCGGCCGCAGCGGCGTCTGCGGCGCTCGACTCGTCCGCACCCTCCGAGAGGTCGGCGTCGTCGGCCGGCCGAGTCTCGTCCCGGGGGTCGGGGTCGGGGTCGTCGTCGTCCCCCAAGAGCCGGTCGAGCAGCTCCTCATCGAGCCCCGGGGCGTCGAAGGGGGCCCGGCGGCGACGGTGCGGCAGCGCCATGCGGGCGGCGGCGCGGATGTCCTCGCGCGTGATGCGGACGCGGCCCTGCCAGGCGGCGTGGGCGGCGGCCGTGCGGGCGGTGACGATGTCGGCGCGCATGCCGTCCACGTCGAAACCCGCGCACACCGTCGCGATCTTCGTCAGCGCCCACGGCGTGAGCTCCACGAGGTCGATGAGCTCGCGGGCGGTGAGAATCCGCTCCCGCAGCGCGCGCTCGTCGGCGGCGAACGCGGCGATGAACGCGGCGGGGTCGGACTCGTAGGCGACCCGGCGGCGGATCACCTCGGCCCGCAGCTCGGGATCGCGCGGCGCGGCCACCTCGACGGTCAGCCCGAACCGGTCGAGCAGCTGCGGCCGCAACTCGCCCTCCTCCGGGTTCATCGTGCCCACCAGCACGAACCGTGCGGCGTGCTCGACCGAGACGCCGTCGCGTTCGACGGTGACCCGGCCCATGGCGGCGGCGTCGAGGAGCTGGTCCACCACGTGGTCGTGCAGAAGGTTGACCTCGTCGACGTAGAGGATTCCGCGGTGCGCCCGCGCCAGGAGGCCGGGTTCGAACGCCGTGACGCCCTCGCTGAGCGCTTTCTCCAGGTGCAGAGATCCGGCGATCCGGTCCTCCGACGCCCCGATGGGGAGCTCGACCAGGCGAACCGGCCGACTCTCGACGGGTGCGTCGTGGGGAATCGGGCCGTCCGGGGTCTCGGTACCGCGGTCGTCCGGCGCGGACGAGAATCGATCGCCGGACACGACCTCGATCGGCGGGAGGATCCCGGCGAGGGCGCGGACCATCGTGGACTTGGCGGTGCCCTTCTCGCCGCGGATGAGGACACCACCCACCGACGGCGATACCGCGGTGAGGGTCAGGGCCAGCGCCATGTCGTCGGAACCGACGACAGCGCTGAACGGGTATTGCAGTGGCATGGGGGCTCCCGCTCTCGTCTGCCAGGCTGGTCAGCGCGAGGCCGGTCTCCGGACTTCCCGGCTCGACCGACGCTCAGGCGTCGGAAGGCTCGGGTTACCGTAGCGGGCCCTGTGCCGGATTCTCACCGGCTTCCCAGATTCTCCCCGCCGACCGCGTATGGCGGCCGTGGGGCACCTCGTGCTGTGGGGGTGTTCGGTTGTGTTGAGCTCGAGGTTATCCCAGCGTCCTGTCGGCTGGGACGTCCGGGCTCGGCGGTAGTGTTCCGCGTCATGAACGCACGGGTGGTGGTCGTCGGCATCGGCGGCGACGGGTGGGCGGGGCTCGACGAGCCCCGCCGTCGCGCTGTCCTCGGCGCCGACGTGCTGCTCGGCGGGGAGCGGCATCTGGGGATGGTGCCGGGCGACGTGACGGCCGAGCGGACGCAGTGGCCCCGGCCGCTGCGGCCCGGGTTGCCCGCACTGCTCGAGCGGTACGCCGGACGCCGGATCGTCGCGCTGGCCTCGGGCGATCCCCTGGTCGCCGGGGTGGCCACCACCCTCATCGACCTGCTCGGCGCGGACGCGGTGGAGGTGCTCCCGGCGGTCTCGTCAGTCGCGCTGGCGCGCGCCCGGATGCGGTGGCCGGCCGAGACCGTCGCGGTGGTGCGCGACCACCGTGCGCTGGTGCGGGAGCTCGCGCCGGGGCGGCGGCTGCTCGTACTCTCTGCCGACCAGCACACCCCGGGGTACGTCGCGGCAATGCTGACCGGAGCCGGCTTCGGTGGGAGCACGCTGACCGTGCTCTCGGATCTAGGCAGCTCCGCCGAGGCGCGCTCCGATTGCGCGGCGAGCGACTGGGAGACCGGCCGCGAGGCGCCTGCGCTGCACGTCCTGGCCGTCGAGTGCGTGGCTGACGCAGCCGCCCGTCCGCTCGGGTGGGCGCCCGGGCTCCCCGACGACGCTTTCGCCAGCGACGGCCAGCTCACCCGCCGTGATCTGCGGGCCTCGGCGCTGTCCCGCCTCGCGCCTGCTCCGGGGCAGCTCTTGTGGGACGTGGGCGCCGGCGCCGGCTCGGTGGGCATCGAGTGGATGCGCGCCCACCCGTCGTGCCGCACCATCGCCGTCGAAGCCGATCCCGACCGGGCGGCGCGCGTCGAGCGCAACGCCGCCGCCCTCGGCGTGCCTTCGCTGGTCGTCGTCCACGGCCGGGTGCCCCAGGCTCTCGACGGTCTTCCCCGGCCCGACGCCGTGTTCATCGGCGGGGGCGGCACCGCACCCGGCCTGCTGGAACAGTGCTGGGACGCGCTTCGACCGGGCGGCCGGCTGGTCGCACACGCGGTGACCCTTGAGACCGAGCGGGCTGTCATCGACGCCCGGGCCGACTTCGGCGGCGAACTCACCCGTCTGCAGGTCGAGCACGCCGACTCGATCGGCAGATTCACCGGATGGGCCCCGGCGCGGGCCGTCGTGCAGTGGGCGGCCGTCAAGCCCTGCTTCGAATCGACCGAGGAGACCTCGTGACCGTTCATTTTGTCGGAGCCGGCCCCGGCGCTGCGGACCTGCTCACCTTGCGCGCCGCCGCCGCTCTGGCCGCTGCGGACGTCTGCCTCTACGCGGGGACCTACCTCGACGACGGTGTGCTCGCGCACTGCCGGCCGGGGGCCCGGCTGGTGGACACGCAGCATCTCGATCTCGACCAAATCATCGCCGAGATCGTCGCCGCCCACGCCGCGGGGTCGGAGGTGGTCCGGTTGTGTTCGGGTGACCCGTCGCTGTATTCCGCGCTGGCCGAGCAGACCCGTCGCCTCGACGCGGTGGGCGTGCCGTGGGACGTGGTCCCGGGAGTGCCCGCCTACGCGGCCGCGGCCGCGGAACTGGGCGTCGAACTCACGGTTCCCGAGGTGGTGCAGTCCGTGGTGCTCACGCGGACGCAGGCCCGGTCCACGGCGATGCCGTCGGCTGAGGCACTAGAGAACTTCGCCGCCACCGGAGCGACGCTGGTGCTGCACCTGGCGATCACCCGGATCCGCGAACTCGCCGAACGTTTGGTGCCGACCCACGGCGCGGACTGCCCGGTGGCCGTGGTGGCCAACGCGAGCAGGCCGCATCGCGTGGAATTGCGGGGCACCCTCGGAGACATCGCGGATGCGGTGGAGAGGGCCGGGCTGCGCCAGGCCGCGGTGATCCTGGTTGGCCGCGCGCTGATCCGGCCGGGTACGGCGGAGTCCTGGCTCTACGCCTCGGATCCGGAGCGAGCATCAAAGCGTTTCTAATGAATGATCGCCTTGAAAATCACAAAAACCGCACCGAACGATGCTGTCCCCAAGGCGCCTGCGACTCTGGCGACTAGGCCGCTGCCGCGGCGGAGGAATGCGACGTAACCGAGAACGGCGAGTATGACCACGCCAGACCAAAGGGCGAGGTCGTTTGCCAGATCGTCGGGGATGAGCCGCGTTGTCCCGGCGAGTAGCACTAGCGCAGGAACAGTGGCGGAGGTCAGCATCCCGAGCGAATGTTGGGTCGACAGTCCGAGAGCTTCCCTGAATCCAACAATCTCGGTGCCGGCAACCACTGATCGTTCGCCTATTCGGGCCACGGTACCCGCATAGACATGTGCGCCCCAGAACACCAGGACGGTGACGACAACGGTGAGCAACACCGTCACGGAGTTCTCTTCATGTGCCGACGAGACGGCTACGAGTCCGCTTACCAGAATGGTGCCGTAAACCGCCGCTTCCGTACCGAAGCCTGGGCGCAGCACGCGATGAGCTTTGAGAAGATTGTGGTCGACGGAATCCCATCGCGCATTCATGCGGCAGTGACAATCATGGCTACTATCGGCAGCGCCACAAGCAATTCCGATAGCCTCCTCGCCACGGCGCCTGCTCGGGTCACTCGGCGAATGCTTCGCGAAGCGCAGCTTCTTGGTCGTGGCTCAGGTTGGTCGACAACAGTTCGGCGTGAAGGCTCTTGAACTCGTCGTGAACTCGATCCATCTTGGCGTCCGACGTAAGTACGAACAAGGCAGACGTGCCGGGTGTGATCTTCTCTTTCAACTGGTTAATGAAGTTGTCGTCGATCCCCACATCTGAAAGGGAGCCGGATAGCGCACCGATTCCTGCGCCAATTGCTGCGCCGAGCAGGGGGACAAAGAACAGAATTCCGAATAGCAGGCCCCAGAATGTGCCCCCTAGGGCGCCGACACCGGCCAAGTTGTTGAGTTGGCGGGTTTTGGGCTTTTTCGCGCCCTCGGCCCAGCGCACAACCGCGGCATCATGCACGGTGATCAGTTCCTGTTGTTGCAGATTCTTGAGCGTCTCGACAGCCGTGTCGGCGCCGGTGTCGGTGTTGAATTTCCAGACGGTCAGTGTTCCGGCCATGATGATCCTCACTGGAGAGAGTGTTGCCGCCTGTGACGCTACGAGGCGGTGACAGTGCAGTCTTCATCCGTCGAGGGTGAATGCTGTCAGAGAGATGCCGTCGTGCCGCACTCGTCGACGGCATTGGGACAGGTGAATGTGGATGACCGCGCCAATCGGGATTGGCGGGATCGCTACATCGACGGCCAAAGCGAGAGCCACTCCGATCGAGGCGCCCAAATTCAGCCCCCTGATCACTGGCGGATGCGCGGACGCCGGGTCCATTCATCGGCGTCGGGGGCGCCACCGTCCCTACGGGGTGACGATGGCGAAGTCCGGGTCGGGGTGATCGAGGTATCCCATGAGTTCGGACAGCACGGTGGGGGAGCCCTTGGCCTCGACATCGCCACTGGCGACTAGTGCCTCCAGGTTCCCGTCTCCGAAGAGCAGGGCGTGCAGAGTTCTGCCTGAGAGGGACAAGGTGGTGTCCGCGGTGGGGAGGCCGCCGTCGACGACGTCGAAGTGGACGAGGAGTCCGTTCCTCAGCTCGGTGCGGTGAGTGGCTTCTGTATCAGTGATCTGCCAGTCGATCGTGATCCGGGCATCCCAGGCGCGAGGCCCGTTGACCCTCAAGGCGATCGCATCGAAGACCTGTTCGACGTCGAGTGCTGCGGTGATGTCGTCGGACGCGGCGGCAATGGGCGTGCCGACATTGCCGTGGCGGAGTTCGTAGGCGCCCATGAGGTAGAAGTTGCGCCAGGTACCGTTCTCGGAGCCGTAGCCGAGGCGTTCGAAGGTGTCTGCCTGAAGCAATTTCGCGTCGGTGTTGGTGGGATCGGCGAAGATGACGTAGTTCACCACTTGGGCTACCCAGCGGAAGTCGCCCGCCTCGAATGACGCTCGCGCTTTGTCGAGAACGGCGTCTGCGCCGCCCATGAACTCGACGTGGCGTCGTGCCGCCGCGACGGGGGGGTGTTCCCAGAGGGTTGCGGGGTTGCCATCAAACCAGCCCAGGTAGCGCTGGTAGATCGCTTTGACGTTGTGGCTGACCGATCCATAGTAGCCGCGGGTGTGCCAAGCTCGCTCGACCGACGGTGGCAGCTGAAAGTCCTCCGCGATCTCGATACCGGTGAGGCCCTTGTTGAGCGCACGCAGTGTTTGGTCGTGGAGGTACCCGTAGAGATCTCGCTGCGTGCGCAAGAACTCTGTGAGACGGTCGGTGTCCCAGGTCGGCCAATGATGTGAGGCGAACAGAACGTCCGATATCGGGGCGTACCGGTTAATCGCCTCGGTGAGATATTTTGCCCAGATGTGCGGATCACGGACCGGCGCCCCGCGCAGCGTGAGCAAGTTGTGCAGGGTGTGGGTGGCGTTCTCTGCCATGCAGAGCGCGCGGTGATCGGGAAAGTAGAAGTTCATCTCGGCGGGGGCTTCGGTGCCCGGCGTGAGCTGGAACTCGATGCGCACACCGTCGATCGTCTCAGCCTGCCCGGTATGATCGATGTGTAATGTCGGGTCGATGAGTGTCGGGGTTCCCGTCGATGTGGTGGGGCCGAGGCCGGCGCCGACCGCTCCGAGTGGACCACGTGGCAGCGCGGCCCCATACATGTATCCGGCGCGGCGCCCCATCGCGGTGCCCGCATAGACATTTTCTGAAACGGCGTGTTCGACGAAGCCGATCGGAGCCAGAATCGGACAGTGCCCCGCCTCGACCTCATCCTGAGTGGTCACCCCCTTGACCCCGCCAAAGTGGTCGAGGTGACAGTGGGAGTAGATCACCCCGGTAACGGGCCGGTCGCCCCGATGTTCGCGGTAAAGGGCCAGTCCTGCCGCCGCCGTCTCGGTGGAGATCAAGGGGTCGATGACGATGACCCCGGTTACGCCCTCGACGATGGTCATGTTGGACAGGTCCAGTCCGCGGATCTGATAGATGCCTTCAGTGATTTCGTACAAGCCCTGCATGGTGCAGAGTTTGGCTTGGCGCCACAGGCTCGGATTGACGGTGTCCGGGCATTCTTCCTGGAGAAAGTGGTAGCTGTCGGCATCCCACACGGTGTTCCCGGAGGAATCCGCCACCACGCCTGGTTGGAGCGACGCGATGAATCCCCGAGCGGCGTCGATGAAGTCTTGGTCGTTGACGGTGGATCCGGTCATAAGAGCCAGCTCTCAGAGGTGTGATCGAACGTGTTCGGTTCTGGGCCGAACTATTGCCTCTCTGTCGCATCGGCCGCATCACCCAGGGCAGGTGAACTATCGACCGCAAGCCGCATAGGGGTTGTTTTACGCGCCCGAGACGCGGGTTCCATCAGGATTTGTGTGAAGGTTGTGCCGGTTCACAACAATCCCGCCACTCTGGCGGCGGAGATCGCGTCTCGTCGAGAAGTCGCGCCCAGCTTGAGGTAGATGCCCCGCAGATGGGTCTTGACCGTGTTGACCGAGACGCAGAGTGTGTCGGCGATCTCCTGGGTGGACTGAGGGGATGCAAGGTGCTGTAGGACGCGTCGTTCCGCCGGGGTGAGAGCGATGTTCGTGGAGAGATGGACAGCGTCCGGCCGGGTTCGGATGCGGTCGACGAACGCATCGTGTCGGCCGAACCTCCCGACGTAGGCATCCAGCAGAGGGACCGCCCGATCGAGCGAGAGGAACGGGTGGACCAGGTGCTGCGGTTCGGCTAGGGCGATCGCGGATTCAAGATTGCCGAGGACCCGCTCGTCCTGTCCTGCATCAGCTGCCACGACAGCCCTCAATATGTGGGCTTGAATCCCCCCGACGAGTCTCAGCGCAGGGTGGGACAGCGCGGCGTCCAGCAGTTGCGGGCAGTGTCTGACCCGGCCGTCTGCAATCTCGATCATCGCGGAGGCGACAGAAAACTCCGGGCAGTGGCCGAGGATGGTGGTTGCGATCTGCACTATCCGCTGCGCCAGCTCGTATTCATGGGCCGCGATCAGAGCCTGGATCGCCAGGGGAACTGTCGGTGCCAATAGGGGGTGGGCGCCCGGAGACGCGAGAGCAGCTTTGGTGGCCTCCGCGATGTCTCGGGCCGCCTGCGACTTGCATTCTGAATCCGGGAACATCACCAGGGCTGAGAGCGCGTGCCAGTCCCACCCTGCAAGGGGTGTCAGCATCCCGTCAGCCCCCGTCGACAACGCGAAGGATGTCTCGACTTGCTCGGGAGCTTGGGTTCCGGTCAGAAAGTGGAAGTAACGGCACATCACGACGCAGCGGACTACGTCAGCGTTATTCCCGATACCCGCTGCTGTTGCCGCGCGGACAGCGGCGAGCGCGCGGATCCCCATCGATACGAACTGGTCGTGTGCTCCGTCAAGTAGCGCCAGCAACGTCAACGCTTCAAGGTGCGGTGCCGGGCATCTCGCATAATCGGCCCTGCTGACAGCGATGAGCAATTGGTGCTTCACCCTGTTGTGCCCGATCGGCGGCAGCATGAGCTTGGCCTGTTGGACGGCGACGTATGCCTCGATTTCCCGATGGTCAGCGACTGCCGCCGGCAAGGCGTAGACGGGCACGTTCTCGCCGAACCTGGTGCGTAGATCGATCGTGACGGCGCAGTGCAAGCGGTCAAACAGGTCCGGGGGGCAGATCGCTGATGGCCGACCTGACGCTGCCTGCAGGAAGGCGTCAGCATCGGCCATGGCCCCGCACTCGATGCCATGGATGCTACGGAGCAGGTGGACCCACGGGTCGTCAGCGACCTCGACAGGAGCCTCGTCAAGTGTTTTGAGGAACATTCCGGCATCCGGACCGAGCACAGCCTTTGGGCCCAGATCCAGCAGCCCCCGATACAGCCCGTAGCGATCATCTGAAGCGAGTAGGTGCCGAATGGCAGCCACGGGAGTGCGCAGGTTCAAATACCAATGTCCGGCCCGTAGTTCGATCCTGCGCACACCGTCCGAACCCAGTGCTCGCACGAGCTCGGATCTCAGATAGGCCCGCATCAGCGGGTGATAACGATAGGTCTCGTCGCCGTCGGATCTCGTGGACACAAAAGGAAACTGGAGGTCGAGCACCTCGGACAGCAGACGCGACGCGCTGGTGCCCGCCAGTTCAGTGGCAAGTGCAGTGTCGAACTCGTCTGGCACCGCCGTAAGGGTGAGGAAGTCGCGGTGCTCAGTACTGACTGAGCTGAGCAGTTCCCCGGCGAGGAAATCCGAGATTACGGAATGGCCCGATGCGACGACCGATGTCAGAGCGCGAGAGTTGTCCTCCGCTGCCGCCAGTAATTGCGCGGTCATCCTGACTATTGCCGGCCACCCGCTGCTGATCTCGAGGATCAAGTCGAGTTCGGCGTCCTCAACCTGCACCCCGGAGGCATCGAGCAGGGCCTGGACTTCGACTCGGGTGAACGCCAGATCTTCTGGGCCGGCCCGAACTAGTACGCCAGCCAGGTCGAGTTGATGCCACGGTATGGCCGGCCGGAATCGAGATGACACGACGATCGTGGCGTGGCCGGGCAGCCGCTCAAGAAGGTGGGCCAGTCCGGCGAGAACTACAGGGTTATAGATGGCATGCACGTTGTCCAACACGACCAGTGGGGAGCCATCGAGCCGGGCGAAGGAATCGGCGATCAGTTCGGCCCCCTTCCACGGACGCTCAGCTGCGTGTGCCGCTGACTCCGGCAGTTCCGGCAGTTCGAGAGAAGCCAGGAGCGATCCCCAAAAGACTCCGATGTCATTGTGCTCCTCTGACAGCGAGACCCACCCGATCGCGGAGACCGAACCCGAGCGTGCCGCACAGCGCAACCACTCGGAAATCGCGACAGTTTTCCCAGTTCCCGCCATGCCGCACACCAAGAGAACGCCACCGCGCCGCAGCTGTGCTTGTTCGAAGCGAGCGCATAACGCCGGCCGATGGACCGGCGTGACTGCTAGCCGAGGGATCGACCGAGTTAGGTGCTGGGCAACCTCTGTCGCCCCGCCCTGAGTGCAATTCGCCACGGTAACTCCCAAACGGAGAGGTTGTTGGCGTCACCTGTTCGGTTCGCGTATAAGCGTAAAGTTACCTAAGTCGCACTCGGCGTGGACTGGAACGAGCGAAACGCACGACAGCAGCGGCAACCGCTGTCGTGCACCGGCTTGTCCGGGGAGGTGGGAAGGGGCGTCGACCGGGCTGACCCGCTCGTGGTGAACACAAGTGGCTACAGCTTCTGTGCACACTTGACTACGAAGAGCAGCACCACGTTGAGGCCATCGGCCATGTGCTCGGCCAGGCGGGCCACCGCACGCACGGCGGCCGCCCACGTCGAAACCCGCGCACACCAAGACGCTCGCCGTCAGTGCCCACGGCGTGAGTTCCACGAGTTCGATGAGCTCGCGGGCGGTGGGAATCCGCTCCCGCAGCGGATCCGCGAACTCGCCGAACGTTTGGTGCCGACCCGCGGCGCGAACTGCCCGGTGGCCGTGGTGGCCAACACGAGCAGGCCGCATCGCGTGGAATTGCGGGGCGCCCTCGGGGGCATCGCGGATGCGGTGGAGAGTGCCGGGCTGCGCCAGGCCGCGGTCATTCTCGTCGGCCACGCCTTGGATCGCCCCGGTTCGGCCGAGTCGTGGCTCTATGCCTCGGACCCGGAACGTGAGTCGACGAGGCGACGGCCAGAGGTGTAGTCAATCGAGACCACCGGGTTCCCAAGCATCAGGCCAGGGAGAGAAACAGCTTCTCCAGCTCCTGTTTGCCCATGGTTCCTCCAGGGTTCGTCAGGCACTGCTCGAGTCCGCTTGCGATGATCGCGAAACCGGCCCGGTCCAGGGCCTTGGACACGGCTGAGAGCTGAGTGACGATGTCCTCGCAATCGCGGTCCTCCTCGATCATGCGTATCACGGCTCCGAGCTGCCCTTGGGCACGCTTGAGGCGGTGGAGTGTGGGCGTCATATCGGCTGCGTCGAGTTGCATGAGGGACTCCTGAACTGGGGGAAAGTCCCCACCATCATATACCCCAGGGGGTGTTTTGCCCCACCGATCAGGATCTCGGCCGCGACGGGTGCACATCGCTTCGGGGCCGCCTGTCGGGCACCTTGTGGATACCCCGGGGGGTATGTATGGTTGTGGTACGCCCCGCTCAGGGAACGCCGATCGATTAGGAGATCTCGATGCTTCTCGAACGCATTTATGACGAGGACCTCGCCCAGGCCGGGTACTTCATTGGTTGTCAGGCCAAGAACGAGGCCGTGGTTGTTGACGCCCGCCGTGATATTCGCCAGTACCTGGATTTGGCTGAGCAGCACGGGATGACGATCACCGCGGTGACCGAGACCCATATCCATGCCGATTACCTGTCGGGTACCCGTGAGCTCGCCGAGGCCACCGGGGCGCCGATCTATGTGTCTGGTGAGGGCGGTACCGACTGGCAGTACGGGTTTGATGCGCACCGTCTGCATCACGGCGACACGCTCACGCTCGGCAATATCACCGTCGAGGCCGTGCACACCCCGGGGCATACCCCGGAGCATCTGTCGTTCCTCATCACCGACGGGGCGTTCGCCGACGAGCCGGGGTACATGCTCAGTGGCGACTTCGTCTTCTCGGGCGACCTGGGCCGGCCGGATCTGCTCGATGAGGCCGCGGGCGGGGTCGACACCCGATTCGAAGGCGCCAAGCAGATCTTCGCCAGCCTCAAGAAGTCGTTCCTCACCCTGCCGGACCATGTGCAGGTCTTCCCCGGCCACGGCTCGGGCAGTGCGTGCGGCAAAGCGCTCGGCGCCCTGCCCTCGACGAGCGTCGGCTACGAGCGGCGCTTCGCCTGGTGGTCGAAGTACCTCGAGAACGATGACGAGCAGGGCTTCATCGACGAACTGCTCGACGGGCAGCCCGACGCCCACGCCTACTTCGGCCGGATGAAGCGCGAGAACCGGGACGGCCCGGCAGTGCTCGGCCCGCTGGCTCCGCTGAAGCAGTACGAGAACGCGCAGCTGGCCCGGGCCCTGGAGCGGCAGGAGGTCGTCTTTGTCGACACCCGCGGCCAGGACGAGGTCCACGCCGGCACCGTGACCGGCTCGCTCAACATCCCCGGCCCGGCCAAGGCCGCGTCCTACGGTGCCTGGGTCTACGACCCCGAGCGCGAGGACACGCCCCTGGTGCTGCTGGCCGAGGACATCGAGGCCGCCGAGCAGCTGCGGGACCATCTGCTGCGGGTCGGTATCGACACGGTCACCGGATTCACCACCAGCCTCGAGGGCCTGCCGATGACGACCCCCGAGCTGGTCAGCCCCGACGACCTCGCATCGTTCGACTCGGCGATGGTCCTGGACGTCCGCAACAAGACCGAACACGCCGACGGCCACATCCCCGGATCGGTCCAGTTCAGCGGCGGCCGGGTGCTGTGGAACCTCGACCAACTCCCGACCGACGGAACGATCGTGACCTACTGCCAGACCGGAGTCCGCAACTCGGTCACCGCCAGCACACTGCGCCGCGCCGGCTACCGAGTCGCCGAACTCGAAGGCAGCTACGCCGCCTGGTCCGAACGCAACCTCGCGACCGTCTAACCGAACCCTCCCGCCCCGGGGTCGGACCACTGGTCCGGCCCCGGGGCGGTGGGGCCCCGCCGCACTTCCCTCACTTGTCCCACACGAAAGAGTTCACACCCACATGCTTTCCACGCTCACGACCGCTCCGACCATCGCCCCAGCCGACCTGCGCGACGCACTGGCCAGCGACACCCCGCCGACCGTGATCGATGTACGGTCCGCCGCCGAATTCTCCTCGGTCCACATCCGCGGCTCGTACAACGTGTCGCTGCCCATGCTGTCCGAGCACGGCGAGGAGTTCGCTTCCCGCCTGCCCGGCCAGGTCGTGCTCATCTGCCAGTCCGGTAACCGGGCCCGCCAGGCAAACGACCGGCTCGAGTCCGTCGGTGTCAACCCCGACACGGTGACCGTCCTGGACGGCGGCATCGCCGCGTTCGAGTCCGCCGGCGGCGAGGTCGTGCACGGCAACGGCCCGTGGGCGATGGACCGGCAGGTTCGCATGGCCGCCGGCTCACTCGTCCTCGCGGGCGTCACGGCCTCCAAGGTCATCTCGCCGAAGTTCGTCTACCTGGCCGGCGCCATCGGCGCCGGACTCGCCTACTCGGCGGTGAGCAACTCCTGCGCCATGGCGGCCGCGCTGGCCAGGATGCCGTGGAACCGCTCGGCGGACGAACCGGCGCTGGGCACCGTCCTGGATTCACTGCCCCACCGTTCCTGACCCACCGCAACACCGGCGCCCCCGCCGGAGAAAGGCACTGCCATGGAGATCACCACGATCATCGTCGTGGCCCTGGCCGTCCTGGTCGGCCTGTCCCTGGGCCTGCTCGGCGGGGGCGGTTCCATCCTCGTCGTCCCACTACTGACCTACATCGGCGGACTCGACCCCCGGGAGGCGATCGCGACCTCCCTGTTCGTGGTCGGCGCCACGTCACTGGTGAGCATGATCGGCCACGCCCGCAAGGGCAACGTCCAATGGCGGACGGGCCTGATCTTCGGCGCCGCCGGAATGGTCGGCGCGTTCCTCGGCGGACTGGCCGGGGGCCACATCCCCGGCACCATCCTCATGATCGCCTTCGCGGTCATGATGATCGCCACCGCAGGCGCGATGATCAAGGGCCGCAAGAACCGCGACGGCCAACCCCAGACCCACGACCACCCCCTGTGGCGGATCCTGCTCGACGGACTGGTCGTGGGCGCGGCGACCGGCCTGGTCGGCGCCGGCGGCGGATTCCTCGTCGTCCCGGCCCTGGTCCTGCTGGCCGGCCTACCCATGACCGCCGCCGTGGGCACCTCCCTGCTGGTGATCGCCATGAAATCCTTCGCCGGCCTGGCCGGATACATGACAACGGTCAGCCTGGACTGGCCCCTGGTCGCCGCCGTGACCACCGCCGCGATCGCCGGCTCCTTCATCGGCGTACGACTCACCTCCGTGGTGCCCGAACAGGCACTACGCAAGGGCTTCGGATACTTCGTCCTCCTCATGGGCGCCTTCGTCCTGTCCCAAGAACTACCGTCCCCCGCCGCACCAATCATCCTCGGCATCGTGGTCATTGCTGCCGCCGCAGCTGCCACCTGCCTGATGTTCGTCGAACGATGCCCGCTGCGATCGACCGAGAATCGTGCCGAGCAGGTACCACTAACATCGGCGGGAAGGTAACTGTATGAGGGGCGAACGTCCACTTCAGCTCGGACTGAAGGCCAATGCCGCTCAGTTCACGCTGCTCGTGGCCATCAACGCGTTGGTCGGCGGCATGGTGGGCCAGCAACAGACGGTCCTGCCCCTCCTGGCGACGGACGTCTTTGGGCTGACCGGCTACACCTTCATCTTCACCTACGTGGCGGCCTTCGGCGTCACCAAGGCGATCGCGAACTACTTCGCCGGGACATTCTCGGATCGCTACGGACGCAAACCCGTCCTGCTGGTCGGGTGGCTGTTCGCCATACCGGTGCCGCTGATGCTCATCTGGGCACCCAGCTGGGGCTGGGTGGTGGCAGCTAACGTCTTGTTGGGGATCAATCAGGGTTTGACCTGGTCCACAACCGTGGTCATGAAGATCGACCTGGTCGGCCCGCGCCAGCGCGGTCTCGCGATGGGCCTCAACGAGGCTGCAGGCTATGGCGCCGTCGCAGTGACCTCGCTGCTCGCCGGCTATCTGGCCGAGCAGTACGGGTTGCGACCGGCGCCGTTCCTCATTGGCTTGGCCTACACGGCACTGGCTCTGATGCTGTCCGGGATCTTCGTCCGCGAGACCCGCTCTCACGCACTCTTGGACGCGGGGCGGCACGTTGCCCGCCCGGACGGACTGCACGACCATCTTCATGCCGATATGACGGACCGCGAGATCGCGGTCCAGACCAGCTTCAAGGAACCGGCTCTGTCCTCGGCGAGCCAGGCTGGGCTCGTCAACAATCTCAATTTCGGCCTGTCGTGGGGGCTTTTCCCCTTGCTGTTCGCCACGGCGGACCTGTCCGTGGGGCGAATCGGGCTGTTATTCGCGCTTTACCCTGCAGTCTGGGGAGTGGGGCAGTTGCTGACCGGCGCGCTCTCAGACCGGGTCGGCAGAAAGAAGCTGATCGTGATGGGTATGGCCACCCAGGCGGCCGCGTTGATCGTCATAGCTCTCGGCAGTGGATTCGGGGTCTGGGCGGTGGGCACCGCGATCCTGGGAGCCGGAACCGCGATGGTCTATCCGACGCTCTTGGCGGTGATCGGCGACGTGGCCCATCCCGTGTGGCGGGGACGAGCCGTCGGGGTGTACCGCGTGTGGCGCGACCTGGGCTATGCAGTCGGTGCGGTGTTCGGTGGCCTCGTCGCCGATTCCATGGGACTGAACGCAGCAGTGTGGGCTGCCGCCGCCATAAGCGCGGTCTCGGCGGCTGCCGTAGCGATCCGTATGTACGAGACCCTCACGCCGCTCGCCAACGAGGGTGCGCCTCGAGCGTGACCCGACGTGGATCACCGCGCACTCGGGGGACGCCCGCGTCTCCGGTGCTCACCTCGCAACGGGGGGCGTCTCCGCGAACGGGCGGGTAGCGGCGAGGATGATGCGAACTGTCCGCTCGATCTCGTCGTCGGAGGCTTTTCGGCCCATCATCATCGGGGCTAGGAAGAGCGGCGCCACCAGCGCGTTAATGACTGCTTCCGGTGTGTGCTCGGCGGAGATTTCGCCTCGCTCGACGGCTCGGTGCACCATCTGCTGCCATTCGTGCCTGACCGGTGCGTATTGGGCCACGACCAGCTTGCCGAACTCGGGGTACCGGCGGCTGGCGAGGAGCGAGGTGGTGGCCACTTCCACCGGATCCGCGGCGAACGTGGCGATGAGGTCCGCGAACTCGCGCACGTCCGTGGCCCAGGAGCCGGTATCCGGGGGTGATACCCGGCGGACATGCGTGGATAGCCCCTCCACGAGTACGTCCTCGGGCGTGGGCCACCACCGGTACAGGGTCTTGCGACTCACGCCGGCGCGTTCGGCCATCTCGACCATGGTGAAGTCGATTCGGCCTTCCGCGAGAAAGGCCAGGCATGCGTCTCTCACCGACCGCCGCACCTCCGCACTCCGTCCGCCGGCGCGGGTGCGTACGCGCGCGGCGGGCCCGGGCTCGTCCGGCGTCGGCTCGCCGGGGTCGAGGGACTCTACCTGCGAATTCATCGCGTTCACATCCTTTAACGACACAGGGTGTTGACTTTAGCGGGTGCGGTGCACATGATGTGGGTCACACACTCCGCAACCTACTTCTGCGGGGCAGCCGAAAGGACATCACGTTGCCAGGCGAATCCAGGTACGACGTCGCCGTCGTTGGCGCAGGCCCGATAGGAGCGGCGACCGCGAGGCATCTGACGGACCGGGGGGCGAGAGTGGTCGTCATCGGCCCCGCCGAGCCCGACCGCTTCGACGATCACCAGGGTGTGTGGGCCGGCTACTACGACCAGGGCCGGCTGGCGCACGTCCTCGAGGTCCCCTTGGTGACGTCGATGTTGGCCACTCGATCTCTCCGCCGCTTCGCGGAACTGCGGGAACGCTCGGGTGTCACCTTCACCACCCCGACGCACTCGCTCAGTGTTCTGCCCGACGTCTCCTCGAGCGAGACCGGCTCGGAGTGGTTCGACAGGGAGAGGCTGATCCGCAACGCCGAGGACCTGGGGGTCGCCGTCTCGCCGCTCAGCGCGGAGGATCTGCGCCGTGACTACCCGCGACTGCGTTTCGCGCCCGGGCACGTCGGCGTGGTCCAGCGTGACGCGTTCATCCTCAACCCGCGCGAGTTGGTGCGTGCCGAGCTCGCCGCCGCCACGGCGGCCGGCGCGACCCTCGTCCGAGACGAGGTGGTCTCACTCGGGCGCACGGAGGATGACGACGACGAGGCCGTTCAGCTCGTGGGGAAGTCGACAGCCACGTGGCGCGCGGACAAGATCGTGCTGGCGACGGGCGCCGGCACCAACGCCACCGGCCTCCTTCCGCGTCGGCTCCAGATGCAGACGTACGGCGCGACCGTTGTCCTGGTGGAGGTCGATGACCCGGCGACGGTCGACATGCCGGCGATGATGTACCTGAAATTCATGGACGGGCAGCTCCGGTTCGGCGGCATCGTGATGTCGCCGCTGCGCTACCCGGATGGCAGGTGGTACATCAAGGTCTCGGGCAACAGTCTTCTCGACAACCCGCTCGAATCGGCGGACGAGATCGCTGCGTGGGTACGCACCGGCGGCCGGGGCGCGGATATCGACGACACCTACGAGTTGCTGGCGGAGCTGATGCCCGATCAGACGCTCGGGTCCGCGTTCACCCGGCCGTGCACGGTGTGCGATACCCCGACCGGTCTGCCGTACCTGGACCGGGTGGACGACCGGACCACGGTCGTAGTCGAGGGCGAGCGAGGTGCGATGGCCGCCGACGAACTCGGCCGCCTGACTGCCGAGTACACGCTGACGGGTCAGTGGAAAGACGGTATTCCGCACGACGTCTTCCGCGCCCGCTGGGCCGACGATTCCTGACCTGCCGCCTCGACCCCCGCACGCATCCCCCACACACCCCAGGTGAGAACACACATGAAACTCGTCATCCTCAGCGCCGGCTCCATCGCTGGCTCCGTCGCGCGGATCCTGTCCGCCACACCGTGCTACGACGAGCTGGTGATCGCGGATATCGACCTTGAGAAGGCGCAGACGATCGCCGACGAGGTGGGCTGTACCGCCGCCCAGTTCGACGCGGCGGACCCGGCCAGCATCAGGTCCGTCATCGCCGGGGTGGACGTGGTGTTCAACGCGGTCGGTCCCTTCTACCGCTTCGGTATCCCGATCGTGCGTGCCGCCGTGGAGTGCGGTGTCAACTATGTGGACGTGTGCGACGAATACGATGTGGCCGAGGAACTGATCCGGGACACCGAACTCGACGCGGCAGCGCGGGCCGCCGACGTCAGCATCGTGTTCGGCATGGGGTACGCCCCGGGCATCACGAGCCTGCTCGCCCGCTGGGCGACCGAGTCCATGGACTCGGCCCACAGCGTCGACGTCGCGATCGCCGTCCCCTATACGGTCAACATGGGGCAGACCATCAACGAGCACATGCTGCACTCGATGTCTGGTGATGTGGCGCAGTTCGCCGACGGGGCCATCGCCCACCTACCGGCATGGGGTGACCCCAAGTCGTTCACGTTCGGTGCCCCGTTCGACGTCACCACCCAGGTGGGCTACATGGGCCACCCCGAAGCCATCACGCTCGGCGCCTACCTGCCCGGCGTGGAGAACGCCTCCGTTCGATTCACGTGGTTCGAGCAGGAGGCCAACCGGCTCTGGCAGCAGTACGAGCAATTGGGATGGACCAGTCCCGAGGCGTCCGACGGCCTGCCGATGTCACCACGCCGGTTCTTGGCCCACTACATGGCGACCCCCGAGGCCGAACGCCGCCTCGCCGTCGAGTCGTCCGGCATGCCGGGCACGGTGATCCAGGTGATCGCCGAGGGAGCAATCGACGGCCAATCCGCCCGGGTTCAATTCGAGACCCAGGTGATCTACACGGGCCAAGGCGGGCAGGACCCCACACCGCACGCCGCCGCCAACGCCGTACGCGACATGCTCGAAGGGCAGATCACCCGTAGGGGCGTCATGGCCCCGGAGGCGTGTATCGATCCGGAACCCTTCGTGCGGAAGGTCCTGGGCGCCGTCGGTGTCACGCTCACCAAGCAGGTCTCCACCACGACCGTCGTCAACTGACCTCCCGCTGCACGGGATCGTCAGATGATCCCCAGCTCGTTCGCTCGAGCGACGGCAGCAGTTCGGGAGGTCACTCCGAGTTTCTGGAACGTATGCGCGAGGTGAGTCTTGACCGTGGCTTCGGACACGTGCAACAACGTGGCGGCCTGACGGTTGGTGGCCCCTTCTGCAATGGCTTTGAGGACCTCGGTTTCCCGATCGGTGAGTGTGGGGTGCGGTTGACGCAGTTGCCCCATGAGCGTGGCCGCGACCGTGGGTGAGAGCGCGCTCTCGCCGGCGGCAGCCGCGCGGACGGCGCCCAGCAGCTCATCGGGACCGGCGTCTTTGAGGAGGTAACCGCACGCTCCGGCTTCGATGGCGCCGAGGATGTCCGCGTCGGTGTCGTGGCTGGTGAGTACCAGTACTTGCGGCGGGTCCGGGAGCGCGCGAAGGCTGGCTGTGGCCCGCACCCCCGCCGTAGGGTCCCCGGCAAAGCGCAGGTCCATCAGCACCACGTCGATGTCGCCGAGCCTGCCCCGCTCGACGGCGGCATCGGCCTGCCCTACATCAGCGATCACCTCGATCGTGGGATCGGACGCCAACAGCGCCCGCAACCCGGTCCGCACCACGGCGTGATCGTCAGCGATGAGCACTCGCACCTTGGGGATCAATGGTCATTCTCCGTGTTCGTCGTCGGCAGAACCGCGGTCGGCAGTTCCGCGCGCACCACCGTGCCCTTGCCCAGCTCGGACCGCACGTCGAGAGTGCCACCCAGGTCGTCTACTCGCCGCATCATCCCCTCGAGCCCGAACGAGGCGGCCGTGCGCGGGATGCTCACGTCGAAACCGCGGCCATCGTCTGCGACCTCCAATGAGACTCCGGCGGGCGAGTCGGAGAGGGTGATGGCGATCCGGTCCGGCGAGCCGTGTTTGACTGCGTTGGCCAGCGCCTCCTGCGTGACCCGAACCAGCACTGCAGACAGTTCTGCGGGCGGTTCGGCGGCGAGCTCGGCGTCGACGTCCACCGCGAGCCCGGAATTCTCGGCGCGGCACCGTTCGGCGATGCGCCGCAGAGCGGCTGTCAGCGAGTTGCCGACGAGCGGCGAGGGGCGCAGAGCAGCGATCAGTCTGCGTGTCTCGGTGAGATTCTCGCCCGCGACCTCACGCGCCAGTCGGATCTGCTCGACCGCCGGATGCTGTGGGGCAGTGCGTTCCGCAGCGTGCAGCAACATCCCGATGCTCGACAGGCCCTGAGCCACCGTGTCGTGGATCTCGCCCGCCAGGCGTGTCCGCTCGGCCTCACGACCGACCTCGCGCTCCCGGGCGGCGAGCGCGGTGCGGGTGGCCATGAGCTCGGCGATCACCTCGCGCCGGGACTGGGACTCGTTGTGCAACGCGCGGACTCCTGCGCCCAATCCGAGCGCGACGAGTGCGCCCACTGTCGGCCCGATCACCCCGGCCGGGGTGAAGCCGCGGTGTAGGCCCAAAGCGACCACCGCGATGGCCGCCAGCACCGCCACCGCCGTGGCGCCCGCCCACCCGCTGAGCAGGAACTGGGCCAGGAAGAACAGGGGGAAAACCAGGTAGGCGGCTTCGGGTACCTGCACCACCAGGAGGCCCCACAGGGCCAACACCGCGGCCAACCAGTACAGGCGCGCAACCCCCACCGTGTGGTGCGTGCGTTCCCACACCGTTCCCGCGAGGTACACGCCCGCGAACCCGACGGCAGACAGCACGGCAGGCAGGTTCGGCTCCCCCGCGGTGTCTCGGTGCGCACCGACCATCGTCAGGACCAACAGCGCGGCCACCAACGTGTGCAGGGCCACCTGGAGCTGCGAGAACACGGCACGGACCCCCGCTGATTCCGGTGGCAGCTCCGCGGGGGTCGCACGCAAGGGGGTCACTCTGCCGACGTTAATCGTCGCCACGCCCCTGGGCATCCTCCAAAAGGTGGAGAACCCTCTCCGCCATCCGTCCACGCACATCTGGCCTCATGGCCGATTCGGCAGAACACGGTCCAGACGAAGCTTGAGACATACCTTCACGAGAGGAAATTTCATGTTCTTCGCACTTCGCGACCTGCGCTCTGCCCGATGGCGCTTCGTACTCATCACAGGCGTGGTGTTGCTGCTGTCAGTTCTGGTGGCGGGTTTGCTCGGGCTCACCGCGGGTCTCGCGAACCAGAGCGTCTCCGCGCTGCGGGCACTCGGTTCGAACAACTCGGACTTCGTTCTCCCGGCCGACGACAAGGGGCCGATCGACCTCGACCGCGCCGCCCTCACCAACGAGCAGATAGCCGACGTCCGGGCGGAGTCCCCGTCGGCCGTGCCCGTGGGAATCGCCCGGGTCACCCTGGACAATGGGACCGAGACAGGCGTCTCCGTCGTCGCCCTCGGGCTGGCAGACGAGGTGGGGTCCGTCACCCCGCCAGCACCGGGAGCAGTCTTGCTATCCGCTGGCGTGAGTGACGAGCTAGGCGGGAACGCCGACCAGATCAGTGTATCCGGAACCCAACTGACTGCAGCCGGGGACGCGGGAGATCTGTGGCATTCACACACCCCGGTGGTGGTGACCGATCTCGACACCTGGGCCACCCTCGCCCCGCGCGGAGGAACCGCTACAGCGATGGCGGTCCCTGCGGACACCGTCAGCCAGAACGTCGCCTCGGAAGGCTCAGGCCTGACGTTGGTCGACTCGGACGGGCTCGTGAACGCCCTGCCGTCGCACCGGGCGGAGAACACCTCGCTCAACACGATGACGTACATGCTGATCGCCGTCACCGCATTGGTCGTGGGCGCGTTCTTCACCGTGTGGGGCATGCAGCGTCGTCGCGACGTGGCCATCCTCAAGGCGCTTGGTGCGTCCACCAGAGCAGTGGTCCGAGATTCAGTCGGCCAGGCGGCCCTCGTGCTGGTCGTCGGCATCACGGGCGGGGTTGCGATCGCCGCACTCGTCGGCCTCGTCGCGGGTGGGGCCGTCCCGTTCGTGGTCTCCGCGAACACGACCGTGGTGCCCGCCGCCCTACTCGCGGTACTCGGCCTCGCCGGCGCGGCCATCTCGCTGCGGCCCGTCGTGACCGCCGACCCCAACTCCGCCCTCGGCGCAGCGCGATAAGCCACCCGCGTTCGTCGGTCACCGCCAACGATTGTCGCCTCGTCACTGCACCCCTCTTACTGCACCCCTCTTACTGCAGCACCCTCCCACGTCAAGGAGCACACCAATGTCCAGCGCCACACTCGTCACCGCGCCCACCACCACCGCTCTCGAGATGGAGCAGGTTGTTCTCACCTACCCGGACGGTGAGAACCGGATCACCGCCGTCGACCACGTCGACCTCTCCATCGATCGAGGCCGCAGCCTGGCGGTGACAGGTCCGTCAGGGTCGGGGAAATCGAGCCTGCTCGCCGTCGCAGCGACACTGACCCGCCCAGAGCAGGGCCATGTTTGGCTGCGCACCCGCGATGGCGTGGTCGACCTGGCCGACGTGAGCCCCAGGCGTGCAGCTGAACTGCGGCGCACCGAGATCGGCATCGTTTTCCAGCAGTCCAATCTCATCGAATCGCTCACTGCCCGCGAGCAGCTCGAGGCGATGGCATGGCTGGACTCGAGGCCCTCGCGAACGCAGCGCCGTCACGCACGGCAGCGCGCGGACGACCTGCTGGAGACGGTGGGCCTGGCCGACGCCGCAGGTCGGTCGGTCGTCGCGCTGTCGGGGGGACAACGCCAGCGGGTTGCGGTGGCGCGGGCCCTGATGGCCAGTCCGTCGCTCCTACTCGCCGACGAACCCACCAGTGCGCTCGACTCCGAATCGGGGCAGGCCGTCATGGACCTGCTCCTGCAGACCGCGCGCGACTTCGATGTGGCGCTGATGCTCGTCACCCACGAATCCGCCTTCGCCAACCGGTGCGACGCGCGAATCCATCTGGTCGACGGCGCGGTCGTCGGGTAGTCCCGTCGGCCGGCTGCGCTGGGCCGGAGGGGCGTCGTTCCGACGGCTAGACCCAGTCGACCGACAGTGGTGAACGGCGACCCCAGCCGACGGTCTGCAACAACGGTTCGTCGAGGTCCAGGGCGGGGTGCCCGAGGCAGAGATAGGCAAGGGGCCGCGCGCCGTGGGGGAGGGGCACGCTCGCCGAGAGATGGTCGGGCTCGACGAGACTCACCCAGCCCATCCCCAGTCCTTCGGCGGTGACCGCCAGCCAGAGCAGGGTGATGGCGGCGACCACGCTGTACTCGGTGGCTGCCGGGACGCTGGTGGTGCCGAGCGTCGGGCCCACAGGGGGGACGTGACTGACCACCAACCCGACCGGTGCCTGGAGGATGCCCTCGAGGCGGAGTGAGTCGTAGAGTTCGCGACGCTCACCGTCGAACCGTTCGGCTTCAGTGGCACGGACCTCCTGGAATCCCCGGTGGATGGCCTCGCGGACCGCCAGGTCCTGCACGACGGTGACGTGCCACGGCTGACTGAGCCCCACGCTCGGCGCGACGGCGAATACCTCGAGGAGCCGTTCGATGGTGGCGCGCGGAACCGGTGTGGGAAGAAAGTGCCGGTGATCGCGCCGTCTCGCCAGGACGCGCCACAACGCGTCGATGTCGGTCGCGGAGTCGTCATCCGGGGCATGGTGAAGCGTCATCCGCGGACGAACCTCGGGCTCCACATGCGGCCGGAGCCGGTCACCCGGCTGCCGGACGCGCCCACGATGAGCAGGCATTTCATGTCGATCGAGCTGCAGTCGAGTTCCCCGAGCGTCGTGAGGGTCAGGGACTCCTCGGCCCGACCCACGTCGCGGCCCACCACGACGGGCGTGGCCGGATCGCGATGGCGCAGCAGGATCTCGCGGGCGTCGGCGACCTGGCGGGTGCGCGAGCGGGAGGCGGGGTTGTAGATCGCCAGCACCAGGTCCGCGGCGGCGATTGCATCCAGGCGTCGTTCGACCACCTCCCAGGGTTTGAGCCGGTCGGACAGGCTCACCACCGCGAAGTCGGCGCCGATGGGAGCTCCCGCCCGAGCGGCCACCGCCTGGACGGCGGAGACCCCGGGCGCCACGCGGATGTCGACGTCGGCGTACCGAGGATCCTCGGCGGCCTCGAACACAGCGGCCGCCATGCCGAACACTCCCGCGTCTCCGCCGGAGACCACCGCGACCCGCTCGCCGGCGAGCGCGAGATCCAGCGCGAGCCCGGCCCGGTCCACCTCGACGGTGTTGCCCGAGCAGTGGCGTGTCAGGCCTGCCCGCTGCGGGACACGATCGACATACGGTGCGTACCCCACCACGTGGTCGACACCGTCCAGCACCTGGGAGGCCTCCGGGGTGAGCCAGGCGTCCGGGCCGGGGCCGAGCCCGACCACGTGCAGGACCGGGCCGGCGGGAGTCGGCGACGACCCGCCCGATGCCACCTGCGGGTCGCCAGCGTGCGCCGTCGGCGTGGTGCGGGCCGTGGGCGTGGTGCGGCGGCCGGTCGGGTCGCCATGCCGCGAATCGCCGGGCACCACAATGAGCGAAAAGTACGGCACGGTCGACGGATCGACGTCCGCGACCGCGCGGAAATGCTCGGCCGCCATCGACGCCCGCTCCACATAGACCGCGCCGTCCAGCCGCCCGGCGGCCTCAAGTGCGTTGCGCACGGAGGGGAAGTTCCGTCCCAGCTTCATGATGATCGCCCCGTCGGTGTCCGCGAGACGTCGCGCGAGCTCGGGCTCGGGCAACGTGCCGGGCAGTACCGTGAGGACGTCGGTCTGTCGGACCAACGGCGTGGCCGAGGTGGCGGTCGCTGCGGCGAATGCGGGGACCCCAGGCACGATCTCGGTGTCGAAACGCTCCGAGAGCCGGTCGTGCATGTACATGAACGAGCCGTAGAACAGCGGGTCCCCTTCGGAGAGCAGCACCACGTCACGGCCGGCGGTCAGGTGCTCGGCCAACCGTTGTGCGCTGCACTCGTAGAAGTCCGCGATGGCGCCCGCATAGCCGCCGGGATGGTCCGTGACGCCCGTGGTCACGGGGTACTCCAACCGCTCCTCGATCACGGTGGGGCCGATGAGGTCGGCAGCGATCCGTCGGGCGTTGGATTCCTTGCCGCGACCCGCGTGATAGGCCACCACGGCCGCGGAGCGGATGAGTCGGGCGGCTTTGAGGGTGAGGAGCTCGGGGTCACCGGGGCCCACGCCGACCCCGTAGAGCCTGCCTGACGCGCCGACGCCATCGTTGCCGACGGGGTGTGCGGCGGTCATTCGGTCTCCTGCGCCAGAGCGTTGACAGCCGAGGCGGTCATCGCCGACCCCCCACGCCGGCCGTGCACGGTGACAAAGGGGATGTCGATGCCGTGGTCGCTCGAGAACGCGGCCAGCGCCGCCTTGGATTCCGCCGCACCGATGAACCCGACCGGGCACCCGACGATCGCCGCCGGTCGCGGAGCCCCGTCGATCAGCATCTCCAGAAGGTGGAACAGTGCAGTGGGGGCGTTGCCGATCGCAACGACGGCCCCGTCCAGGCGGTCACCCCACAACGCGAGCGCGGCGGCTGAGCGGGTGGTGCCCATCTGTGCGGCCAGCTCGCGCACACCCGGATCGGACAGCGTGCACACCACATCGTTGTCCCGGGGGAGCCGGGCGCGGGTGATCCCCGACGCGACCATGTGGGCGTCGCAGAGGAGGGGCGCGCCCGAGCCGAGCGCCGACCGGGCGGCCCCGACGAGATCCGGGTGGACCTGCAGGTCGTCGACCAGGTCTGTCTGCCCGGTTCCGTGGACCATCCGCACGGCCAGCTTCTCCGCCTCCGCCGGCAGCCGCGACAGGTCCGTCTCCCGGCGGATCGTGGCGAAGGAATCGACGTAGATGGCGGGGCCGTCGTCGATGTAGTCATAGCGACGCGGCGGCCGGGCAGCACTGGGCATGGGTCCTCCTCGGGGTTCTCGCCCCGGACTGGAAAGCGCAGCGACGCGGCATGAGCGCGCTGATCCCCCGCGAGTGTCTGGCTCGGCACGCGTCACACGCGGGCCTCACAGTGGCGGAACCGCCCCGGAATCGCACCGGGTTCCTGACGTGTGGGACGGAAGGCAGCCTACTCGGGCACGACCAGCACTCCGCGCCACGGGGTGACGATCAGCTCGGCCACACCCGCGCCGGTGAGGCGGCCGACGAGACCCCGGTCGAGCACCCCGCCCGGGGCCTCGACGTGCTCGATCCCCGCCGTCACCGGGGACTGGGCCGGGGACGGGGCCGACGCGTCAGACGGAACGGGTACCGGCCCGTAGGCGAGCGGTCCGGCGGGGTCGGGCAGGCGCACATCCGCAGTCGACACCGCGGCGAGCGGCGCGGCGGAGGCGGCGGTCAGCTCGCGCACGTGCCAGGGCGCCTCGGGACCGGCGCCCCGGGCCTCGACGAAATCGCGCGCCAGCGCTGTCAATCGGTCGACGGCCTCGGCTAGCGGTACGACGGCCGACCAGGCGTCGCCCACCCGCAGTTGAACGGTGTCGCGGTCGAGCGCGACGAACCCCAGGTCGCAGGACCGCTCGACCAGGTCACCGCGGCCGTCGTCCAGGACGAACAGGAACCGGCCCGGCAAACCGCCGAGCGCGGGATCGGCGAGCAAACCGGAGTCCAGCGACTCGGTCACCGATCGCAGGTCCGCCCGGCCGCCGACCAACCCCGTCAGCGGCGAGACCAGGACGTTGCGCACGAGCTCGTGCCCGGGCGAGGGGAGCAGGCCGGTCCCGGCGATCGCCGAGATCACCTCGGAGGGCAGCTGCCCGTCCGGCCCGATCGGCAGGGCGCGCAGCTGCAGGTTCGCGCGGGTGGTGACGTGCACGTCGTCGTCGCCGTATCGTGCGGCGACCCCGTGCAGAGCGGTGAGGGACTCCGGCGACAGGCGGCCACCCGGGATGCGCAGCCGGACCAGGGCGCCGTCGGAGGCCGGCCACGGCCGCAACACTCCGGGGCACAGGTCGCCGCGCGTGCGGCGGGTGGGTTCGGTGATGCTCACGAGGGCCAGTGTGGCATCACGGTGGGTGGAGGGCGGCGGCCCAGGGGTGGGCGGTGACGGATAGGCTCGCCACTGCCGTGGTGTTCGGGAAGCCGGAGGAAAAGCCGGCGCGGCCCTCGCCACTGTAGTCGCGGAAGTCGCGCACCCTCGTCCGTCCCGACCCGGGGCGGAGACCACTGGGCCCACCGGCCCGGGAAGGTCGGTCGCACGGCGTTGATGCGAAAGCCAGGAGACCGGCCACGGCGACATGTTCCACGAGGGTTTGGAGAAGAACATGCGCCCCACCCGGCGTTCGGCGTCCCCTGACGACGCCGCGGCACGATCGCACGACACGGCAGCTGCCCACGACTCACAGCACGAACGCCGCATCGCCCTGCTGTCCACCTCCGACACGGACCTGCTCTCCGCGCGGGCCTCCGGCTCAGCCTGGACGCTCGGCAACCCGTCCCGACTCGACATCGAGGTGGACCTCCCGGACCTCCTCACCGACGCCGATCTGGTCGTGGTGCGCATCCTCGGCTCGCGGCGCTCCTGGGAGGCCGGGTTCGCCGCCGTGCTGGATGCGGGTGTGCCCGTGGTGGTCCTGGGCGGTGAACAGAGCCCCGACGCCGACCTCATGGAGCTGTCGACGGTGCCGATCGGCATCGCGGCCGAGGCGCACCGTTACCTCGCCGAGGGCGGCGAGCGGAACCTCGCGCAGCTGCACGCCTTCCTCTCCGACACCGTGCTGCTCACCGGCGCCGGCTTCGAGCCGCCGGAGAGTGTGCCGGTGTGGGGGATGCCGGACCGGCCCGACGCGCCCGCCGCCGACGGACTGCCTCGAGTGGGCGTCCTCTACTACCGCGCGCACGAGGTGAGCGGGAACTCCGGTTTCGCGCACGCGCTGGCCGACGCCGTCGACGCGACCGGCCGCGCCGTCGGCGTACCCGTCTTCGCGGGGTCCCTGCGCTCGGCACCCGACGAGCTGTTCACCGCGCTCGGCACCCTCGACGCGATCGTCGTCACCGTGCTGGCCGCCGGCGGCACCACTCCCGGCGCGGTGAGCGCCGGCGGCGAGGACGAAACCTGGGACGTCGAACGCATCGCCGCCCTGGACATCCCCGTGCTGCAGGGGCTGTGCCTCACCTGGAGCCGGGACGACTGGGCGGACTCCGACGACGGCGTCAACCCGCTGGACTCGGCCAATCAGATCGCCATCCCCGAATTCGATGGCCGGATCATCACCGCGCCGTTCTCGTTCAAGGAGATCGACGCCGACGGCCTGCCCCGCTACGTGGCCGATCCGGAGCGGTGCGCCCGCGTCGCCGGGATCGCCGTGGCCCACGCACGGCTGCGGCACGTGCCGCCCGCCGACCGCAAGATCGCACTGGTGCTCTCGGCCTATCCCACCAAGCATTCCCGCATCGGCAACGCCGTAGGCCTCGACACCCCTGTCTCGACCATCCGGCTGCTGCGGCGCATGCGCGACGAAGGCTACGACCTGGGCCCGGCCGACGGGCCCATCGCCCGCTTTCTGGAGCTGTCCGATAGCGGCGACGAGGGCACCTACGCCGACGACACCGCCGCCGGTGACGCCCTGATCCACGCGCTCATCGCCGCGGGCGGGCAGGACGAGGAGTGGCTCACGAACGCCCAGCTCACCGACAGTCACGTCCGGATCAGCACAGACGAGTATGTGCGCTGGACCGCGGACCTGCCCGAGACGCTGCGCGCGGGGATGGTCGAGGCGTGGGGCGAGGCCCCGGGGGAGCTGTTCGTCAACGACGCCGGCGAGATCGTCTTGGCGACCATCCAGGCCGGCAATGTCGTCCTATTGATCCAGCCGCCCCGCGGGTTCGGCGAGAACCCTGTGGCGATCTACCACGACCCCGAGTTGGCGCCCTCCCACCACTACCTCGCCGCCTATCGCTGGCTGGCGCGCGGGTTCGGGGCGCACGCGCTGGTCCACATCGGCAAGCACGGTTCGCTGGAGTGGCTGCCGGGCAAGAACGCCGCACTCTCGGCGGACTGCGCGACCGATGCCGCGATCGCCGACATGCCGCTGATCTATCCGTTCCTGGTCAACGATCCCGGCGAGGGCGCGCAGGCCAAGCGCCGCGCGCACGCCACGATCGTCGACCACCTGGTCCCGCCGATGGCCCGCGCCGAGTCCTACGGGGACATCGCCCGCCTCGAGCAGCTGCTGGACGAGTACGGCAACATCGCCTCGATGGACCCGGCCAAACTCCCGGCCATCCGCGCGCAGATCTGGACGCTCATGCAGGCGGCGCACATGCACGAGGACCTGGGGCTCGAGCAGCGGCCCGGGGACGAGGAGTTCGACGAGTTCCTGCTGCACGTCGACGGCTGGCTGTGCGAGATCAAGGACGTCCAGATCCGCGACGGACTGCACGTGCTGGGCCAGGCGCCGGAAGGGGAGGCGCGCGTCAACCTGGTGCTCGCGATCCTGCGGGCCTCGCAGGTGTGGGGCGGCGAGTTCGGCGCGGTTCCCGGTCTGCGCCGCGCGCTCGGGTTGGCGGAGGACGCCCCGACCCCGGAGGTCGACCGCGTCGAGGCCCTGGCCCGGGCGCTGGTCGAGGGCATGGAGGAGCGCGACTGGGACGTCGCCGCGGTGCCCGACGTGCTCGCCGCCGCGGGACTCGCCCCGGCCAGAGCCGCCGCCGCGGGACTCGCCCCGGCCGGAGCCGCCGCCGCGGGACTCACCCCGGCGGGAGCCGGCGACGCGGGTGACGCCGCGGGAGAGTGCGACTACGACGAGGTGGCGCAGGTGCTCGAGTTCGCCGCCCGGGAGGTGGTGCCCCGCCTGGCCGCCACGGTCGACGAGCTGGACGCCGTCATGCACGCCCTGGACGGCGGGTTCATCCCGGCCGGCCCCTCGGGATCCCCGTTGCGGGGCCTGGTCAACGTGCTGCCCACGGGGCGGAACTTCTACACCGTCGACCCGCGTGCGATCCCGTCCCGGCTGGCCTGGGAGACCGGGCAGGCCATGGCGGACTCGCTGCTGGAGCGGCACGTCGCCGAGACCGGCGACTACCCGGCGTCGGTCGGGCTGTCCGTGTGGGGCACCTCGGCCATGCGCACCTCGGGTGACGACATCGCCGAGGTCCTGGCCCTGCTCGGAGTCCGCCCCGAATGGGACGAGGCCTCGCGCCGGGTGAACGGGCTCGAGGTGATCCCGGCCGACGAACTCGGGCGCCCGCGGATCGACGTGACCGTCCGCATCTCGGGGTTCTTCCGCGATGCTTTCCCCCACGTCATCGGCATGCTCGACGATGCCGTTCGGATGGTCGCCGAGCTGGACGAGCCGGACGAGCTCAACTACGTCGCAGCCCACACGCGCGCGGACCTCGCCGAGCACGACGACCGCCGCCGCGCCACCACCCGCATCTTCGGCTCGGCGCCCGGCTCGTACGGGGCGGGCATCCTGCAGACCATCGAGGCGGGTAACTGGCGCGACGACCGCGACCTGGCCGAGGTGTACACCCGCTGGGGCGGGTACGCCTACGGCCGCGACCTCGACGGCGTCCCGGCCGCTGACGACATGCGCACCAATTACCGACGCATCGCGGTGGCGGCCAAGAACATCGACACCCGTGAGCACGACATCGCCGACTCGGATGACTATTTCCAGTACCACGGCGGGATGATCGCCACCGTGCGCGCGCTCACCGGGTCGGAGCCCCGCGCGTACGTGGGCGACTCCACCACCCCGGACGCCATCCGGACGCGATCGCTGGCCGAGGAGACCACACGCGTGTTCCGGGCGCGAGTGGTGAACCCGCGGTGGATCGCCGCCATGCAGCGTCACGGGTACAAGGGCGCCTTCGAGCTGGCGGCGACGGTCGACTATCTCTTCGGGTTCGACGCGACGGCCGGCGTCGTCCACGACTGGATGTACGACTCACTCGCCCGGGAGTACGTCCTGGACGAGACCAACCAGGAGTTCCTGCGTCGCTCCAACCCGTGGGCACTGCGCGGGATGATCGAGCGGCTGTCCGAGGCCGCCGACCGAGGCATGTGGGCCGAGCCCGACGCCGAGGTGATGGACCGGATGCGCCAGGTGTACCTCGACGTGGAGGGCGACCTCGAGGAATCCCATGGCGACTGAGCTGCTCCCTCGCGGGCCCGGCCGCCCGCCCGCGCGCCCGGCCCCCCAGGCGCGCGCAAGTACTGCATCCGCGCACGAAATCTCATGCGCGTCTGCAGGACTTGCGCGCGGATGCGGGAGTAGCGCTCAAGCACGGACGCGGGAGCAGGGGACGCGGGAGCAGGGGAAGCGTTATGTCTGAGGCGCCGGATCGGGGGCCGCGGCGCCGGCTGCGGGTCGTAGGCATCGGCTCGGGTGGTCTCGACCAGATCACCGTCGAGGGGATCGACGTCCTGCGGGCATCCGACTACGCGATCGCCGCGGTCAAGGGACCCGACGACCCGCTTGTCGACTTCCGCCGGCGCCTGCTCGCCCGGCACGCGCCGGGCGTCGAGCTGGTGGGCGTCACCGATCCGGAGCGGGACCGCTCGTCGTCGTCGACCTCCTCCCCGAGCGGCTACCGCGGCGTGGTCCTGGACTGGCACGAGGCCCGATCCCTGGCCTGGGAGCACGCTCTCGAATCGCGGCCCGGCGACGTCGCGATCCCCGTGTGGGGCGACCCGGCGTTCTACGACTCCACACTGCGGATCGTGGATCGGATCGCCGAGCGCGGCCGCCTCGACGTGGACGTGGAGGTGATCCCGGGCATCTCTGCCCTGCAAGTCCTGGCCGCTCGACACCGCCTGGTCCTGCACGAGATCGGCGGCACGGTCACCGTGACCACCGGCCGACGGCTGCGCGAGGTGGTGGCCGCCGGCGCCGACAACGTAGTGGTGATGCTCAACGCCGACCTGCCGCTCGAGGACCTGGCCGACTGGCACATCTGGTGGGGCGGCAACCTCGGCGATGCCGGTGAGACCCTCGTGGCGGGCCGGGTAGGCGACGTCCTGCCGGACCTGCGGGCGCACCGCGACCGGCTGCGCGCCGACTATGGCTGGGTGATGGACGTGTACATGCTCCGGCGTGACGAAGGGACTCAGACCTGATGTCGAGCGAGCGAGACGCAACCGGCCGGGTTGTCCTGGTCGGCGGCGGTCCCGGCGACCCCGGACTGATGACCGTGGCCGGGCTCGACGCGGTCCGCTCCGCCGACGTCGTGGTGACCGATCGCCTGGCCCCCGTCGCTGTGCTCGACGACCTCGGGCCCGACGTCGAGGTGATCGACGTGGGCAAGGTGCCGTTCGGGCGGGCCACCCCCCAGGAGGAGATCAACCGGATCCTCATCGACCATGCACGACGAGGCCGCACGGTCGTTCGGCTCAAGGGCGGCGACAGCTTCCTGTTCGGCAGGGGCGGCGAGGAGCACCTCGCCTGCACGGATGCCGGGGTCCCCGTGACCGTGATCCCGGGCGTCACGTCGGCGTTCTCGGTGCCGGCCCTCGCCGGGATCCCGGCGACCCATCGCGGGCTCTCACAGGGGGTGTCGGTGGTCTCCGGGCATGTGCCCCCGGGCAGCCCGGACTCGACCCTCGACTACGGGGCCCTGGCCCGGTCGGGGACCACCCTGGTGCTGCTCATGGCGGTGACGAATCTCCCCGCGATCACCGCCGAGTTGCTCGCGCAGGGCCTGCCAGGAGCCACGCCGGCGGTCATGATCGAGAACGGTTCCACGCCAGCGCAACGGGTCCTCCGTGGGACGTTGGCGACGATCGCCCGCGATGCGGCCGAGGAGGAGATCGCGCCGCCGGCCATCACCGTGATCGGGGCGGTCGCCGCGCTGGCGGAGCAGCTGGCGCCCGGGCTACCCCCGCCTAGCCGGGCCGGCAGTGAGGTGGCCTTTCCGTCCCGGTGACGTCCCCACTGCCACGCAGCCGGGTTACGCCCGCCGGGACAGCTCGGCCCGGCGGTCCTCCGGGGCGCGGCGTGGGCAGCTCGCGCATTTTCCGCCCTCGGTCGCCACATAGATGAGGCAACAGGAGCTGCGGCGGACGAACCGTCGCACCCGATTGGCGCCCTCCACGTCCACGTAGCGGGCCGGCAACAACGGTGGCCGACACACCGTCCGGGCCAGCTCCGCCCCGCGGTCCGGGTCGCCACCCGCGCGCCCCGCCTCGAGCGCCCGGTTCGCGATGGAGTCCGTCGCAATAGCCCACAGCGCGCGTGGGGCCGCGCCCGAGACAGTCGCGAGGGTGGTGATCACCTCCGCGTGGGCCTCGGCGAGCGCGTCCGCGAACTCCCGCGCCGACGGCAGCAGCCGATCCGACCGCGCCGCCTGCAGATAGCCGTTCGGTTGCAGCGAGACGGTGAGCCGTTTCGGACGGGGATCCGGAGCCACCCCGGAGACGAGGAGCATCGTCAGGGGCGCCGCCACCAGCGACGAGCTGGCCGAATACCACCACAAAGTCCCGTTCACCCGCGGATCGTCGTGAGACCAACGCCGCCCGGTGTCCTCCACCCGCTGGGCCAGCCACCGCGGGTCCGCCAGCACCGATCCGGGCAGGACCCGGGGACCGTGCTCGATGGTGCGCGCGAAGTCCCCCAGCGGTCCCGAGACGTCGGCGTACGCGGCGGCGACGGATCCGTCACGCATCGGCCAGTCCCCTCACGTCGAGCGTGCGGCGGCCGTCCGGGCCCGCGCACACCTCACCACGGACACCGAACACCTCCCGCAGTACCGCGGCGTCGAGCACCTCCTCCGGCGCCCCGGTCGCGACGAGCCGGCCGCGGTGCAACACCGCCACGGCGTCGCAATACTCGGTCGCCATCCGAAGATCATGCAGCGTGAGCAGGACGGCGAGCCCGTCGGCCGCTAGTTCCCGCAGGAGCGCCAGGACGGAGAGCTGCTGGTGCAGGTCGAGGTGGTTGGTCGGCTCGTCCAACAGGAGCACATCGGGCTGCTGGGCGAGGGTGCGCGCGATCGACACCCGCTGCCGCTCGCCACCCGACAGTGCAAGGACGTCGCGCCCGGCCAGGTCCGCCAACCCGACCCGGGCGAGGACGGCCTCGACAACCGCGGAGTCGTCGCCGCCGAAGGGCTCGAAGAGCCCGCGGGTGACCGTCCGGCCGAGCCGCACCGACTCGCGGACCGTGATGCCGCCCAGCGAGACCGGTTCCTGCGTGCTCGCCCCGACCGCCCGGGCCAGGGATCGTCGACGGAGCGAGGCGATGTCCGCGTCATCGAGCGTCACCATCCCGGCGGAGACCGGCAGGGCGCGGTAGCAGGAGCGGAGCAGCGTGGTCTTGCCGCTGCCGTTCGGTCCGACCAGCGCGGTGACACGGCCGGGTGCGACCGTGAGGTTCACGCCGTCGAGGACCTGCCGGCCACCCAGTCGCGCGGAGACGCCGAAGGCGGTGAGGGTCGTCATACCGTCGCCTTCCCGTAGCGGCGCCACAGCATGAACAGGAACACCGGGCCGCCGACCACGCCGGTCACCACGCCCACCGGCAGCTCCGTGCCCTCACTGACCGCGCGCGCGGCGATGTCGGCGAGCACCAACGCCACCGCGCCGAGCAAGCCCGCCGTGGGCAGCAGCCGTGCTGACGTGCGGCCGGTGAGGAAGCCGGCGAGGTGGGGGATGAGCAGACCGATGAACCCGATGGTCCCGGACACCGCCACGGCTCCGGCGGTGAGCAGTGAGACGAGCAGCAGCATGAGCACGCGGAACCTGGGGACGTTCACGCCCATCGCGGTGGCGCTGTCGTCGCCGGCGAGCAGCAGGTCCAGGTGGCGGCTGCACAGCATCACCACGGTGCCGGCGACCGCGAGAATGACGACCGGCGCCCACAGCATGGCCCATCCCGCGTCACCGAACCCGCCCGCGAGCCACCGCATGACCGTGCCCAGCTGATGGTCGTCGCCCAGTACCAGCAGAGTGAAGGTGTTGAGCGCGCCGAAGACCATGGTCATCGCGGCCCCCACCAGCACGATGGCGGTGGTGTCGTGGGCGCGGCGGGCCACCAGGACCACCCCGGCCAGCGGGAGCATCGCGCCGAGGAACGCCGCCATCGGCAGGGTGAAGACTCCCCACGTCCCGGCGCCCACCCCGAGAACCGTGAGGACCACCACGCCGAACCCCGCACCGGAGGAGACCCCCAGGAGGTACGGGTCGGCGAGCGGGTTGCGAGTTACCGCCTGGGCGACGCCCCCCGCCACGGCAAGTGACGCGCCCACGGCCGCCGCCATCAGCGCGCGGGGGAGGCGTGACTCGATCACGATCGCCTCGCGGGCGTCACTCCACCACGGGTCGACGGCGCCCGGCGCAAGGCGATGCGCGACGATCGCCCACACGTCACCGAAGGGGATCGACACCGACCCGAGCGAGACCCCGGCCGCGATGGACGCCGCGAGCCCCGCCAGGAGAGGTAGACAGATGAGCCACAGCGATTGCCGCCCGGTGGGTGGGGGGACGGCCGGGGTCGGAACCGGGCTCGGGGCGCCGCGGTCGACGCGGTGAACAGGCTTGTCGGCGACTGTCGTCATGTCACTGCCCGTCATGTCACTGCCTGAACGCGTGCGGGTGCAGCTCGCGAGCGATGGTTTCCACGGAGGTCGCCATGCGGGAGCTCTCGAAGAAGTCCGATAGCGGCACCACCACGATGCGGTTCTCGCGGATCGCCGGCGTGGTGGACATGATGGGCTGTGCGCGCAGGTAGGCGATCTTGTCCTCCGCGCTGGTCGCGCCGTAGTCCAGCACCACGATCGCCTCGGGCTGCCGCTCGCCGAGGATCTCCCACGTGGTGGTGAGGTAGGGGCGGTCGCCCTCGGTGAAGATGTTGTCCGCGCCCGCGTACTCGCCGATCAGCTGGCCGATGCCCACGCCGCCGATGGTCGTCGGCTCGGCCTCGCCGCCGTCGTAGAAGAACGTCGGGGTGCCGGTGACGCCCGCCGCGTCGAGCGTGGCGCGGATGTCCTCGACTTCTTCGGTGATCCGGTGTGTGAGGTCCCGCGCGCCCTGGTCGACGGCGAGGAGTCGGCCGAGCTGGGAGAAGTCGGTCTCGAGCATCGACAGGTCGGGGAAGCCCTCGCCGCAGTACTCCGAGAAGAGGAAGGTGTTGATCCCTGCGGCCTCGAGTGCGTCCCGGCTGCGGCCCTCCTTCTCGTCAAACGCGCTGCGCATCCCGCCCACCACCAGATCGGGCTCGAGGTCCACGATCTGCTCCCAGGTGGGGTACTCCTTGGCCAGCGACGGGATCGCGTCGAACTGCTCGGCGACCTCGGGCAGGATCTCGTCCTGCTCGCCGTAGCCCATCCCGACGATCCGGTCGCCCGCGCCCATCTGGATGAGCGTCTCGGTGACGTGGTCGTTCATCGAGACGATGCGCTGCGGTGCAGCGGTGTAGGTGGTCTCGCGCTCGCAGTTCGTGATGGTTACCGGCTCGGCGAACGGCTCGACCGAGCCGTTGGTCTCGGCTGCCTCGCCGCGGGAGCAGCCGGCGAGGGCGAGTCCGGCGACGAGGAGCGTGGCGAGCGTGGTTGTGGTGTGTCGAGTGTTGGTGTGGCGAGTGCTGGTGTGGCGACGGAACATGATCAGACCTCGGATCGTGTCGTGTGGCCGACGACCACGACAGACCCGCAGGACGGACGCGCGTCAACAACGCGTGTCACCTGACAGGACTCCGGATCGCAGACCTCGGCGATGACTTCAGGAGTCGGACATCCGGGCAGGCGATCGGGCTCGCAGCCACTGATCGTGGCTGCACACCGTTGCGGGTCAGCGCCGGATTCTCACCGGTCTTCCCCTGCGTACGGACGTCAGTAGTGCGTCTCGAGCATAGGCATACGGGTCGGGGCGAGGGCAGCGCCCCCGGTCGGCCGTCACTGTGATCGTTCGGCCTGCGCGCCCTGCCATGCGGTCACAAGCCCCCGAACGGTGTCGGGTCCGCGGACGGCCAGCCGCACGTGGGCCGGGTCGAGGCCGGGGAACGTGTCGCAGCGACGCACGGCGTAGCCACGCGATCGGAGCCCGGCCCGGAATTCCTCGGCATCGAGGCAGGCAGGGGTCCTGACCAGGATGAACGGCGCGGCCGGTGCCACCGCGATCTCGATCCCGGCATCGGTGAGCAGACCGATCATCGCGGCGCGGTCGGCGCGGATGCGGTCCCGGATGTCCGCGAGGTGGCCGGCCGCCTCGTCCGAACAGCACGCCGCGACGGCCTCGAGCTGGAGGGTGCCGAGCGGCCAGTGCACGCGGTGTGCGGCGAGATCGGCGAGGACGTGAGGATCGCCCACCGCGTATCCGGCCCGCAATCCGGCCAACGCCCACGTCTTGGTCACCGAACGCAGTACCACGAGCCCGGGCAGGTCGGCCCCGGCCAGCGTCGCCGCGGCCTCGTCGTCGACCACGTCACAGAACGCCTCGTCCACCACGGTGACCCGACCGGGACGGCACAGGGAGGCCAGGGCCTCGCGTGGGTGGAGGACGGACGTGGGGTTGGTGGGATTGCCGACGACGACGAGGTCGGCGGACTCCGGGACCAGTGCGGGGTCGAAGGCGTACGGCCCGGGCAGCAGCACCCGGGTCACCGGCACGCCCGCCCGGCGCAGCTCCACCTCGGGTTCGGTGAACGACGGGTGCACCACGGCCGCGTGCAGCGACCGGCGCGCGGCGTGCGCGGCGAGGAGATGGAAGCCCTCCGCCGACCCGGCGAGCGGCAATACCCGAGCCACGTCGGTCCCGTGCCGGCGTGCCGCGGCGCGTCGTGCCCTCAGGTCATCGTCAGCGGACGGGTATGCGGCCAGGTCGGCGACGCGGTCGCGCAGACGCCGTGCCAGCCATTCCGGTGGGCGTTCGCCGTGGACATTGACGGCGAAGTCGACGTCACCGGGCCCGACCTGGGTATCTCCGTGGACGTTGAGGAGGTCGTCTCTCACGCCGCGGCCTCCCGTGGGTGGCGGTTGCGCCACGCGAGGACGGCACGGGACCCCACCAGTCCGGCCACCGCGACGGCCGCAGTGCTCACCTGGACCCGGTCGTGCAGGAGCACCGCGCGACGAATGTCGTCGGCCTGCACCGGCCGGCCGTCACCGAGGACCGCCCTGTCCTGCACGCCGTACGGGTACGGCGTCGGCCCGCCGAGCCGGACCCCGAGCGCGCCAGCACATACCGCCTCGACCACCCCGGCGTTCGGACTCGGGTGCGCCGGAGCATCGCGGACCCATACGCGCAGGGCCTGCGCGGGACTCCCGCCCACCGTCGGGGCGGCGACGACGCCGAGGACCCCAGCCACCCGGGCGGGCAGGAACCCCAGTACGTCGTCGAGCCGCGCCGAGGCCGTTCCGAAGTGGCGGTACCGCTCCGAGCGGTGCCCCACCATCGCGTCGAGGGTGTTGGCCGCGCGGTGCACCGCAGCGCCTGGCGGGCCCGCCACCGCGGCCCAGAACAGCGTCCCGACCGCCGCGTCCGACGTGTTCTCCGCTACCGACTCCACGACTGCCCGGGCGAGGCCGCCTGGGTCGAGCGCGGCCGGATCACGTCCGCACAACCACGGCAGCAACTCCCGGGAGCCAGCGTGGTCGCCGCGGGCGAGCAGGTCGCCCTGCTGCCGCGCGACTGTGAGCAGCGACGATCCGCCGAGGCACGACCACACCACGGCGGCGTTCCACACGACGGCCGCCGCGCGGTTCCTCGCGGCGAGACGCCCGGCGACCGTCACGGTCGCGGCCACGCCGCCCACGAGGACGCCGGTGAACAGCAGGCCCGCGGCGCGCTGCGAGTGAGCCGTCTGCCCCGGTCGCAGCAGAGTCGACTCCGCGATGAGAGCCATCCGGCCGAAGCCTGCGACGGGATGGCGCCGCGCCGGGTCACCGACGAGGCGGTCGAGGAGGAACCCCGCCGCGATCCCCGTCGCGCGGGCGCTGGTGAGCATCGCGGCCCGTCAGTTCTTGAGCGGCAACGCGCGGACCACGTTGAGGACGCCGAGCACGACGAGCGAGATCGCGAAGAACCACCAGAGGAAACCCGCGCCCCACACCGGGGTGCTGAGCAGCGCGAAGCCAGCGAGGACGGAGATGATGGCGAAGATGATCGTCATCGCGGTGGACCCGGTCTCGCCGAGAGCGAACAGCGCCGTGAAGCCCTCGACGATCCACATGACGCCGATCATGACAGTGACGAACAAGGCGAGGAAGACCGCAGATTCCCGGAGTGAGGCGAACGCGTACACGCCGGCGAGGATGAACAGCAGGCCCAGGAGCGAGTGGCCGATACGACTGCCCGTGCTCTGCCACCGGGCGATGAACGCGACCGTGATGTAGACGATGCCGGCGGCGATCGCATACACCGCGAGCACCCCGGTCACGGCGAGTGCGGTCTTGACGGGCCAGACCAGCACAGCGATGCCGAACCCGAGAGCGATGAGGCCGCTGATCAGCAGCGCGGCCCGGAAAGGGTTGACGCGGCGGGCGGCGTGGACTGCGTGACTGGGCGTGGACACGGCGGGGCTCCGATCGGGATCGTGACGATGACTCGGCTGAGCGTTGGTGAATCCTCAACGTATCGCGGTCCCGCCCGCTCGTGGTCAGGCCGGGGGACGCAGGGGTTGCTCGTGGACCTCGCGCACGAATTCCGGAAGCGGCCCGGCCTCGCGTAGGACCTTCGCCAACGCGGGGTCGGCAAGGTGGAGTCGGCCCACGGAGATGAGGTCGAATTCGCCGCGCTCCATGCACTCCACGACGCGAGCGATGTTGTCGGCGGCGACGGCCGGCTTGCCCGACTTCTGCTCGCGCAGGGACGTGCCGATCCCCACTCCGCCCACCGCGCCGGACGGCAGACCGGTGAGCCTGCGGGCCCACCCGGCCAGGGACACCTCGCCGTCGTCGCCTCCCAGATCCGGGAAGGCCGGGTCGTCGAAGCGCCGGGTCGAGGCGTCCAACAGGTCCACGCCGGCCTCGGCGAGCGCGCTCAGGTAGACATCCAGCTCGTCCGGGGTGGTCGCCTTGCGGACGGTGTAGTCCTGCTGTGTGTGCTGGGAGAACCGGTAGAACAGCGGCGCGTCGGGACCGATCGCGGCGCGAACCGCCCGGACGACCGCTGCGGGGAAGCGGCTGCGCGCGGCCAGGTCACCGCCCCAGTCGTCGGTGCGGCGGTTGGTGTCGGCCCACACGAAGGCGTCGAGTAGGTACCCGTGGCCACCGTGCAGCGTCACGCCGTCGAACCCGGCCTCCATGGCCAGGCCGGCCGAGCGAGCGAACGCGTCGATGACCTCGGAGATGTCGCCGTCGGTCATCGGCGCCACCTCGGGCGTCCAGCGGGACACGCTGCGCTCCGAGTAGTTGGTGACACCCGGGGTCCCCCACCGGCCGGAGGGCCGCATGGGGTGCATCTGCATCAGCTGGTCGCGGTGTGCGCGGTCGAACCGGGCGTTGGCGCCCCAGAGTGGTCCGACGTGCCACAACTGGGCGATGATCCGGCCCCCGGCGGCGTGGACGGCGTCGGTCACCACGCGCCATGCCGCGACCGACTCCGGGGTGTCGAGCCGTGGGATCCACGAGTGGTCGACGGAGGTCGGGTGGTCCACGCCGATGCCCTCGGTGACGACGAGCCCGGTCCCGCCAGCCGCGCGGTCGGCGTAATAGTCGCGGTTGATCTCATCGGGCAGACCGTCCACACAGCCCATGCGGGTCATGGGGGACATGACCAGCCGGTTGCGCAGCTGTAGCGAGCGGACCTGGAGCGGACGGAAGAGCTGCTCCCGCCCGGCGGCAGCCGGGGGAGTCTCCATGCGCGACGTCATGATGCGCGACCTCTTTGTTTCCTCGGGGCGATGGTCTCGGGTCTCGAGCTCGAGCCCTCGCGGGTTGACGAGTGTCAGTTGTGATCGAGGTTACCTACACTGCGGGCCAGATGCCGCATTGGTGTGCGGACGAGGATCCCCGTGCGCACCCAGGATGAACGATCGGTTGGGCGCAGCCTAACGTTCGTCCGCTTGGGTGCCGTCGAAAATGTCCTGGGTGCGGGGTTTGGCGGTGAGCGCAGCACTGGCGGAGCTCGCGTCGGGCAGGCGCGGGGCTCCCCGGGTCTCCTTCTCCAGGTTGGCGATCCGGGTCTCGAGGGCGGCCAGCCGATTCTCGATACCGTTCTGGTCCGTGGATCCCGTCATGCCAGGGGCGGGTTCGGACATCACCGCACCATCGACGAACACTGTCACGAGGGTGTCGACGATGGCTCCCGACCGCTCGGCGAGCGCGTCCCTGTGGTGGCGCACCGACCACCACGCGCTCTCGCGGAGCATCCTGGCGAACTCGGCCGGGTCGATCATGGGTCGTAGCTGCCCTGAATCCTGAGCCCGCATCGCGGTGTCCAGCCAGAACTGATTCGCCCGGCGGACTCCGTCGGCGATCCGCTCAGGTGCCATCGGGCCGTGATAGGCGAGTTCGTTCTGGTAGATCTCCGTGGCGTAGGGGTGCGTGGCGGCGACCTCGACCGACGTTCGGAAGAGTGCCCGGATCTCCTCGCGGGTGCCGGTCACGTGGGGCAGGACCGACCCGTAGCGGGCACTGAGGTCGGTGATGAAGTCGTCCAGGATCGCGAACGCGATGGCTTCCTTGGACGGGAAGTGGTGATAGAGGCTCCCCGGGGAGATTCCCACGCCGTCCGCGATGTCGCGAATGCTCGCCCCGGCGACCCCTTTCTGCATGAAGAGCTTTCCGGCGACGTGCTTGATCTGGGTCCGACGGTTCATCACCCCCTCATCCTCGCTGCCTTCTCCCGGTGGTGCCCATGCGGACATCATGAGGTCCGCTCGCGGCTTGTGTGTGATCCATGGCATAGGTATATATATCAACCAAGCGAATGCTTGATTGGTTTCGTCCGAAAGGTACGCCCCGTGTCACGTACTGTGCCCAAGCTCCTCGCCGGAGCGTTGGCTCTGCCCCTCGTCCTCGCCGGATGCGGGGGCCAGCAACTCGGTGAGGAAGCCTCCTCCGATGGCCCGTACCGCGTGTTCTTCACCGCGGACATGACCGGGGCGACCGCTACTCTCAGTCGCGCGCTGCTGTCCGGCATGAAAGTCGCGGTCGACGACGTCAACGCGGCCGGCGGTATCGGCGGACGCCAGGTCGAGCTGATCGAGAACAACGACCAGAACGACCCCACCAGCGCGGTCAGTGCGCTGCAGGAGCTGATCAACTCCGGCAGAAAGCCCGACCTCGTCTACCCCGGTGGGTCCTCGGCCGTGTCCCTCTCACTGCTGCCCATCACGACTCGCGAGGAGATCCTGACGATCGGTGGCACCGTCGCCTCTCAGCTCAACGACCCCGAGTCGTTTCCGTACCACTTCGGCACCGCAGAGCTGACCGACGCCTACGTTCCCCCGTTCACGATGATCGCCGAGGAGCGTGGCTTCGAGAAGGTCGCCATGATCTTCTCGAACAACCCCACCGGGCAGGCCGCCGAGGTGGCCTACCGGGAGGAGATCACGGCCGCCGGACTGGAGTTCGTCTCCGTCGGCTACCAGCCAGATGCACTCGACATGACCCCGCAGCTCGAGCAGCTGCGCTCCCAGAACCCCGATGCGCTGATCTTCGAGGGCTACGGCACCCCGGTCCAGTACCTGATGCGATCGCGCTCGGGTATGCGGTGGGACGTCCCCAGCTTCTCCACCCAGACCTCGTCCACCTACCCCTTCGTCGACGACTTCTCCGCGGCCGAGCTCGAGCAGGTCCGCGTGATCCAGTCCAACTGGACCGTCGACGAGGGCGAGACCCCCGCCGAGATGGTCGAGTTCATCGACAAGGTCAAGGCACTGCCCGAGGGCGACACCCTGTCCAAGACCGGAGTGCGCCTGCCCGCCGTGTCCGCGGCGACGTTCCAGCTCACCGCCTGGGCGGCCGAGAAGAACGGCGGCAAGACCGACACTGCGTCGATCATCGACACGTTCTACAACGACCTGCCGGAGGAGGGCGGCGACGCCACCCCGTGGGTGACCGACTCCAAGGGGCCCAACCCCTACCGCTTCACCGAGGAGAACCACTTCCCGCTCAGCCCGCCGGAGATCTTCCTCTACATCGAGCCGGGCATGTACGACGCCGGCGGAATGTACGTGCCGGGTAAGCGCTCGTGACCACCATCTGGCAGGGCCTAGTCCTGGGTAGCCTCTACGCCCTGATCGCCACCGGCTACAACATCGTCCTGCTCTCGGCCGGGATGGTGAACTTCGCCTACGCCACGTTCCTCATGGCCGGCACCTACTCGGCGTTCGTCGTGACCGTGGAGTGGGGCCTGCCCTGGCCGCTGGGCGTGCTGATCGGCGCAGTTTTGGTGGCGGTCCTCTCTCTGGTGATGGAGCGGGTCGCCCTGCGCACACTCATCGCCGAGCACCGGCACCTCACCGCCCTGATCGTGACGATCGGTGTGAGCCAGATCGTCGAGGGCGTGGTCAAGGTGATCTTCGGCGACCGGCCCCGTTCGGTTCCCACCGTGGTCCGTAGCGACACCATCCGGCTGTTCGGAGGGATCGTCCGGCCCAGTGACCTGCTGCTCATCGCCGTGGTGGTGGTCGTTGTCGTCGCTCTCCACCTCACCATGACCCGCACCATGGTCGGTCTCGGCGCCCTGGCCTCGGCCGAGGACCCCGACGCGGCCGGCGCGCGCGGCATCAACGCCCGCGGCCTGGGGATGGGGGCGTTCGCGCTGTCCGGCGCCGTGGCCGGCGGCCTCGGACTGTTCGTCGCCGGCAACACCTACGCCGACGCGAACCTCGGGCACGCCCTGGCGGTGCTGGGGATCGTCGCCGTGGTGATCGGCGGCGCCGGCAATCAGCTCGGCGGCCTCATCGGCGGATTCATCGCCGGACTGATCAGCGCGCTCGCCGGTCGGTACCTCGGCGCCGAGTACGCGCAGGTGGCGGTCTTCGTTCTGCTCCTGGTGATCCTGCTGGTCAAGCCCGGCGGGTTCTTCGGAGCCCCCGCCCAAAGGACGGTGTGACGTGTCTTCCCTGAGAAAGTTCGCCCCGGCGATCCCCCTGCTGCTGGTGGTCGTCCTGCTCGTGGGGCCGTCCTTCGGACTGATCGGCGCCGTGGCCGCCCGCGACATCATGCTCGTGGCCGTCCTGGCCCTCATGGTCTCCGGGCTCAACCTGGTGCTCGGCTACGCCGGAGAGCTCGCGGTGGGCCAGGTCGCCTTCTACGCGATCGGCGCCTACATCGCCGGATTCGTGGGCGTGTCGCTCGGCCAGACCGACCTGCTGATCGGTCTCGTGGCCGTGATCATCGGCGCGATCGTGGTGGGCTTGCTCACCGGCGTGCCCAGCCTCCGGCTGTCAGGCTGGCCGCTGGCCATGGTGACGTTCTTCCTGGTGCTCATCGTGCCCAACCTCATCGAGATCTTCGGCCGCTGGACCGGCGGCGGTCAGGGCATGGCCGTGGACCGCGCCACCTTCTTCGGTAGCGAGCTCGGCGCTTACGGGTACTACATCGTCGTCGTCGTGGTCACCGCGCTGTGGTTCCTCGTGGTGCGCAACACCATTCTGTCGCCGCACGGCACCGGGTTCCTGGTCCTGCGCCAGAGCCCGGAACTGGCCGGCGCCCTGGGCCTGTCGGTCTACCGCACCAAGCTCAAGGTGTACGTGCTGGGCGCCATCGCCCCCGCCCTCGGCGGCGCCCTGTTCGCGTGGATGGACGGCTTCATCGCTCCCGACTCCTTCACGTTCGGACTGGCGATCACGTTGCTCGCGGCGTCCGTGCTGGGCGGTGGGACGTCGATCTACGGCGCGCTGCTCGGGGCTGCCGTCCTGCACTTCACCGAAGATTCGCTCACCGGATTCAACCAGTACCAACTCATCATCTTCGGACTGCTGCTCGTCGTCCTGGCGATCGCCCTCCCGGACGGCGCGGTGGGCCTGCTGCGCCGCTGGTTCTCGCGTGTCCTGCCCGCTTCCGGGCACCTGGTTACCGACCACTCCCACTCTGATGAGGCATTGCAGCTCGACGGTATGCGCGGTGCGCCGGTCGTGGTGGACTCGCTGGACAAGTCGTTCGGCGGCAACCACGCCGTGCGCGGGGTCAGCTTCACCGCCCGCCCCGGCGAGATCACCGCGCTCATCGGCACCAACGGGTCCGGCAAGACCACGGTGCTCAACATGATCAACGGCTTCCTGCGTCCCGACTCCGGCACCGTCCGGCTCGGAGAGGGCGACCAGGTCAGGACGCTGAGCTCGATGAGCGTCGACGCCGCCGCCAGGGCCGGCGTGATGCGCACGTTCCAGACGCCGATCATGCCGGCCGGCGTGACCACGGTGGACTTCGTGGCCCTGGGCGGTTACCTCACCGACCCGGCCTCGCTAGCCGAGACCGTGCTGCGGCTGCCCGGCCACCGGCGCCGGGTCCGCGAGGCCACCATCCGCGCCGAACGGCTGCTCGGTGCACTCGGCCTGGCCGACGTCATGGACAAGGACGTCGACTCGCTGCCGCTGGGTAACCGACGGTTGGTCGAGGTCGCACGGTCGCTGGCCGCCTCGCCCTCGGTTCTCCTGCTGGACGAGGTCGGGTCCGGCCTCGACGAGGGCGACCTCGCCCGACTGGAGGACCTGCTCCGCCGCATCCGCGACGCCGGGGTCACCATCATCCTCGTCGAGCACAACTTCCCGCTGGTCATGCGCCTGGCCGACCACGTCCACGTGCTCTCGCGCGGTACCACGCTCGTCGAGGGGGCCCCGTCCGAGATCCGCGACAACCCCGACGTGGCCACCGAATACCTGGGCACCACGCCCGAGAACACCGGAGGTGCCCAGTGACGATGCTGCACGTGCAAGGTCTCGGCGGTGGATACGGCGACCTGACCGTCCTCCATGACGTCGACCTCGAGGTGGGCGCGGGCACCCTCCAGGTGGTCCTGGGCCGCAACGGCGCCGGCAAGACCTCACTGATGTCGGCGATCGCGGGCCTGCTGCCCACCGTCCGGACGGGCACGATCTCCGTCAACGGCCGGGACGTCACCGCCCTGCCCGCCCACAAGCGGGCCGCCGCAGGGATCGGCCTGGTCCAAGAGGGTAAGCGGGTGTTCCGCGCCCGGACGGTGGAGGAGAACCTCCTGCTGGGCACCTACTCCAGCCCCGGCTGGTCCATGCGATCGGCGGCCCGCAAGCAGGCGCTGGCGGCCGCGTACGAACGATTCCCGGTGCTGCACGAGAAGCGGGCCGACCGCGCCGGAGGTCTGTCCGGCGGCCAGCAGCAGATGCTCGCCATCGCCCAGGCGCTCGCAGCCGACCCGAAGGTGCTCCTACTCGACGAGCCCTCCGCCGGACTGGCACCGGCCATCCGCGCCGAGGTCTTCGCCACCGCCCGTGGCCTGCGCGACGAGGGCCTGGCCGTCGTGGTGGTGGAACAACTCGTCGACGTGGCGTTGGACGTGGCCGACTCCGTGGCCGTCCTCGACTCCGGACGGATCGTGTCCTCGGGCCCGCCCGAGCAGTACCGCGACGGCGAGTTGCTGCAGGCGATCTACCTGGGAGGGTGACGGCGGCCGGGCAGATCACCATGGGCAGTGCCTGAGCCGGCAGTACTGGCCAGGGCCGCCCGGATGGCGTCGTCGATCCCCGTCATCTGCCAGCCCTCTGGGAACAGTCCCGTGGTGGGCTGGCCGACCACCATGTCGTGCTGCAGGCTCTCGATGAGTGCGCCCACCGTCGCGCCGTCCTGCCCCACCAGAGGGGAGAGGCCGGCGGCGACGAGGTCCCACGGCACCCCGGGCACCGGGATGCGCAGCGTGGGCAGTCCCGCGAGGCGTGAGTAGCGGGCGAGCAGGGCGGGATAGGTCAGGGCCTCACCGCAGCCCAGGTCGCCGTGGCCGGAGCGGGGGGCGCCCTCCAGCGCGTGGCACACCGCTTCCACCACGTCGCGTTGGGCGACGGGCTCGACCCTGCGGCGGCGCATCCATCGTGGAACCGGCTGGACGGGGAGCAGCTCGCATAGTGTGCGCAGCACCTCGAAACTGGTCGAACCCGCTCCCAGCACCACCCCGGCCCGGAGAGTGAACACGGGAGTGGGCCCGGCCGAGAGCAGCGTCTCCACCTCGAGGCGGGACGCCATGTGCCGGGACAGCGGCCGGCGGTCGTCTCCGGAGGGTGCCAGTCCGGAGACATAGACGCACCGGCGTGTGCCCGCGGCGGCCATCGCCTCGCGCATCGCAACGGCGCCCGTGGCGTCCTCCCGCCGGAAATCGGTGCCGGCACCCATCCGGTGCACCAGGTAGACCACGTCGTCGACACCGTCGAGGGCGTCCGGGAGGTGGGAGGGGGCCAGGACGTCGCAGTGCACCGTCTCGACCCGGTCGGTCCAGGGGTGCACGGTGGCACGGCGAGGGTCGGTGACTCCGGCCCGCACGTGGTGGCCACGCTCGAGCAGGGCGGGTACCAGGCGTGAGCCCAGGTACCCGCCCGACCCGACGACGAGGATGGTCACTCGGCGTCGAGGTCCTGCTCGATGAGCGCCGCGATCTCGGCGACCGCGTCGGCGTTCTCGCCGCTCACCGTCACCTGGGCACCCTTCTCGGCCCCGAGCGCCATGATGAGCATGGCGGAGGCGGCGTCCGCCTCCTCCTCGCCGTAGACGATCTCGATATCGGTCTCGTACTTCTCGGCGGCCTCGGCGATGATCCCCGCGGGGCGGGCGTGGAGACCCTCGGCCGATCCGACGGTGACGGTGGTGCTGGGCATGCTGTTTTCCTCTCAACATCGATGGTGCTGGACTCGGGTGGGGGGTGCTTCCCCGCCATCGTGCAGGCTCGGGCGTCAGGCCGCGACCGGCTGGGGCGCGGCGGCCGGGACCGGGGTGGGTTCGCGGCGGGTGGACTTGGCGACCACCACGGCCGCGCACGCGATCAGGGTCCCGGCGAGGATGGCCAGGAGGTAGCCCCAGACCGGGTTGATGGCGAACAGCACGAACAGTCCGCCGTGGGGCGCGTACGACTCGACCGAGAACGCCATGATGAGCGCGCCGGTCACGGCGCCACCGGCCATCATCGACGGGATCACGCGGAGCGGGTCGGCGGCAGCGAACGGGATCGCCCCCTCGGTGATGAAGCTGGCACCCAGCAGGAACGCGGCGCGGCCGTTCTCCTGCTCGACCGGACTGAACAGGCGCTTGCGCACGACGGTGGCCAGGCCCATCGCCAGTGGCGGCACCATGCCGGCAGCCATCACCGCGGCCATGATCCGGAGCGTCGCCGGGTTGTCGGCGACCAGCCCCGCGGTGGCGAACGTGTACGCCGCCTTGTTGACCGGCCCGCCCAGGTCGAAGCACATCATCAGGCCCAGGATCACGCCGAGCAGGATCACCGACGAGCCGGTCATGCCGCCGAGCCACGACTCCATGGCCGAGGTCAGCGAGGCCAGGGGGCGTCCGAGCAGCAGGAACATCAGCAGGCCGATCACGAGCGAGCCGATGAGCGGCATGAGCACCACCGGCATGAGCCCGGCCAGCCAGCGGGGGGTCTTCCACGTGGTCATCCATCGCACCAGGTAGCCGGCGAGGATGCCGGTGACGAGTGCGCCGATGAACCCGGCGCCGAGGGTGGCCGCCAGGGCTCCGCCGACGAAGCCCGGCGCGATGCCGGGCCGGTCGGCGAGGCCGTAGGCGATGTATCCGGACAATACGGCGATCATGAAGCCCATCGCAGCCTGCCCGATCGCGAACAGGACAGCGCCGAGATAGAGGCGCAGTCCGGAGTTGGTGAGGGCCTCTGCGCCGGCGGTGCCGGCGGGCACGATCTGGTCGTTGAGGTGCCACACTTCGCCGGGGAGGTCGGTGAGGGTGAACGAGGTGGACAGCTCCTTCCACACGAACGCCACGTCGTATCCGGCGAACAGGAAGCCCAGGGCGAGCAGCAGGCCGCCGGCGGCGACGAACGGGATCATGTACGACACGCCGGTCATCACTGCGCGTTGCAGGACGCGTGCCCAGTGCTCGTCGGCCCCCGAGGAGCCCGAGCCGGAGCCGCCGTCGGCACTGCCTGCCTCTGCCGACACGCGCCTCGCCCGCGGGTCACGGGCCGCGGCCAACGCCTCGTCGAGCACCTTGTCGGGCGCGTCGATCGCCTTCTTCACGCCGTACTCGACGACGGGTTTGCCGGCGAACCGGCCACGGTCACGCACGCCCACGTCGGTGGCGAAGACGACCGCGTCCGCGGCCTCGATCACCGCCGCGTCGAGCGGGGTGGCGCCGGCCGACCCCTGCGTCTCCACGTGCAGCTCGACGCCGCGCGCCTCGGCCGCCTGGGCGAGCGAGTCGGCGGCCATGTAGGTGTGTGCGATGCCGGTGGGGCAGGCGGTCACCGCGACCACCCGGGCCGGCGCATCGGCTGGAGGCGAGCCGGGGCGCGACGACGGGGTCGAGGCCGACGTCGCGGCCGGTGACGGTGACGATGACGACGACGCGGTCTCCTTCTTCGGCGTGAGCACCCCCTCGATGACCGCGACCGCCTCGTCCGGTGTGGCCGCAGACCGGAGGGAGGTGACGAACTCGGCGCGGACGAGATTGCGCGCGAGCGTGGCCAGCAGTTTCAGGTGCTCCTTCCCGCCGCCGGCGGGTGCCCCGATCATCAGGACCAGGTCGGCGGGCCCGTCCTTGGCGCCGAAGTCGACGGGCGGGTCGAGCCTCGCGAAGGCCAGGCTCGGCACGGACACCGCCTCGGACTTGCAGTGTGGGATCGCGATCCCGCCCTTCATGCCGGTGGCCGCCTTCTCTTCGCGGGCGGTGAGGTCGCGTACGAGCGCGTCGTGATCGTCGGCCCGGCCGGCGTCGACGAGGGTTGAGGCCAGGGCCCGGATCACCTCCTGCTTGGTGCCGCCGAGGTCGGCGTCGAGCCGTACGGTGGCGGTCTCGATGATCGGCTGGTTCATGGCCGTACTCCGTGTCCTGTCAGGGGGGCGAATGGCGAGGGTGTCGGGTCAGGGGGGCTGGTGGTGCGGGGCATCAGTCGAGCCTGCGCACCGTGGCGCGGAATGTGGACGGATCGAGCCCCAGCGGCAGGCCGGTGCCGGGCAGGGACGCGGCCACGCTGCCGTGGTTGACCGCCCACACCAGCCGGTCCTCCGGGGTGAGGCCGCGAGCCTCGGCCAGCAGGTATCCCGCGAGCGCGGAGTCTCCGGCCCCGACCGTGGATCTGACCTGCACGGGCGGGGTGTTCGCGTACCACGCCTCGCCGTCGTCGACCAGGACGGCTCCGGCCCCTCCCAGGGTGACCAGGGCCGTCGTCACGCCCTTGTCGCGCAACGCCCGCGCGGCGTCTACTACGGGGGTCGTGTCGCCGTCGGCGGCGCGACGCTCCAACTCGGCGCCGTCGACGCCGACGAGTTGCCCGAGCTCGTCGCCGTTGGGTTTGACCAGGTCGGGGGCGGCGCCGGGCAGCCGCGCCGCGAGGGCTGCCAGGGGCGCGTCGGAGGTGTCGACGGCGAGGCGGGCCCCGGCGGGGCGAAGCTCGGCGACCAGGTCGGCGTAGAAGTCGTCCGGTACGCCACGCGGCAGCGAACCGCACAACACCACCCATCCCGCGTCCCGAGCGAGCGCGAGGATCGTCGAGCACACGCGGTCGAGGGTGGCGGGGTCGACCTCGGGGCCCGGGGCATTGATCTTGGTGGTGACGCCGTCCGGGTCGGCCACGGTGAGGTTGATCCGCACGGCACCGACCGCGGGGACCACGGTCGCCGCGACGCCGGATGCCCCGCACATCGCCACGAACGGATCGTCCTCCGGAGCCGGGAACACCGCCTGCGAGTCGACTCCGCCCCCGGCGAGGACGCGGGCGACGTTGACCCCCTTGCCGCCGGGGGAGTCGTCGACAGTCGTGATGCGGTTGACCCCGCCCACGGTGAGCGGCGAAGGCAAATGCGCGGTGCGGTCGACCGACGGGTTCATGGTGAGAGTGACGATCATGGCAGCACGACCTCGATTCCGTGAGTGTCCAGTGCGGAGGCCAGCGGGCCCGGCGGGGGAGTGTCTGTGACCAGGGTGTCGATCCGGTCCAGGTGGGCGAATGAAACCAGGAACTCGTGCCCGAACTTGCTCGAGTCGGCGAGCGCGACGACCCGGCGAGCCGCCCCACACATGGCGTTCTTGACCGCCGCCTCGTCTGGGTCCGGGGTGGTGAGACCGCGCTCCGGGTGGAGGCCGTTGGTGCCTACGAAGGCCACGTCGACCCGGATCGAGTCCAGCGTCCGCAGTACGGTCGGGCCCACGCACGCGCCGGTGAGGCCGCGGACCGTCCCGCCGAGCACGTGCAGGGTCTCCGTGGCCGCGCGGTGCAGGCCGTCGGCGATGGGAACCGAGTTGGTGAGGATCGTGAGTCCGTGATCGGTGGGCAACGACTCGGCGAAACTCGCGGTCGTGGACCCCGCGTCGATGAGGATCGTTCCGCCCGCGGCCGGCAGCAGGCGCAGCGCGGCGCGGCCGATGGCCGACTTGGCGTCCACGTTCTCCGACCGGCGCGCGGCCAGTGTCCGCTCGACGCGGCCGCCTGGGACAGCGGGCACCGCCCCGCCGTGGGTCCGTTCGAGGTGTCCCTCAGACTCCAACAGCGACAGATCGCGGCGGATGGTCTCGGCGCTCACGTCGAGGTCAGTCGCGAGTCCGGCGACCGTGACCCGCCCGGAGGCGGCCAGCGTCTCCGTGATGTGCCGCCGTCGCTCGCTGCCGTACATGAGGACCGACCCCTCTCCGTTGACCGAGCGTGTTGAATGACTGAGTGCGTTGGATGACCGAGTGTGTTGGATTCTGCCCGAAACGGTTGGAAAGTCAAGCGGATTTAGTTACGCTCGTCACAACGCTGATCGATGAAGCGGGCGCGGGCGCCCGGTTCGCTAGGAGCTCCCATGACGCAGCAGTCGAAGACCGGGGCGGTCATCCGCGGCACCGGCGTGGTCGCCGGACTCGCCTACGGCCCCGCCCGGTGGGTCGTCAGGCCGGATGAACTGGATCCGGGGCCCGCGGCGGGCGGCGGCGACTCGGACGAGCAGGACCAGCCGGACGAGGGCCGGGTCGAGGCGGGCCGTGAGCGCTTCGCCGCGGCGGCACGCACCGTCGCCGAACGCCTCGATCAGCGGGCCGCGCTGGCAACCGGTGTCAGCGCCGAGGTCCTGTCCGCAAACGCCGTCCTCGCCAGGGACCGCGGGTGGGCAAAGGCGGTCGTCAAGGAGCTGAAGAAGGGCGCGTCGGTGGAGGCGGCGGCGGTGGCGGCCACAGAGACCTTCGCCGAGATGTTCGCCAAGATCGGCGGGCGGCAGGCCGAACGCATCACCGACCTGCGTGACATCTGCGCCCGCGTCGTAGCCGAGCTTCGCGGCCTGCCCGAACCCGGCATCCCCGAGTTCGACGAGCCGGGCGTGCTCATGGCCGACGACCTCGCCCCGGCGGACACCGCCGGACTCGACCCGGCTCTTGTGCTGGCGATCGTGTGCGAACACGGCGGCCCCACCTCGCACACCGCGATCATCGCGCGGCAGCTCGGCATCCCATGCATGGTCGCCGTCGGCGGACTCACCGCGGTCGTCGACGGTACGCACGTGCTGGTGGATGCGGCAGCGGGCACCGTCACCGTCGAGCCGGAGGCGGGGCCCGCCACGGCGCAGGCCGACGCGGACCGGCGGAACCGCGCGCTCGCCGCTGACTGGACCGGGCCCGCAGCCCTGGCCGACGGGCACCCGGTGCACTTGCTGGCTAACGTGCAGGACGGCGCGGGCGCCGAGGACGCGGCGTCGGGCCCGGCTGGCGGGATCGGCCTGTTCCGCACCGAACTGGCGTTCCTCGACCGGGCCAGTGAACCGACCCACGACGAGCAGGTCGACCTCTACGCCCGCGTCCTCGGGTCGTTCCCGGACGCCAGGGTCGTCACGAGGACGCTGGACGCCGGCTCGGACAAGCCGTTGGCGTTCGCGGGGATGACCGAGGAGGACAATCCGGCACTGGGCGTCCGCGGCATCCGCGTGGACCTCATCGACCCCGGGCTGCTGGACCGGCAGCTCGACGCCCTCGCCGCGGCCGGCCGTCGGGTGGGCGGGGCGCAGTCCTCCCCGTGGGTGATGGCCCCCATGGTCGCCACCGTCGACGAGGCCCGGGACTTCGCCGATCGCTGCCGCCAGCGCGGCCTGACGCCCGGGATCATGGTCGAGGTGCCCTCGGTCGCGGTGGCCGTCGACCGGTTCCTCCCTCACATCGACTTCCTCTCGATCGGCACCAACGACCTCACGCAGTACGTCATGGCCGCCGACCGGATGTCCTCCGACCTGGCCGCCCTCACCGACCCGTGGCAGCCCGCCGTGCTCCGGCTCATCCGAGCGGTCGCCGAGGCCGCGGCCCGATCGTCGGATGGCCGCACGATCCCGGTCGGGGTGTGCGGCGAGGCGGCGGCCGACCCGAACCTGGCCTGCGTCCTGCTGGGGCTCGGCGTCAGTTCACTGTCCGTGGCCACCGCGGCGCTGCCGTTCGTCGGCGCCGCACTGGCCGAGGTCACGTTCGAGCAGTGCCGTGAGCTCGCCGCACTGGCGCTGGACAGTGACACGGCCCTCGAGGCCCGCGACGCGGTTCTCGCCGCGAGGAGCTGATCGACATGGCCGTGGATTTGGGCATCCAGATGGCGGACGGCACCGCGGAGGCCTTCGTCTCGAGGCCCCGGAGTGCCGACCGCGAACTGCCGGGTGTGTTGCTCTTTTCGGACATCTTCGGTCTCCGGCCGCAGATCCGGACGATGATGGACCGCATCGCGAGCTGGGGCTACGTCGTCCTCGCGCCGAACGTCTTCTACCGCTCCGGCACCGTCACCGATCTGGCGCCGACCGTGGACCTGCGCGAACCGGGCGAGCGCGAGCGCTACTTCGCGATCGCCCGCCCCCGGATGGAGGAACTCACCTCCGAGCTGTCGCGACCGGACGCCGTCGCCTACCTGGATGCCCTCCTCGCGCTGCCCGGGGTCGCGGGTGACGCGGGAGTGATCGGCTACTGCATGGGCGCCCGGCTGGCGATGCGCCTGGGTGGGGACCGCCCGGATCGCGTTGCCGCCGTCGGGGGATTCCACGGCGGCGGGTTGGCGACGGACGAGGCCGACAGCCCTCACCGGAGCGTGGCGACGACCCGCGCTGCGATCCTCTTACGGCACGCAGACGACGACCCCTCAATGCCGCCGGGAGGAATGGACGCCATCGCGTCCGTGGCCCGCGGTTCCGGTGTCCCCCTCGACCAGGCGGTGTACCCCGGCGCCCCGCACGGGTACTCGATGGCGGACACGCCGACGTACGACGAGTCGGCGGCCGAGCGGCACTTCGAGGACCTGCGCGAACATCTGGCGCGACGCCTGGCCCGGTGACGGGACCGGTGACCGCATCCGAGGCAGGGCGCGGGTGCCCAAGCGAATCAGCTCCGGGTCATAACGTCAGTGCGCGGCCGCACACCACCAGGTGAACCTCGTCGCAGCAGTCGGCGACCGTCTGGTTGAGCGCGCCCAGCAGGTCTCGGAACACTCCACCCGAGCGGTACGGGGGAACGACCCCGGAGCCGACCTCGTTGGTCACCAGCACGACGTCGTCGCGGGAGGACAGTGCAGCGCAGAGGGCATCGGTGCTTTCGTCCACAGCGGCACGCGCCTGGTCGGCGGGGGCGTCCCACAGTCCGAGGTCGTCGACGGTGGCGGTGAGCCAGGTGCCGAGGCAGTCCACGAGGACTGGGCCCGGTGCGCGGCGCAGCGCGGAGGCGACGTCAGACGATTCGACGGTCCACCATTCCGCCGGCCGGTGGGCGCGGTGGTGATCGACGCGCTTGGCCCAGTCGGGATCCTCGAGTTCGTCGGCAGGTCGGCCCGGCGCGACGAATGTCACCTCGTCCGCGCCGTCGAGCAGCCGCACCGCGTGCCGGGACTTCCCGGACCTGGCGCCGCCGGTCACCAGGACACGCATCAGCGTCGCCGTGCTCGTCGGCCGGCGAGGGCCGGGCCGGAGAACAGGGCCAGGCCCGCGACGAAACCGAAGTTGTACCAGTTTCCGTTGTTGGTCACCTCGTAGATCGTCACGGTGTCGACGAACAGGGAGATGACAAACGTGACGGGAAGGATGATCCCGTGCCACAGGCCGAGCCAGAACCCGGCGCCGGTCGGGGTGACGTCGACGTTCGGACCGGCCGCGCACGCGCCCAGCGCGAGGACGACGACGAGGAGGACCCCGGCGGCCGTTCCGGCTCTCGACCGGGTGATCACGGCCGCCGCCCGCGGGTGAAGTAGAGAATCGGCCCGATGAAGTTAATCGCGATGATCGCGGCCCACTTGCCCTTGGAGCCCTGCACCTTCGACGCCGGTTGGGCGGCGAGATCCGCCCACGCGGACGCGGCGAGCGAAGCCTGCAGAGAGATCAGTGCCAGCAGGCCTGCCCGCTGCGCGGTCGTCAAGTCGTTCCAGGTCTTCTTCTTTGCCATGGCGTTCCTCCGGTTCGATGTGTCCTGACTCTAGAAGCTCGCCCGGTCGGGAACCTGCCTTATCGCTCGTCCGTATCGTCGAGGGCATGACGACGGACACGGCGCGGCCCCTCACGCTCGGATCCCGGTACGCGAGCGAGTTCCCGGAACTCGGCGTGCCGTGGACGGCAGCAGAGGCGGCAGAGCCGCGGCTGCTCGTGCTCAACGAGGCGCTGGCCGACGAGCTGGCCCTGGACGCCGACTACCTGCGCGGTGAGGAGGGAGTGCGGCTACTCACCGGCACTCATGTGCCGGCGGGCGCGACCCCGTTCGCCCAGGCCTACGCAGGTCACCAGTTCGGCGGGTACTCGCCCCGCCTGGGCGACGGCCGCGCACTGTTGATGGGGGAACTGCCCGACGGCCGCGACCTGCACCTCAAGGGCTCGGGCCGCACCCCGTTCGCCCGCGGAGGTGACGGACTGGCCGCGGTCGGGCCGATGCTGCGCGAGTACGTCATCAGCGAGGCGATGCACGCCCTCGGCGTGCCGACCACCCGCTCGCTCGCCGTGGTGGCGACAGGGAACACCGTGTACCGCGAGCAGCCCCTGCCGGGCGCCGTCCTGGCCCGGGTCGCCGCGAGCCACCTGAGGGTGGGGACGTTCCAGTTCGCGCGATCGGTCGACGACGACGACCTATTGCGCCGACTGGCCGACCACGCCATCGCCCGGCACCACCCGCACGCCACCCACGCGGCACGGCCGTACCTGGAGTTGTTCGCATCCGTGCTCCGCGACCAGGCGGAGCTCGTCGCGAGCTGGATGCTGATCGGGTTCATCCATGGCGTCATGAACACGGACAACACCACCATCTCGGGCGAGACCATCGACTACGGACCGTGCGCCTTCATGGACGCCTTCGACCCGGCCACCGTCTTCAGCTCCATCGACACGGGCGGTCGCTACGCCTACGCCAACCAGCCGCCCGTGCTGCAGTGGAATCTCGCCCGGTTCGCCGAGACCCTCGTCCCGCTCGTCGACCCAGACCAGGATGAGGCGGTGCGACTGCTCACGGAAGAGCTGGGCACGTTCCCCGAGCGGTACCAGCAGGCGTGGACGGCGGGGATGCGCGCGAAGATCGGGCTGCCGGACGATGTGCCGGCCGCCGAGGCGACCGACCTCATCGACGAGCTGTCGCGTCTGCTCAGTGCGACGGGGGCCGACTACACGGGCTTCTTCCGGGCGCTCGTCGCCGCTGCGGACGGGGATGACCAGCCGGTACGCGACCTGGTCGGAGCGCTCGCGGAGGGCTGGCTGGTGCGATGGCGTGCACTCGAGCCCGACCGGGAATCGATGGCGCGGGTCAATCCGATCTACATTCCGCGAAACCACCTCGTCGAGGAGGCCCTGGACGCGGCCACGGCAGGGGACATGGGTCCGTTCACCGAACTCCTCGTCGTCGTCACAGACCCCTACACCGAGCTTCCCGATTACGAGCGTTATACACGCCCTGCCCCGCCCGAGTCTGCGCCGCACGTCACCTTCTGCGGAACCTGAGACGACTCCTCTAGCAGTACTAGCGTATTGATACGAAACATTTATCTTTCATATCCCCCTTTTGTCAGCCGTTCAAACGACACTGAAGTTGTCACATCAATCTTGCGGCTCCAACGCAAGGCGTCTGGGGGGTCACACGTGCGGATACTCATCGCGGACAGCGACGGCGGATATCGCCAGACCTCGGCGATCCTCGGCAGATTCGTCGAGGATCTGCTCGGGTTGACCGGTGCCCGGGAGGCCGTGCGTGTGCAGTGGCCAGCTCCGGGCGCGGTCGGGCGCCGTCGGTCACACACCTGGGAGTCCTCGGCCGCGGCGGGGGTGGCTGACCTCAACCGACTCGTGAGGCTCCATCCGTCCGACGACCTCGTACTCATCGGCGCCTGCTGCGGTACCCGCGTGATCCACGACTGGATGGACGCGCACCCCGAGGATCTGGACCGGGTCGTGGCGGTGGGACTGGTCGCGGACCCGTTCCGACCGCGCGACCGCTGGCTCGCCGGAACGCCGGACCCGGAAGGGCAGGGCGTGGCGGGACTGCGACGCGGCCCGATCCCCGAACGCACGCACTGGCTGTCCGTGCCGGGGGACCCGCTGAGCGGGGTGCAACCGACGAATCTGCTGCGCGGCGCGGTGAGAGACTCGACCCTGACTCCCGTTCAGGTGTACGACGACCTGCTCGAGAACCTCCCCGACACCCGGACCAGGTTCGCTCTGAGGCTGCACGTCATGAACAACCCGGCGCTGTGGTCACCGCATCTGCTCCGTCAGCTCGACGACGCCACCGACACCCTGATGACCTATCGCGACGCTGGGTACGCGGCGCGGTACGAGGCCGACGGCGACGGCGCCTCCCCGCTGGGTCGGCTCGCGCGGGTCATCGCGGACCAGGTCACGCTGGAGCAGGCAGCCTAGACAGTCGCCGGGGCCGGGCGGCGGCTCCGGAGCAACTCCTCGAAACGCGCCGCCGGGCCCGGAGTGGGCAGACGACCCTCGTTCGCATCGGCGAGCAGGGCGTTAACCGTCTCGCGCGCGCACGTCTTGTTGGAGCCGATGAACCCGCGCGGGCCCCGCTTGATCCAGCCCACCACGTACAGCCCGGGCAGCTCGCTCCCACCGCCGCCGTCCAGTACGCGGCCACCGCGGTGCGGGATGGTCGAGGTCTCCGGGTCGAACGGCACCCCGGGCACCTCCACGCCCCGGTACCCCACCGAACCCAGCACCAGCCCCGCCGCGATGGTCTCCGCGGAGTCCGGACAGGGCACGGCGTGGACCCGGCCGTCGGCGCCCGTGGCGAGTTCCGTCCGCGCCACCCGCAGGCCCTCGGCACGCGAGGAGCCCGTGACCTCCAGGGGTGCGGTCCGGAACCGGAGGATGATCCGGCGGCGCGGGGCGTCCTCCGGTGCGTCGTGGGGTGGCCGGTCCGCGATCCGGACCAGGTGTTCCATTGTGAGGCGTCCCTGGCGGGTGGTCGCGGCGGCGGGGTCGATGCCGCCGGGGGCGTCAATGAGTAGCTCGATGTCGTCACGGGCGGCCAGTCCGACCAGCTCGGGCAGGGTGAACGCCGCGTGCTCGGGTCCGCGGCGGCCGAGCACAACGACCTCGCGGACCCGGCTGCCGCGTAGCGCCTCGAGCGCGTGGCGTGCGATGGAGGTGTCGGCGAGCCGCTCCGGGTCGGTGGCCAGGATCCGGGCCACATCCAGCGCCACGTTGCCGTTGCCGACGATCACCGCCCGCTCGTGATCCAACGGGACGTGGGCGTCGGCATGGTCGGGGTGATCGTTGTACCACCCCACGACCTGCGTCGCCGACGTGCTCCCGGGCAGGTCCGCCCCCGGGATGTCCAGGGGTCGGTCCGTGCCCGCGCCGGTCGCGTACACGACCGCGTGGTGGTGGGCCGCCAACTCCTCGGCGGTGACGTCCTCGCCGACGTGCACCCCGAGCCGGTAGGTGAAGCCGGGCTGGTCCTCGATCGCGGTGAACAGGTCCGCGACGGCGCGGGTGCTGGTGTGGTCGGGGGCCACGCCGTACCGGGCGAGCCCGTGGGGCACGGGCAGACGGTCGAACACCGTCACCTCCACCCCGGGCTGACGGAGCAGTTCGTCGGCCGCGTACAGCGCGGCCGGGCCGGCGCCCACCACGGCCACCCTGAGCGTCGTCCGCGTGGGGCCCAGGCGCACGAGCGTGGGGACCCGCGCCTGGGGCCTGGCCGGGCGGCCGGTCCCGGTCAGGGCCTCGTTGATGCCGAGGAAGTCCTGCTGTTCGGGGGCCAACGCGGTATGCGGCATGATCGCGCCGACCGGGCACGCCCCCACGCAGGCGCCGCAGTCCACGCAGGACACTGGGTCGATGTACAGCATCTCGGCCGTGGCGAAATCGGGCTCGTCGGGTGTCGGGTGGATGCAGTTGACCGGGCAGGCGTGGACGCACGAGGCGTCGGCGCAGCAGGCCTGCGTGATGACGTGGGGCATGGCGGGCGGGCCTAGTCGCGGAACGCCACGGGCGGCTCGCCGCGGTACCGGGACGGGCGACCGTCGATCTTCAGCGCCTTCCACACCCGACGCGCGGCCGGGTTCATCAAGCCCGAGTCCTCAGCGAGCATGCGGACGTCACCGAACAGGTCGGACAGGAACCGTTGCGACTCGGGGCTGTCCCAGTAGAGCTCGCGGACCACCTCGTCCGGGATGTCGAACGCCTCGCGGAACTCCTTGGTGGGCTTGAGGATCGCGTCGCACAGCACGCGCATGATCACGGGAAAGAGCAGCGAGACCACGTACTTGTCGCCCCGGGAGAGCCGAGGGGCGTTGCGTGCGACGTAGGTGTGCGCGAACGAGATGTGCCGGGCCTCTTCCGCCACGTGGATCTCCATGATCCGCGAGAGCACCGGCGGGAGGGAGTCCGAGTTCCGCAAGACCTGCTTCTGCGTGTGGTCGATGGGCTCCTCGCCGGCGAGGACGCCGATGAAGAACGCGACGGGAAAGCGGCCGGCAGCCAGCGGGAGCACCGGCGAGAGACGGCGCATCCACCCGGGCATTCCCGGGACGTCCGCGCCGATCCGGTTGACGCCCTGCTGGAACATCTGAGTGTGGTGGCACTCCTCGGTGGCCTCGTGGGTGAGGTACCGGAACTCCTCCGAACCGTTGTCCGCCTTGAAGACGTACTGCATGATCCCGCGGATGAGGATGTTCTCGAACTGCAGGCCGACCTTCATGACGTTGGCCTGACGCCACAGGCCGATCGCGATCTGCTTCTCGAGCGGCAGGCTCTTGTACCAGGGATGACCGCCCAGGGGATCGATGCCGGCGGGCAGGACCCACCGCTCGTCGGTGGGGTCCACCTCGAAGTCGGGGTGGTCCCAGGGGATGTCCTTGAAGGGGTCGAAGCTGCGGTGAACCGAAGCGTGGGACAGCCGACGGAGCGTGTCCTCGTACTGTTCGCGACTCGCGGACGGGGCGGGTGCGGGGGCTGCAGCGGACATGATCATCCTTCCGGTCACCGGCCCCTGGGGCCGTGAGCGTGGATCCTCGGATGCGAATGAGACAGAGAGACATCCGCGATCTATCTGTCTCTGACGCTAGACACGGGGGCGCGCTTCGTCAAGCAATAATGAGGGATCAGTCAGATCCGGGATCGATCAAGTCACCGTCGGCGCGGGGCCCGACTCCTGGCCCGCCAGGTTGGCCGATCCGCCGAGCAGCGGTCCGAGGTGGTTCCGCGCGAAGGCTCGGGAGACCTCCGGGTCGTCCAGATCGATGGTCGTCGACGGCGTGAGCACGAAGGACACGACCAGCCGGGCCGTCAACTCTGCGACCACCAACACCTCCTGGTCGCTCCGCTCGTCAGGGGCGGCCCGGGAGATCTCCGCGGCGAGAAAGTGCGCCGCCGCGGTGATGAGGGGCCCGCCCTGGACGGTGAAGTGCGGGACGGTCGCCTCGGGCTCGGTCTCCAGAAGGCGGTTGAGCAGGTCGTGGTCGCGGAGCGCCTCGACGGTGAAGGCGAAGCCCTCGGTGAGTTTGTCCTCGATGGTCTCGTGGGCGTCGATCTCGCGCTGCAGGGCGGCGAGGAACCAGGCGGCCTCCCTGAGCAGGGTCGCCTCGACCAGTTCCTGCTTGTTCGCGAACCGCCGGTACAGCGTCATCCGTGCCAGGCCCGCCCGTCGCGTGATGTCGTTCATCGTGGACCGTGCGATACCGACGCTCTCGAACTGGGCCGCCGCCGCGTCGAGGAGTTGCTCGCGGATCGGGTCGTCGATCGACGTGTCGTCCGGGAGTCCGCGCCCGGAACGCAGCATCGCCAGCGGATCGGACGCGGAGGTGTCGCTCATGTGCGTGATTGTCCCACCCCTGGTGGGGTAGTGCGTCCGTGCCTGAACTCGCGCGCCGTCATCCCCCACCACCGTCGGGCGTACTGACTGAACGTCGTGGCGTCCCCGAGCGCCAGGGCCGAGGCGATCTGGGAGAGCGGGATCTCGGTGGTGGTGAGCAGTCGCGCGGCGATGCCGCGGCGGGCCTCGTCCCGCAGGGCCGCGAAGCTCGTGCCCTCACCGGCCAGCCCGCGCTGCAGCGTCCGCGGGGAGACGGAGAGCAGCCTGGCGGCCTGCGGGAGAGACGAGGTGCCGGTATCGAGGGACTGGTGCAACACCGTGCGGGTCCGCTCGGTGATGGTCCGTCGGTCCTCGGGCAGGTGCTGGTCCAGATACCGCAGTGCGAGCTGGTGGACCGCGTCGTCGCCGCCCGAGATGGGGCGGCCCAGCAGCGAGGAGGGCACGCGCAGCACCGCGGCGGGGGCTGACGGCGTGATCGGGGCGCCGAAGAGCGATTCGTACCGCGCGGCGTCGGTGTTGAGCGGATTGGGCAACTCGACGGCCAGCAGGCCGTAGTCGCCGCCGAGCACGCTGAGCATGGCGCGGTGGAGGAAGAGCAGGACGAGATCCACCGTCTGCGGCGGGATGAGCTGCCCGGGTTCCCGGTAGCCGAACCGCACCCCGAGTACGTCGGCCTCGTTGCGCGGATCGGGCACCACGGTGATCTCGATCGAGCGGGAGTGGAAGAACAGGTACTTTGAGGTCATCTCCAGCGCCTGGGTGGTGGTCCGCGCGTTCTTCACGGCCACGGCGACCGGGCCCAGCATGTCGAGATCCTGGTGCCCGGCCACGCGCAGTCCCAGGTCCGGGCACCCGAGTTCCGCGGCAGCGGTCTCCAGCAGGAGGGCAATCGACAGGTCCTCCACCAGGATCTCGTCGCTGTCGAGGGCGCCGCCCGGCAGCCCGGACCTGCGGGCCAGGTCGTCGGGGTCACCGCCGAGTTCCGTGACCACCTGCCGGACCCCGCGCAGGCCGGCCGATCGGATGAACGCCATGGAGCCACCCTGCGACACTTGGCGCGATAGAGCAACTTGTTGGCGCATTCGAGCAAGACCAGGTCGCCGTGGGCGGATACCGTACCGGTCATGACCAGTTTTACGAATCGTCCGGAGGGCCCGGGTGCAGCACCCGGAGACCCGCTGGACCTGCTGATCGTCGGCGCGGGGTTGTCCGGCATCGACCTGGCCCACCACGTCCATCGCGCGTTCCCCGACTGGCGGTGGGAGATCCACGACGCCCACGACGACCTGGGTGGCACCTGGCACACCTTCCGCTACCCCGGCATCCGCTCAGACTCGGACATGGCGACCTTCGGGTTCCCGTTCCGGCCCTGGCCGCACGGATCGACCCTCGGCAGCGGCGCGGAGATCAAGGAATACCTCCGCGACACCGCCCGCGAGGCCGGCGCGCTCGACCGCCTACACCTGCGCTCCTGGGTGGCCGACGCGGACTGGCGCAGCGATCACCAGCTGTACCGGGTCACCTGCGTCACCGATACCGGCGCGCGCATCGTGTGGGCGCGGCGCGTCCACTTCGGCTCCGGTTACTACTCGCACACCGAGGGGTTCCGTCCCGAGTTCCCCGGGGAGGCGGACTTCCGCGGCGTGATCATCCACCCGCAGCAGTGGCCCGACGACCTCGACTACGCCGGCCGGAAGTTCGTGGTGATCGGGTCCGGCGCGACGGCCGTGACGTTGGTCCCGGCGCTCGCCGAGCGGGGCGCGGACGTGACGATGCTCCAGCGCACCCCCAGCTACATCGGCCCGCTGCCGGAGAAGGACCTCATCAGCGCGGTGTGGCGGCGCCTGCTCCCCGCGCCGTGGAGCTACCGGGCGGCGCGGCTCAACCACGGCGCGCGGGACACGGCCCAATTCGTCATCGCCCAGCGGCTGCCCTGGCTGTTCAAGGCGGGCCTGCGGCTCATGCAACGGCGCTACATCTCCCCCGAGCAGATCGACGAGCACTTCACACCTCCGTACCGGCCGTGGGACCAGCGCGTCTGCAAGGCTCCCGACGGGGACATCTTCCAGGCCATCCGACGTGGGGCCGCCCGAGTGGTGACCGGATACATCGACCGGTTCACCGACACTGGCATCCGTCTGCGCTCGGGGGAGGAGATCGAGGCCGACGTCATCATCACCGCCACCGGACTCAAGCTCGAGGCGTTCGGTGGCGGCACCCTGAGCATCGACGGCGAGGCTCTCGACGTCCCGTCGCTGGCGACCTATCGCGGCATGATGTTGGCGGGAGTGCCCAACTTCAGCTTCACGGTCGGCTACATCAACTCGTCCTGGACTCTGCGGGCCGACCTGGTCTCGCAGTACATGGTCAAATTGTGGAAGACGGGCGAGTCGGTGTACGCGCCACGGCTGCCAGGCGAGCCCGCCGACCAGCTGCTGCTGGACTTCGACGCCGGCTACATCCAGCGTGACGGCCACAAGTTCCCCAAGCAGGGCACCGCCCGGCCGTGGCGCTACGTCCAGAACTTCCTGGTGGAGATCCCCGAGTTGGCCTTCGGCGACCAGCGCCGCGAGATGGCGTTCGGGGACCGCGTGCAGCTCACCGGGGCACGCCGGGCCCGCGACGACGACCATGACGACGACCGTGACTACGACGACGAGGTGGCCCGAGCATGAGCCGATTTCTCCCACGGAAGAGCGCCGATCGGTCCGGGCGGGCAGCCGCCGCGGGCGGTGCCCGGCGAGTGTTCATCACCGGCGCCGCGTCGGGGCTGGGGCTGGCGCTGGCCACGGAGTACCTGACGCTCGGTGACGAGGTGATCCTCACCGACGTGCACGCCGATCCCCCGCCCGCGGTGCAGGGGTTGCAGGGGCGGTGGACCTACCGCCGACTCGATGTGACCTCCGACGAGGACTGGCGGTCGGCCGCTGAGGAGATCGACTCGCTGGACATCCTCGTCAACAATGCCGGTATTGCGATCGGCGGCCCGCTCGAGTCCACGTCGATGGAGTCGTGGCAGCGGATCGTCGACATCAACCTGCTGGGCGTGGTGCGCGGTTGCCGGGCGCTGGCCCCCACGCTCGGCCGGGGTGGCCGCCTGGTCATTACCGCCTCGGCCGCAGGGCTGGTCCATGCCCCGCAGATGGGCGCCTACAACGCGACCAAGGCCGCTGTGGTCGCTCTCGGGGAGACTCTCGACGCCGAACTGAGGCCGCGCGGGGTATCCACCTCGGTCATCTGCCCGCAGTTCTTCCGGTCCGGGTTGGCGGAGTCGCTGTCCGGGGAGGACGCGCGCGCGGACGAGATGGCGCGCACACTCCTGTCCCGGACGCGACTGACGTCGGAGACCATCGCGCGACGGTCGGTGCGTGGCATCGAGGCCCGGCGCCTGGTGATTACCCCCGACGCCCTGGCCACGTTCTTCTGGTACTCCAAGCGCTTCACCCGGGTGCCGTTCCTCGGCTCCACGCGCCTCATCGGCAGGGTTGTGGCGAGAGGCCGCTGAGTCGCAGTGCGAGGCCGCTGAGCGGAGCCCGGCCTGCGGAGGGCTGGCGAGTTCAGTCTCGCGGGTTCAGTCTCTCGGGTAGACGAATCCGCGACGGACGTCGATCCCGACCGCCTCTCCGACCCGCGTCGGCACGGCGGTCCCGGGCAGGGCGAGAACCCGGAATTCTGTGTCCTCGTGCCGACAGATGACGGTCCTCCCGCTTCGACCGTAGAGCGAGGTGACGAACTCCGCCCCGATCCTGTCCGTCCCGGCCCCGGCCCCGGGGTCGGGGTCGGACAGGGCGAGTCCGGTCGGAAGGAGCGCGAGTGTCGCCGGGCCGGTGACGGGGCCGGCGGGCCCGGTCAGCGCGTCTGGGCCGAGCGTGATCCCGCCGACGGCGGAACGGAACTCGCCTCCGGAGACGGTCCCCTCGACAAGCGTGGCGTCATGCAGGAAGCTTGCGACGAACGCGCTGTTCGGTGCAGCATCGAGCTGATCGGGCGCGTCGCGCTGGACCAGTCGACCTTGGTGGAGGACCGCGACCTCGTCGCCGATCGCGAGTGCTTCTCCCCGGTCGTGGGTCACGTGGACCATCGTGAGGTCGTGCTCGGCGGCCAGTCGGCGCAGCACCAGCCGCAGGGACGCGCGAAGTGGTTCGTCGAGTGCGGACAGGGCCTCGTCGAGGAGTAGGACGCCTGGTCGCGCGACGATCGCCCGCGCCAGCGAGACCCGCTGCCGCTGGCCACCGGACAGGGTGTCAGGGCGGCGGCGGGCGAAGTCGCCCAGCTCGACGGTCTCGAGCGCGTCCGCGACCAGCTGCCGCCGTCGAGCGGCCGGAACCTTGGCGCGGCGCAGGGGATACGCGACGTTGTCCTCGACGCTGAGGTGCGGCCACACGGCGTGATGCTGGAAGACCATCCCGAGTCCGCGCTGCTCGGGCGGGAGGTGGACCCCATCGGCGACCAGTGTCCTGTCCCCGACCCGGATCGTCCCCGTCGTGGGGCGCTCGAAGCCGGCGATCGCGCGCAGGAAGGTGGACTTGCCGGAACCGGACGGCCCCACCAACGCGAGGATCCGCCCGGAGTGAACCTGCACGTCGAGGTTGTCGAGGGCGACGGTCTCGCCGAAGCGGACGCCGACGCCGTGGGCGACGAGATTAGGCACGGATACTCCCGGTTGCGGATTCGGACCCGATGGCGGGTCGGCTGTAGCGGGCCCCGAAGGCGGCCAGAACCAGCAGGCCCACCGCCATGAGCACAACGGACAGGGCGGACGAGGCGTTGTAGTCGCCCGCGCGTTGGTACTGGAAGATCACCACGCCGAGGGTCTGTGTACCGGGCGCGACGAGCAACACCGAGAGCGTCAGCTCGCGGACCGCGGTCACCGCGACCATGATCATGCCGATCCCGACGGACGGCAACGCCAGACGCACGCTGGTGTCCAGCCGGGAACGCAGCGCGGTGGCCCCGCCGATGCGCGCTGCTTCCTCCATCGACGAGTGGATCCCCGCGAGCGGTCCGCGGACGGTCTGGACGACGATCGCGGTGAACGCCGTGACGTACGCCCCGAGGATGACCCAGCGGGTGTTGAACAGTCCGGTGTACCGGCCGAGGATGAGCCACCCGGTGGCGATCACCAGGCCCGGGACGGCCTGCGGCAGCAGCACCGACAGGAGCATGGGCTCCCGGTCCCGTCCGGCCAGTCGCGTCGTGAACAGTGCGACGAGCAGACCCAGGACGCCGCACACCAGTGCCGCGGCGATCGCGAGGAACACGGAGTTGGTGACGCCGTCGAGCGTGGTCGAGGCCGTGAGCGCGCGGCGGAAGTTGGCCAGGGTCGCGGTCTTGAGAGTGAGTGGGACGCCTGGGGCGGGCAGGAGCGCCCGGACGGTCAGCCCGACGAGTGGGGCGAGGGTCACCACGACGCTGACGATCCACGCGAGCACCCCCAGCGGGACGCGCGACCGGCCGAGGGCCTGGGGCTCGGCGGGCCGGCCGGTGCCCCCGAATTCGACAGAACCCTTGGTGACCTGCCGGTCGAGCAGGGTGCCGAGGACGCCGAGCAGAAGAAGCACCACCCCGATCTGGGAGACGGTCTGCAGGGGCGAGGCCACGGATCCGGACTCGAGGAACCGGTAGACCATCGTGGACAGCGTCTCGTAACCGGCCGGCAGGCCCACGATCACGGGGATCCCGAAGTCGCCGATCCCGCTGACGAAGGTCAGGGTGAACGCCGCCGCCATGGCCGGGCGGATCAGCGGGAGCGTGATGTCGACCTGCGTCCGCGATGGCGTGGCGCCGGAGAGTCGGGCCGCCTCCTCCAGTTCGGCGGGGATCCTCCGTAGCGCCGCGGCCACCACGAAGTAGGCCATCGGGTAGGCGTGCAGGGTGAGGAGGAAGACCACGCCGGGTCCGCCGTAGAAGTTCCACGGTGAGAGGCCGAACACCCGGTCCACGAGGCCGCCGTCGGTGAGCAGTCCGCTCCACGCGATGGCGCCGATGAACGGCGGGATGAACAGCGGGGTGAGCAGGAGCAGGCGGAGTGCGCCGCGACCGGGCAGGTCGGTGCGGTCGAGCAGGAACGCCATGAGCGTGCCGATGATCACGGCCCCGATCGCCGAGAGCAGGGAGCTGACGAGGCTGTTGGCGGTCGCGCGGAGCAGCCCCTGCTCGATGAGTTCGGGAAGATGGTTGGCCCCCAGCCCCAGCGAGATGACCAGGGCCAGGGGCAGCACCATCACGCTCGCGAGGGACGCCCACAGCGCGAGCCTGAGCGGGAGCGTCACCTACCGGACGGCGGCGTTGAAGGCGGCCACGGCCTGGTCCCGGGAAGCGGCGATCGCCTCGAGGTCCTGGTCGAAGAGCGTGAGGTCCGCGAGCGACGGTGCACCCGCGGGCGTTCCGGCGTCGTCGCGGACGGGAAGATAGTTCTGCTCCACCGCGATCTGCTGCCCCTTCTGGGAGACGAGGAAGTCGAGGAAGAGCGTAGCGGCCTCGGGGTTCGGGGCGTCGGCGAAGATCGCGCCGGGCTGGGTGATGTACGGGACGCCCTCGGTCGGGTAGCTCACGGCGATGGGCGAGCCCTGCCCGGCGAGGTCACGGACGAGGTAGTCCACCACGATGCCGACGGGCTTGGATCCCTCGGCGACGGCCTGAGAAACGGGGCCGTTGGATTCGGCGACCTGCGGATTGTTGGCGCCGAGCCGGTCGATCCACTCCTTGCCCAGGTCGGGCTGCAGGCTCCATGCGGCGGCATTGAACGCGGCAGCGCCGGAGACGTCCGGGTTGGGCAGGATGATCCGGTCGCGGTACTCCGGGTCGGCCAGCTCCGCCCACGACGTCGGCGGGTCGGTGATCTCGCTGGTGTTGTAGGCGATCACGGTGGGGATGATGCGGGTGCCGACGTAGAACCCGTCGGGGTCGACGGCGACGTCCTCGATGGCGTCGGCCTCGCTCGGCTCGAACTTCTGGAAGAGCTCTTGGTCCTTGTATCCCTCGAAGGTCGGCACGTCAGCGGCGAGCAGGACGTCGGCGGCCACCGCGCCGGTACTGCGCTCCGCCTCGATGCGGGCCTTGAGGTCGCCGGTCCCCGCGCGGAAGACCTTCACCTCGACGTCAGGCTGCTCTTCGTTGAACGCGGAGATGATCTCGTCGATCTTGGCCTGCGGCTCCGAGGTGTACAGGATGACCTCGCCGGAGGCGGCCGTGGAACCGGATGCCTCGCCCGAGCCAGTGGTGCCGGGCTCGGAGCAGCCCGCCAATCCGAGGGCACCGGCCGCGAACACCGCGACCGAGGCCAGAACCGCCCGACGACCAACAGACCTCGACACAGCGACCACTCCCCATCTAGGACCTGAAACTGATACCTCATCCTGGCACCCTCGTCAGACGGACTCGGGACGTGGGGATGAACGCATGATGAATTCGGAGCGAGGCCCCGACCGGATGCGCTCCGGCGTCCCGGAGTGCACGGTGGTGTCATGAGTACTTCAACTGCCATCACCGTCGAGCGCGTGATCGACCACTCGGCGGCCGAGATCTTCGAGTTCCTGTCCAACCCGGAGAACCATTCCCGCCTCGACGGGTCCGGCTTCATCAGGGGCGACTACAAGACCGACCGTATTGGGCAGGTCGGCGACGTGTTCTCCATGGATATGGAGGGCGAGCACATGGGCGGCGAGTACCGCACCGAGAACCACGTGACCGGCTTCGCCAAGGACAAGCTGCTCGCCTGGCAGACCGCCCCCGCCGGCACGACGCCCCCCGGCTGGGAGTGGGTCTGGGAGCTCGAGCCGCAGGGCCCGGACTCCACGCTGGTACGCCACACCTACGACTGGTCCAAGGTCACCGACAAGGACCTGCTCAAGAAGGTGTCGTTCCCCCTCGTGTCGGAGAAGCAACTCGAGGACTCACTGGGCAACCTCGCCTCCGCTGTCTCCGGCTGATCACATCGTCGCGATTTAGTCGCGCGCTAACCGGGTCTGCGGGTCGGGGCCGGCAGACGGGCCCGACCTGCGGGGGCGTGAGCGCTAACGAATCTTTTTCAGGGCGCCCGGTTTGTGCATTGCGATGTGGTCGGTCTTGTCGCTGGCGATCTCATACTGCGGTTCCTCGGCGCTGCACCGCCGCATACGCCCCTTGAACTCCACGTCCTCGGTGTGGACCGCACGGATCGTGCCGCTGACGATCCCGGCCTCGGAATTCCACTCGACGTGGTCACCTACCGCGAAATCACTCATGCCGCCCAGTATCCACCCTCTCCGCCGATGATGTGGGGCATGTCATAGCGGCCTCGAGTCTCACCGGAGCCGGGCGCCTACATGTCGTCTGACCAGGCTGGATGGCGTAGTGCCGGCAGCGGCACCCCATCGCGTGAGTCGCCGGATCGACCTGTTGGCCTTGCGGGGCCCCTCAGGGTGACTCGTAGTCTCGGCCGCTGTCGGACGAACAGTCGAATCCCGACATGAGACCGAAGCACGACACGAGACCTTCAGGAGGTCACGAGGGATGCAGAAGAAGCTTGTACGAACCCTGACCGGTGCGATGATGGCCGGTGGGATCGCCGTCGCAGGTGCGTCGTTGGCCACTCCGGCGGCGAACGCGGCTCCGGAGAGCGCCTGGGACCAGGTGGCACAGTGTGAGTCCGGCGGCAACTGGCAGATCAATACCGGAAACGGTTACTACGGCGGGCTGCAGTTCGCGGCCCAGACGTGGAGCGGTTACGGCGGCGGCGAATACGCCGCGACGGCCGATCAGGCCACGCGCGAGCAGCAGATCGACATCGGCGAGCGCGTGCTCGCGGGTCAGGGCGCAGGCGCCTGGCCGAACTGCGGAGGACCGCTCGCCTGATCCGAGCGAATCCGTATTCGGAGCGAGGACCGGCGCCGGGGTGATCCTCCGGCGCCGGTCCTCGCCTGGTTGGAGTGAGACGCGGCGCCCGGCACGCCGGGAGGTCACGGAGCGTGGCAGCCGAGGGGCGGCTACGCTCCGGAATGGTGATCACCGCCGACCGCCTCTACTCCCGAGTCGTCACCCGTGACGACGACGCCGAACGCGACCTCCCCGATGCCGTCCGACGCGAACTCCCGCGTAACGGGCTGCGGTTGGTCGCCGCCAACACGCTGCAGTCCTCGGGCGATCAGACGGTCAACGCGTCCACCGTCCTGCCGTGGTTGTTCCAGGTGCTGGGCGTGCCGGCCGCGTTCGTCGGTCTGCTGGTGCCGATCCGCGAATCCGGCTCGATGCTGCCGCAGGCGTTCCTCACCCCGCTGATCGTGCGGGTGCGTCGCCGCAAGTGGGTCTTCGTGGCAGGCGCCGTGGTGCAGGCGGCCTCGGTCGCGGTGATGTCCGCGATCGCCGCGTTCGGACACGGGACGGCGGCGGGCGTCGGGATCCTCGCCGCTCTCGTGGTGTTCTCGCTGGGCCGGTGTCTGTGCTCGATCGCGTCAAAGGACGTGCAGGGCCGCACCATCCCGTCCGGGCAGCGCGGTCAGATCATCGGACTGGCCACGTCAGCGGCGGGGCTCGTCGCGATCACCCTCGGACTGGCGATCCGGCTGCTGGGCGGTGGGGACCTCGGCAGCCCGGCGTTGGCGCTGCTGCTGGCGGCAGGTGCAGTGCTGTGGGTGCTGTCGGCAACGACGTACGCCCGCGTGGTCGAACCGGTTGGGGAGGGGCATGACGACTCCTCCGACGACGGTTCCGACGCGTCATCCGGCAGCGCGTCATCCGGCGGCGGGGCGCCCTCATGGTTCGCGGACATGGTGCGCCTGTTCCGGAACGACGCCACGTTCCGCAAGTTCATCTCCGTCCGTGGCCTGCTGCTGGTGTCCTCGTTGAGCCCGCCGTTCATCGTGTCGATGTCGGTCGCCTCGGGCACGGGTGCCCTGGCCGGGTTGGGCGGGTTCATCCTCGCCTCGGGCGTGGCGTCACTGATCGGGGGGCGCATCTTCGGGCGGTTGGCGGACAAGTCCAGCCGACTACTCATGGCGGGGGCGGCCACGGCGGCGTCGGTGGTGGCGGTCGCGTTGGTAATCATCGTCGCGATCCCGGGCTTCGACGGCGGGTCAGCACTTGGGGCGACGGTCTTCATCAGTGCCTATTTCCTGCTCACGCTCCTGCACTCCGGCGTGCGCGTCGGCCGCAAAACCTATGTGGTGGACGTGGCCGAGGGCGACACCCGGACGGCATACGTGGCGGTGGGCAACACGACCATGGGGGTCATCCTCCTGGTGGTCGGCGCGATCAGCTCCGCGCTCGCGGTGGTGGGTGTGTCCTGGGCGCTGGTCTTCCTCGCGGTCCTCGGGGTGATCGGAGCGGCGTCGGCTGTATCGATGCCCGAGGTCTCCCGCGGCGCGGCCGACTGACCCGCGCGGCCCGTCGTCGCACTAGTCCACTCCGGGTTACGCGCCCCCTTCGTCTTGTGCGTGCTGAATGCCCGGCCCCCGAAGGGACGCGCCGCTGGTTTGGTCCATTCCGGGCACACACGTCGGAACTCCACCTGGCCAGTGGCGCACACGTCGGAACTCCAGCTGGCCGATGGCGCACACGTCCGGGTCGAATCCGCCGACGTCGTAGATCACCTTCTGCACGCCGTTGGGGTACGCCTCGCTCTCGACCAACTCCAGCTTCTGCCGGGGTTTGTCGGTGTCGCTCCACATGCGCTTGCCGGCGCCGAGCACGATCGGGAACACCAGCAGGTGGTAGCGGTCGATGAGCCCGGCGTCGGAGAGGTTCCGGGCCAGCGTCGCCGATCCGTGCACCAGGATCGGGGCACGTTCGGCCTCCTTCGCCGCGGCCACCTCGTCGAGGCTGCGCAGGATCGTCGTCGTCCCCCATCCCTCGACGAGGTCACCCTCGGCCAACGTCGTGGACACCACGTACTTGGGCATGGCGTTGTAGCGGGGGAACTCATCATCCATCTGCGGCCACACGGCGGAGAACGCCTGGTAGCTGACGCGGCCGAGCATCATCGCGCCGGCCTCGTCCTGCTCGCGGGCCTTGAGTCCGTAGACGTCCTCGTCGAAGTCGACCGCGAACGTCCAGCCGGTATTGCGGTATCCGGGCTCGCCGCCGGGGGCCTCGACCACGCCGTCGAGCGAGACGAAAGCGGTGTAGATCAGCTGACTCACGGCGGTCTCCTCACGCGGGTCTGCCAGAGTACGCCCGCACGCGCGGCCTGAAAACGGTGACAATGATGCTGTACCCCGGCCGATCGGCGCCGGTACGACGACGAGGAGTCTCCATGCCCGACGACCAGACCACCCTCGCGGATTTCCGAGCGAGCCTGCTCGACGGGAGCGGGAAGGATTTGTCCGACTATGCCGGGCAGGTCGTCCTGGTGGTCAACACCGCGAGCAAGTGTGGGTTCACGCCGCAGTACGCGGGCCTGCAGAAACTGTACGAGGAGTTCCGGGACCAGGGGTTCATAGTGCTGGGCTTTCCGAGTGACCAGTTCGCGCACCAGGAGCCGGGCACTGACGAGGAGATCGGCGCGTTCTGCGAGCGCAACTTCGGTGTGGAGTTCCCGCTGTTCTCCAAAATCGAGGTCAATGGTCCAGGTGCACATCCGCTCTACGATTGGCTCAAGTCCGAGAAGTCCGGCGTGTTTGGCAGCCGGATCAAGTGGAACTTCACGAAATTTCTCGTGGGCCGCGACGGGAAGGTGATCGACAGGTTCGGGCCCAGCCGGAAGCCCGAGGACCTGCGGGAGGCGGTCAGCGCGGCATTGCGGGGGTGACGACGGTGTCACTTAGTTAACACGCGAGCCTCAGCGCCGTTTAAGGTTTTTCAGTCACTTCTCATTCCCTTTTTGGAGCCTCATGTCCCTCGCACTTCGTCGGTTCGCGGCCTCCGCCGCAGGCGCGCTCGCTGTTGCCCTGACGATCGGGTCGGCCAACCCGGCACTGGCCCAGAACATCGATGCCTCCAGCGTGGGGGAGCAGGCTGCCGGCTCCGCCATCGACGCGCTCGGATCCGTGCCCGTCGGTTCGACCGCCGACGTCATGGGATCGGTCGGGTCCGCTGACTTCGCCGTCGGCGCCGGCTCGCTGTCGCCCGTCGGAACACCTCGCTCGGTCGACGAGACCATCACCGAGTCGAAGTTCGTCCGGATCGAGCGGACGGAGGGCGCGTACCAGTACTGGCTGGTCGAGTCTGCCGCGATGAAGCGTCAGGTCCTCGTCGAGGTAGTTCCGTCCCGTGTGGGAACCACGGCACCGGCTCTCTACATGCTCGACGGCGTTGACTCGCCGGAGAAACCGTCCGGGTGGAGTTCCATGGGCAAGATCGCCGACCGCATGGCTGGCGAGAACGTCCACGTGGTGACCCCCACCGGTGCCTACGCGTCATATTTCGCGGACTGGGAGAACGTGGACCCGGTCCTCGGCCACAACAAGTGGGAGACCTTCCTCACGGAAGAACTCCCGGCGATCGTCTCCTCGCAGCTTGAGGTCACTGATAAGGCGGCGGTGGGCGGAATCTCGATGGGCGGTCAGGCAGCCATGCACCTGGCGGCCACGTACCCGGAGCTTTATGACGGGGTCATGTCTTTCTCCGGCTATTACTCGACGATGGACCAGCTGGGCTACCAAACGATTCGGCTCACCGTGGAGACCCGCGGAGGGGCGATCGAGAACATGTGGGGCCCGCACGGCAGTGAGGCCTGGCGTGCACACGACACGATCTCGCACGTCGGCAACCTCGCCGACGCCCGGGTCTACTTCTCCGCGGGCAACGGGGTGGTCGGGGAAGACGACCTCGCCGCGTACGGTGGCGACCTCGGGGGCGTAGCGGCCGGGCTCGTGCTCGAGCGGGGTGTGTTCGAGGGGACCACGGCGTTCGAGAAGGCACTGAAGTCCAGTGGCATCGACCACCGGGTCGACTACTCCGAGACCGGACTGCACAACTGGGTCAACTTCATGAAGAACTTCGACGCCGGTTGGGACTACATCAAGCCGGCGCTCCAGGGCTGATCCCGCGCCTCGGAGGCCCGGACCGAACCGTCGGTCCGGGCCTCCGGTATATCCGCTGTTCGCTGGTCAGGGCGGCGCGTGGTCCCTGCCCCGCTGGTCAGGCTGCGGCCACGCGCAGCCGGTCGAGATGCCGGGCGATCGCGTCGAGTGCGCGGTCGAGCACCGGGGCCTCGGGCAGGCAGACGATGCGGAAGTGGTCGGGCTCGGGCCAGTTGAATCCGGTGCCGTGGGTGACCAGGACGTGCTCGGTGCGCAGGAGGTCCAGGGCGAACTCCTCGTCGCTGGTGATGCCGAACATCGCACGATCCAGGCGGGGGAAGCAGTACAGCCCGCCCCGCGGCGGCACACAACTCACCCCGGGTATGGCGTTGAGTCGTGCCGTGGTCAGCGACAGTTGCCGCTCGAGTCGGCCGTCCGGGTCCACCACGTCGTGGCTCCACGGTGAGTCCTCGGCCAGTGCGACGGGGATCGCGTGCTGGCCGGGGACGCCGGGGCAGACCCGCATGTTGGACAGCAGGGTGAGACCCTCGAGGAGGTCAGCGGCCCGGTCGAGTGGGCCGGTCGCCACCACCCATCCGGCGCGGTAGCCGCACACCCGGTAGGCCTTGGAGAGTCCGCCGAAGGTCAGACACAGCACGTCGTCCCCGGCCGCGCGCGCGGCGTGGTGGTGGCGCGCGTCGCCGAAAATCACCTTTTCGTAGATCTCGTCGGACAGCAGGATGAGTCCGTGGCGGCGGGCGATGTCGGCCATCCCCCGGACGGTGTCCTCGCTGTACACCGCACCTGTCGGGTTGTTGGGGTTGATCATGACCAGCGCGGTGGTGCGCGGCGTGATCCTGGATTCGATGTCCTCAAGAGACGGGGTCCAGGCGTGTGCCTCGTCGGCGAGGTAGTGGACGGGCACACCCCCGGTGAGGTTCACGGCGCCGGTCCAGGTGGGGTAGTCGGGCGCGGGGACCAGGATCTCGTCCCCGGGGTCGACCATGGACTGCAGGACCAGGGTGATGAGTTCACTGACGCCGTTGCCCAGGAACACGCCCGCCGACGAGACCCCGTCGATCCCGCACCGCCGGTAGTAGTCCGCTACCGCCTCGCGGGCGACGGGGATGCCGCGAGAGTCCGAGTAGGCCTGCCCCGCGTCCAGCCCGTGCGCCACGGCGTCCACGAGCTCCGGCCGGGCGGTCAGCCCGAACGGGTGCATATTGCCCAGGTTGAGGCGCAGAATCTCGTGCCCTTCGGCCTCGAGGCGCGTCGCCTCGGTGAGGATCGGGCCGCGGACGTCGTAGCGGACGTCGCGGAGTCGGCGGGACTGTCGGTAGGTCGTCATGGTGGCCATCCCACCCGCTAAGTGGCGCCCTGTGAAGGTCCACTTGTTGACATTTCGGAGGACCACTTTTCGGCTCAGGGGGCCTACCCTGGCTGCATGGCCCGCACCGCACGACCCGGATCCCTCGTGGTGGGGGTGGTGTCGGGCGCGGTCGGGTTGGCGGACGCGATCATCGACCGCATCGCGGAAGGGGCCCTGGCAGACGGCGACCGGTTACCCTCCACGCGCGCGCTAGCCGAGCAGACCGGGCTGTCCCGGGGAACCGTCGTCAGGGCCTTCGACGAGCTCTCCGCTGCCGGCTTCGTCGAGTCCGTGCAGGGGTCGGGTACCCGGGTGTGCGCCGGGGCGGGACTGGCGGCCCGGGCGGGAGCGCGGACGCGCGGACAGGGTGCACAGGACGGACAGCGCGGCGAGGCGGGTCGGGACGGTCGGGCCGGCGCCCCGTCCGTGCCGGCCCCAGAGCCTCGGAGGGGCCGGTCACCGCGCGATCTGCGTCCCGGTATCCCGGACGTCGCGCTGGTCGACGAGCGGGCGTGGCGCTCCGCGGTGCGCCACGCGGCCGCGGAGGGTCTCGCCGGGGTGAACCCGTGGGAGGAGCCGAGCCCGTCGTTGCGCGCCGCATTGGCGGAGCATTTGCGCCGGCACCGCGGGATCGCCGTAGGCGACCCGGTGCTGTTCGACAGTTCGCGGTCGGCGATCGCGGCCCTCTGCGCGGCCTTCGTGACCGTGCAGCGCGGGCGTCACGGCGGCGGCTCGGTTCCGTTCCACATGGAGGACCCCGGGTACCGCGGCGCAGTGCTCATGGCCCGCGAACAGGGGCTGGACGTCCGGTTTCACCCCGCTGAGCCCGGGGGCCTCGACGCCGCACGCCTGGGTTCGGAACCGGCGATCGTGTTCACCACGCCCGCGCACCAGTTCCCGCTGGGGCACCGCATGAGCGTGGACCGCCGGGTGGAACTGGTGAAGTGGGCGGGACAGACGGGCTCGTTGGTGATCGAGGACGACTACGACGGCGAGTTCCGCTATGGAGTCGCCCCCCTGCCGGCGCTGGCGACCCTGCCTGCGGCGGCCGATCACGTCGCCTACGTGGGCACGTCGTCCAAGTCGGTGGCCCCGGACCTGCGCGTGGCGTGGTGTCTTCCGCCGGGGCAGCTCCGCCGGGAGGTCGAGCGCTGGCTCGTGGTCCACCGCCGGGGCCCGTCGTCGCTTCCGGCGGACGCGCTGGCCGCGTTTATCGGCTCCGGCGGCATGGACCGACACCTGGCGCGGGCGGCGCGGGTGTACAGCGACCGCCGCGGTCGTCTGGTGGCGGCGCTCGGACGGGAGTGCCCGGGTCTGCAGGTCACGGGCGTCGAGGCGGGCCTGCACCTGTGCGTGGTGCTCCCGGGATACGACGACGACGAGGTGGTGCGCCTGCTCGAGCGGGCCGGGTGGCGGACTCGGTCGCTGAGCGGCCAGTCGGCGCGGGCAGAGGTGTCCGGCCTGGTGCTGAGCTATTCCCGGCTGTCGTCCCGCGATGCGGCGGAGTTCGCGGCGGAGCTCCGACGGGTGCTGGAGCGGCTCGAATCCGGGTAATTCCCGTCCGTCGGTGCCCGGCCAGTGCTTGAATCCTGACAGCAGTCAACTCACGGGTCACGAGACGGGGAGCAGCACACATATGGGTCAGGATCAGACACTCGCGGGCAAGGTCGCCTTCATCACCGGAGCGGCGAGGGGCCAGGGGCGTAGTCACGCGGTGGAACTCGCACGACGAGGTGCACGGATCCTCGCGCTGGACATCTGCGAGGACATGGGGACCGTCCCGTACGGGTTGGGTACCGCCGATGACCTGCAGCAGACGGTCGCCGAGGTCGAGGCGGTTGGTGGGGAGATCATCGCGGTCAAGGGGGACGTGCGCGAACCGGCGGATGTCGCCGCAGCGGTCGACGCGTGCCGTGGGCGCTTCGGAGTCCCGGACATCGTGGTGGCCAATGCGGGGATCAACTGCCAGCGAGGCGAGGAGCCGGACCCACAGCAGGCGTTCGTGGACACGATCATGGTGAACCTGGTGGGGGTGTGGAACACGGTCCACGCGATCGCGCCGCTGATGATCGAGCGCGGAGAGGGCGGGTCGATCGTCCTCATCTCGTCGACCAACGGGCTCAGCGGCCGGGGCGGCGACGGCTCGGGAGCGGCCACCGGGTACACCGCGAGCAAGCACGGGGTGGTGGGGCTCATGCGAAGCTTCATGATCTGGCTCGCGCCGCACGGTATCCGCATCAACACGATCCACCCAGCCGGCGTGGTCACCCCGATGGTGGCCCACGAGGAGATGCAGCGCTGGTTCGCGAACAACCCCCACGGCCACACCATGGGCAACGCCCTGCCCGTGGGGATGCTCGAGCCCATCGACATCTCGCGCGCCGTCCTCTATCTGGTGGAGGAGTCCGGCCGGCACATCACCGGCGTCACGCTGCCCGTGGACGCCGGGTTCACGGCCAAATAGCCCCGCCGGCAGGCGGATGCGGAGGTCGCCGCACGGTCTTACAGTGCGGCGCAGTCGGTGGTGCGCGGGCCACGGCCGAGCCTCCGTCCCTCGAGGGAGGGGGCGCCTGCTCGCGGGGCGCGATCGCCACGCTGAAGCGAAGCCGGGCCGGCTGCGAAGTGGCAAGGTGGTGAGGGAGGTGGTGAGGGAGATGACCGCGATACCCGAACGCCGCCGGACCCCGCTGCGACCGACCTGCTCCCAACCCCACGCGTGCTCGATCGAGGTGAGGTTGGCGGTTCTGCAACGGACCCCGTTCTTCGCCGACTTGGACTCCGCCGGGATTGCCGAGGTGAACCGACGGGCGATCTCACTGTCGTGGGGGGCCGGCGACGCGGTGTACAGCGAGGGCGAGCGGGCCGGATATCTCTACGTCGTGGCGCACGGCCGGGCCAAGGCGTATCGGGACACCGAGGACGGTAAGACCATTGTGGTGGACCTCCTCGCGCCCGGCGACTTCGCCGGTGGGGTCGACACGCTCGGCACGCCGCGGTACGGCGAGACGGTCGAGGCGATCGACACGCTGTGTGCGCTGAGGATCGGCGCGGAGGACTTCCGTGAGATCCTGATCCGCTACCCGCAGGTGGCCCTGCGGGTGGTCGACTACCTGACCGGGCTGCTCGACGACGCCCGGACCACGGTGACGCATCAGGCCACCCGCACCGTGACCGAGCGGGTGGCCGGAACCCTGTTGCGCATCGCCGACAAGTTCGGGGAGGCGCGTCTCGGGTTCGGCGACTCAGGCTCGGCCGGGACTCTGCTGGAGTTACCGCTGACACGCGCCGACCTCGCTGGGATGACGGGGTCCACAGCCGAGTCGGTGTCGCGGGTGATGAGCCGACTTCGCCGGGAGGGGATCATCGACTCCGGTCGCCGCTGGACCGCGGTGCTCGACCGGGAGCGGTTGGCCGCGATCGCGGGCCACGCCGAGCACCCGCAGCTCTTCGGGCAGCCTCGCCTACCTTGAAAGTGCCCCGGGAAAGGCCGACACTCGGTGGGGAACGCTGGCCGCTGACCGCCGCGTGAACCCGACTATCGAACAGGAATATTGATGAGCCCCACAGACCACGGCCCGAACCCTTTCGTCGTCGACATCGAGGACGCCACGCTCGCCAACGACAACTACCGGACCACCCTGTGGACGGGATCGCACATGCAGCTCACCGTCATGAGCATCAAACCCGGGGATGACATCGGACTCGAGGTCCACGAGGACCACGACCAGTTCCTGCGCGTCGAGGCAGGCACAGGCCGCGTCGAGATGGGGCCCGCGAAGGACCAGCTCGACTACGTCCGCGAGGTCTCCGACGACTGGGTCATCCTCGTCCCCGCCGGGAGCTGGCACAACGTCACCAACACCGGTGACCAGGACCTCAAGGTGTACTCCCTGTACGCGCCGCCGGAGCACGCGCACGGCACGGTCCACCCGACCAAGGCGGACGGCGCCCACTGACCTGACGAGACGCCTCGGGCCCGGTTCGGTGACTCACCGGACCGGGCCCGAGGCGTCGTTCGAGGTCAAGCCATCGTCGATCTCAGGCCGAAATCATGCCGGGACGACCTCGCGGTGGTCCCCGCCGCTCACCCTGGAGACGACGGCGCGGTTCGCGCCGGCCCGCCTGCGCATCAAGCGCATCGCGTTGACGATCACGACCAGCACAGACGCCTCGTGGACGAGCATGCCGATCGACATGGTCACTCCGCCGGCGAAGACACCGGCCAGCAAGACGACGACGGTGATCATCGCGATGGCGATGTTCTGACGCATCACCGACACGGTGCGCTTGGCTAGATCGATGGCGTGCGGCAGCTTCAGCAGGTCATCGCCCATGAGCGCGATGTCCGCGGTCTCCACTGCTACCGCCGACCCGGCGGCGCCCATCGCGACACCGATGTCCGCGGTGGCCAGCGCTGGGGCGTCATTGACGCCGTCGCCGACCATGGCCACGGTGTGGCCCGCCCGCTGCAGCTCAGTGACCGCATCCAGCTTGTCCTCCGGCAGGAGGCCCGCCCGGATCTCGTCCACACCGGTCGCCGCGCCTACCGCCTCCGCGACCAGCGGGACGTCGCCGGTGAGCATGATGACTTTCTCGACACCGGATTCGTGGAGTTGCGCGACCATGTCGGCGGCATCGGCGCGGATGGTGTCCGCTACCGCGATGACACCGGCCACCTCGTCGTCGACAGCGATGATCATCGGGGTCTTGCCGTCGCGGGCGAAATCCTCTGCCGCCCGTGCCGCCCCGCCGTCGTCGGCGATCCCGAACTCGTCCAGGAGTGCCTGGTTGCCGATGAGGACGCGATGCCCGTCGACCTGCGCTGTCAGTCCCTTACCCGCGACGGGCCGGACAGACTCTGGGGTGTCGTAGGCGATCCCCTCCGCCGAGGCCGCCTCGAGGATCGGGCGAGCCAGCGGGTGTTCGGAGCCGGCTTCACCGCCCGCGGCCAGCGCCAGGACGTCGGCGCGGTTCCTGCCCGGGGCGAGGACGAGGACATCTGTCAGCTCGGGGCGCCCCTCGGTGAGGGTGCCGGTCTTATCGACGGCGACGACGTCGATCTTCGCCGAGGTCTCCAGGTACTCGCCGCCCTTGATGAGGATGCCGTTGCGGGCCGCCCGGCCGATGCCGGCGACGATCGCGACGGGGATCGAGATGACCAGTGCTCCCGGGCAGCCGATCACCAGCAGGGTCAGTGCCAGCACCACGTCACCGCTGATCAGGCCCGCGACCAGCGCGAGCACCATGATGCCCGGGGTGTACCACTTGGAGAAGCGGTCGATGAAGCTCTGGGTTCGGGCCTTTGCGTCCTGGGCTTCCTCGACGCGGTGGATGATCCGCGCCAGGGTGGTGTCCGCGCCGATTCCGGTCGCCAGCACGTGGAGGAACCCCCCACGGGACACTGTGCCGGCGAACACCTGGTCCCCCTTGGACTTCTCCACGGGGATCGACTCGCCGGTGATCGAGGCCTCGTCGAGTGCACCCGACCCGGCGACGACCTGACCATCCACAGGAACCTTTGCGCCGTTCTTGACCAGCACGATCTCGCCCTGCCGGACTTGACCGGCCGGGACCTCCACCTGGTCGCCGTCCCGCATGACCACCGCGACGTCAGGTGCGACGGCCACGAGCTCAGCCAGGGCAGAGCGGGTCTTGTTGAGGGTGGCCGACTCCAGGGCGTGGCCGATGGCGAACAAGAAGGTGACGGCGGCCGCCTCCCAGTAGTTGCCGATGATGATCGCACCGATCGCCGCGACCGAGACCAACAGGTCGATCCCGATGTGGCGGACGAGTAGGGCGTCGACGGCCTTCTTGACGATTGGCGCGCCAGCCACGACCGCGGCGGCGAGCATGAACGCATCGCCCAGCACCGCCCCGTCGGCGGCCAGCCCGCGCAAATCCGTGCCCGCGACACCGGACGCGATGAACGATCCGATGATGAGCAGACCTGACAGGATCGGGACGAACCAACGTCCGTAAATCCATCCGCGAATAGTAGTCATAACCCTCTCCTCAACAAATCCGGTCCACCGGTGTGAGACGGCATTCCCGCCCCTTTTTTCGGGACCTGATGACGTCACCATACGAATGGACCGGGAAAACAAACATGACGGTGATCAATTAATCGCAATCGGGGTCGCGAGCGTCCGCACGGTTCGGAATGTGTGGAGACGCGACTGCGCCGCCCCGGGGACCGGAGTCCTCAGGGCGGCGGGGCGGTGGGGCAGTGAGCGGGCGTGGTGACTCAGAAGGTGCGGTGACTCAAGAGGCGCGGTGACTCAGAAGGCGCTGGGACGCGCCTTGTAACCGGCCTTGGCGACGGCAGCCACGATGTCCTCGACGCTGGAGACCTCGGGGTCGTGATCGACCTCGATCCGTGAGGAGGCGAAGTGCACCTCCACCGACCCGACCCCCTTGAGCCGCCCGACCTGCTTCTCGATCTTGGATACACAGGACGGGCAGGAGAACCCCTCCGCACGCAAGACACTGTGGATGACATTCTTGACAGCCATGACGTTCCCTTTCTTCTCGGTCGCGGTCGGCGCCTTCTGCGCCGATCAACTCTCAAGTTATCGGGTGTCATAAAGTCGGACACTGACGCAGATCAATTAACCGCATGCGGTTTTCCGGCGCCCCACTTTCCACCATTCCGGTTCGTCTTTCTGCTAATCATGACGACAATGGGAAAGGGCCCGGTCCCTCAGCGGGGCGGGCTCATCCGGTGAAAGGCAGGGAATCTGATGAGTCCGACACGCAATGAGCGGCATGGCGATGCGGCGAGGGCCCGTGGACGCGCGACGAGCGAGGACGTCGCCCGGGCCTACGGGGAGCGCGCGGATGCGCTGGCCCACGTGCTCGGCAGGACGGTGGCTCCCGACGACCCCGACCGCGGGATCATCGAATCGTGGGCGAGTGGCGTCCCCGGGCGGATCCTCGACGTCGGCTCGGGCACGGGGCGATGGACCGCGCACCTCGCGGCACGAGGGCACGCAGTCGAGGGACTCGAGCCCGCCGCTCCGTTCGTCGACATGGCCCGGGAGTCCTTCCCCGCGGTGACCTTCCGGCACGCACAGGTCTCCGACCTGGACGAGACGGACGACCGGTGGGCCGGAATCCTGGCCTGGTACTCGCTCATCCACATGGATGACCGGGAGCTTCCCGCGGCGCTCGCGACTCTGCACCGGGTGCTCGAGGCGGACGGGCACCTGCTCCTATCGTTCTTCTCCGGCTCCGACTACGCGCCGATCGCCCATCCGGCAGCGACGGCGTATCTCTGGCCGATGGACGACATGGTCACCGCGCTGGATAGGGCCGGATTCCGGATCACCGGTCAGCGGACGATGCCGGGGGCGCCGCACGCCGTCGTGACCGCCCGGGCCGTCGCCCGACAGCCATCCGTCGACGGCCGGTCCGATCGGTCATGACACGCTGGTGACGTGAAGACGCCGGTACCTGACTATCTGCTCGAAATCCGTAATGCCTGCTCGGTCGGCGATGACGGTCAGCTCGCCGACTACATCCCCGAACTCGCGGCCGTGGACCCCGACCGGTTCGCGGTGGCCGCCTGCACGATGGACGGCATCGTCTACACCGCTGGCGACGCCGACGCGGAGTTCACCATCCAGTCGATGAGCAAGCCGTTCGCCTACGCTCTGGCCCTGCGGGATCGCGGGATCGAGGCGGTGCTGAAGAAGGTCCAGGTGGAGCCGTCCGGCGACGCGTTCAACCAGATCTCCCTGGACCGCGAGACGGGCCGGCCCCGCAATCCGATGATCAACATCGGCGCCATCACCACACACACGCTCGTAGGGCCGGAGGATGCCACCGGGGAGGAACGCGACCAGGCGCTGTATGAGGGGCTCTCGGCGTTCGCGGGGCGGCCACTCGAAGTGCATTCGGCCGTGCTGGACTCCGAGTTGCGCACGGCCTTCCGTAACCGGGCCATGGCCAACCTGGTGCGGGCCGGCGAGATCATCGACGTGGACCCCGATGAGGCGGTCCGCGGTTACACGCGGCAGTGTGCCTATCGGGTGACTGTGCGGGATCTGGCGGTGATGGCGGTGACGCTGGCGACGGGGGGCGTCAATCCGGTCACGCACGAGCGGGTGGTGTCGGCGCGGGTCGCCCGGCAGGTGCTCGCCGTGATGGCGACCTGCGGGATGTACGACGCCGCCGGCGACTGGATGTCCACGGTCGGGATCCCGGCGAAGAGCGGGGTGTCCGGGGGGATCCTCGGTGCCCTGCCCGGGCAGGTCGGTCTCGGTGTGTTCTCCCCGCGGCTCGACGAGCACGGTCACAGTGTCGAGGGCGTGCGCACCTTCGAGCGGCTGTCCCGCGACCTCGAGTTGCACCTGATGAACACCACCGTCACGGAGGTGGAGGCGGTCCGTTCGGTGCGGTTCGACGAGGTCTCCGGGCGGCGCACCTTCCGGCTCCAGGGGCCCATGACGTTCGCCAGTGCCGAGCAGGTGCTGCGGCGTCTCGCCGAGATCCCCGAGGGGCCAGGGGAGGTGACCCTGGACTTCAGTCGCGTGTCGTCGGTCAACTCCAGCGCACGCCGCATGCTGCTTGAAGCGATGCGTCGACTGTCGGTCGACGGTCACGTCGTGGGGCTGGCGGACCCGGGCAGACGCCTGCCCCAGCCGGACCTGGGTGACGGGACTCGACCGGTCACCAGGCGCGCGGCGCGGTAGCCGGAGCTCGTTTCGGGGGCGGGGTCATACGGCGGCCCCGTTCGCGGCCAGGGCAGTGCGGACCGTGTCCGGTGCGGTCCTCATCGAGTGCTCGAACGCAGGCACCCGGCGGGAGGCGTTCATGAAATGGGCACTCAACCCGGCGAGGTCGGTGGGAGTGGGCAGAATCGGGACAACGGTGGTCCCGCGCGCGCGGGCGGCGGCGATCTCGGCGTGCAGGACGGTGGACATCGGGCGGCGGATCAGCCGGTATTCGATGCGGCCCCCGGCGCCGGGGATGCGGACGCCGGGAGCCGAAGCCATCGGGGCGATCACGTAGACGAGATCGGCGTCCTCGGGTGTGATCAGGTCGACGGATGCGGTCGAACCCATGCCGCCGTCGACGAAGATCCTGTCGCCGACGGGGACCGGTGGCATCCACCCCGGGGTCGCCCACGAGGCCCGCAACGCCTCGCCGACGGTGGCGATCGGTGAGCCTGGGGCGCCGAACAGGACCCGTTCACCGGCCCGCACGTCGTAAGCGACCATCCAGGCCGCCGGGTGGGGGAGCCAGGCCCCGACCTCGAAGCCCTCGGCCAGCCGCTGCAGCCAGCTGGCGTCACCGCGGCCGGTGGGCGCGATACCGGCGAAGGCGGCCAGCCCGGAATGCGTGCGGAGCAGGCGGGGATTGAGCAGGGGTAGCCGGGGCCGGGGCGGTCGCCCAGGCGGGACGGAGGCGATGTGTTCACGGAGCCTCGGGTCGCACGCCTGCCAGCGCTGCATACACACCAGCTCGTCGACCCCTACGCCGCCGGCGAGCATGGTCACCAACTCGGCCCCAGCCGAGGTCCCCAGCAGGACGTCCGCCTCGCGGGGGTCGAATCCTGTCTGTTCGGTGAGGGCGTGAAGGGCAGCGATCATCCACGCGCCGCCGATCGTGCCGCCGCAGCCGAGGATGAGGGCGGTTCGGCTCATCCGGCGGCCTCCTCGTTCTGCCCCCGGTTAATCTCGGGGCTCCAGTACGAACACGGGAATCGTCCGATCCGTGTTCTCCTGGTAGTCGCGGTAGTCCGGGTACACCGCGACCGCCCGATCCCACCACTGATCGCGCTCGGCGCCGCTGAGTTCGCGGGCCGTGTAGTCACCGACCCGATCCTTGTCTCGGACCTCCACGTGCGGGTCGGCCTTGATGTTCCAGTACCAGACCGGGTGGGTGGGGGCCCCGCCCAGCGAGGCGACCGCTGCGTACGATCCCTCGTGCTCCACGCGCATCAGAGGAGTTTTGCGGAGCTTGCCGGACTTGCGACCGACCGAGGTCACGATGACCACGGGGATACCGGCGAGGTCGCTACCCTCGGCCCCGTCGGTCTTCTCGTAGGTCTCGACCTGCATCCGCACCCACTCGCTGGGACTGGGCTCGTACTCGCCGCTCAGTGGCATGTGTACTCCTCGGTCGTGGGCATCCTTCGGCTGGTAGGGACACTACGCTGGGGCGGGGGCGGCCGAGGGGACGTTCATGCGAGATGGTCGGTGAAGCGTGCGACCGCCTCGACCACCGCGAGATACCGGGGTGACCGTACCGCGTCGAACCCGTGTTGGGCCCCGCGGAGTTCGGCGTAGACCACCGGGTTCGGCGACCCCGAGCGCAGATGCCGCACCAACCGCCTCGAGCCTTTGACCGGCGTGTATGTGTCGTGGGTGCCGTGAATGATCGCCACCGGCGGCGCGCTGGTGGCCGGGTGCCGTACCGGGTCGGAGATATCCTTGGACTCGCGACCTAGACGGCCGTAGTAGCCGTATAGTCCGACCGCGCCGTCGATCGCGGTGTCGGCGCCGGTGAACCCGGGTTGGAAGCGTGCGTCGCCCGCGGTGAGGGCAGCCATCATCGCGATGTGTGCGCCGGCCGAGCTGCCCGCAACCACGATTGGCGCGCCCGCTGGGATCCCGTGGGACGGGCCCTCGGTGCGGACCCAGTGGATGAGCCGCTTGATGTCCACCAGGTGCTGCGGGAATCCCGACTCCGGCGTGGAGGACAGGTGGTAGGTGGTGCTGATCGCCGCCCACCCGCGCCGCGCGTGGTCGAAGAGCATGGCCCGTGACTCCCGGCTCGGCCCGCCGGCCCTGAAGTGTCCACCGTGGATGTGGATGAGCACGCCGCGGGCCGCGCGGCCTGTGGCACCGCTCGAGTACTCCTCGACAAGGCCGTCTGCACCGGTGTAAAGATCGAATCGGTTGGCCGTCGGGTCCGGCCCGTAGATCATGCCCCGGCGGGCCCGCACTTCTCGCGGGCGCAGCGGCCACGGGCGGAGCAGCACCACCGGCCAGGGCGTGCGGGGGAGGGGTAAGGGGCTCGTCGTCGTCGCTCTCGTCGTCACCCCTCCCGCGCCGCCCGCGCCTCCGTCGCTCAATCCCTCGCGCAGGGCGCGGTCGAGGGCGGCCCGCGCAGCGAGGTGACGTGCCACCACCACGCCGAGCCCCGCCCAGGTCAGCGCAGCCATCCCGACACCCACGCGGTCCGAGGCGCGGCGGCGTCGCCGGGCCAGCACGGGGGCGGTCGCGGCTCCCACCACGGCGCCGACGTGGAGCGGAAGCTCCTGCGCGGGCAGGCTCCACACCCAGCCCGCGGTGGCGGCGGCGAACGGGCGACGGATCGGCCGCAAGGCCAGGGCGGCGGATACCGCGGCGGGCGCGATCAGCACGGGCAGCGGCACGCGGGCGGACGGTCTCGGCATGATTCAGGCCTCCGGTAGGGATGCCCGTTCCCAGGCGGCCACCGGCCCCGGGACCAGGTCGAACATCGGATGGGGATGCGGCGCGACGAGCTGGTCCAGCCACGGCGGGTCGCGTTCGATCACCTTCGCACGCAGGTGGGCCCACTCCAACGCGAGCTGCCCGTCGGTGAGCGGGAGCCGGTCAGGGCCGGGAGGCAGGACGACGCGGTCGCGGTCGAATCGGTAGCCGCGCGCGTCGGCGGCGTCGGCGAGCCCGTGCAGCCAGGTGGCGACCCCCGCGACCGGATCGACCAGGGTGCGGAAGCGCTCGAGCTGCGGATGGCTCCGATAGCCCGTGGTCAGCCCGCGGAGAACTTTCTGGGCCAGGAGCCCCTCGCGCCACCCGGCGACCAGCGCCGCGCGGTCGAGCAGGATCGGATCGATGCTCCACAGGCGCATTCCGGCGAGTATAGGTGCGCACGGTGCTGCCGCAGGGAGCGAACGAGGAGACCGCCATGACGACGACGCCGACCATCGACGAGGTTATGGCCTACCCGCCCGCGCGGAGTCACTGCGTGCAGCGTTCTCCCAGGAGCCGATCGAAGATCCGATGACTGAGTGACTCCACGAGGCCGGGGGCTACCTCGTCGCTGCAGCGGAGACGGCTCGCCGGTAGAGCTCGAGGTGAGCGCCGGCGACCGAGCCGTCCTCAGCCTCAGGCGATCGCGGCGTGACGGGCGGGCCATCGAGGGCGGATACCAGCGCGCGACGCAGGTCCTTCGCAATGGCGGCCGGGTCGTCGAGGGCGGGGTTGTAGAGAGCCGGGTTGTAGAGGGCCGGGGCCGGGGCGTGAACGGCGGAGTTTCCAAGGGCAGCCCCGGTGGCCCACTGCTCGGCCAGATACCCGATCCGCGGGACGACCGGCGGCACACCGAGGTCGCGGCACAGCTCCAACCAGCCGGAATGCGTCCCGTGACGGTGCGGGAGCACGAGCGCGTCGAACCCGGCCAGGACTGCGCACAGCTCGGCGTCGGTCAGGTGCTCGTGCGCCCGCACCTCGACGTCAGGGTGGGCGTCCAGCCGGTCGAGTTCGACCGCGGCGGCGTGACGGGGGTGCTCGGGATCGCGCGCGGCGGACAGCGCATCTGAGCGGACCATCACCGTCAGTCGCGTGTCGTCCGGCAGCGCCGCGACCAGCGGGGCGACAAGCTCATCGACGGCCACGCCGGCCCGCAGCGAGCCCAGCGCCAGGCCCACCATGCGGCGGGTAGATCGGGTGAGGCGGGTGAGCCGCAATGGTTCCGTGACCTCGGTCGGCATGAGCCGGGGATGAGGTATGACCTGTGCGTCGACGCCCCAGCGTTCACGGATCTCCGCGGCGGCGCCCTCGGTCAGCGTGATCACCGCGTCGGCGCCCCGCACCAGGTGGCCGGTCCGTTCGAGGTGGGCGGCGGGATCGGGCTCGTGGGGGTTGGTCAGGTCGTGCACGGTGACAACAAGCGGCATGGCCCGTGAGCGGAGCGCCGCGACGAAGTCAGCGATCTGGTCGGGGGTGCGGTGCTCGTAGCCGAAGTGCACGTGGACGAGGTCGGCGCCGTCGAGAACATCGGGCCGCTCGGCGGCTTCCAGGGTCGGGTGCGGCCACCAGCGGGCGGGCTCGGCCGGGTCCAGCACGGGATCGTCGAGGACGGTGAGGCCGGCTGCGGGCGAGATGGCGTGCCGGACGTAGTCATGCCCGGCCGGCACGGAGCGTACCCGGACCGGCGGAGGCGGTGCCGGGGTCGACCGCAGCCCCTGATGCGCCGACGACTGCGTCGCCCACTGCGACGACGACTGCGGCGCCCGGGGTGGCCACGGGATCGGGGGAGAGCCAGAGTTCACCCCGCCACCGTGCCACGTCTGCCGGTTGCCGCCACCTGAGCCGCTGCCTAGCCTCAGCGCAGTGAGCATCCCCGACCGGCCGACCGTCATGGTGATCGGCAATTGCCAGGCGGACGTCTACCGCGACCTGCTGCGTACCTCGGACGAGGTCCGTGTGGTGGACGTCCGGCCGGTGTACGAGATGACGGCCGAGGACATCCCGGACCTGCACGCCGACCTCGCCCGCACCGATGTGCTCATCGTCCAACCCGTCCGCGACGACTACCGCGACCTGCCCCTCGGCCACCGCCAGTTCGCTGCGCGGCTGCGGGCCTCGGCCACGATCATCCTGGTCCCGGTCCTCCGCTACGCCGGCCTGCACCCCTACCAGGTGCTGGTCCGCCCACCCCGCGACCGCTCACTGGTCCCGCCGGTCGCGCCGTATCACGACCTGCGGACACTCGTCGCTGCCGCGACCGGCGACCTCAGCGTGCTCGACTCTGCGCCGACCCCCGAGCAGGCGACGGCCGCGGCCCGTGAATCCGTCGAGGCGCTGCGCGTGCGCGAGCAGGCCCACGGCACGCTGGTCGCCTCCGACCTGCTCGAGGGCTATCCGCGCTGGCACACCATCAATCACCCCGACCGGGGCACGCTGGCCACGGTGTTCGACCGCATCGTCGAGCGTGTGCCCGCCGGCCTCCTCAGCGATCCGCCCCGTATCGGGGACCGCGAACCCCTCGGCGCCACCCGCGCACCGGTGGAACACGCGGTCGAACGGGCGCTCGGCCTCATCGGCAGGGGGGCGGACCCGGACGACGCCACCGGCGGAGCGCGCGGCGGAGAGTGGCTGGTGGACGGCGCCCCGGTGCCCAGCCGCGAGATCGTCGAGGCGCACCTCGCCTGGTACGCGGCCACGCCCGACGTGGTCGAGGAGGGCCTGCGACGGCACTCCGCCCGCATCGAACTGTTGGGGCTGAGGTGACCGGCCCGCGTGCCGGCGCGGTGAGCGCGCCGCTGACGATCGCGCTGGGGCCGCCCGAACACGGGGTCACGCGGTTCGCCGTGGACTGTGCTCGCGCTGCGGGGACGACACTGCTCGAGGTCACCGACGTCTCCGCGCTGCCGGCTGCCCTCTCCGAACACCCCGGGGCGCCGGTGCACCTGCATGTCACCGATCCGCTGTTCGGAGCGACCCCAGACGACGCTGCTGCACATATAGAGAATGTGGCCGGTGCCCGCGCTGTCGCCGTCACCTTGCACGATGTGCCCCAGCCGGCCGAGGGGCTTGAGCGGTGCCGGCGACGGACGCATGCCTACCAGCGGATCGCAGGCGTGGCTGGGCTGGTGGTGGTGAGTTCTGAGCATGAGCAAAGCCTGTGTGCGGATGCGAGCATCGTCGTCGATGCGGTGATCCCCCTACCGGTGCCCGACCTGGCGCCGCCCGCCAGCCTCGCCCCCGACTCGCGCTCGGTGGGCGTGTTCGGTTTCCTGCATCCCGGCAAGGCTGTCGACGTGGTCGCCGAGGCGGTGGCCGCTCTCGCCGCCGCGGGGGACAACCGGGTGTCACTACGTCTGTTGGGTCAGCCCGCCGAGGGGCACGAGGACTACGTCCGCGCCGCGCTGGAAACGGTCCGGGCGGCCGGCGGTGGGGCCGAGCTGACGGGACGGATCGACGACGACGACCTCGCGCGCGTCCTCGGCGAGGTAACCGTGCCCGTTGCCCTGTTCCGGAACGTGTCGGCGTCGGGCTCACTCAATACCTGGGCGGCTGCGGGGCGTCGCCCCCTGGTCTACGACGCGGACTACACGCGCGAGACGCAGCGCAGGAATCCCGGGTCCCTGCTTCTGACCGGCGGGGACGATCTCGCGGGCGACCTGCGGCGACTCCTCGACGACCCAGCGCCCACCCGGCGCCCGGCCGCACCGTCGGGAATGGCCGAGCTCGGCCGGGCGTACCGGCGGGCGTGGGAGCGGTGGCTCGCGTGAACGGCCGTGTGGACGTGGTGATCCCGTACTACCGGGACCAGAAGATGCTCGACCGCATCCTGGAGGCGCTGCGACGCCAGACCGGCCTAGATGGGTTCGGCGCCGGCGGAGTCGGGCTCGCTGGGGTCGGGCCCGGGGCGGACTGCTTCGCGCCGGCGTTGCGGGTGATCGTCGCGGACGACGGCTCGCCGACCCCGCCGGTCGTCCCGCCCGAGGTGACGGTCGTGCGCCAGGATGACCGCGGTTTTCGTGCCTCCGCCGCCCGCCACCTCGGTGCGCAGGCCGGCGACGGCGACCTCCTGCTGTTCCTCGACGGTGACACCGTGCCCGCCCCCGGCTACGTCGTTACCCTGTGCGCGGCACTGGCGGGCAACCCGGATCTGCTGGTGGTGGGTCGTCGCCGGTACGGCCGGTTCGCCGACACCCCGCCCGGGGCCGAGCCCGCGCTCGAGCCGGAGGAGATTCTTCCCGACCCGACCTGGCCCGCGGCCTTCTACGCCGAGACCGCAGGTCTCACCCGCGGCGAGGATCTGTGGCGCGGGGTGTTGTCCGCGGTGTGCGGACTATCCCGCCGCCTCTACGACCTGGCGGGCGGATTCGATCCGGACGTCGTGGGCTACGGCGGTGAGGACTGGGAACTGGCGTGGCGCTGCGAACAGGCCGGCGGCCGCTTGCGCTACGTACCCGACGCGGTGGCCTGGCACGACGGGCCGGACTGGGCCGGCCGCGCGGTCTGCGGAGACCACTCGGAGGCCACGGCGCGCCTCGCCGCGGAACTCGCCCGGAAGAACGCCGAATCCGCGCGACTGGCCGGTCTCATCGCATCGCCCCTCACCCGCCCGGCCAGCGGGATCTTCGCCCTGCCGTCGATCGCGGTCCACGTCCACGCCGCCGGGCCCGCCTTCACGGGAACGGGCTCCACCGCCGCGACCTGCCTCTCCCTGCTGGACTGGGGCGACGTATCCGTGACCGTCGATCCCGCCACACCCGACGCCGCGATGATCGCCGAGCTCTTCGCCGACGACCCCCGGGTGAACCTCGGAGGGCGAAGTTCATCGTGGCAGGAGAGGGCGCCGGGGGCGGGTCCTCGTCGTCGTCCCCCCGTCCTCGTCGACGTCCTGCGTCCCTGCACGCTCGGGTCGCTCGACCCGCGGCGCCTGCGCGCGCTGTGTCCCCCCGTGGGAGGCGTGACCCTGAACGACGACGAGGGCCGCGGTCTCGCGCGAATCCGCAGTGCGCGGGCGGTGGCGCGGGAGCAGGAATGGGGTGAGCAACCACCCGGGGAGGCTTCGATCCCGGCGTCGGACGTCGGGGTCCGCGGTGCCGGTGGCGACGGTGCAGGCGTGCGGCTCGAGCAAGTACTCGGTGGTTGGTGAGCCCCGGGGGTAGCTATCGGTGGCGGAGGGGCCCCCAGGGGGCCACCATCAGGTCCTGACACCTCCCGCACCCACCGGGGGTGACGCGACGAGAGGGGGCCCGTGGACAACCGTGACGAGCAGCGACTCGACATCGCAGTGATCGGCCCGTCGCGGTTCCCGATCAGGGAGCCGTACGCCGGTGGGCTCGAGGTGGTAGTGGCCAAAGAGGTGCGGGCCCTGCGCGAGCGCGGACACCGCGTCACGTTGTACGCAGCCGCCGGGAGCGACGGCCACGACCGCCGTGTCGAGTTCACCACCCTGGCCGCCGCCACCGGACGTGGTGACAGCTACTACCCGCCCGGTGGGTACGAGGCCGACGCCGCGGAATTCGAGCGGGTCATGGACCACGTGGCGGTGTCCGGTTTCGACGTCGTACTCAACCACAGCCTGTCGCACGTCCCCCTGGTCCGCGCGGCCGAGATGGGCACGCCGATGATCACTACCCTGCACTGCCCGCAGATCACGCAGATGCAGGAGGCCTTCGATCGTTTGGGGGCGGCCACCGGCGAGGTGCTCGCGGTGAGTCACTCCGTGCTCGGGTCCTGGCGGGTGCCCCACGGCGCGGAGGTGCTGCCCAACGGTGTGGACCTGCAGGAATGGGGGCCCCGGGCTGGAGCGACGGCCCGAACCGTTACCGGTAAGGCGATCCGGCCCACCACCGGTACGACGGTCCGGCCCACCACCGGTACGACGGTCCGGCCCGCCCCAGGTACGGCCGCCCGGTCGGCCGTCGGGCGCGCTGCCCGGCCCCACGACCTGCCCCACGACCGGCCCCACGACCGGCCCCACGATCGGCACCGTGCCGTGTGGACCGGCCGGATCGTGCCCGAGAAGGGCCCGCATCTGGCGGTCGAGGCCGCCCTCCGCGCCGGACTCGGACTCGACCTCGCCGGTCGTATCGGCGATAACCACTACATGGAAAGTGTGCTCGCGCCCCGGTTGCGCGACGCCGGTGACACCGTCCGGTACCACGGTCCGCTCCGTCGGGACGAGATGGTGCCGCTGGTCGCGTCGGCCTCGGTCGCGCTGGTCACCCCATGCTGGGAAGAGCCGTTCGGGCTGACCGCCGTCGAGGCGTTGGCCTGTGGCACCCCGGTGGTGGCCCTGGCACGCGGCGGGATCCGGGAGGTCCTGTTCGGTCAGCCCGGCGTCGTGCTGGTGCACTCGGGGCGCGACCCGGTGTCCGCACTCGCGGCCGGCATCCCCGCCGCGCTGACCCTGCCCCGCGTCGAGATCGCACGGGCCGCAGCCGCCGCGTTTTCCCACGACGCCCGCATCGACTCCCTCGAGGCGCGGCTGCACGGGCTGCTAGTGGGTGCCGCCTCGTGATTGGCGTGTACGCCCACCATCAGGGCAGTGGACACGTGCACCGAGCGCTCTCCGTCGCCGCCGCCCTGGACGACGAGGTCACCATCCTCACGTCCGCGCGCATCCACGACGAGGCGAATCCCGACCCCGGGCGGATCCGGATCCTGCCGCTGCCACTGGACTACGGTGAGCCCGTTGCGGCGCCCGACCCCCCGAACGCTGATCCGACCGCCGGCGGCCGACTGCACTGGGCACCATTGCGGCAGTCCGGGCTGCGTAGGCGCATGGCGATGATCGCCGCGTGGATCGACAGTCACACTCCGGACGTGGTCTTGAGTGACATTTCCGTCGAGGTGACCCTCGCGGTGAGACTGACCGGGACACCAGTGGTCTCCATGGTGCTGCCGGGCCGTCGCGACGATGCCCCCCACGTACTCGCCCACGGGGTGTGTACGAGCCTGGTGGCAGGGTGGCCACGCGCGGCCGGTGCCCCCGTCCCCGCCGGCGCGGCCCGCCCGCTGGTTCCCGTCGGCGGGGTCTCGCGCTTCGCCTGCCGTCATCCCGAGCCGGGTGCCCGAGATCGCGGACGGATGCGGCCGCGAGTTCTGCACCTGCGGGGCTCCGGAGGTGGGGTCCACGACTCGCGCTGGGACGCCGTCCCCGAGCAGCTCGGCGACGTCGAGTGGATCTCGCTCGGCGGACCCGGCGGCCGCTGGGTGGCCGACCCGTGGGACGAGATATGTCGCGCAGATGCGGTGGTCACTGCCGCCGGGCAGAGTTCGATAGCCGACCTCGCCGCCGCCGACGCACACATCGTGGTCGCGCCCGAGGAACGCCCCTTCGACGAGCAGGACGCCACCGCGGTCACCCTGGACCGGCTGGGTCTGGCTGAAGTAGTGAGCCGCCAGGACTCCGTGGACCAGCTGGTGGCGGTGGTTCGGCGCACGCTGGAGTGCTCCCGCTCCGGCGCGGGGACCGGTTCGGGTCTACGGCAGGCGTGGGAGGTCGACGGCGCGGCGACGCGTCTGGCCGGGGTGCTCGAGGCGGTGGCCCGATGAATGTCGCGGCGTCGATCGCAGTGGTGACAGTCTGCACACCCGATCGCGCCGAGCACCTCCGCTCGCAGCGGCGGGCGATGGCCCAGCACCTGCCCGGCGCCCGTCACGTCGTGGTGTTGCCCGAGCGGCCCGGCAGCGCCGAGCTGGCCGCCGAACTCGCCGCAGACGGGGTCATCATCGTGGAGTTGCCGGCTGGCCCCGCCCTCCCCGTCGCCCGGAGCCGCAATCTCGGCGGCGACCGAGCGGCCGAACTCGACGTGCAGTTGATTGTCTTCCTCGACGTCGACTGCATGCCGGGGCCCGATCTGGGGTGGTACTACTCCGAGCTACCCCACGGCGCCGTCGGCCTGGGCCCGGTCACCTACCTCCCCGAGTCCGCCGGAGTTCCCGAGCCCGCCGAGCTGCCGTCGTGGACGGACCCGCACCCTGCCCGCCCGTTCCCCGAACACGGGACCAGCGAGCTGGAACTGGACGAGTGCGGCATGTTCTGGTCGCTGTCGTTCGCCCTGCGACCGGAGCTGTGGAAGCGCATCCGCGTGGATTTCGGCGGATTCGATGAGGACTTCACCGGCTACGGCGCCGAGGACACCGACTTCGGCCGCAGACTGCTGTATCGCCGCGTACCGGTGGTGTTGGTGGCGGGGGCCCACGCGTACCACCGTTGGCATCCGGCGTCCGATCCGCCGGTCGAGCATCTGGATGACCTGCTGCGCAACGGCGCCCACTACGCCGAGCGCTGGGGTCGGTGGCCGGCGCCGGGGTGGTTCGCTGAGTTCGAGCGGATGGGGCTGGTTCGCCGACGCGGCGACGGCTGGGTGGCCGCCCCGTCTTCCGAGGGCTGAGCCGCCGGCCGCGCGTGGAGTCACTCAGTCACGTTCAACGGGCTGGCGTCCTGGGGAAACGCTGCGCTGAGTGACTCCAGGCGAGCTGCGGGGCGGCGGAGCGGGGACCCGCGAGTGCCGGGCGGGAGCCCGGTCAGCCGAGGAAGGCCTGATCCGAGAGGGTCGCGCCCTTGATATTGGTGAACTCGCGCAGCAGGTCCTGCACCGTGAGCGTGGATTTGGTCCCGGCGTCGGCCTCGTAGACGATCCGGCCCTCGTGCATCATGATGAGCCGGTTGCCCAGGCGGATGGCCTGCTCCATGTTGTGCGTGACCATGAGGGTGGTCAGACCGCCCTCGCGGACGATGCGCTCGGTGATCGTGGTGACCAACTCCGCACGCTGGGGATCGAGAGCTGCGGTGTGCTCGTCGAGCAGCATGATGCGCGGTTGGGTGAAGCCGGCCATGAGCAGCGAGAGCGCCTGGCGCTGACCGCCGGAGAGCAAGCCGACCTTGGCGGTGAGTCGGTCCTCGAGACCCAGCTCCAACATGGCGAGCTGCTCGCCGAACTGGCCGCGACGCTTCTTGCTGAGCCCCGGTCCCAGCCCGCGCCGCTGCCCGCGCAGCAGCGCCAACGACAGGTTCTCCTCGATGGTGAGATTGGGCGCGGTCCCGGCGAGGGGGTCCTGGAAGACGCGACCGATGTACTTAGCCCGCTTGTAGTCGGGCATCCGGTTGACGCGCACGCCGTCGATGTCGACGGCGCCGCTGTCGACCGGCAGCTTGCCCGACACCGCGTTGAGCAGCGTCGACTTGCCAGCCCCGTTGGAGCCGATCACGGTGACGAAGTCGCCCTCGTCCAGGGTGAGGGTGAGATCGCGTAGCGCCTTGCGCTCGTTCGCGGTGCCCGGGAAAAACGTCTTGGACACTCCGGATACGGACAGCATCGTCATTCCTCCTTGGCGCCGAGGGCGGTGGAGCCGGAGCCGGTGGCAGCGGCGTCGGTGGCGGTACCCGGGCCTGCGTTGACGGCGGTTCCGACGCCAGCGACCGCGCGCTCGTTGGCGGCGACAGCGGTGGTCGGCGTGCGACCGAAGCGCGCACCGATCCCCTTCCAGCGGGGCAGCAGTAGTGCGACGACGACGAGGAGGGCCGTGATGGCCTTCATGTCGTTGGGGTTCAGGCCCACCTGCAGGGCCGCGAAGATGATGAGTCGGTACAGCACCGCGCCCACGATGACGGCGAACACGGCCAGCCACAGCCTGCGCTGCCCGAGGATGGCCTGACCCAGGATCACCGACGCCAGACCCACCAGGATGAGTCCGATGCCCATCGAGATGTCCGCGAACCCCGAGTACTGGGCGATGAGCGCGCCGCACATGCCCACGAAGCCGTTGGACAGGGCCAGGGTGAGCGTCTTGGTGAAGTCGGTGGAGACGCCGAACGAGGAGATCATGGGACCGTTGTCGCCCGTGGCGCGGATCGACAGGCCGAGGTCGGTGGTGAGGAACCAGACGACGACGAGGCCCAGCAGCACCACGGCCAGCGCGAGGACGGCCACGCCGCCCCAGGTGCCGAGGATGCCGGCGTCACGCAGTGGGGTGAACGCCGTGTCGCGACGGAGCAGGGGGACGTTGGCGCCGTCCATGATCCGCAGGTTGACCGACCACAGGGCGATCATGGTGAGGATGCCGGCGAGCAGGCCGTCGATCTTGCCTTTGGTGTGCAGCAGGCCGGTGATCGTGCCGGCGAGGAACCCGGTGCCGAAACCCGCCAGGGTCGCGAGCACCGGGTTCCACCCGGCGAGGATTCCCATCGCCGCAGTCGCGGCGCCGGTGGTGAAGCTGCCGTCGACGGTGAGGTCGGGGAAGTTGAGCACGCGGAAGGTCAGGTAGACCCCCAGCGCCATGACCCCGTAGATGAGGCCTACCTCGACGGCCCCGATCACTTGCGCTCAGCCTCGGCGAGGATGTTCTCGGGGATGGTCACGCCCTGACGCTGGGCGGCATCCTCGTTGACCACGTAGGTGAACTCGGTGGCGGTTTCCACGGGCATGGTGGCGGGGTCCTCGCCGTCGCGCAGGATGCGCAGTGCCATCTCGCCGGTCTGGCGACCCAGCTCGGTGTAGTCGATACCGAGCGTCGCGACGGCGCCGCCCTCGACGGTGCCCTCTTCGGCGCCAATCACGGGGATCTTCTTGCTCTCGGCCACCTGGACAAGCGAGGAGATGCCGGACACGACCATGTTGTCGGTCGGGACGTAGATCGCGTCGACGTCACCGAGCGCTTCGACCGCCTGCTGGATCTCGTTGACGGTGGTGACCGTCTGGGTGGTGATCTCCAGTCCGAGCGGGCCGGCGGCCTTCTCGGCCTGGTCCACCTGCACCTGCGAGTTGACCTCGCCGGAGGCATAGACGACACCGACGCGCTTGGCGTCGGGGACGAGCTCCTTGAGCAGCTCGAGCTGCTCCTTGATCGGAGCGGCGTCCGATGTGCCGGTGACGTTGGCGCCCGGCTTCTCCATCGAGTCGACCAGCTCGGCCGAGACCGGGTCGGTGACCGCGGTGAACAGCAGCGGGATGTTGATGATGTTCTGGGCCATCGCCTGGGCGGCCGGGGTGGCCACGGCCAGGGCGAGGTCCAGGTCGTCGGCCGCGAACTGCTGGGCGATCGTCAGCGCGGTGGCCTGCTCGCCGTTGGCGTTCTGCTCGTCGAACTCGACCTCGACGCCTGCCTCGGAGAAGGCCTGCTTGAAGCCGGCCGTGGCGGAGTCGAGGGCCGGGTGCTGGACGAGCTGGTTGATGCCGATGCGGTAGGTCTCGCCACCGTCGGCGGCGTTGTTGTCACCGCCGCTCGAGCAACCTGCGAGGACGAGGGCCGAGGTAGCGACCAGTCCGGTGATGAGCTTCGCGCGTGAGAATGCCATTTGCCATGCCTTGTCTACGCCTCACGCCTGAACGCGAGGGGCCGGGTGCGTGAATGGTGCTGGCACATGAGGGTACCGGGTCACCCAGGCATGGTGAGTCCGGACTCACCTCACCGGCTGCTGTGGCGTGTCTTCTGTTCCCGCCGACTCGCGTGTGGCGGTGCGTGGGCCCTTACGGCCGTCCGGTGTGGCGACGCCCGGTGTGGGGGAACTCAGGGGACACCGCTCCTTGGCGGCGAGGACGCAGATCGCCGCGGCCGAGCCCAGGACCACGACCGTGCCGAGGATGATTGGTGCGGCGGGGGAGGGTAGTTCTTGGGACAGGACGAGCGCGCCCATGAGTAGGACGAAGTATCCGAAGCCCTTGCGTAGTGCCTGTTCCGGCACCACGGAGGTGAGTCGGAGCCCGATGAACGAGCCGGCGACGGCGGCGGCGGTGACCGCGGCGACGAGTGGCCAGTCCAGGCTGACCGATGTCATGTATCCGGCCAGGCCGGCGAAGGATTTCATGGCGATCACCAGCAGGGAGGTGCCCACGGCCGCAGTCATCGGAAGGCCGGCCAGCAGGACGAGGGCCGGGACGACGAGGAATCCGCCGCCGGCGCCGACCAGGCCGGTCGCGGCACCCACGACGAGTCCGTCGAGCAGGATCCGCCACAGGGGGTGGTCGTGGGTTTGGGGCTGGCCGTCGCGGTTCTTGCGGCCCTTGATCATCGCGCCTGCGGTGGCGATCATCATGATCGCGAAGGCGATCATGAGGATGGTGCCGGGGATGTGGCCCCCGGCGAGTCCGCCGAGGAACGCGCCGACCATTCCGGCGGCGCCGAAGATCAGGCCCGTCCGCCATTGGACGTGGCCTTTGCGGGCGTGGCCGATCATGCTCACCAGTGACGTGGCGCCGACCACGAACAGGGAGGTCGCGATCGCCTCCCGCGGGTCGAGACCGGCGATGTAGGTCAGTAGTGGGACGACGAGGATGGAACCGCCCCCGCCGAGGAGGCCCAGGGACAGGCCGACCAGGACGGCCAGGGCCACGACGATGATCGTGGTGATCTCCATGGCAGTGCCTTTCTCCGGCGGGGGCGCCGGTGTTGCGGTGCGTCGGGTCAGGAACGGCGGATCGGGTCAGGAACGGTGGGGCCCTCCCGTCCCGGGGTCGGACTGGTGGTCCGGCGCCGGGGCGGGAGGGTTTGGTCAGACGGTCGCGAGGTTGCGTTCGGACCAGGCGGCGTAGCTGCCTTCGAGTTCGGCGACTCGGTAGCCGGCGCGTCGCAGTGCGCTGGCGGTGACGGAGTTGCGGACCCCGGTCTGGCAGTAGGTCACGATCGTTCCGTCGGTGGGGAGTTGGTCGAGGTTCCACAGCACTCGGCCGCCGCTGAGCTGCACCGATCCGGGGATGTGGCCGTCGGCGTGTTCGGTCTTGTTGCGGACGTCCAGGACCATTGCCGAGTCGAACGATGCGAGGTCGTCGGGGCTGATCAGCTCGGGGGTGGTCATCGGTAGCCCGTCGAGGCTGGTGGTGAATCCGGTGACCGTGTCGATACCGACCCGCAGCAGATGGTCGCGTAACTGCTCGGCGGCCTCGGTGTCCTCGGCCAGCACCACCAGGGGTGTGTCCTCGCGTTCGGGGTCGTAGACCCAGGCACCGTAGGACGCGGCCTTGGCCGGGCCGGGGATGTTGAGCGATCCGGTCACGGTGCCGGCGTGGACCTCGTCCTGGCCGCGGGTGTCGACAAAGACGACCTCCCCGCGCTCCACCGCCCCGGCCAGCTGCGCGTTCTCGTACTCCTTCAACGCAGCCAGGGGGCCGAGCACTGCCGGGCCGTCCCGGTTCTCCCGCTTCATCCGGCCGAAGTAGGCGTGGGCGTCGGGCTGCCCGTCGAGCAGCTCGTCGATGAAGCCTTGCTCGTCATCGTTCTCGAGGTACTTCGACCACCATGCGAAGCGCCGCTCGTAGCCGACGCTCGTCGAGGGCAGGGCGCCGAGCGCCTTGCCGCACGCACTGCCCGAGCCGTGGCCGGGGAAGACCTGCACATGGTCCGGCAGGGTGAGGAACGACTTCTTGAGGCTGGCGAAGATCTGCTTGGCGCCTTCGAACCGGGTGTCGACCCCGCCCGCGGCCTCATCGAGCAGGTCCGGCCGGCCCAGGTCGCCCGAGAAGACGAAGTCGCCACTGAGCATGTACCCCGGCTCGTCGGCGAACGCGCCGTCGGTGATGAGGAACGACAGATGCTCCGGGGTGTGCCCCGGAGTGTGCACGGCCTCGACGGTGATATTGCCGAGCGTGAGCGTGTCGCCGTGGTGCAGACGGTGCGCGTCGAACCCGTACTGCCAGTCGGTACCGCCCTCACCGGACACGTAGATGGGCGCCCCGGTGGCTTCGGCGAGCTCACGGGTGCCCGACAGGTAGTCGGCGTGGATATGGGTCTCGGTCACCGCGGTGATCGTCATCCCGTGCTGCTCGGCCAGGTCGAGGTACTGGCCAATGTCACGGCGGGCGTCAACGACCACGGCTTCGTTCTTGGCCTGACAACCGATGAAGTAACCAGCCTGGGCGAGGTCCTCGTCGTAGATGCGTTCGAGAAGCACTGCGCTCTCCTAATCGATCGGGGTCCCTGTGAGGGGCGTACCACGACCATACATACCCCCCGGGGTATCCACAAGGTGCCCCGGGGGGCATGTCCGAATCGAGACCTTCCTCCTTGTCGGCATGGGCGAGGGGTGTCGTGTACCACAAAACCTTGCACGGGTTGTGCAATCGTGCAGAGGTCGTGCAAAACTGCGAGGGTTCGCGAATCGCACCTACGCAGGAGGGGCCAGCGCATGGCGTCATTTCTCTATCGGATCGGCCGATCGGCCTACCTGCACAGGTGGAGGTTCATCGCCGCGTGGTTGCTGATCATCGTCGGCATGGGCACGACCGCCGCCATGCTCTCGCAGCAGACGAGCAGTAGCTTCGAGATCCCCGGCCTCGAGTCAATCGAGACGCAAGAGGAGATCCAGGACCGGTTCCCCGGTTCGCCGAGTCAGCTCGACGTGCCGACCGGCACCCTGGTGATCCAGGCTCCGGAGGGCAGCACGCTCACCGATCCGGCCGTGACCGAGGATGTCGACGCCTTCCTCGCGGACGTGAAAGAACTAGATTTCCTCACCGGAACCGAGGAGATCGTCAACCCGGTGCTCGCCGCCGAGGGCATGACTCAGCAGTTGACGGAGGCCAAGTCCGCGCAGGGCACGCCGCCCGAGCAGATCGCAGCCGACATCGCTGCGCTCAGCCCCCTGAGCGCCGACGAGACCACCGGCACCGTCCAGGTCCAGTTCGACGCCGAGACGACGATGAGCGTCGAAGCCGAGGACCTAGACGCTTTCGCGGATCTCGTCGCTGCGCACGAGGACGGGCTCACCATCGCCTATTCGGGCAACGCGTTCCAGGCGTCCGAGATCGGTCTTACCGGCGAGATCATCGGTATCGCCGTGGCCGCCGTCATTCTCACGATCACCTTCGGATCGATGGTCGCAGCGGGGCTGCCCTTGCTCGTCGGCGTGGTCGGAGTCGGCATCGGCATCGCCGGCATCTTCGCCTCCACCTCCTTCACCGACACGATCAGCAACTTCACTCCGACCCTGGCGTCCATGATCGGCCTGGCCGTGGGCATCGACTACGCGCTGTTCATCGTGTCCAGGTTCCGGACCGAGCTGGTCCAACACATCGGCGGTAACGATCTCGAGCCACGGGAACTGGCGCAGCAGCTCAAGACGATCCCCTTCCGCGAGCGCGCACACCTGGCCGGGCTCGCCGTGGGCAAGGCGGGTTCCGCGGTGGTCTTCGCGGGTCTGACCGTCCTCATCGCGCTCGCCGCGCTGTCGATCATCAATATCCCCTTCCTCACCGCGATGGCCCTGTCCGCTGCCGCGACCGTCGCCGTCGCCGTCCTCGTCGCCATTACCCTGCTGCCCGCCGTCCTCGGCGCCGTGGGCACCAAGGTCTTCGCCGCGCGTGTTCCCGTCGTCAAGGCTCCGGACCCGGAGGACGAGAAGCCGACCATGGGCCTGACGTGGGTGCGGCGCGTCCGCAAGCGCCCCGTGCTCCACGCCGTGGTCGGCGTACTCCTGCTCGGCCTACTCGCGATCCCGGCCGTCCAGCTGCGACTCGCCATGCCGTCCGACGGCACGATGGCTCCGGGCACCCCCAACCGCACCGCGTACGACCTCACGTCGGACGCGTTCGGCCCCGGCCGCAACGCCCCGATGATCGCCTTCGTCGACACGCTCGAGGTCCCCGAGGCAGACCGCCCGGCCGCCTGGGCCACCGCTGTGGGGGATATCCAGGCGGTGGAGGGCGTGCAGAACGCCCAGATCATCGAGACCAACGAGGCCGGGGACGGAGCCCAGGTGCTCATCACCCCGGAGTTCGGCGCGACCGATGAGCGGGCCGCCACGGTCCTCGAGGACATCCGGTCGAGCGTCGGGGAGTTCGAGCAGCAGACCGGCGGAACCTACTCGGTCACCGGCGTCACCCCGATCTACGAGGACATCTCCGAGCGACTGTCCGAGGTGCTGCTGCCGTATATCGGGATCGTCCTGGCGCTCGCCTTCATCCTGCTCATGCTGGTCTTCCGATCGATCTGGGTGCCGCTGATCGCCGCGCTGGGCTTCGGACTGTCGGTGGCGGCCACGTTCGGTCTGACCGTGGCGCTCTGGCAGGAGGGCTGGGGCGGTCTCGTCTCCGACCCGCAGCCGATCATCAGCTTCCTGCCGATCATCCTCATCGGCATCGTGTTCGGCCTGGCCATGGACTACCAGGTCTTCCTCGTCACCCGGATGCGTGAGGGGTGGGTGCACGGGAAGACAGCCCACAACGCGGTGGCCAACGGCTTCAAGCACGGCGCCCGCGTGGTCACCTCGGCCGCGTTGATCATGACGAGCGTCTTCGCGGCATTCATGACGATCGACGAGCAGTTCATCAAGGTCATGGGCTTCGCGCTGGCAGTAGCGGTCCTGTTCGACGCCTTCGTCGTTCGCATGACGCTCATCCCTGCCGTGATGTTCCTGCTCGGGGAGCGCGCCTGGAAGATCCCGCGCTGGCTCGACCGGATCCTGCCGGCCGTCGACGTCGAGGGGTCGGCCCTGGAGTCGATGGAGAATGACAAGCCATCCGGCTCGGCCCACCCCGCGGACCACGCGGACGAGGCCCTCGAGCCCGCACTGGTCGGTGGCCGACACTCGGCTGACCTTGTCGCCAGCCAGTCCGACGGCGCGGGGAGGCACGAGCGCAACGACCATTCCGGTGGCGGTGCTGCCGGGACCCACTCCGATGGCTAGCCTGCGCGAGCGCAAGAAGGCCGACACGCGCACCCGACTCTCGGTGGCGGCGGTCGAACTGCTGGTCGCCGAGGGGGCGGAGGGCGCGACGGTGGCGGCCATCGCCGGGCGGGCCGGGGTGTCCACCCGAACGTTCCATAACTATTTCGCGCATCGCGAGGATGCGTTCGTGCACTTCCTGCAGGGACAGGTCGCCGACTGGGTGCGGCAGATGGAGCAGGCGCCAGCGGATCTGAACCCGATCGCTGCACTTCATCGGATCATCCGGGAGCTGTACCGACGCTCCGCGGACGACATCGATGCCGCGGAGAACCTCCTCGTTGCCGGTGAGCAGATCGGGCTCATGCTCAGCGCCGAGGCGAGAACCTGCGTCGCCGAGGAACTCCTGGAGCCGCTGTACGAGGCGATTGGCCGCAGGTCGCCCCAGCTGAGCGGGGTGCGGGTTCGAGTGCTGGTGGATCTGAGCCTGGCCGCCGGGGCGTCGGTGGTCAGGCACCATCCGCGCGTGGCCGGGGGCGACGCGGCCGGGCAGGGCGATCCGGAGCAGGGGGTCGAGGAGCAGGGTGTCGCGGAGTCTTATCTCGACGAGGCTTTCGGCCTCCTCGAGTACGGGGCGGGGCGACTCCGCTAGCGCGGAGTAGTCCGGGGGCCGCAGTGGACGACCTCCCCGTCGACCCCCGCACGGGCGCCGTGCTCACGTAACCGCGCGGCCAGCTCGTCGGGCGGCGGGTTGTGGTGCCCCAGGTGAACGGCCACGACGTCGGTCTGCTCGTCGACCGCCCCGACCTCGCGCAACCGCCGGAGCATCGCACCGAACCGGGGCAGTCCGAGGTGGGCGGGGGAGATCTCCTCGCGGTCGCCGAGGGTCTCCTCGAGGAAAATCGTGTCGAAGTGGGCATCGCGTACAGCGCCGAACCACTCGTCGTCCCACGGTCCGGTGTCGCTGGCCCACAGCAGGCGATCGCCGCCGGGCCCGGTCACGTCGTACAGGACCGCATCGCCGGTGCGGAACACGCGGTGACGGGCGGGCAGGACACGGACTTCGTACGCTCCCACCGTGAGGTGGTCTCCGGCCGCGACCGGGACGAAACGCACCGGGTCGTCGGGGCCTACCCAGGGCCGACATGCCTCGAGGGCGTCCGCGGGGCCGATGAGCTCGAGCAGGCCTGCGTCGGGGATCCACGAGCGGAACAACAACGCCTGCGGGCCGAGGTGGTCGGCGTGGGCGTGTGTGATGAGCAGATGTCTGACCGACGCCAGAGTTCGTCCGAGCCGGACTGCCGAGCTGGGCGCCTCCGGTCCGCAGTCGATCAGCAACTCGTCGTCGACGAGCGCCGACGTCTGGCCGCGCACCACGCCGAGCCGTCTCGCCTCCCCGCACGACCCGCACCTGCAGAACGGGGCGGGCCAGCCGTCGGCGGCGCCGGTCCCCAGGAGGACGACCTCCATCACGCGTCCGGCCCTGTGCCCCGCCACGGAGGGGGGACGGCGTCCGCGCCCCGCTCCCGCAGCGGGAGCACCGCGCGTCCGTCGCGGCGGTCCAGGACCTCCACACGCGCGTCGTACACCTGAGCCACCCGCTCGACGGTGAGTACCTCCTCGGGCCGACCGTCGGCCACCACCCGGCCCCGGTCGAGCAGTACCAGCCGCTCCCCGTAGTGGGCGGCCGAGGTGAGATCGTGCATGGCCGCCAGCACGGTCAGGCCGCTCTCCCGGCGCATGCTGTCGACCAGGTCGAGCACCTGCTGCTGGTGACCGATGTCCAGTGCGCTCGTGGGCTCGTCGAGGAGCAGGACCCGCGGTTCCTGCGCCAGGGACCGAGCTAGCACCACCCGCTGCAGCTCGCCGCCGGACAGGGTGGTGGCGGTGCGGGAGGCGAGGTCGTGCAGTCCCAGGCGGTCGATGACGCGGTCGACGATCTCGTGATCGCGGGCGGTCTCGGTGCCGAAGCGGGCGATGTGGGGGGTCCGGCCGAGGTGGATGAGCTCGCGGGCGGTGACCCCCTCGGGGACGACCGGGCGCTGGGGCATCATCGCCACGGTCCGCGCCACCCTGCGGCGACCCGCCCGGTGTGGGGTGAGTCCGTCGACCTCAAGGTGGCCGGTGGCCGGGATGAGGCCGGCGAGCGCGAACAGCAGCGTCGTCTTGCCCGAGCCGTTGGGGCCCACCAACGACACCCAGGATCCGGCGTCGACGCTCAGGTCGATGCCGTGGAGGATGGCCGTGCGGTCCCGCGTGACGTGGAGGTCGCGGCAGGTCAGGGCGTAGGGCGACCGCGGGGTGGTGGTCATATGTGCCCCCGGCTGCGACGCAGGACGATGAGGAAGAACGGAGCGCCGATCGCCGCGGTGACCACGCCAATGGGCAACTCGGCCGGGCTCGTCGCGGTGCGGGCGACGACGTCAGCCAGGATGAGGAAGGCCGCTCCGGTGAGTAGCGACACCGGCAGCAGCAGCCGGTGGCCCGGCCCGATGAGCATGCGCACGGCGTGGGGGATGACGATGCCCACGAACCCGATGAGGCCGGACACCGAGACCACCGCTGCCGTGCCGAGCGTGGCCACGCTGATGAGCACCAGCCGCACTCGTGCCGGGGCGATCCCGAGGGTCGCGGCCTCCGCGTCACCGACCGCCATGACGTCGAGGGTGCGCCGAAACAGGGCCATCACCGCCACTGACACGATCACATAGGGCAGCACCGTCCGCACGTCGGTCCAGCCGCTGGTCGAGACTCGACCGAGCATCCACGAGTACACCTGCCGCAGCGTGTCGTCATGACGTTGCATAAAGAACGTCTGGACAGCGCTGGCGAACGCCGCCACCGCGACGCCGGCGAGAATGATGACGACCTCGCTGCGCCCGCCGCCGACGCTGCGGCCCAAGGTGTAGGTGGCCAGTACCGCGATCATGCCGCCGGCGAAGGCAGCGGGCGGCACCATCGCCGATCCCATCGCGCCGCCCACGACGATGGCCAGGGTCGCGCCCAGCCCCGCCCCGCTGGACACGCCCAGCAGGTACGGGTCGGCGAGCGGGTTGCGGAACACGCCCTGGTAGGTGGCGCCGGCGATCGCCAACATCGCGCCGACGATCGCGCCGAGCACCACGCGCGGGATACGGATCTCCCACAGGATGACCTGCTGGCGGGCGGTGAACCCGGAGTCCACGTCGACCAGTGGTAACCGGTCGACCAACTCGAGCACCACGCCGCCCGGGGTGAGCCCGGCCGGGCCGATGAGCGTGCCCAGCAGGACGGCCACCGCCAGCAGCAGCGTCGCCCCGCCCAGCACCAGGGCGTGGCGAGGCGACGGGCGGGTCACGGGGCGGGCTGGTTCACGGGGATCTGCCCGACGATCGCGGCGACTTCGCGCATGAAGTCCACGACGCGCGGGCCCCACCGGCTGGACAGGTCCTCGTCGACCATGTGGACGCGATCTTCTCGGACGGCTGTCAGTCCGTCCCAGCCCGGACGCTGGGCGACGGTCTCGGGGGTGACGCCGCAGCACTGGCCGTCGGCGAGGAACACGACGTCGGGGTCGGCCTCGAGGATGAGCTCCTCGGACAGCTGGGGGTAGGTGTCGTCCCCGGTGGCGATGGAGGTCAGCCCCAGCAGGGAGTACACCTCGCCGATGTAGGTGGCGTCGGTGACGGTGTAGTAGGTGTCGTCGAGCTCGTGGAAGTACGACAGTGGGGTCTCGCGCTCGGGAACCGACGCGACGATGTCGTCGATCTCCCCTCGCATCCGCGAGACGAGTTCGGCGGCCTCGCCGATGTGACCGGTGGCGGCGCCGACCTGCTCGAGCTGCGCGTAGGTGTCGTCGAGGGTCTGTGCGGCCGGCAGCTGCAGCACCTCGACGCCGGAGCGTTCGAGCCCGTCCACGATGTCGCCGCTGTCGTCGGAGAGCACCACGAGGTCAGGTGCGTATCCCAGGATCGCCTCAAGGTTGGGCGTGTAGCCGGACAGTTCGGTGACCGGGGCTTCCTCCGGGTAGTCGGAGCGCTCGTCGACCGCCACGACCTGCTCCCCGGCGCCGACGGCGTAGAGCATCTCGGTGGTGGTGGGGGCGAGCGAGACGATCGCCTGAGGCTCTCCGGCCGCCGCGGTGGTCTGGTCCGCCGGGGCTGCGTCATCGTCGGCAGTGCCACTGCACGCCGAGGCGATCAGCGCGACGGTGGTCAGGGCGGCGGTGAGCATGGCGCGGGTTCGGGGCCGGCGGGTTCGTGGGGTGTGCATGACATCCTCCGGGAGTCGGAGGACGAAAGCAGCTCGGCTGCGACGTGGACGCCGCGGCACGCAACCGTCCTTCGTCCGAGGTCAGTTCGTACGGCGCCGCAGTACCGGCCGACCTGGCTTGCCCGCTCGAGGTGGGATCACAGTTGCGGGACAGCGCCGGATTCTCACCGACTTCCACCGCGTACCACGGGTGTCCGGCGCGGGAGCCGGACCACCTGAGGGTAGCCGAGCGGCGGGCCCGCAGCGGAACCGTCCGCCGGGCCCCGTGCCCCCGGTCTGAGCCTCACCCGCCCAGGACCACCCCCTCGCGCCGCGGATCAGCGCCGCCCACGAGGGTGCCGTCGCTCTGACGCAGGATCGCTGAGAGTCCGGAGGACTGGTCCTCGGTGGAGACCTTGTGACCGAGTTCGGTCAGGCGGCCCGTCAGCGCGGCGGCGTCACCGGCCACGGCAGGGTGCTCGCCGCCCACCGCGGTCTCGGGAGAGTTCGACGCCCCGAAGGACGGAGCGCCCACGGCCTGCTGCGGGTCCAGCCCCCAGTCGAACATTCCGACGAGCGTCTTGACCACGAACTGGATGATCCGCGACCCGCCGGGCGAGCCCACCACGGCCCGCAGTTCGCCACGGTTGAGGGGCGACCCGTCGAAGACCAGCGTCGGCGCCATGGACGAGCGCGGCCGCTTGCCGGGTTGGACCCGGTTGGCCTGCAGTTCTCCTGCCTCGTCGCGCGGTTCGGCGGCGAAGTCGGTGAGTTGGTTGTTGAGCAGGAAACCGTCGACCATCTGGAAGGAGCCGAATGCAGACTCCACCGTGGTGGTGAGCGCGGCGGCGTCGCCATTGGCGTCGACGATGCTGATGTGGCTGGTGCCGTGCTCGGGCCCGGTGAACACGCCGCGGGAGTCAAACGCGAAGTCACCTGGTTCGGCCTCGCCCATGGAGCGGTCGGGGTCGATGAGTTCGGCCCGCCCGGCCAGGTAGCCCGGCCGCAGCAGGGTCAGGGGAGAACCGAGGGGAGGCGGCACGAAGCGGGGGTCGGCGATGTAGACGTCGCGATCGGCGTAGGCGAGCCGTTCGGCCTCGGTCACCAGGTGGACGGCCTCGGGCGACGGCAGGCCCCCGTCGGCGTTGACGTCGACCGGTGGGTACGCGGCGAGGTCCTTGTCCGCCAGCATCGTCATGGTGGCATCGACCGTGGTGCCGCCGGATGAGGGCGGTCCCATTCCGCACACGGCGTGGTCCCGGTAGGGGCTGCACACGGGGTCGCGGGTGATCGCCTGGTAGCCGGCCAGGTCGTCGAGTGTCATCGCGCCCGGCGTGATGCCTTCGCGCTGCGTGCTGACCTGCTCGACGATGGCCTCCGCGATCGCGCCGGTGTAGAACGCGTCGGCGCCCTCGGTGGCCACCGCCGTGAGTGTCTTGGCGTAGGCGGGGTTGGTGAGCCGCGTCCCGGCGGTCTTGCCGGCCCCGCCGTCGAGGAAGTAGGCGGCGGTGTCGGGGTCCCGGGCCAGGTCCTCGGCGGACGCCGCGATCGATTCCGCCAGGCGGGGGCTGATGTCGAATCCGTTGTCGGCCAGCGTCACGGCCGGATCGAAAAGCTGGCGCCACTCGCGGTTGCCGTGGTCGCGGTGGGCCATTTCGAGCAAGCGGAGGATTCCGGGCACGCCGATGGACCGGCCACTGCGGCGGGCGTCGGGCTGCGGTTCGGTGGTGTCCTCGGGGGAGATGTGGCGGAGGTAGTCGGCGGTGGCGGCCGCAGGAGCGGTCTCGCGGCCGTCGTAGGTCTCGAGCTGCCGGGTGTCCCGGTCGTAATAGACGAGGAACCCGCCGCCGCCGAGGCCGGAAGACTGCGGTTCGACCAGCCCCAACACGGCCTGGGCGGTGACGAGCGCGTCGGCGGCGGTGCCCCCGTCGGCGAGCACTTCGCACGCGGCCAGCGTGGACAGGGGGTGCGCCGTGGACACCGAGTACGACGCGGTTGCCACGGGGGTCATGCCGGTGCGGTACCCGGTCGCGATCTCCGGGTTGTCGGCGATGGGGCCGGCGGGGCCCGTGTCCCCGTCGCGGGGACCTCCCACCGGCGTGCCGCCGCCGTTCTGTGCGCAGGGCGCGGCGTCCTGGACGGGGAGTGGTGGACCGTCGAGGGAACCGGGACGGGCGGCGGGGTCCGGCACAGCGGGTGGCGGCGGCGAGGAGCTCACCGCGTCCTTCTCAGCGCCCCCGGGGTCGGACGAGCAGGCCGTAGCTACCAGGACGGGCGTGAGTGTCAGTGCGAGGACCGCGCGTGCGATCCGTCCGGTTTTTCTCGAGCGCATGAGCGGGGCCGCCTTGTCGTGAGCCGGATACCTCTTCACAGGGTGCTCTCGTGGCGTGGGTTGCGGGGCTCTTTCGGCCGGAGCGAGACCGAGTGGTGACCTGCCGCGTCCCTGCGGCCGCGCGGGCGGTGGGTGTGTCGGTCGGGGAGAATGGTCGCCGACCGTATCGCCCATGGGAAGGACGACCAGATGACGACGACGAGCTCGGCGGGTGAGGGGCCTTCGGCCGGAGATCTGCGGACACAGGGATTCTCGACCAGGCGCGAGGTGATGAGCGACGCCTTCGTCGACCGGGCCATGGACCGGGCGGCCGGGACGGCGTCGGAGGCGATCCAGCACGTGGTCACCGAGAACGTCTGGGGCAACATCTGGAACCGGCCCGGGCTCGGTCGGCGTGACCGCAGTCTGCTGAACATCGGGATGCTCGTGGCGCTGCGTGCGGAGGCCGAGCTGTCCGGTCACGTGCGCGGGGGGCTGACCAACGGGCTGACTCGGGAGGAGATCACCGAGGCGGTCATCCACTCGTCGGGGTACTGCGGTGCGCCGGCGGCCCTGTCGGCGATGAGGACCGTCCAGGAGGTCTTCGACGACCTCGACGGGTAGTCGCCCGGGAGCGTCATTGACAGCAGGTAGTCTCAGGCGAAAGCGTGACAGCCGACACACCTCGACAGGAGCACCCCTCATGCGCAGCACGATGATGCCGGAGCAGCTGAACATCAGCACGATCCTCGAATTCGGTGCAACCGTCCACAAGGACGCGGTCATCACCACCTGGACAGGCGACGAGCCGCGGAAGGTCTCGTTCGGAGATATGGGCAAGCGGGCCGCGCAGCTGGCCAACGCCCTGCGCTCGCTGGGGATCGACGGTGATCAGCGTGTCGCCACGTTCCAGTGGAACAACTCCGAGCACATGGAGGCGTACCTGGCGATCCCGTCGATGGGCGCCGTGCTGCATCCGCTCAACATCCGGCTGTTCCCCGACCAGCTCGAATTCGTGGCCAACCACGCCGAGGACAAGGTCATCATCGTCGACCCGACCCTGGTGCCGCTGCTGCAGCCGCTCCTTCCTCGGTTCTCCACCGTCGAGCACGTGATCGTCACCGGAGGCGCCGCGGCGACGATCGAGGCTCCCGAGGGGATGCAGGTCCACGATTACGAGGCTCTGCTGGCCGCGCAGCCGACCGAGTTCGACTGGCCCGAGGTGGACGAGAATTCCGGCGCCGCGATGTGTTACACCTCGGGCACCACCGGCGACCCCAAGGGGGTCGTGTATTCGCACCGCTCGATCTACCTGCACTCGATGCAGGTGTGCATGTCCGACGGCATGGACATCTCGGTCGACGACAACGTCCTGGCGATCGTGCCGATGTTCCACGCGATGTCGTGGGGCCTGCCGTATGCCGCGTTCATGGTGGGCGCGTCGTTGCTCATGCCGGACCGTTTCCTGCAGCCTGAGCCGCTCGCCGCGATGATCGCCAGCGAGAAGCCGACCCTCGCCGCAGCGGTGCCGACCATCTGGCAGGCGGTGGATGCCTACTCGGTCGGCCATCCCATCGACATGTCGAGCTTCCGCGCCGTCGTCGTGGGTGGCAGCTCTTGCCCCCCGGAGCTGATCCGCAAGTTCAAGGAGAACTACGGGATCAACATCGTCCACGCGTGGGGCATGACCGAGACTTCCCCTATCGGCACGCTCTCGCGGCCTAAGGTCTCCCTGCCGGAGGAGAGGCAGTTCGAACTTCGAAAGACCCAGGGTCGGTTCATCGCGGGCGTCAAGGCGCGGATCGTCGACGAAGCCGGTGAGGAACTGCCCTGGGACGGCGAATCGGTCGGAGAACTCCAGGTGCGCGGCCCGTGGATCACCGGCAGCTACTACAAGGTGGAATCTTCCGACTCATTTGATGACGGCTGGCTCCGCACCGGGGATGTCGGCTACGTGCTGCCCGAGGGTTTCCTGCAGCTCACCGACCGCGCCAAGGACATCATCAAGTCCGGCGGCGAGTGGATTTCCTCCGTCGAGGTGGAGAACTACCTGCTGGAGCACCCGGCCGTGGCTGAGGCCGCCGTGATCGGTGTGCCGGATCCCAAGTGGGACGAGCGCCCGCTGGCTGCCATCGTCGTCAAGGACGGTATCCCCGACCCCGACGTCGAGGACCTGCGCGCCCACCTGGCCGAGCGCATGGCCAAGTGGCAGGTGCCCGAGCGCTTCGCCTTTGTCGACGAGATCCCCAAGACGTCGGTCGGCAAGCTGGACAAGAAGCGGATCCGTGCCTCGCACTCCGACGGCCAGCTCGAGGTCATCAACGCCCTCGATACCTAGCCACCACTCCAGCGCACCGCGGCGCCGCACCGCCGCCCAGCAACCTCCGCCCACCCAGCTAGCCGCAGCGCCGCCCAGCAACCTCCGCTGAGTGGTCACATCCGTTCACGTTCTCCCAAGTGGCAGGTCTTGGAATGCGACGTTTGTGACCACTCGGCGGACGAGGCGCGGTTCAGACGGAGCGGGACCGGACGAGCGGCCGAAGCGAGACGGGCAGCCCGTCCGAGGGATAGGGCAGGGAGTCGTTCTTCATGGGCGGGACGTAGTCCAGTGGGACCGTCCACTCGAAGTGGCGCAGTAGCGCACTGAGGACGAGTGTGGACTCGAGGTTCGCGAAGATCATGCCGAGGCATTTGTGCACCCCGCCGCCGAACGGCTCCCAGGCGAAGCGGTGCGACTTGTCCTCGCGACGCTCCTCCGAGAAGCGCTCCGGATCGAAGATCTCGGGGTCCGTCCAGTACTCGGGCATGTGGTGGGAGTACAGCGGCATCACCGAGGTGAGTCGGCCGGCCGGGATCTCCACCCCCAGGATCTCGGTGTCCTTGACCGTCTTGCGTGCGAGCACCGGGACCGGCGGGTGCAATCGCAGCGACTCCTTCATCACGAGCGCCAGGTCCGACAGCTCCTCGATTTGGGCCAGGCCGGGGTTCGGTCCGAGATCGAGGCACTGGCGACGGAGCCGGTCCTGCCACTCCACATCCCGGCCGAGCTCGTAGACCATCGACGTCACCGTGCTGGTGGTGGTGTCGTGCGCAGCCATGAGCAGGAAGATCATCTGGTTGATGATGTCGTCGTCGTCGATCCCCCCGGAGGCGTCCGCCACCTGGCACAGCGCCGAGAACAGGTCCTCCCCGGGGTTTGCACGCCGGGCGGGGAGGTGGCGGCGGAGGAAATCCTCCAGCAGCCGCCGGCCACGGGTCGCCCGGCCCCATTTGGTGAACGGCACGGGCGCGGTGGATCGGATGTAGCCGTTCGCCGCCTGGACGCAGTCGACGAATGCGGTGTTCACCCGGTCGATCTCACCGGGGGCGGCGTATTCGGTGCCGCCCATGAAAACCTCGGTCGCCAGGTCCAGCGTGTGCGACTTGAGCGCGGGATAGATCTGGAACGCCCGGTCCGGGGACCAGCCGGCGATCCCCGCCTCGACGAGCGGTGCGAGGGTCCGCGTGTACCCCTCGAGCCTGGGGCGGGTGAACGCCTCCTGCATGAGGCGCCGGTAGTGGCGGTGCTCGTCAAAGTCCAGCAGCATCAGTCCGCGATTGAAAAACGGCCCCACCAGGTATCCCCAGCCGGGGCCGTTGGCGAACGCCTTCTCACCGTTCTGCAGCGCGGCCTGGCACGCGTCGGGGCCGATCAGCGCGGTCCACTTGGCCCCGAGGAAGGTCAGGTCAGAGACCGGGCCGTGATCGCGGTAGCGCCGGGCCATCATCGCGAGCGGACTGTGGACGTACTCGAGGGTTCCGCCGAGGATCGGCAGCATGGCGCGAAGCGGGGCCGGGCCGGGCCGGTACACCCTCTCGCGTGGATCACCAGGGATTGACATTAGACACCTCTTTGTCGGGTGACCCCAGTGTGTGACACCACTCATGAAATGTCAGCGGATTTTCGAAACTGACGGTGTCGTTTCTCGTAATCGCCGTGTCATCGTGTCTGCGATTCGCCGGGGGTGGCGGGATCGGCCTGACCGCGTGCGGTCAGGCACGGGCGACCAGTGCGTCGACGTTCACGCCGTCGGGTAGGGCCCCGTACTCGGCCGAGCGGTCATCGCCGAGCCGGGCCAGACAGAACGCCTCGGCGACCGGCGCAGGGGCGTGAGCGAGCAGCACCGCGCCCTGCTGAGCCAACGCCATCGCCTCGACCAGCCGGCGGGCGATCGTCGGAGCCGCCGCCGAATCCGCGGCGGCACGGCCGATCAGACCGCGGACCCGCTCAACGTGCCGGTCGTACAGGTCGTGGCCGCCCATTTGCGCAGCCAGCTCGGCGTCGAACGCTGCCACCGACTCCGGTTCGCGGGCCATCGCCCGCAGCACGTCCAGGGCAATGACGTTGCCCGAGCCCTCCCATACGGCCAGCACCGGCTGCTCGCGGTAACGGCGAGCGAGCGGGAACTCCTCGGTGTATCCGTTACCGCCCAGGCATTCGAGCGACTCGTAGGCGTGATTCGGGCCGCGCTTACAGACCCAGTATTTGGCGACCGCGGTGGCCAGTCGTCGATAGGGGGCGAACTCCTCGTCGTCGTACGCCGACGCTAGCCGCGCCGCCGTCCACGTCGCCGCCTCCGACTCCAACTGCAGGTCTGCCAACACCGCAGCCATCGCCGGCTGATCCACCAGCGCGGCGCCGAATGCAGCCCGGTGTCGGGCGTGCCACGCCGCCTCGGCGACGCCCTGGCGCATCCCCGCCGCCGCTCCGAGCACACAGTCCAGCCGGGTACGGCCGACCATCTCGATGATCGTCCGCACACCGCGGCCGGGCTCGCCGACCAGCCAGCCGAGGGTGCCGTCGAACTCGACCTCGGAGGACGCGTTGGACTTGTTGCCCAGTTTGTCCTTCAGTCGCTGGATGAGGAACGGGTTGCGCTCGCCCCCGGGCAGGACGCGGGGGACGAGGAAGCAGCTCAGCCCCTCAGGGGCCTGGGCCAGCACGAGGAAGGCGTCCGACTGAGGGGCGGAGCAGAACCACTTATGGCCGCGCAGGACGTGGGCCCCCGCGCCGCTGGAGCCGCCTGTCATCAGCGGCTCTGCGGTGGTGGTGTTGGCGCGGACGTCCGAGCCGCCCTGCTTCTCGGTCATCGCCATCCCGAACAGTACGCCCGACTTGGTGGCGGGATCGCGCAGGTCGGGGTCGTAGACGCGGGACAGCAGAGCGGGCTCCCACTCGGCGGCCACCCCGGGGCTCAGCCGCAACGACGGGACCACGGCGTGGGTCATGGACAGTGGGCATCCGTGACCGGCCTCGATCTGCGAGACCAGCATGAACCCCACGGCCCGCTCGACACTCGCCCCCGGGCCCGGGTCGGCCCAAGCCGAGGTGTGCAGGCCGTGGGAGACCGAGTACTCCATGATTCGGTGGTAGGACGGGTGGAACTCGACCTCGTCGACTCGGTTCCCCCACCGGTCGTGCGCGCGGTGCACCGGTGTGTAGGTGTTGGCCAGCTCAGCGTCGTGTTGGTACTGCTCGGAGCCCACGTGGCGGCCGATCTCGTGGAACCGCTCGACCTGCGCGTGCGGCGAGAAGACCGCCACGGCCTCCTGCAGCGCCGGATTCAGGGCGTACTCGTTCACGTCCACCCGGGGCGGCGCCTGGTTGAGGACCTCGTGGGTGGTGTGGTTGCGCGTGGCGGACATGGCAGACCTCCTGGGCGGTCGGCGAACGGGGGGCGCGAGGGGGTGGGCCGCCGACTGTCACCACCGTACCCAGATCGGCCATTCCAGTGAGGCTCACGTCACACTTGCGTGAGGGTCGTGGGTAACGCAGTCGCCCGACTGTCAGATATCACCTACGAGGGCAGCACGCCCTCTGCGGAAAGTTCGGAAAGGACGGACACCATGTCCCGAACCACCTTGTCCCGAACCACCAGGACACTCACCGCCACCGCGTTCGCCGCCGGCCTCATCGCCGCGGGCGCCCCCGCCGCGACCGCGGTCAACACGGATTCGCTCATGGGCCCGCCGGCCGGCTGCGGGGTCGACGTCCAGAGGGTCGCCGAACAGACCCCCGGCCCGTTCCCTGGGGTGGGCTGGACCGTCGGCAAGTCCGCCAATCTGTGCGGCAACCTCGGGTTCCTCTTCCTCGAGACCCGCGGAGGGACCGGCTCCTCGCCCACCAAGGTCCTGCTGTACCACCACGGTGCGCAGGTCGCGACGCAGCCCGGGAGCACTCCGCGCGTCCTGCTGGGGCAGCACAGTGACTTCCACGTGGAGCTGCGCATCCAGCAGGAGCCGCCCGCCGGGGAGCCGAACGCCAACGCCACCTACCTGTCCACCGTCTACGTGTGGAACCCGTTCGCCGGCGAGGGTGACGCCACCCCGATCGGCCCGTTGCCTGCGGGCATCACCCTCTAGTGGAGCGGTGAGGTGGCGGCATGAGCCGGTCGGGTCCGTCGAATGGCGCCATCGCGGCCGCGGTCATTGCCGTGGCTGCGGTCGTGATCGGAGGCTCGGTGGCGATCGGGATCCGACTCGCGGGCGACTACTCAGGTGACGGGGTCGCCTCGGGACCGATTACCTCGATCTCCGCGACGGCTGTGGATCGCCCGGATCGGACGCGCAGCCGCACGGCGACAACGACGACGCCCACCACCACCGCGCGCCAGGCCACGGCCTCGTGCGATGCCCGATCCATCAACGCCGATCTTGGCTACCCGGACAGTGGCTCGCGGGTCATCGACTGCGGCGGAGGATGGGCGGTGATGGCGAGCGAGCACTCGGGCGATCCGTACTGGGTGGCGTTCCGCGACGGCCGCTGGCGGACGGTCCGCGACGTCTCGATGTACCAGCTCACCTGCCCTGACGAGGCCATCGCGAAGGGCGCGCCGGGGTGGATGGCGCGCAAGCACCTCGACACCTGTGCGTCGCTCAATCCGCGGACAACCCTCTCGCGGACGAACTCGCGGACCGCGCCGCAGCCCTCGTCGTCGCCGCGGCCGTCCGCGGGCGTCACGTCCCGCCCGTCCACCTCGGCCAGCTCGCCGACATCGTCGGCCACCACGACATCGCCGACCGCGACGTCACCGACCACGGCGTCTCCAACTGCGTCGTCTCGGAATGAGGCGTCGCCGAGCGCGAAGGCCTCGACAGCGACGCCCTCCACCCGGCCATAGCGGCATTGGTACTAGCGGGGCTCGGCCACCCAGCCCGGCCATGTTTGGCAGGTTCTCGAGGAAGAACGCAGGACGCAACCACCGTGACCGGGATGTGGAGCCCGGCCAGGTACCTCTCGATTTCGTGCTGCCGCCCGCCTCTTGGACGGCGGAGGTCAGGGTTTGAAGTACATCATCTGCGTGCCGGTGGCGAGCAGGATGCCGTCGCGGCTCCACAGGCGGGCGGCCTCGTCGTGGTAGTTGCCGTGGAACCGATGCGAGTGGATGCTGCCGAGCAGGAAGTCGGTGCCCTGGGCGGCAATCTCGTCAGCGGTGGCCAGGAAGTGGATGGTCAACGTCACCGTCCCCGCCGGGACTGGCCGACCGAGCCGCAGGAACGCGCGGGGGAAGAACGAATCGCACAGGGCTGTGAGTGCGAGATAGTCGAGTTCGCGGGTCGGGGCGTTGCGGATCCACATCGTCGTCGTCGACTCCGGTTGGGGTTCACCGGAGTCCACGGCGTCCCACCCGCCGGTGACGAACCGCATGTCGTAGTTGTCCACCCACCGCACCCCGCGGTCCGACGCCGCGGCGGTGATTTCCTCCGGCGCGGAGACGGCCGGCGGGGCGGTCTCGGTCTCCGACCACGTCTCGCGGCGCATGCCGGTGATCGCGGTGGCGGTGGTGACGACCTCGCCGCCCTGGCGCATCTCCACCCACCAGTGCTGGTTGGAGCGGTTGGTGCGAGCGGGGCGGGCCTCGATCTCGAACTCCCCCTCGGCGACAGGCCCGGCGTAGTTGAGGGTCAGCGCGAGCGGATCGCCGTGCCTGTCGGGGTGCTGCAGGATCGCGCCCAGCATGGTGGCCGCAGTGATGCCGCCGAACGGACCGACCATGTTGGCCCACGCCCCGTGGGTGCGGCCGCGGACCAGGTTCTCGCCGATCGGCTCCAACGCAACGGCCTCGTCGAACACGTGGGTGGGTGCGTCCTGACTCGTCATGGAATCTCCTGAGGGGCGGCTGGCGCGGCGAAGTGGGTGCGGGCTCTCACCGTACCGAGGGGGGCGACGACGGCGAGGATGACGACGAGGATCTTGCCGGGCGCAGGGGATCCGCCGCGTATCGCCGGGGGCACCGAAGTCGCCGCGGCACAAACGTGATGGTTCGCTTATATTGACCAGCTCGGCAACTCTGAATAGGATTGCCACCACATCACACCCGGTGTGCTGAGCCTGGCGGGAGTGGGATGATGACCGGACTTCCCCGCGCGCTGGAGTCGAGATCGTTGGTCGCGGCACTCGCGGCTCTCGCTGTTGTGCTTGTGGTCGCGACCGGTCTGGTCGTGGCATTCGTGCGTAACGGTGACGACCGCAATCCACCAGTGTCGGCCAGTACGAGGATGTCCGCGTATCAAACCTCCACCGAATCGCCGCGGATGTCGAAACTCATCCCCCCGTCGTCCGCGCCGGAGATCACCGGACTTCTCGAGGTGTCGGGTCCGGCGTGCGACGCCCCGGTGATCACCTCGGATCTCTCCTACCCGGATAGCGGCGCGCGGATCATCGACTGTCGGTCCGGCTGGGCGGTCATGGCCAGCGGTCTGTCGGGCGACCCGTACTGGGTGGCGTATTCGGACGGCCGGTGGCGCAGGGTCACGGACGTATCGATGCACCTGGGTAGCTGTCCGGATGCCGCGATCGCCAGGGGAGCCCCGGCGTGGATGGCGGAGAAGCACCTCGGAGACTGCGCGCAACACAAACCCCGGGAATCTACTAGAGCGACGCCTCCCGGAACGCTTGCTGGGGCGCCCCCTCGGACGCTACCGCGCAATCCTCTGCGCAACCTCCCGAGCACGTCCCTGCGCACGCCCCCCGTGTTGATCGCGCCCACGTCCGCGCCCCTGGCCGCTCGCACCAGTACGAGGACGCCGACCTTGACGCCGACCTTGACGCCGACCCTGGCGTCGACCCCGACGCCGTCCGACCTCTCCGCGTCATCGGCGACAACCTCCGCGCCGACCAGTGTCAGCACGGTGACGTCCTCACCGACCAGTGGGGAACCCGCGCCCGCGGAAGACGTCGCCCCCAGGTAGCGGCCCACGCAGCTGTGGGCGAAACGCGTCCGGCTGCGGCGCCGATCGGGAGAGAATCGCAGCCATGCAGCCAGTGATGACTCCGATGTTCACCGAACTCTCCGAGGGCCGGATCGCCCCGCCCATGACTGCCCGCCAGGGCCCTGACCTCGCATCGGCGGGGTACACGGAGACGGAGTGGGCCGCGTCCGGCGAGGCGGTGTCCTACTCGGTGGGCGAGCTGCCCACCGATGGTCGTATCTCGCTGGCCCAGGCGGACTCGGCGCCGTTCGCCACGCGCGTGCTGGTCCGGCGCCCCGGCCCTGAGCGGTTCAGCGGCGTGGTGCTGGTGGAGTGGCTCAACGTCAGTGGAGGCCAGGATGCGGCGCCGGAGTACACCTACCTCGCTGACGAGATCCTCCGGTCCGGCCACGCGTGGGTCGGTGTGTCGGCGCAGTTCATCGGCGTCGAGGGCGGCGACGCGGCCGTGGGGATGGGCGGCCAGACCGGCGGCCTGCGCGCGCAACGGCGTCAGCGCTACGGCGACCTGCACCATCCCGGCGACGCCTACGCCTACGACATCGTCACCCAGGTAGGCCGCTCGTGTCGCGGCGCCTGGGGGGACGGCCCGCTGGCCGGCCTCGCGCCGGATACGGTAATCGCGATCGGGGAGTCGCAGTCGGCCATCGCCCTGACCTCCTACATCAACGGAGTGCATCCGCTGGCGGGCGTATTCGACGGGTTCCTGCTGCACAGCCGCGGCGGCGGGGCGCTGCCGTTCGATGACCACGGCCGCGCGGCTGGCATCGCCACCGCCGTCTCTTCGCCCACCGTGCTCCTGCGCGACGACCTCGACACCCCCGTGATGGTCGTGCAGGCCGAGGGCGATCTCGGCGGACTGCTCGACTCGGCCCGTTCGCGTCAGCCCGATTCGGACTCCATCGTCACCTGGGAGATCGCCGGCCAGGCGCACGCCGACGCCTACCAGCTGGGCGAGCTCGCCGGGTTGGTCGACTGCGGCGGCGCCATCAACAGTGGCCAGCAGGTGTTCGTCGTCCGGGCCGCGCTGCGGCACCTGCTGTCGTGGGTGGCCGGCGGGGCGCGACCGCCTGCCGCACCGCCGGTCGAGATCGACGACGACGGCGAGGTGACCACCGGCGACTTGGGCATCGGCCGCGGTGGCGTGCGGACCCCGGCCGTGGAGGCACCCGTTGAGAGGTTGGTCGGCGCCCCGTATCCGCAGGCCGCGCCGTTCTGCATGCTTCTCGGTCGCACGGAGGAGGTGGCCGAGGAGCAGTTGCGCCGGCGGTGGTCGGGTCGCGACGAGTACCTGCGGGCCTATGAGGAGGCCACCGACAGGCTGATCGCCGAAGGCTTTCTGCTGGCCGACGACCGCGATGAGATCCTCGCCGATGCCCGCCCGGAGCGCATCACCTGGTGAGACGATCACGCCCGCGGCGAAGCGATGAGCCCCCGGCTGGGCGGTCCGGGGCCCTGGCGAGCAGGATGATCACCACGAACAGCGCCTGCGCGGAGACGTAGGTAGCCATCACGACTAGATCGCGCTCGGGCCAGTCCACGAGGTCGGGCCGGAAGGCGTCCAGGGCGATCAGTCCGTCGGAAAGCACGAAAAGTGCCCCGCCGAGCCCGCCGACCCAGCCGTGGCTGGCGGCGAGCCACGCGACTGCGAGCAGGAGCAGGCCGTAACCTACGACGGCTGGAGCGAGCGCCCCCGCCTCTGGCACCGTCACCGCCAGCAGCGCGACCGCGACCACGACGAGCAAGAGGGTCCACGCCATCGGTGCTCGGCCCCGCTCCACGCGAGTGAACGCCACAATCCACAAGACCTGCGCTACGGCGAAGCCGGCGACCATCGCCAGGAACCGGGCATCCTCCGGCACGACCTTTGGTAGCGAGTCGCCGACCCAGCTCCCGGCGAGCGCACCCAAGGCCCACGGCCAGGCGGGGCCGCGGTCCGCGCGTGGCAGAACCAGCAACACCAGGGCGAGGGCGGGCATGAGCAGGACCTGCGTCGATGCGGCCGCGGTCGTCGCGTCGGTCATCAGCGCGACCAGGTGGACCACGGTGACGATCGACACGGGGATCCAGCTCAGCGGGCGCATGACCGAACGGTATCGCGGGCAGGTGCCGGCTGCTGGCGCTACTGGAGTGCTCGTCGTCGTCGACCCAGGACGGTGTGCACCACTAACGCGAGCATCACCGCCGAGCAGCAGATGACGCCCACCCCGAACGCCATGGTGATGCCCTCGCCGGTCGAGTTGGTCGAGCCGGACGGGTGGGCGGCGAGGACCGCTCCGGACAATGCCGCGCCCACCGCCCCGCCGACCGTGCGCAGGACCTGGTTGAAACTCACCGCGCTGCCGAGTTGGTCCACCGCGACACTGCGGGCGATGAGCGCGGGCATCGCGGCGTATCCGGATCCGATCCCGGCGCCGAAGAGGAGCATCCCGATGGCCAACGTCCAGAAGTCACTGTGCCGCAGCCAGAGCAATATCGACGCTACCGTCATCACGGCCGCGCCCGCGGGGAGGAACACCGCCATGTCGAACCGGCGTGACAGTGCGCGGACGGTCCGGTTGGCGGCGAAGCTGCCCGCCGAGAGCGGCGCCATCATGAACCCCGCCCACATGAGCGGCACCGCCAGTCCGAAACCTGTCTCGGTGGGCGCCTGCGCCACCAGACTCGCGATGGACAGGCCGATGTACATGGCGGTACCGAGGCCGATCGCGGTGGCGTTGGCCAGCAGGACCTCGGGTCGGCGGACCACGCGCAGGTTCACTAGGGGGTGGCGGGTGCGAATGCTGTGCACGACCCACAGGAGCAGGGTATTCAGCGCGACCACGAGGACGACGAATGCTGTGGCCGACCCCCAGCCCCAGGTCTGCGCCTCGGAGATCCACAGCAGCAGCGCGGTCAGCCCGCCACCCAGCAGCAGTGCCCCGGTGACGTCGAACGGGGTGCGGGGTGCGAGGGGGTCGGGACCGGCGGGGATGTATCGCCAGACTCCGAGCGCGGCGGTGGCCACGAACAGGGCGGCGAAGCCGAACGCGGCCCGCAGATCGAAGGCGGCGGCGAGGATGCCGGTGAGCGGGTAACCCAGACCCATGCCCACGGAAACCGTGACCGACAGCGTCGAGATGGTGGGTTGGGCGGCGGTGAAGGGCAGGTGCCGGCGGGCGAGGGCGATGGTGATGGGCACCGTGCCGTAGAGAAGTCCCTGCAACCCGCGACCGATGAGGAAGACGGTGAAATTCGGCGCGATCGTGGCGACGACGGAGCCGAGAAAGATCACGCTCAGACTGGTCAGGAGTAGTTTTCGCGTGTGCGGACCATCGGCGAGGCGGCCCATGATCGGGGTGGCGACCGCCCCGACGAGCAGGTTGGCAGTGAGCATCCACTGCGCCGTACTGACGGGGATGGCGAACTCCGTGGCCACCGACGGCACCAGCAGCATGCCGAGGGAGCTGACGATAGAGCTGGTCATGGCGGCGTAGACGAGGGCCGTGACGAACCAGCGGGGCGCGGGTCGGCGGCCGGGGGCGGTCACTGCCCGGCCCCGGTTCCGCGCCCGGTGATTCCGGCGTCCAGGCGGCGCAGCAGCGGGAGGGCCGCGGCCAACGTCGCGCGGTCGGCGTCGTCGAGATGGTCGGCGACCGCCCGGGTGAGCCAGTCCTGGCCGGCGCTGAGTTCGGCGCGCAGCCGCTCCCGGCCGGCGTCGGTGAGGGACACGAGTGTCCGCCGACCGTCCGCCGGGTCGGGACTGCGGGAGACCAGTCCCAGCTCCTGCAGTTCGCGGACGGCGTTGGCCACCGCCTGGTGGCTGATCCGCTCGAGGCCAGCCAGGTCGGTCGCGGTCATAGCGCCGCGGCGGTCCAGGTGCGCCAGGATCCCGGTCTTGCCGAGCGACAGCGTCCGGCGAGCGTTGAACTGGCGCCACAGCGGGCGCAGTGCCTCTCGGAGGTCGGCCGCGAGGCTCATCGGGCCGGCGGAAACGGCCGAGGCAGGGTCGACGGGATCCTTCGTGGGTGGGTCGGCGTGGTCCGTCACTCCACAAACTGTACAACTAAGTTGCGCAACCACATTGTGGATCCGGTCGGCCCGGCGCCGCGTCACCCCGTCAGTAGGTCCCGCAGTTGTTGGGCGCTGGGGCGCCTGCGATCCGGTCGGCGAGGTATTGCACGTTGCCCTCAAGTCCCGTGAGCATGGGTGCGGCATGGTTGAGCACCATGCCGGGCGCCACCGGCGGTAGCGGGTCGATGACCATGTCGACGGCGGCCCCCTGCGCGCACCAGTCGCGGCCCAGCTGCTGTGACTGGTGTCCGGCGACGACGTCGTCGTTCACCGGGGAGAGGATTCGCACCGGTGTTGTGGGCGTGATCCGGCCGATCCGCTGGAGTTCGAGGAATTCCTTGAGCCGCGGCTCGGAGCGCACGATGTCGTCGGCCGACCGGCCCGAGACCGTGAAGTCGGAAGTGCGCTGCCGAAAGAACTGGACCGCGGTCTCTGCCATGCACTGGTCGGCGGTGGCGGCGAGCATGGCGCGCCCCCGGTCGTTGAAGTACGGCGTGATCAGCGGTCCCATCTCCGGGTACGTGTCGATCATGCTGTTGAGGGCGTAGCCGATCACTCCTGAGATCGCCGAGCCGTCGGCCTGATTGAGTGTGGCGAGCAGGTCGGCTGGTGGTGAACCGGCGACCGTGCCGACCAGGTTGACCTCCGGCGCGTACTGGGACTGGAGCTCCGCGGCCGCGGCCACGGCACCTCCGCCCTGTGAGTATCCGATGAAGACCGTGCGGGCACCCGGCTCGATGTCCGCGCCCGGCGCCTGGGCTGCGGCGCGCGCGAGGTCGAGCACGGCGTGCGCCTGGGACTCACGGTGGACGTACGAGTGCAGGCCCGGGGTGCCTAGCCCCTCGTAGTCGGTTATGGCGACTGCGTATCCGCGGGCGAGTAGTGCGTAGGTCTGGATGATCTCGTACCCGATGCCGACGCCCGGCGGGTCGGTGCGGACGTTCGCCAGGTTCTGCATCGTCTTGGACGGAGCGCAGTGGTCGCCCTGTCCCTGCGTACCCGGCGCGACCACGGCCAGCGGGCGCGAGCCACCGCCAGTCCACGGCGCGCGCGGCTGCACGTAGGTGCCGGTCACGGCGGTGCCCTGGCCGCGTGAGCCTATCGAGGTGTACATGATCCGCTGCGCGTCAGCGGAGATCGGGCCGGCGGCGTCTGTCACGAATTCCGCTCCCGAGATCGAGGGGATCGCCCCGACCAGCGGGAATGACTCACCCTTGATGAAGGCTCCCGGCATCGCGGGGAGTTCGGCCGGCGGCTGGTAGAACGCGGGCGCCGGGTCGTTGGACGATCCCTGTGCGCCCGCAGCGGGCGCCGCCAGAGCCCCTCCGGCGAATGCGGTGGCGATGACGGCGGCGAATGCGGATGCGCGCATCGCGAATCGATGGTGTGGCACGGTTCCCCCGAGATGCTGTGGTGCGAGTCACTGGCAAGCGGAGTGTAATCCGTGAATGCCTGCCGTGGGCGTCGTCTCTGGACGAGCTGCACCGGTGCTCGTCCGCGTCCGGCCGGGCCGTGCCCGCTCGGTGGTGAGGAGCCCCGCAGCGACATAGGATGTGACGTAGTTCACGCGATCTTCCGTGTGGGCCCGATGGAAGGGTCGCCGCTATGACCACGAACCACACCCGCGCTCCCGAGGGTCCGAACTCGCCCGCCAGAAGTCGGGAGCCTGTTCCGGTCTTACGCAGTCGCGTCGGCGGGCCGATAGCCTTCGTGGGCTTGGCGGTCGCCCTGCTCAGTCTGGTGTTGCCATGGGTGTCTGGCGGAGGGCCTTCGATCACCGGGCTGGGGTTGACAGACGCGCTCGGCTTGCGCGCCTTCACTCCAGTGAATTTCCTCGGCCTCGTTGTGATGGCGTTCCTCGCCTCGGTGACGCTGGTCGCCCGGCTGGGCATCTTCGCGATTCTCAACGCGATCACAGCGGCCCTGGTCCTGGTCGCCCACCTGGTCTTTGTCTGGGTGTTGTACAACTCGACCGGCACCTTGAAGCCGATCCTCAGCGGCCTGCCCGCGGAAACTTCGGTCAGTTACGGACCCTATGTCGCGGTGATCGGATTCGTGTTGGTGATCGTGGGGTCGGTGGTGGCGGCCAGGTCGGCCGAGTACCTGATGCCGGACCGGGCGGAGGCGCGGTTGCTCGACCGCGGCTGAGCTGCGGCCAGGTCTGGCCGGCCCGGCCGGACCGTCAGTCGTTCCGGCTCTGTTCCGCGGCGCGGTCGTTCGCCCTGCGCAACGCGTCGACGAGTTCGTCCTTCGTCATGTCGGAGCGACCCGGGATGTCCAGTTTCTGGGCGTGTTCGTACAGGTGCTCCTTGTTCGCGTTGGCGTCGACTCCCCGTCGACTCCCTGGGCGGCCGCGGACCATCGCTCCCGGACCTGGAGTCTGAGGGTCCGGAGGACTCCTTCGGCTCCCAGTGGTCACCGACCTTCTCGTGGGTATGTTTGACCGCGCCCTATGTGGTGCGGGCGGCCCGGGACTCGTCGTACTGCTCTTCGCGGAGCGATTTGCCTTCACAAAGGTGTCCTTGGCTTTCTGATCGCCACGCTGCATCGGGGAGGGAAGCTCGCCGTCCTTGGCGTTTCCGTCCTTACCGTTTTTCCCCCTTTTCGTGAGTACCCTAGGGGGGTATCGTATGCGTCATGGCCGAGCACGGATACACCCCGCACAAGGAAGACCATCTCAAACGACTGCGCCGAATCGAAGGCCAGGCGCGGGGCCTGCAGCGGATGGTCGAGGAGGACAAGTACTGCATCGATATCCTCACCCAAATCTCCGCCATGACCCGCGCCCTGCAATCCGTCTCATTGATCCTCCTCGAGGAGCACCTCGGCCACTGCGTCGCCGGCGCGATCGAGCACGGCGGACCCGAGGCTGAGGCCAAGCTCGCCGAGGCCAACGCCGCCATCGCCCGCCTGGTCAAGTCCTGACCGGTTGCGACCGCGAACACCGCACACCACAGAGAGCACGATCCGTCAAGATCCAGAGGAGAGCACCATGTCCGCTACTGCCACCTACACCGTCTCCGGCATGACCTGCGGCCACTGCGTCGCCTCCGTGAAGGAGGAGGTCTCGGAGATCTCGGGAGTCACCGAAGTCGAGGTCGACCTGGAGTCGGGTCGCCTCGTCGTCGTCTCCTCCGACCCGGTCGATCCCGCGACGGTCCGCGCCGCTGTGGACGAGGCCGGGTACACCGTCACATCCGAAGCGTGAGTCCCATGACCACCAGTGAATCCACCGCGCCCACCGCTGGCACCACCTTCGTCGAGCTGCAGATCGAGGGCATGACGTGCGCCTCGTGCGCCAACCGGATCGAGCGCAAACTCAACAAACTCGACGACGTCACCGCCGAGGTCAACTACGCCACCGAGAAGGCGCGCGTCCGGATACCCGAGGGGCTACAGCCGCAGCTCCTGCTGGACACCGTCGAGCAGGCCGGCTACCACGCGCGGCTGCCGCGCCCCCGGAACACCGCACCCCGCACGGCCGCCGCCGACGGGGCCACGGCCGCCACGGGCAACGCAGGCAACGCCACCGACGACACTGCCGCGCCCGACCGGGTCGACGAACTGCGCCAGCGTGTCGTCATCTCGGCAATCCTGTCGATCCCCGTCATCGCCATGGCCATGATCCCGCCGCTGCAGTTCACCAACTGGCAGTGGCTGTCCCTGACCCTGGCCGCCCCGGTCATCGTGTGGGGCGCGTGGCCGTTCCACCGCGCCGCCGCGATCAACCTGCGCCACGGTGCGTTCACCATGGACACGCTCGTCTCCCTCGGCACGTCCGCGGCGTTCCTGTGGTCCCTGTACGCCCTGTTCTTCGGCGACGCCGGCATGCCCGGCATGACCCACGGCTTCGAGTTCTCCCTCTCGCCCAGCGACGGCGCCGGGGACATCTATCTCGAGGCCGCCGCGGGCGTGACCACGTTCATCCTGCTCGGCCGCTACTTCGAGGCACGGTCAAAGCGTTCGGCCGGCGCGGCGCTCAGGTCGCTGCTCGAGCTGGGCGCGAAGGACGTCGCCGTGCTCCTCGGCGGGGTGGAGACCCGGATCCCTGTGGAACATCTGCAGGTCGGCGACGAGTTCGTCGTCCGCCCCGGCGAGAAGATCGCGACCGACGGCGACATCGTCGACGGCTCCTCCGCGATCGACACCTCAATGGTCACCGGTGAGTCCGTGCCCGCCGAGGTCGGCCCGGGCGACGCCGTGGTCGGCGGCACCGTCAACGCCAGCGGGCGCCTGATCGTGCGCGCCACCCGCGTCGGCTCCGACACCCAGCTCGCGCAAATGGCACAGATGGTCGAGGATGCCCAGTCCGGCAAGGCCGCCGCGCAGCGTCTGGCCGACCGCATCTCCGGTGTGTTTGTTCCCGTCGTGTTGGTGTTGGCGGTGGCGACGTTCGCCTTCTGGATGGTCGCCGGCGGCGGTGCGGCCCTGGCGTTTACTGCGGCCGTGGCGGTGCTCATCATCGCCTGCCCGTGCGCGCTGGGGCTGGCCACGCCGATGGCCCTGATGGTCGGCACCGGCCGCGGTGCGCAGCTGGGCATCCTCATCAAGGGGCCGGAGGTCTTGGAGTCCACCCGCAAGGTCGACACCATCGTGCTGGATAAGACCGGCACCGTCACCACCGGCCAGCACGCGCTGGTCTCTACGACTGTCGCGACTGGTGAGGACCGCGCCGAGGTGCTGCGCCGCGCCGGCGCCGTGGAGGACGCCTCCGAGCACCCCATCGCCCGCGCCATCGCCGCCGGTGCGCGTGAGCGGGTCGGCGACCTGCCGGCGGTGGTGGGTTTCCGCAATCATGAGGGGCTGGGCGTATCCGGTCGGATCGCCGCAGGTGATGGCCTTGAGGGCGCCAGCGCCGCCGGTGGTGTCACGGGTGATGACGACGACGAAAACCTGGTCGTGGTGGGGCGCCCCGCACTCCTCGCTGAGCGGGAGATGCCTCTGACGGAGGAGCTACAGCAGGCCATGGACGACGCCTCGGACAGCGGTCAGACGGCGGTCGCGGTGGGCTGGGGCGGTAGGGCCCGCGGAGTTGTGGTGGTGGCCGATCAGATCAAGGAGACCTCCGCTGAGGCAATCCGACGCTTCCGGGAATTGGGACTGACTCCGATCCTGCTGACCGGCGACAACGCCAAGGTCGCCGCGTCCGTTGCGGCGCAGGTCGGCATCGATCCCGGCCCAGAGACGGTAATTGCCGAGGTCATGCCCGCCGACAAGGTCGAGTTGGTCCGCCGCCTGCAGGCCGAGGGGCGAGTGGTGGCGATGGTGGGCGACGGCGTCAACGACGCGGCCGCCCTGGCCACGGCCGACCTTGGCTTGGCGATCGGCACGGGCACCGACGCCGCGATCGAGGCCTCCGACCTCACCCTGGTCCGCGGTGATCTGCGGTCGGCGGCCGACGCGATCCGGCTTTCGCGCAGCACGCTGGGCACGATCCGGGGCAACCTGTTCTGGGCGTTCGCCTACAACGTGGCGGCACTCCCGCTGGCCGCGGCGGGGCTGCTCAACCCGATGATCGCGGGCGCGGCGATGGCGTTCTCCTCGGCCTTCGTGGTCGCGAACAGTCTGCGGCTGCGTCGGTTCCGGGCGGTGGTCTGATGAGACACCACAGACAGTCCGCATCCGATACCTCGCCGACGGGGTGGGCGCTGCCAGTCGTCACCGTGCTGGGCGTGACCGTCGCGATCGTGGCCGCGTTCATCGGCAGCGGGGCGCTCGGCGGTACACCGATCAACGAGGCTGCCGGGGGAGCGCTGTCCGCCGACGCCACGCCGGTGGCGCCCGCCGGGTCGGCGTTCGGAATCTGGAGCGTGATCTATCTGGGGCTGGCCGCCTACGCGGTGTGGCAGCTCGCGCCGGTCGCCCGTCGGTCGGCACGGCAGGCGGCGCTGCGGCCGTGGGCGCTCGCGTCAGCGCTGCTCAACGGGGCGTGGATCTGGACGGTGCAGCTGGACCTGTTGCTCGTCTCCGTGCTGGTGATCGTGCTGCTGCTCGCGGTGCTGATCCGCATCATGTTCATCCTCGGCGCGCCCCGAAGCGGAGGGTGGCTCGAGGTCGTCGTGACTGACGTGACGTTCGGTCTTTACCTGGGCTGGGTGTCGGTGGCGTTTCTGGCCAACGCGTACGCGTGGCTCGCGGATGCGGGCGTCGATGTGGTGACCGAGGTGCCGTTCGGGATCGTCGGCATCATCGTGGCCGCGGCCGTGGGCGTGGCGTCTGCGTTCATCAGCGGTGGTCGGATCCCGCCGGCATTGGCCACGGCCTGGTGTCTGGCGTGGGTGGCGTACGGCCGGACCGAGGGCGCGCACGAGTCGAGGTCGCTGGTGCTCGCGGCGGCGATCGCGTCCGTCGTCGTGGTCGTCACCGCCGTGGGGTTCCGGCTGGCCCTGCGGTCGAGTCGGTCCGGTCGGTCGGCCCACGCCGGCCGGCCATCCTGAGCGTGACTGCGCGGCTCAGCCCGCCACTGCGGCGGACCGCACCGCCCAGTAGCCGGCGCCGAGCACCGCGCCGAGCACCATGGCCGGTCCGAACGCGATGCCGCTCTTCGCGTTGACCCGCCGAGCCGCCAGCAGCACGAGTGCGACCGCGGCGTTGATGACGAACGCGGCCAGCGTCCCGGCCAGCACGGCGGGCCAACCCAACCAACCGAGAAACGCCCCCAGCACGCCGGAGAGTTTGACATCGCCGAGGCCGAGGCCGGTCGGGTTGATCAGCGCCAACACGAAGTAGAACGCGAGCAGCGCGGCCGCCGCGGCGGCGGCTCGGCCGAACGCTCCCCAGCCGCCGGTGAGGGCGGCGGTCGTGGCCAGGCCGGCCAACACCACGGGGTAGAGGGGGCCGACGATCGCGTCGGGGAGCCTGAAGACCGCCAGGTCGATCGTGACCAACAGGCCACACCCCACCGCGAGCACGGCGAACGTCGCGAGCTCAGCCCAGGTGGCCGCGAGCACCGCGGCCCCGGCGCCCCCGGCAGCGGCGAACGTGACGTGCACTCCGCTGCGCAACCACCGGGACTCGGACTCGGCGATCGTGCGCATCCACGGCCCGAGAGCGGCGGCGGCGCCACCGCAGACGAGCGCAGTGACCAGCGCGGTGACGAGAGCGGGCATGGGGGAGAACGCCTCCATCATGTCGATCGCGGGCGAAGGCGCGGTCACCAGCGGTTGCAATGCGAGACCACCTCGGTACCGTATCCGCCACGACCCCGTCCAAGGAGGTTTCCCGTGACCGCACGCACCGTGACCGTTGCCCGCCGCGCCCGCAGGGGCGCGACCTTTGCCGCGCTCAGCGCCGCCGCACTACTGGCCGCGTCATGCGGAACAAGCGACGACTCGTCCGCAGCGCAAGGAGATACCGGATCGCAGCCGGCCGCCACGACGACCGTGACAGCCGCTGGCGAAGAGGGCGGAGCTGGCGGCGGCGAGGTCTTCGCGACCGCCGAGCTGAAGAACCCGAATGGCGAAGCGCGGGGCACGGCGGAGTTCGCCAAGGCTGACGGCGGAACGCTCGTGACCGTCAATGCCACTGGCCTGACGCCCGGCTTCCACGGCCTGCACATCCACGGTGCTGGACTGTGCGAGCCCGACAGCGCCAACCCGACAAACCCGGAGGAGCGGGGCGCGTTCCTGTCGGCCGGCGGCCACCTTGCCGGTCCGAACGGCGAGGCCAGCCATCCCGAGCACGCCGGCGACCTGCCGACCCTCTACGTGGCCGAGGACGGAACCGCCCGGATCGTCACACTCACCGACCGCCTGGATCGCGACCTCCTGCTGGACGAGGACGGCTCGGCCCTGATGGTCCACGAGAAGTCCGACAACCTCGCCAACATCCCCGAGCGCTACGCGCCCGCTGGTGCGGACGAGGACACGAAGAAGGCCGGCGACGGCGGTAGCCGCATCGCCTGCGGTGTGGTCACCGAGCAGAAGTAATCACTTCTGCCGCGGCACCCGGCCCATGAGGTAGAACTCCGTGTTCGGCCGCATGTCGGTGGCGTTCGCCAGCCGATTGCTCAGTCCGAACAATCCGGTGATGGCGGCGATGTCCCACGCGTCCTCGTCGTCGAGGCCGTGCTCGTGCAATGCTGCGAAGTCGGCGTCGACCAACTCATCCGAGCGCAGATTGACCTTGGTTGCAAAGTCGCAGATGGCCCGCTCGCGGGGCGTGAGGTCGGCCTTGCGGTAGTTCACCGCCAACTGGTCGGCGATCAACGGATCCCGCTTCACGATCCGCAGGATTGCCCCGTGGGCCACCACGCAGAACAGGCAATTATTTTGCCCGGAAATGGTCACCACGATCATCTCCTTGTCCGCCTTGGACAGGTTGCCTTCGCGCTCCATCAGCGCGTCGTGGTAGGCGAAAAACGCCCTCGACTCCGCCGGGCGGCGGCCGAACATCAGGAACACCTCGGGCACGAACCCCGCTTTCTCCTGCTCGGCGAGGATCCGCTCGCGCAGATCGTCGGGCAGGTCGGCGAGTTCGGCGAGGGGATAGCGGTCAGACACAGCGGGCTCCAAGGGGTCGGCGGGCGAGGGGTGGGCCCAGCCTAAGACGCGCGCGTGCTCGCCGCGGCTGTTGCGGCCGACCCTCCCCCGCGCCCCCTCCGAGCGTCGACCGGTAGATGCATACCCAGGAGGGTGTTACGGGCTGCCCGATTCTGGGCGGGTCGTCACCTACTGCCAATCCGGCACCCGCAACTCGGTGGTCGGCAGCGCGTTGCGAAGCGTCGGCTACGACGTCACCGAGCTCAAGGTTAGTTATCAGGCAGGGGAGGATGCCGGCCTGGCCACCGAGTAGATCCGGCGGCGCGCGGACGCAACGACGCCCGCGAGTAGCGTTTCGACACATGACCACCCGCACGGAGCGCCTCGACGGACTGCCGTTCACCCGCAAACACCGCAAACTCCTGCTCGGCTCGGGCGTGGGCTGGGCGCTCGATGCCATGGACGTGGGTCTGATCTCGTTCGTCATGGCGGCCCTGGCCGTGCACTGGTCGCTCACACCCACCGAACTGTCATGGATCGGGTCCATCGGGTTCGTCGGAATGGCCATCGGCGCCGCGCTCGGCGGGCTCCTCGCCGACAAGATCGGTCGCCGGCAGGTCTTCGCCGCGACACTGCTGGTGTACGGAGTGGCGACGGGCGCGGCGGCGCTGTCGACCGGCATCGTCATGCTCATCGTTCTGCGCTTCATCGTTGGACTGGGCCTCGGCGCCGAATTGCCGGTGGCGTCCACGCTGGTCAGCGAGTTCGCGCCCCGACGGATCCGCGGCCGGGTGGTCGTGATCCTCGAGGGATTCTGGGCCGTCGGCTGGATCATGGCCGCCCTCATCGGCTATTTCGTGGTGCCAGCGAGCGACGCGGGGTGGCGCTGGGCACTGGCCGTCGGCGTCGTCCCGGCCGCGTACGCGCTGGTGATCCGCTTCGGGCTGCCCGAATCCGTGCGCTACCTCGAGTCGAAGGGCCGCATCGACGAGGCGGAGCGCATCGTCCGCGAGTACGAGGCTTCCGCGGGCGTCGAATCACCAGTTGTCACGGCTCCAGCCGCCGCATCGACCGGGGCCGTAGCCGCCGCCGAGACCATCACCTCTGCCGCACCCGCCGAGTCCATCTGGTCCCCGCGCCTGCGCAAGCGGACCGGGGCCCTGTGGATCGTGTGGTTCGGGATCAACTTCTCCTACTACGGTGCGTTCATCTGGCTGCCCAGCCTGCTCGTGTCGCAGGGCTTCGGCCTGGTCAAGTCGTTCGGCTACACGCTCATCATCACGCTGGCCCAGCTGCCCGGGTACGCGGTCGCGGCCTGGCTCATCGAGATCTGGGGCCGCCGGATCACGCTCGCGGTGTTCCTCGTCGGCTCGGCGGGCGCAGCCGGACTGTTCGGGCTGGCAAATTCCCCGGCCACGATCATCGCCGCCGGAATGGCGCTGTCGTTCTTCAACCTCGGCGCGTGGGGCGCCCTGTACGCGATCGGCCCGGAGCTCTACCCGACCGCGACCCGCGGGTCCGGCACCGGGGCCGCCGCGGCATTCGGGCGGATCGCCTCCATCATTGCTCCGCTGCTCGTGCCGTTCCTGCTCGATCTGGGCGACACGGTGATGGTCTTCGGGGTCTTCGCCGCGGCCTTCGTCGTCGCCGCCCTCGCAGCCTTCACCCTCCCGGAGCGCAAGGGCGTCGCGCTGGAGAACACCTGAGGCCCCACGGTGTCACCCGGGACGTTGGGCGGTCAGTCGCGCGACTCGCGGCCGTCGCCCAGCTCGCGGATCCGCTCGGTCGCCGCACGTAGCCGCTCCTCTCGAGCTTTCTGGTCGGCCTTCTTGAGCGTCTCGTAGGTTTGCTCGTCGGAATCGGTGTAGCGCAGTACCAGCCGCGGGATCCCCAGTGTCAGCGCCAGCGACGGCCACACGATCCACGCGTACTGCCAGTCCACGATGAGCTGCAGCACGAGAAATGTGATGAGTGTCAGCCCGAGAACCACGCCGTCCAGTGACTCGACGAGCTTTCCGCGCTTGCGCAGGTCCTCGAGATCGGCATCGGTGCCGCGGGCGGCTGGCGTCACCGCTCCGGTGGGGGACGAGGGCGACGTCGGTGACGACGACGAGACGTCCAGCTGCGCACCGGGGTTCGTTGCCGACTGCACGATCATGCCGTCGACCGAGGTCAGTGGTGTCCCGCCGGGCAGGTCGGCGAACGCTCCGCGCAGCTGGCCGAGCGTGCGGGCCGCGGCCACGTCGCCGGAGCGGGCGTGGAATTCGGAGTCGTCGAGTCGACCGAACGCGTAATGGTCACCGAGTGCCATGAGGGCGTGTAGCCGCTCGGCGTCGGAAAGCAGTAGGTCGTCCGGCTCGGTCATGGGCCCAACGTTAGGGCCGCCCGGCCCCTGACGCTAGAGCAGCCGCGTCGATCCACTATCGACCGCCCGTGCTCGTGCCGTGCCCGCCGGCTGCCCGTGCCCGTGCCCTTGCCCGCCGCCCGCCGCCCGCCGCCCGTGCCCTTGCCTGCCGCCCGCCGCCCGCGCCTGCCGGCGTGGAGTCACTCCGTCAGCTGTGCCAGAGAGATCTCCTGCGAAAACGCTGCACGCAGTGACTCCACGCGGTGGGGCTGGCGCGGTGGGGCTGGCGCGGTGGGGCCGCGATGGGGCCGCGATGGGGCCGACGAGCAGCGACACAGCGATACATGAGGCCTGCGGTGTCACATTCGGCAGTGCGCCCGCGTCGGAGTGGTATGAGCACATCACCGGGCAAGAGCGAACAACGCAAACAGGTCAGCGCAGGGGCGATGGCGCCCATGCTGGCACTTGAGGCTTACTCCCGAGCGCGAGTCTCCCGGCAGGACAGTCACCTCATCCGGCTCCGGGCGTCCGCGGTGAACGGGTGCCGCTACTGCACCGCGATGCACCGCCGCGATGCACGCAAGGACGGCTGGAGCGAGACCCGAATCGCGGTCGTGGAGAACTGGCCCGCCCACGTCGAGGAGGTCTCGCCGGCCGAGCGGGCGGTGCTGTCGTTCGCGGATGCCGTCACCCACATCGATGGGGAGAAATCCGTACCTGACGAGCTATGGGACGAGGTGGTACGCCACCGGGGAGAAAATGGGGCTGGACAGTTGGTAATGGAGATCGTCACGATCAACGCATGGAACCGGATAGCGATCGCCACCCGCAAGGACCCGGCGACGCTACGCGGCCTCATCCCGAGCGACCTCGAACCGGTGAAGCGGCGCTGACCTGCGGCGTGGTGTCCGATCGCGCTGCACTCGACCGGATCCGCGGCTTACTCCTCGGGGTGGGGTACCGCATCACCGGGAGCTGGGCCGACGCCGAGGACGCCACCGACGAGTCGCTGGCGCGGTGGTTGGCGCTCCATCCCGCGTCCGCCCCCCGCAACCTCGAGGCGTGGCTCACCACCGTCACGACCCGGCTGTGCCTGGACCGGTTGCGCCAACGCAAGCGGGAGTACGTCGTCGGCGTGTGGCTCCCCGAGCCCGTCGACACCGCTCTGCTGCCGGCGGACCGCGCTGAGCGGCGCGACGACCTACGGATCGCCATCCTGCTGGCCTACGAGCAACTGAGCACGGACGAGCGGGCGGCGTTCGTCCTGCGCGAGGCGTACGACCTGCCGTATGCGGACATCGCCGACGCGCTGGGCGCGGGCGTGGCCACCGTCCGGCAGTGGGTGAGCCGCGCCCGCCATCGACTGACCTCCGACCTCCGCCCGCGCGAACCCGCGTCGAACGTTCTGGTCTCCGGGCTGGTGGAGGCGGTCATGGCCGGCGACCTGGATCGGACGATCGTCGCGCTCACCGCAGACCGCCGCGGGGATCTGCAGACGGTGCAGGTGAGCGTGGCGGACGGCCGCGTCACGCGTCTGTACTTCCGCTCCAACCCGGAGGAGCTCACACAACTGGCTCTGCCCGAGGGGTTCCGCCCGTCCGCGTGAGGGGCGGGTCTAGTCTCTCGGCGTTTTCCGTAGCGAGGCGTCGGCGGGCAGCCGTGACGGGTCGGGTCAGGCCGGCACCCACATGGCCATCTCGTTTCCGCCGGGCTCGCGGAAGTGGAACCGGCGGCCGCCGGGGAAATCGAACGGCCCGAACGTCACCTCGCCGCCCGCGGACTCGACCTGGGCGCGGGCCTCGTCGAGATCGGGCACCCGGATGACCATGAGCGGTGCGGGAGACTGCTCGTCGTCGTCCCCCTGCACGCCCGCGTCGATGCCGCCGCCGACCAGGGTGGCGTACGACTTCCCGTACACGGTGGGCTTCCAGCCACAGACTTTCGAGAGAAACTCGGCTGTCGCGGGCATCGAGGTGCTGGGGTATTCGATCGAGGTGATCTCGAGAGGCGTTCGGCGCATAGCTGTGACGCTACGGGTGTTGACACCGTAGAAATGTTGCTTTCGCGGACCCTCTATTACGTGTTTCTTAGCCGCGCGGGTCCAGTTCGCCACCGTGTGTTCAGGAGCGCCGCCGGGCGTGCATGCGCCGCCGGGCCTACATGCGCTGCTGGCGTTCGGACGATGAGCCTCGTCCAGATCAGCCGCGAGCGGCAACCCACCGGTCGAGGAGATCGGCGGCCGCGGCCCGCGGGTCCGGGGCGGTCATGATCGCCGAGACCACGCACACCCCGTCCAGCGCGGTCGCCGCCACCTGCGCGACGGTCGAGGGCGTGATCCCGCCGATGCCCACCGCGCGAATACCCGCGTGGTGCGCGGCCCGGGCCAGCCCGTCGGCACCCGCAGGGCCCAGAGCCTCGGCGGTGTCGGTCTTGGTGGCCGTCGACCACACCGGGCTCACCCCGATGACGTCCGGCGCCGACCCGGGCCCCGCCACCGCTGCGGCCAACTGGGCGTCGGACTCGATCGACAGTCCCAGCATCAACTCGCCAGGCAACGCCGCGCGGGCCCGGGGCAGCGGCACGTCCCGCTGGCCGATGTGCAGATGCAGGCCCAGCTCGCGCGCGACGTCCAGGCGGTCGTTGACGAACACCGGCACGTCACGGCCCGTCTCGGCGCACGCCTGCGCGACGGCCTCGGCGACGGCCGCGGCGTGTGTGGCGAACTGGTCGTCGTCGCACTCCTTGTCCCGGATCTGGACCACCCCCACCCCGCCGAGTACCGCCTCGTAGGCGATCCCCGGCACCGCGTCGCGCCCGCCGCCCAGGTGGGGATCGGTGACCAGGTAGAGCCGCCAGTCGACGCCGGCGCCGCGGCCGGGAGGGGCGGTGCTCACGCCTCGGTCACCGTGACCGCGCCCGCGATCTCCTCGGGCGTCAGGGTGTACAGGGCGTCGAGCCAGGCCACGGCGAAGCTGCCCGGGCCCGCCGCGGTGCGCCCGGCGACCGTCCCCGCGGCCCCGGCGTGGGCATGTGCGGCGACCACCGCGTCGTGGTCCGCGATGCCCGCCTGCCGCGCCGCCCCCAGGTAGGCCGCGGTGAGCGCGCCGAGGGCGCAGCCGGTGCCGATGACCTTCTGCAGCAGGGGGTGGCCCGACTCGATCCACGTCGCGCGGGTGGTGGGCACGGTGTTGGTCGAGTCGCCGGGATGCTGTGTGACGACGAGGTCCCGCGGCCCCGTCACGGCGACCACAGCCCCCGATCGGGCCGAGAGGTCCCGGGCCGCGGGCTCGGCAGCGACCACGTCCTCGGTGGAGTCGACGCCCCGGCCGCCCGCCCCCGTGCCGGCGAGCGCGATGGTCTCCGACGCGTTGGCCCGGATCGCGGCGGGCCCCGAGCGCAACCAGTCGGTGGCCAAGTCGGTGCGCAGGGTGAGCCCACCGACCGCGACCGGGTCCAGCACCCACGGGGTGTCCGCGGCGCGGGCGGCGGCGATCGCGGCGTGCATGCCCTCGACCTGCTCGGTCGTCGGATTGCCCACGTTGATCAGCACCCCGGAGGCGATGGCGGCGAAGTCACCCGCCTCATCCGGGTGATCGACCATCGCCGGCGCGGCACCGGCGGCAAGCAGGACGTCCGCAGTGATCTGTCGGACCACGGAGTTGGTGAGGCAGTGCACGAGCGGGCCGGCCTCGCGCATCACGGACACCAGGCGGGCGACATCGACGGGCTGGCCGGCTGAGTGGCCTGCGGAGCGGTCGGGGTGGGAGGTCATGTCAGCGTCGGAGGACATGCCCCCAGTGTGCCGCCCCCGCCAGGGTGCTACAGGAATAGCGTGCCGGCGGGCCGGGTTGCACGGGGCATGACCTCCCCCGAGACCCGCTCCGCCAGCGGCACCGAATCCCATTCCGCCCTGCCCTTGTCCGTCATCGACTTCGCGACCGTCCGCCCCGGTCAGTCCGTGGGTGAGGCGCTGCAGGACTCGGTGTTGCTGGCGCAGAAGGCGGAGGAACTGGGCTACGAGCGGGTCTGGTACTCCGAGCACCACAACATGCCCGCCATCGCCTCCTCGGCGCCGGCAGTACTCATGGCGCACATCGCGTCGCACACCAAGCGGATCCGCCTGGGCTCCGGCGGGGTGATGCTGCCCAACCACTCGCCGATAGTGATCGCCGAGCAATTCGGCACGCTCGCCGAGCTGCACCCGGGGCGCATCGACCTGGGGTTGGGCCGCGCGCCCGGCACCGACCCGCAGACCCTGCGCGCGCTGCGCCGTGAACCGTCGGCGGCGGAGAAATTCCCCGACGACGTCCGCGAGTTGCAGGCGTTCCTGGGCGATTCGCCCACCGACATGGCCCGCACGCGCGGGATCGTCGCCGTGCCCGGGCGCGGCACCAAGGTGCCGCTGTACATCCTCGGCTCCTCGCTGTTCGGGGCGCAGCTCGCCGCCGCCTACGGTCTGCCGTACGCGTTCGCCTCTCACTTCGCCCCGGACGCCCTCGAGCAGGCCTCGGCTGTGTACCGGAGCCGTTTCACGCCCAGCGAGCAGTTGGCCGAGCCGTACATGATCGCCGCCGTCAACGTGGTGGCCGACGACGACGCCGAGCGCGCCGAGAGAGAACTGCACTGGTACCGCCGCCAGCGGGTCAAGCTCATGGCCGGCCGCGGCCGCGACTTCTCCGACGCCGAACTCGACATGATCATGGAGTCCGCCGGCGGCCGGCAGATCCTGCACATGATCTCCAACACCGCCTGTGGCGACGGGCCGGCGGTACGCGACTACCTCACCGATTTTGCGCGCCGCGCGGGCGCCGACGAGCTGATGATCGCGCCGATCGGGTCGACGGTGGAACGGATCCACGGTTCCTTGGACGTGCTGCGCCGCGCCTGGAGTGACTGAAGGGGCCGGATGAGGTGCCCTTGGTCACGATAGGAGGGATAGCGGGCGCGCAGTCGTAGCCGCGGGTGCCCGACCGGGCCTATTCTGGAGGTATGGCGATTTCCGATGTCGGCGAATACGCCCACCTCAGCCCAGATCAGATCGAGGAGCTCGGGCGGGAGCTCGATGCGATCCGCGCCGAGGTCATCGCCTCGCGCGGTGAGCGTGACTACCGCTATATCCACAACATCATCAGACTCCAGCGCGGCCTGGAGTTCGGTGCGCGAGCACTCCTGTACTTCGGCGCCCGCAACCGCACCGTGTGGACCTTGGGGACCGGCACCCTGGCCGTGGCCAAGATCCTCGAGAACATGGAGCTCGGCCACAACATCATGCACGGCCAGTGGGACTGGATGAACGATCCGGAGATCCACTCGACCAACTGGGAGTGGGACCTGGTCGGCAGCTCCGCCGATTGGAAACACACCCACAACCACCTGCACCACAAGTACACCAACATCGTCGGCATGGACGACGACGTAGGTTTTGGAGTCTTGCGCGTCACCCGCGATGTCCCGTGGGAGCCGAAGTTCGCGGCAAACGTCTTGGTCAACGCGGTTCTCATGCTCGGCTTCGAGTGGGGGATCGGCCTCCAGGCGGTCGAGGTGGCCGACGCCGTCGACCCTAAGGCGTCCCCGGCGGAGCGGCGCCGGGCCCGCGCGTTCCTCCGTAAAGCAGGCAAGCAGATCCTCAAGGACTACGTCCTGTTCCCGGTGCTCGCCGGCCCGAGCGGACGCCAAGCCCTCACCGCCACCGTCACGGCGAACATCATCCGCAACATCTGGACCAACGCGGTGATCTTCTGTGGGCACTTCCCCGACGGCGCCGAGAAGTTCACCATCAAGGACACGGAGACCGAGACGCAGGCCGAGTGGTACCTGCGGCAGATGCTCGGTAGCGCCAACATTGACGGCGGCCCGATCATGAACTTGATGTCCGGCAACCTGTCGTTCCAGATCGAGCACCACATGTTCCCGGATCTGCCGTCCAACAGGTACTCGGAGATCTCACTCAAGGTCCGCGAACTGTGTGAGCGCTACGACCTGCCGTACGTCAGCGGGCCGCTGTGGAAGCAGTACCTGCAGTCGTGGCGCACTATCGCACGGCTGTCACTGCCGGACCGCTACCTGCGCCGCACCGCCGACGACGCCCCGGAGACCCGCAGCGAGAAGATGTTCGCGCGCGGCCCGCGCATGCCCGGCCTGGCGACCGCGCTGGCCAGCGTCCGGAAGGGACGCGTCCGCCAGACCCGCTGAGCTTCGATGAGACAATGTCCGGCATGTCGCTGACGAGCATGTTGGAGGCCGCTGCGCGCGGCGGGACCGTCGAGATCGAGCAGGGGTGGACGCAGGGCAGGGCGATTTTCGGGGGCCTCACCGGCGCAGTGTTGCTCGCCGCGATGAAGGGGTGCCTGCGCAGCCGCGACACTGGCGCCGGGTCGCCTGCCGTCGTCCATCCGCTGCGCTCGCTCACCGTGTCCTTCGTCGGCCCCGCCGTCACCGGCCCGGTCGAGGTCGACTCCGAGATCCTGCGCGTGGGCTCCAACGTCACCCAGTGCCAGGCCACCGTGCGTCAGGAGGGTGCGGTCGTCGCCACCGCCCTGGCCGCGTTCGGCAAGCACCGTGAGTCCACGATCTCGGTTGTGCCCCCGCACCCCATGCCGGCCCTGGGCGATCCGTCAACGATCGAGCCGTTCCCGTACATCGAGAACCTGACGCCGGAGTTCTACCAGTTCATCGAGCTGCGACAGGTGGGTGGTCAGCTGCCGTTCAGCGGCGCGGAGACGGCCGACCTGTCCGGGTGGGTGTCGTTGCAGGAGTCCCCGGCGCGCTTCGAGGAGGAGCACCTGGTGCTCCTGACCGACGGGTGGCCGCCGGCGCCCATCCAGATGCTCGACGGTTTTGCTCCCGGGAGCAGCCTCACATGGACGATCGAACTCGTCGCCGAGGTCGAGCCGGAAACATTCCCCGCCGATACCGTGCTCGGATACGAGGCCACGACGGATGCCGCCCGGGACGGGTACGCGCACACGCACGCCATGGTGTGGCGGGCCGACGGGACGCTGGCCGCGATCAGCCGCCAGACCATCACCATCTTCGGCTGACCCGCCCGGCCCCGGGCTCCCCGGGCCGCCGGACACAGAAAAACCGCTACCCCGCCAGTGGACCCGCTGCCCGATTCCGGGTAGCGGGTCAGAGGCGGGGTAGCGGATCTCGTGGGTGAGGGACCGTTATCCGGCAGCCGGCGGGCCGGTCAGCCGGCGGTGCGGGTGGAGCGGCGACGCTGGTCGCTGCGGGGTCGACCGGCGGCCTGGCCGACCGACTGGCGCGCGCCCGCGCCCTGGGGAGCGGAGCCTTGTCCGGCCGTGTGCTGTCCGCCCGAGCTGCGCGCGCCGGAGCCGTGACGTGCCGACCCCTGCGCACCGGCGGCCTGGGGGCGACGACGACGAGCGCCGCCCGCACCGGACCCCTGCTGGTCACGCGCACCGCGCTCCGAGCCGTCGCGACTCTGAGCGCCACCGCGCTCGGCACCCTCGCGACCCTGTCCGCTACCGCGGGTCTGACGCTGCAGATTCTGGCTCTGGCGGCCCTGGCCCCGGCTGCGGCGGGCCTGCCCGCGGACGGACTGGCCCTCGGAGCCGTCGTCGGACGGCACGTGCGCGGGAGGCTCGGGGGCGTCGGCCAGCGCGACGGCGGCGTCGGCGCCGATGGGAAGGGTGATCTCGCCGGCCGTGACCCCGGCAGCGCGCAGGAGCGAGCGCACCTCGCGTACCTGGTCTGAGGTGGCCACGGTGACGACGGTGCCGATCGCGCCGGCGCGGGCCGTGCGGCCCGAGCGGTGGACGTAGGCCTTGTGCTCGGCCGGCGGGTCGGCATGCACGACCAGCCCGACGTCATCGACGTGGATGCCGCGGGCGGCGATGTCGGTGGCCACGAGCACGGTCGCGTCACCGGAGGAGAACGCGTCGAGGTTGCGCACGCGGGCGTTCTGCGACAGGTTGCCGTGCAGGTCGACGCTCACCACACCACGGCCGGTGAGCTGCTTGGCCAGCCGCTTGGCGCCGTGCTTGGTACGGGTGAACATCACGGTCCGCGGATGCGCCACGGCGAGGTCAGCCAGGGCGCGGACGCGGTCATCGGCGTCGACGTGGACCACGTGGTGGGCGGTCGGGCCGGAGGTGGCGGTGCCGTCGTCGACCGAGTGGTCGACGGGGTCGGTGAGGAACTTGGTCACCAGCTTCTGGACGCCGGAGTCCAGGGTGGCCGAGAACAACAGGCGCTGCGCACCGGCCGGGGTCGCCGACAGGATGCGGGTGACGCCGGGCAGGAAACCCAGGTCGGCCATGTGGTCGGCCTCATCAAGGACGCTGATCTCGATCGAGTCCATGCGGCAGTGCTTTTGCCCCATGAGGTCCTCGAGACGACCCGGGCAGGCCACCACGATGTCGACACCGCGGTTCAGCGCTTCGACCTGACGGCCCTGGGAGACCCCGCCAAAGATGACGGTCGTCTTCAGGCCCATGGACGTGGCCAGTGGAGCGAGGGTCTCGTTGATCTGCCGCGCGAGCTCACGGGTGGGCGCCAGGATCAGCCCGCGAGGGGCACCTCGGGCGCGCCGGCCACCGGAAGCGGCCAGGCGGGCGACCAGGGGGATGCAGAAGGCGTAGGTCTTGCCCGAGCCGGTGCGACCGCGGCCGAGCACGTCACGACCGGACAGTGCGTCCGGGAGCGTGGCCGACTGGATGGGGGTGGGGGTGGTGATGCCGACGCCGCCCAGGACGTCGAGCAGGGGGGAAGGAACGCCGAGATCGGCGAAAGAACGTGACAAGGGAGAAAGCTCCGTACATAGAGGAATGGCGTCTTGCCCGGCGCGCTCTCGGGGAGGTCGCATCCACGTCGAAAAGTGATGCGCCCGGTGCGCGACCACGGGGAGGTCGACAACCGCACGGCCCGAGGCAAGAGTGGTGCGGGCCGTCCACAGACCACCCTACGCGTAGCGGCCCGCACACCCCAGCCCCGCGGCCCAGGTGTGACGAGCGCATCACGTTTCCCCGTCCGTGGTGGCACCATACGGATCGTGCGAATCGACCTAGCCATGTTGCGCCGCCCCGACCTGGGGTCGGTGCTGCTCGGACGGGAACAGGAGCCCACCCGCCTGCGCACTCTGCGTGTCCGCGTCTTGCTGGTCCTCACCCTGCTCGCCTCCAACCTGGTGGGCGTCGCGGTGGCCGCGGTGCTGATCTTCTTCGTGCTCCCGGGGCCCGCTGTCCTGTCCCCGGTGTTCTTCGTCCCCTCTGTGATCGTCGTGCCCGTCTACGTGACGCTGGCGATCATCGTGGGATCCCTCTGGGGCGCCCGCGTCGTCCAACGCCGGGCCCGGTGGTTCCTCGAGGGGCGCGACCCCACCGATCGCGAGCGCGCCACCACGCTGCGGCTGCCCGGCCGCGTCACCGTGATCCAGGCTTTCCTCTGGTTGCTCGGTGCGGCAGTGATCACACCCGCGTACGGCGTGGTCGACCCGTCGTCGATCCCGGTGGTCGGGTTCACCATCGTCTTCGCCGGGATGGTCGTGTGCGGTGCCGCGTTCCTGCTGGCCGACTTCGGCCTGCGTCCCGTTGCGGCAGCCGCCCTGTCCACGGGGCGGCCGCCGCGGGCCAGGTTCCTCGGTGCCATGACGCGGCTCCGGGTGGCGTGGGCCTTGGGCAGCGGGGTGCCCATCACGGGCCTGATCATCGTCGCCGTCTACACACTCGCGGGCCGCGCCCTGTCGCTGGATCGTCTCGCCGTCGTCGTCATCGTCCTGGGCGCTACATCCCTGCTGGCCGGTTTCCTCCTCATCTCCCTGGCGACGGCGTCGATGCTCGGTCCGCTGCGCAGCGTGCGGTGGGCGATGCAGGACATCAGCGCCGGCACGCTCTCGCGGCGCGTGGTGGTCTACGACGCCACCGAGCTCGGCGAACTGCAACGCGGCTTCAACCAGATGGCGGCCGGGTTGCAGGAGCGCGAACGACTGCGAGACCTGTTCGGCCGCCACGTCGGTCGCGACGTCGCCGAGGCCGCGGAGATGGACGATCCCGAACTGGGCGGGCGGGCCTCACGCGTCGGGGTGGTGTTCGTAGACCTCATCGGGTCCACCGAGATGGCGGTGCGGTCCGAGGCGGCCGAGGTGGTGGACGTGCTCAACCGGTTCTTCGCCGTGGTGGTGGAGACCGTGGAGGCGTACGACGGCATCGTGGACAGCTTCCTCGGAGATGCGGCGCTCGTGGTGTTCGGTGCGCCCCGGGCCATGGCGGACCCGGCGACCGCGACCCTGGCCTGCGCGCGGGCGCTGGGTGAGCGGCTCCCCGCGCGGGTGCCGGACTGCCGCGCCGGCATCGGTGCGTCCTACGGCGAGGTGGTGGCCGGGTACGTCGGCGCGGACGACCGACTCGAGTACACGGTCATCGGTGACGCCGTGAACGAGGCCTCGCGGCTGTGCGAACTCGCCAAGGCGCAACCCGGCCTCGTGCTGGCCTCCGGAGTGGCGGCCAGCGCGGCCGCCGAGGTCGAACGCGACCGATGGAAGGTAGTGGGGTCCGAGGTCGTGCGCGGGCGAGACCAACCCACGCAGCTGTGCGCACCGGCGTCCGACTAGCGCAACACCACGTCGCGCCCGCCGAGTACCACCTCCAAGCCCTCGTCCACCACACGCGCGTCCTCGATCACCACGCCCTCGGGCAGCGAGGCCACGGTCGTGTCGACGGTGCCGGTGATGCCCGAGAACAGCCCGTCCGGCAACGTGAAACCCAGCAACGAGGTCTGCTGCGGCGTGAGCGTGAGCTGCCCAGCGGTCACGCCGGGAGCCACCCCGATCTCCGCGATGCCTCCGATGTCCGCCCGCAGCAGACCGGCCGGCACGTCGGGGCGGACCCCGCGCACCTCTGTCAGACCCGCGACCGGCGACCCCTCGGCCGGGTTGCCCTCCGCGGCGGCCGCCGCGAGTTGATCCCCGTTGAGGGTGGCGGTGCCGTTGGCGGACGCGGCGCGGATGGTGTCGCCCACCAGCGAGACCGAGTGCCCCGTCACGTCGATCCTCGGCACGGTGGTGTCACCGGGCGAGGTCAGGTGGACCGTGCCCACGGATTGCTGCGTGGCCAGGTCCCACAGCACGGGACTCGAGCCGAACCCCACCGACACCGGCGCCCCGAGACGTGCTGACGCCTCGCGCTCGGCCCGGTCCGACAGGTACCAGCGGGCGCCGAACTCCGCCGCCGCCACCAGGCCCACCAGCAGGAGCAGCAGCAGGATCAGCGAGCAGCCACACCCCCCACGCCTTCTGCGCCCACTGTGTCGACGTCCGTCGCGGCCCATCTGATCCCGTCTCCCCATGGGGGTATCGTGCCGGACCCGCGCACCCGGGGCCACCGTCACCCGACCGGTTGCGGTGGGGCGGGCAGGACCTCACGATCGGGACCATGACCGAGACACAGGACGCACACTCCGACATCCGCACCGTCGCTTTCCTCGTGGCCTCCGAAGGCATCGAGCGAGTCGAGCTCACCGAACCATGGGGGGCCGTCGCCGAGGCCGGCCATCGGGCGCTCCTCGTCAGCACGGACGACGGCGAGGTAGAGCTGGTCGACCACTTCAGCCCGGCCGGCACCCAGCCCGTGGACCGCACGAGCGCGGACATCTCCGCGGCCGACGTCGACGTCCTCGTCCTCCCCGGCGGCGTGGCCAACCCCGACGCCCTGCGACAGGACCAGCACGCCGTGACCCTCGTGAGGGAGATGGTCGAGGCCGGTAAGCCGGTGTTCGCCATCTGTCACGCTCCGTGGGTGCTCATCGAGGCGGACGTCGTCCGTGGGCGGAAGGTCACCTCGTACCCGAGCCTGCGGACCGACCTGGTCAATGCCGGCGCGGAGTGGGTCGACTCCGAGCTCGTCAGCGACGACGGGGTCTTCACCAGCCGCCGTCCCGATGACCTCCCGGCCTTCTGCGACGCGATTGTCGGTGCGCTCCGGGGGGTGTCCTGAGGACACATCCGCAATGATCGGCGTCTATGTCCACAACCGTGGGCGCGGGCATCTGCACCGGGTGCTCCCTGTGGTCGCCGCTCTCCGCGACCAGGGCGAGGAGGTCACGATGCTCGTGACGGGCCCGCTCGACGACACCCAACGACCTCGCGGGACCCGGGTGGTCCACCTGCCCGCCCCGACTGGCACCCCCGCCCCGACCGGCTACCTCGGGCCGCCCGGAGCCCGGCTACCGGCCGACCGCCCGGTGCCGGGGGAGATCCCCCTGGGCGCCCGTCGTGCGGCCGTAGCGTGGATCGACCGGGTGCGACCCCGCACCTTCTGGGTGGACTCGTCGCCGGCCATGTCGCTCGCGGCCCGCATGACGGGCACGCCGATGGTGAGCACCCTTCCCCCCGGTGCCCGGGATGACGAACCGCACCTGCTGAGGTGTCGTGCGGCCGAGAGGCTCATCGCCGCCTGGCCGCCGGGAGTGCACCGGGAGACAGTGGCGCGGACGGAGAATCTGGTGAGCGAGATCGGGGGCGTCTCCCGGTTCGAGCGGCGCGGACGCGAACCGCGGGCTCGTCGTCGTCCCCGTGTCGTTCACCTCAACGCCTCCGGTACGGGCGGTGACCACCGGTTCTGGCGCGCTGTCCGCGCCACCACCGCGGGGCTGGGGGTGGCGGACTGGGTGGAGCTCGGTGGGCCCGACGGCGAGTGGCACGAGGACCCCTGGCCGGTCTTGAGCTCCGCGGACGTGGTCGTCACCGGTGGCGGCCAGGCGTCTGTGGCCGACGCGGCGTGTGTCGACGTGCCGCTGGTGGTAGTCCCCGGCAAACACGAGTACGGAGAGTACGACGCCACCGCCGCGGCACTGGGCGCAATCCCCGGCGCCACGGTCATGCAATACGGCGACGGTCCCACGGCGGTCGCGCACGCGGTGTGCGCACAGGTGGACCGGTCCCTCGACGGTGACGCCGCCGGGATCCGGGCGTGGTGGGGGATAGACGGTGCGGCCTCCCGCGCCGCAGAGGTCATCCGATCGACGGTGACGACGACGAGGTAGCCCCGCCCCCCGTGTGATTCAGGCCTGAAGAGCGCCGATGCCTGCTGCGCACCGGAGGTGGCGGGTGGGAAAATGTAGGTAATTTTACGCAGCGGCTATCGGTGTTGCGCAGAACACTGACACTATGATCCCAAGAACCGCGACCGACGAACTTCCAGGGCTCAAGGCAGGGCACTTCGCAACGCGGTGACGGAGGGTCATGCCCAGATACAGAAACCTTGAACCGACGTCGGACTTCTGGTCATGGCGCGACGACGCGGCGTGCATCGGCCACGAGGATCTCTTCTACAGCCTGGAGGAAGAATCGAAGGGGGAGCGTCGCAAGAAGGAGGAGCAGGCAAAGTCCGTCTGCGCGACGTGCCCGGTCTTCGATACCTGTCGGCAGTTCGCACTGAACGCCGGTGAACTCTACGGCGTGTGGGGAGGCCTCACCGAGTCCGAGAGACACAAGATCGCCGGCCGCCACAGGACCGGCTGACCGCACACCCGCCCCTGCGTGAACCCGGGCCATGGATGTCTCTGTCGGCTCGGGTCCTAGTTCTGGTCCTCGGGGACGGCCTCGTGCCCGCAGCGGCCTCTCGTTCGGCTCGACTCCTTCATCTCGGCCTCGTGGACGTGTCGACGCCCGCCGGTCAGCTCGCTGCGCACCGCACGGTCGAGCGTGCGGGCCGTGCTCCAGAACCCGTCGTCGAACTCCTCCACCATCTGGAACGTCCAGCGACCGTGGAGGACGTTGATCCCCACCATCTCGCGGCGGATGCGCTCGGCGAGCTCAGAGCGGCCGGCGTCCTCCAACTTGTCGGCGGCCTCCTGGAACAGGATGTCCGCTCGGCCGATCAGCTGGTGCATGTCATACAGACGCCCGCGGGCCCGTTCGATGAACTCCATCGCCTCGCCGACGGTGCCCGCGGCCTCGACCTCGGCGTCGGTCGCGCCCTCGGGACGCCGATGCGCCTCGTCGACACTCGGGGCCCGGTCTTCGCCGTTCCCGCCGTCCGCGCCCGCTCCCCGGACCGCCACGCTCAGACCGTCCGCGTCAGCCGTCGGAGCTGGGACGGGGCGGTCCGGTGTTTCAGAGCGGTCACCAAGCCGGAGCGAGGGCCCACCGGGTCGCCATAGGTCGTGGGCTCGCCCTCGAACATCTTCTCCGATCGGGTCTCCGGTGCGTCGTCGGCCGTGGCTTTGAGAAACCGGTCCGGCAGCGAGAGTTTGGCTATGGTGCGCCAGGACTGCCAGTACTGCTGGTACAGCGGCCCGGTGGTGTACGGCAGGTCCCACCTCAGGCAGACGTCGCGCACCTTTTCCGAGACCTCCGCGTACCGGTTCGACGGGATCGTGGGGAAGAGGTGATGCTCGATCTGGAACGACAGGTTGCCGGACATGAAGTGCGTGAATTTACTGCCGGTGAAGTTCGCGGAGCCGAGCATCTGACGTAGGTACCACTGCGCCTGCGTCTCATTCTCGAGATCCTCGAGAGTGAACTTGTCGGCCCCGTCGGGGAAGTGCCCGCAGAAGATCACCGCATTGGACCACAGATTGCGGATGACGTTGGCGGTGGCGTCAGCGCTCATGGTGGACTTCCAGTTGGGCCCCGAGAGCAGCGGGAACCAGACGTAGTCCTTGCCGACCTGACGTCGGGCCTTGCGGAGGAACTGCCCGATCCGCTTCTTCCGCTCGGCCCACCCGGAGGCATTGATCGTCCCCGGCGCGATCTCCAGATGCTGGACGCCGACGCCCCATTGGAACGCGAAGGCGAGAATCGTGTTCCACACGAGGTTGAGCGAGCTCGCCGGGTGCCACGGCTGGTCGCGCGTCACCCGGACCACGCCGTACCCGACGTCGTCGTCCATGCCGATGATGTTCGTGTACTTGTGATGGTGATAGTTGTGGGTGGCCTTCCAGTGTTCGGAGGTCCCGACGATGTCCCACTCCCAGGAGCTGGAGTGGATGAGCGGATCGTTCATCCAATCCCACTGCCCGTGCATGACGTTGTGCCCGAGCTCCATGTTCTCGATGATCTTCCCGGCGGCCAAGAGTCCGGTGCCCACGAGCCAGGCGGGCCGGTACCCGGAGAAGAGGAGGACGACCCGCCCGCCGGCCACCAGACCGCGCTGGAGGCGGATTGTGTTCTGGATGTAGCGACGGTCGGCGTCCCCGAGTGAGTCCACGACCTCGCGGCGAATCGACTCCAGTTCCTCACCGATGGCATCCACGTCCTCAGCGGAAAGGTGGGCGTACTGCTTGACATCTGATATCGCCATGTAATGACGGTACGTAGTGACCCGCCCCATGTCGACCGCAAAGTCGTCTCGTCCGCCGCGATGTCCCGCGAGTTCGGATATATGGGGCCACCAGACCCTTATGATCCCTTCATGGCTCTCGTCGAGATCTCAGGCGTCAATAAGCACTTCGATGACTTCCAGGCGCTCAAGGACATCAACCTGTCCATCGAGCAGGGGGAGGTCGTCGTCGTGATCGGGCCGTCTGGGTCCGGCAAGTCGACGTTGTGCCGCACGATCAACAGGCTCGAGACCTTCGAGTCCGGCACCATCACCATTGACGGCAATCACCTGCCCGAGGAGGGCAAGGCGTTGGCCAAGCTCCGTGCCGACGTCGGGATGGTGTTCCAGTCCTTCAATCTCTTCGCCCACAAGACGATTCTCGAGAACGTGACACTGGGGCCCATCAAGGTCCGCAAGCAGTCCAAGGCAGAGGCGGAGAAGCGGGCGATGGAGCTGCTCGAGCGGGTCGGCGTCCATCAGCAGGCGTCCAAGTACCCGGCGCAATTGTCCGGCGGCCAGCAGCAGCGTGTGGCGATTGCGCGCGCACTGGCCATGGACCCCAAGGTCATGCTCTTCGACGAGCCGACGTCGGCCCTGGACCCGGAGATGATCAACGAGGTCCTCGAGGTGATGACCGGGCTGGCCAAGTCCGGGATGACGATGGTCGTGGTAACCCACGAGATGGGTTTCGCTCGCAAGGCGGCCGACCGCGTGATCTTTATGGCGGACGGGGAACTGGTCGAACAGGCCACCCCGAACGAGTTCTTCACCAACCCGCAGAGCTCCCGCGCGAAGGACTTCCTCTCCAAGATCCTCACGAACTAGAGGGGGCCCGTCCGCGGACCCGTACGAGACCCATACACCAATCCCACGAGGAGAACCCATGAACATCCGACGGATCGGAGCGGCCACTGCGGCCGTCGCCCTGGCACTGGGCTTGAGCGCGTGCGGCAGCGATGACGGCGGCGGGAACAAGATGAAGGTCGGCATCAAGTTCGACCAGCCCGGCCTCGGGCTCAAGGAGGGCAACGACTACACCGGGTTCGACGTCGACGTCGCGCGCTACGTCGCCGAAAAGCTCGGTACCTCCGAAAACGACATCCAGTGGGTGCAGGCGCCAAGCGCCCAGCGCGAGACGCTGATCGAGACCGGTCAGGTCGACATGATCGTGGCCACCTACTCCATCACCGACTCCCGTCAGGAGAAGGTCGGCTTCGCCGGTCCGTACTTCATCGCCGGGCAGGACCTGCTGGTCCGCGCGGACGACGACTCGATCACCGGCCCGGACTCCCTCGACGGCAAGCGTCTCTGCTCGGTCACAGGCTCGACCTCGGCCCAGACGGTCAAGGAGAAGGTGCCGGGTGTGAACCTGCAGGAGTTCGGCACCTACTCCGAGTGTGTCTCCGCTCTGGTGTCCAACGCGGTCGACGCCCTGACCACCGATGACACGATCCTCGCCGGCTACGCCTCCCAGGACCAGTACCAGGGCAAGCTCAAGGTGGTCGGCGCGCCGTTCAGCGAGGAGCGCTACGGCATCGGGATCACCAAGGGAGACACGGAGAAGTGCGAGAAGATCAACGATGCCATCCGCGAGATGATCTCTGACGGTAGCTGGGAGACGGCGGTGCAGGACAACCTCGGCAAGGCTGGCTTCACCCCGGGCAAGGGCAACCCGCCCGAGCCGGACGCCTGCTCCTGACCTGAACCGACCCGGCCGGATCGGTTCCAGATCCGGGCCGACCGCCGCCCCTGCCGAGCGCCGACCGATCGGCGCTCGGCAGGGGCGGGCACCCATCACGGAAGGTGGACCATGGGCGACATCTTCGCCAACTACGACGTCCTCGGGGCGGTCTGGGTGACAATCCAGCTCTCGGTCCTGGGCAGCATCGGGGCCATGGTCCTGGGGACGCTCGTCGCCGTGCTGCGCGTGTCACCAGTGGCGGTCCTGCGCGGGTTGGGCACCTCGTATGTCAACACGTTCCGTAACGTGCCGCTGACGCTGCTCATGGTCTTCAGCATCCTGGGACTGTCCTTCATCCTCCAGCTGTCGGTCTCGGATGACTTCGGCCGCAATGCCTTCTGGTGGGCTGCGATCATGCTGGCCATCTACCACGCGGCCTACATCTGCGAGGCACTGCGTTCCGGCGTTAACACGGTTCCGGTGGGGCAGGCCGAGGCTGCCCGATCGATCGGGCTGAGCTTCGGGCAGTCCCTGCGTGAGGTCATCCTCCCGCAGGCGTTCCGCGGCTCCATCGCCCCGTTGGGCTCCGTCATCATCGCGCTCATCAAAAACTCCACCGTCGCCGCGGTGATCGGGGTCGGTGACTCCGCCGGCCTGCTCCAGGTCATCACCGAGAACGAGGGGGCGAGCCTGCCGACGTTCTTCTTCTTTGCGATGGTCTTCGTGGTCCTCACCCTGCCGATCGGCCTGGGGACGACCTCCCTCTCCCGGAAGCTGACGGTGAAGCGATGAGCACCCAGGCCGTTCTGTTCGACGCGCCCGGCCCCAAGGCCCGGCTGCGCCACAAGATCCTCACGGCGGTCGGCGCGGTCCTAGCGGTCGGCGTCCTTTACGTGATCTACGTGAAGTTCGACGAGGCCAACCAACTGCAGTCGGCGATGTGGAAGCCGTTCGTCACCGACCCCGAGGTGTGGACGTCGTACATCATCCCCGGCCTGAAGGGGACGTTCACCGCGGCGGTGATCTCGATCGTGTTGGCGGTGATCTTCGGGCTGCTCTTCGGTATGGGCAGGCTCTCGCCGCTCGCCCCGGTGCGGTGGTTCTGCAGTGTGATCGTCGAGTTCTTCCGCGCCGTTCCGGTGCTGCTGATGATGGTGTTCGGGTACTTCGGTTATTTCGCCACCTCGGACATCGTGCCCAACAAGTACGCGCCGCTGGCGGCCGTCGTCACCGCGCTCACCCTCTACAACGGAGCCGTCCTCGCCGAGCTTGTCCGCTCGGGTGTCCAGGGGCTGCCCAAGGGGCAGTCCGAGGCGGGACTGGCGGTCGGGCTCACTCCCGGGCAAGTGCTGCGCTCGATCCAGCTCCCCCAAGCTCTCACGGCGATGCTCCCGGCCCTCGTCGGCCAACTCGTCGTCGTCCTCAAGGACTCCGCACTGGGGTACGGCATCACCTACCTGGAACTGCTCAACTGGTCCAAGACCCTCGGCTCGGCGTACGCGAACACTGTCCCCGCGTACATCGTCGCGGGCCTCCTGTTCATCATCATCAACTACGCGCTCACCAAGCTCGCCGTGTACCTCGAGGGACGGATGAAAAAGCGGCGCGCCAAGGCCTGACCTGCCCGGTCCCAGCGCGATCGCACACACAGGGGCCCCGCCGGATCAGATCCGGCGGGGCCCCTCGTCGAGCACTGGCCTGGGGTCAGGTCACTTCGGTGGCATCCGGATTCCACCGTCCACACGGATGGTCTCCGCGTTCATGTACGGGTTGGTGAGCAGCTCCATGACCATGGACGCCAGCTCATCGCCCGTACCCAGGCGCTTGGGGTGTAGGACGCTCTCGCCAAGCTTGGCCTTGAACGCTTCTGACTCCGGGCCCTCGCCGTAGATCGGAGTGTCGATGAGGCCCGGGGCCACGGTGTTGAGGCGCACGCCGGCGGCGGACAGGTCGCGCGCGACGGGCAGGGTGAGGCCCACGATGCCGCCCTTCGAGGCCGAGTACGCGGCCTGGCCGATCTGGCCGTCGAACGCGGCGACGGACGCCATGTTGACGATGGCGCCCCTCTGGCCGTCCTCGTCCGCCTCCTGCGTGCTCATCTTGGTGGCGGCAAGCCGCAGCATGTCGAACGAGCCGATGAGGTTGATGTCGATGACCTTGCGGAACGAGTCGATGTCGAAGGCCGACGAGAACTCGCCGTCGCGGCCGATCGTGCGCTGCGCCCAGCCGATGCCCGCCGAGTTGACGAGGTAGCGTAGCGGGCCCAGCTCGAGGGCCGCGGCGACAGCCTTCTCGTTCTGCTCAGTCTTGGTCACGTCGACGGAGACGAACACGCCCCCGACCTCGTTCGCCAGGGCCTCACCCTTCTCGGCATTGAGGTCGGCGACGACCACCTTGGCGCCCTTCGCGGCGAGCTGACGAACGACGGCGGCGCCGATGCCTGACGCACCGCCCGTGACAATGGCACTTGCTCCAGAAATTTCCATGCCTGAACGGTAACAAGCACTGACGGCGGATACGGGGGGCTTCGCCGGGTCAGCGTGAAATCAGCCGGCCGTCCCGGTCACGGTGACGTCCCAGCGGATCCCGAACCGGTCGCGGACCTGTCCGTAATGGTCGCCCCACGGCGCCATCTCGAAGGGCATCGCGGTGTCGCCGCCGGTCGAGGTGACCTTGCCGATGAACTCCTCCGCCTCCCCGGTGGTGTCAAAGGCCAGCAGGAACGAGTAGACGTCGCTGTGGAGGGGCGGCAAGCTGTCGCCCATGCCGTCGCCGCCGGTGAGAGTGATGCCGGGCGCTTCCATCGTCGCGTGCGCCACTGCACCGGGCGGCGGGGTGAACGGGAAACCCTCCATCGACGGGAACTGGTCGTACGTCATCACCTGTAGTTGCCCGCCGAACAGGTCCTGGTAGTACGTGAACGCGTCGGCGGCATTGCCAGGGAAGGAAATGTAGGGGCTGTGGCGCAGTGCCATCACGGGTCCTCTCGCCGCAGGTGGTCCGGTCAGCGCCGACGACGCCGTCCTGCCCGCAACGCTAGTCGTGCGGGTGGCGTGAGTCACGTGAATTTTGGCGTGGGCGGTCGCGCTAGGTATGCCGACCGGACAGCGCGAGCAGCCGTACGCGGGCGTCCGCCCCGATCGGGACGGCCCGCGCCTCGCCGAGCACGTCGAACGACCGCATCAATTCCACCACGTTTCGGGAGTGCTCGAGAGCCCAGACGGCCAGATCTTCCGCCTCGTCGGACTCCCACGACCGCGGGTCGAGATCGTGCGCGTGGACGAGCAGTTCGAAGATCCGCAGTGCGAGCAGGTCACGCACCGGGATTTCGGCCAGGCGGTGCGGAACCAGAGCGGAGGCGTCGCGGGCCCGGGCGAGTTCCTTACGCAGGCCGGCGGACGTTCGATGCAGCGAGGGGACAGGGTTGTCCCCGGCGTGGTCGGTGGTGCGGGTCCAGCCGATCTCGGACTCCGGCAGCCGCGAGAAGTAGGCGGCGTAGCGCAACCCGCCGCCGAGCACATGGTTGGCACAGTCCCGGCGGGTCCAGCCCGGGCAAGCCTCGCAGTCGCCGTCGAGCCCGCCAGCGAGCGCGCGACCGAACAGGGTCGTGGCCCGGTCGAGAACTGCGAGGTCTTCCGGGCTGAGCGGGGTCGGGGTCACGAGCACCTCACCTGAAGGAATGTCTGGGCTTCACACTAGGTTGACTGTGACGGCGTGAACAGTTCGAACACGCCATGCGCATGTCACGTGACCTGCACCAGACGTGACTTCTCTCGAAAGGACCGTTACCCGCCATGAGCCCGCAGACCTCCAGCGCAGCCGAGACCCGGGAGTTCCAGGCCGAGACCCGGCAACTGCTGGACCTGATGATCCACTCGATCTATTCGAATCCGGACACCTTCCTGCGTGAGGTCATCTCCAACTCCTCTGACGCGCTGGACAAGCTCCGGCTGGCCGCGCTGCAGGATTCTTCGCTCGGCGTGGACACCTCGGATCTGCACATCGAACTGATCCCCGATGCCTCCGCCCGGACGTTGACGATCCGCGACAACGGCATCGGCATGTCCCGCGACGAGGTGGTGGACCTCATCGGCACCCTCGCCAAGTCGGGTACCGGCCAGATGCGGGAGGCACTGTCCGCGGCGCGGGCGGCGCAGGAGTCGGGTGAGGTCTCCGAGCAGGCCACCGCGGACCTCATCGGTCAGTTCGGGATCGGGTTCTACTCGACGTTCATGGTCGCCGACACGGTCACGCTGATCACCCGCAAGGCCGGCGAGAGCGTCGGGACCCGCTGGACGTCGAGCGGGGAGGACACCTACACGATCGAGGAGGCCCCGGACGCCCCGCAGGGGACGTCGGTGGTTCTGCACCTCAAGGCCGCCGGCGGCGACGCGGCGCTCCCGGACTACGCAGAGGAGCACACGCTGCGCCGGGTGGTGCGCACCTATTCGGACTTCATCGCCTGGCCGATCCGCATGGACGTCGAGCGCCCGGCGCCAGAGCCGGAGGGGGACGACGACGAGGCCGCAGACGACGCTGCGGGCACCGGGGGAGAGGGCACCGTCACGGAGACCGTGACCCTCAACTCCCAGAAGGCGCTGTGGACACGTCCGCGCTCGGAGGTCACCGACGAGGAGTACGCGGAGTTCTACCGTCACGTCTCGCACGCGTGGGATGAGCCGTTGGAGACCATCACCCTCAAGGCCGAGGGCACGTTCGAATACCAGGCGCTGCTGTTCCTGCCCACGCAGGTGCCGTTCGACCTTTTCTCCCCGGACACCAAGCGCGGGGTGCAGTTGTACGTCCGTCGGGTGTTCATCATGGACGATTGCGAGGAGCTGGTCCCGCCGTTCCTGCGCTTCGTCAAGGGCATCGTCGACGCCCAGGACCTGTCGCTCAACGTGTCGCGGGAGATCCTGCAGCAGGACCGCCAGATCCGGGCCATCCGCAAGCGCCTGGTCAAGCGCGTGCTGCAGACCATCGAGCAGATCAAGACGGACCGCCCGGAGGAGTTCCGCAGCTTCTGGGCCAACTTCGGCGCCGTCCTCAAGGAGGGACTGATCTCCGATGCGGACGCCCGCGATCAGCTGCTCGCGGTGAGCACATTCGCGTCCACCCGGGCCGCCGCGGAGGGTGCACCGGAGGACAGCGACGACGAGGTGGGCACCACCGTCGCCGAGTACATCTCCCGGATGGCCGACGGGCAGGAGGACATCTACTACCTCACCGGTACGTCCCGCGCGGCGGTGGAGAACTCCCCGCATCTCGAGGCGTTCCGTGCCCGTGGTGTGGAGGTCCTCATCCTCACCGACCCTGTCGACGAGGTGTGGGTGGACGCGGTCGGCGAGGTGGACGGCAAGCGCCTGCGCTCGGTGGCCAAGGGTGACGTGGACCTGTCCGGCATCGGCGCGGAGAGCGAGGAGACGAAGGACGAGCCCGACGCCGCCGAGTTCGCGGACCTGCTCACCTGGCTGGGCGAGGAGCTGTCCGAGGAGGTCAAGCAGGTGCGCCTGTCGCACCGGCTCACCGAATCGGCGGCCTGCATGGTGGGCGACGAGTTCGACATGACCCCGCAGCTCGAAGCCATGTACCGCGCCTCGGGCATGGAGATGCCGGTGAGCAAGCGGATCCTCGAGCTCAACCCGACGCACCCACTGGTCACGCGTCTGCGTGAGCAGCACTCGGAGGATCCGTCGGCGCCCGGCCTTGCAGACACGGCCCGCCTGCTCGCGGGAGCGGCCGTCCTCGCCGAGGGGGGCACGCTGACTGATCCGGCCGCCTTCGCCAAGCTGCTGGTCGACCGCATCTGACGCTGGTCCCGCCGACCCGGGAAATGGCCGAGCCGCCGCCCCGCACGAGCCCCGACCGGGCCCCTGCGGGGCGGCGGTCCTGGTCCTGGCTCAGGTCTCGGTCGTGGCCACCCGACCGCTGCCCAGGTAGCCGCAGGCCAGTCCGAGCACCGCACCGAGCGCGGTCTCGGTCGGGGTGTGGTGGCTCATCTGCACGCGCGCCCACGCCACTGGCGGGACCAGCGACAGCAGTCGCCAGTACCGGGGGGAGAGTTCGCGGGCCAGTACCGCGATCATCCCGGCCATCACGGCGGTGTGGAACGAGACTTTGATCCTCAGGGTGGCGGCGCCGGCGACCCCCAACGCGACCAGTGCGGACCGCGTCATCCGACGCAACTCGTCCGGGGCGCCGCGCTGCTGCTGGGCTGCCATGACTAGCGCCACCGATCCGGCGATTCCTACGATCACCAGTGGACGTTCCTCTCGCCGGGTGACGTGATGGTCGGACAGCGCCTTGCGCCGGACCCGCCGCGCGATCGCGGCCTGCGGAACCACGCCTAGGCCCGTCGCGGTCGCCAGCCCCCACCCGGTCGAGCCCACCCGACGCCCGAGATGAACCGACCCGACGGTGAGCACCACCCATGGCGCGCACAGTTCGGTGAGGAGTTTCTCCGGGGTCACGGGCCGTCTCGTCGCAGCTGCCATCCACGCCCCCAACAATTCCGCTCCTCCGTCGTCGTCTCCGCCACTCGTATTTCGGAGAGCGGATACGCGGGGGAGACTAGCGAATCCTGCCGGGAACGTTGCCGAGCCCAGGTCAGGGGAGGAGCGACTCGGCCAGGCGCAGGGTGTCCGAGTCGAACAACACCAGCGTGGCCGTCTCGACGCCGGTGCCGGTATGGGCGATCGTGTCGAGTGCGGTGCGGATCGCGTCTTCGCGTGGCCAGCCGTAGGCCCCGGCGGAGATGAGCGGGAACGCCACCGTGCGGGCGCCGAGTTCATCGGCCACCGCCAGGCAGTTGCGGTAACAGTCGGCAAGCCGTTCGCTGCCGTCCGCGCCCGCGCCCGCGCCGGTGTCCCGCCCGTAGATCGGGCCGACCGTGTGGATGACCCAGCGGGCGGGCAGGTTCCCGGCGCCGGTCGCCACGGCCTGACCCGTCGGCAATCCGCCGCGCAGGCGTCCCGACCTCAGCTCCCGGCATTCGGCCAGGATCGTCGGCCCGCCCGCGCGATGGATCGCCCCGTCCACGCCACCGCCTCCGAGTAGCGAATTGTTCGCCGCGTTGACCACCGCGTCGACGTCCATCGTGGTGATGTCGCCGTGGCCCAGTTCGATCCGGGCGCGTCTCGTCGTCGTCATATCATCACCCTTCCGTTCGGCTCCGCCGCCGGGTGCTCGAGGCGGTCCATCAACCACATGATGGTCGCGACCTCACCCACCCACGCCAGACTCACGCACCAGCCCGCCAGGATGTCGCTGGGAAAATGGACACCCAGGTACATGCGGGTCACGCCGATCGCCGGCACGTACGCAGCCGAACCGGCGATCACCCCGTAGCGCCACCGCGTCGGCCACGCCAGGACGCACGCGCAGCCGGCCAGCGCCGCGCTCGCCATGGCGTGCCCGCTGGGGAACGAGTAGCTCTTCTCCTCCACGATGTGGGCGAAGAACGTGGGCCGCCCCCGCCGATACAGCACCTTGAGCACGGAGTTGATGATCGTGGAGCCCACCAGGGTCACCGTCAACAGCGCTGCGGGTCGACGGCTTCCCCGGACGGTCACCAGATATGCGGAGGCGGCCAGCGCGAACAGCGGCACGGCGGTCACCCCGCCCAGTTCGGTGACGGCTCGGACGACGCGCGTGGTCCGGGGCGAGTGGCGTCGTTGCAGCCACAGCATGACGGGACGGTCGAAGGGCAGGCCGGCGTCACCGCGGATGCGTTCGGCCAGCTCGACGAACCCGATCACGGGCGTCGCGAACCCGACGAACGCCACCCCGAAGATCGTCCAGGTTCCGCGGGGCAAGGGCATCTCGCGCCGGCCCACGATGCTGCCCATCACCCCGTCCGACGGGTAGAGCTGACGCAGCACGTCCCGCCCAGAACTCAGCGACCGGAAGCGACGGGGGGTTGTCGTGCGCGACATGCCCCCACACTAGGCAGTGCGGCGGCCTCCTCGTCCGCGGATCGCGACGAGGCCTCGCCCGACGCGGTTAGTGTAGGGCCGTGTCGACCCGAGAGGCGGAGGACGAATGAGCCAGACCCGTGTGGAACAAGACCTGCTCGGCACCAAGGAGGTCCCGGCGGAGGCCTACTACGGGATCCACACGGTCCGGGCCGTGGAGAATTTCCCGATCGCCGCGACCACCATCAGTGACATCCCCGACTTCGTCCGCGGCATGGTCATGGTCAAGAAGGCCGCAGCGCTGGCGAACCTCGAGATGGGCGTCCTCGATGAGACGGTGGCGAACGCGATCGTCGGCGCCTGCGACGAAATCCTGGTCGATGGCCGCTGCGTGGACCAATTCCCCTCCTGTGTGTTCCAGGGGGGCGCCGGGACCTCGGTCAACATGAACACCAACGAAGTGGTGGCCAACCTCGCGCTGGAGCGCCTCGGTCATCCCAAGGGCGCGTACGACATCGTCAGCCCCAACGACGACGTCAACCGCTCGCAGTCCACGAACGACGCCTACCCCACCGGCTTCCGCATCGCGCTGTGGCACGCGCTCGAACGGCTCGAGCCGGCGATCGTCGCACTGCGGGAGGCCTGCTACGACAAATCTGAGGAATTCCGCGAGGTCCTCAAGATGGGCCGAACCCAGTTGCAGGACGCCGTCCCGATGTCGATGGGGCAGGAGTTCGGAGGCTTCGCCGTGACGCTCGACGAGGAGCTCCACGTCCTCGGTGCGGCGGCACGGATGCTGCTGGACGTCAACCTCGGTGCGACCGCGATCGGCACCGGTGTCAACACTCCGCCCGACTACCGTCGGGCCGTCGTCAAGCACCTGCGGGCGGTCACCGGTCTTCCCGTCACCGGTGCGATGAATCTCATCGAGGCCACCAGCGACACCGGCGACTACGTCAACGTCCACGCCGCCCTCAAGCGCACCGCGGTCAAGGTCTCCAAGATCTGTAACGACCTCCGCCTGCTGTCCTCGGGGCCGCGGGCCGGTCTCAACGAGCTCAATCTTCCGGAGCTGCAGGCCGGGTCGTCGATCATGCCCGCGAAGGTCAACCCGGTCATCCCCGAGGTCGTCAACCAGGTGTGTTTCAAGGTGATCGGTAACGACGTCACCGTGACGATGGCCGCCGAGGCCGGTCAGCTGCAGCTCAACGTCATGGAGCCGGTCATCGCGCAGGCGATGTTCGAGTCGATCTCCCTGATGACCAATGCCATCGAGACGCTGACCGAGAAGTGCGTGCAGGGGATCACCGCGAATGTCGAGATCGCCCGCCGGAACGTAATGAACTCCATCGGGATCGTCACCTACCTCAACCCGATAATCGGCCACCACAACGGGGACCTGGTCGGCCGCGAGTGCGCCCGCTCCGGCCGTGGGGTCCGCGAGGTGGTGTTGGAGATGGGGCTGCTGTCGGCGGAGGCGCTCGACGACATTCTGTCGCCCTCCAACCTGCTGCGACCGAAGTACAAGGGGCAATCCAACAAGCAAGGTATGGCCCAGCCCGGACAGGACGTGATTGGTCCCACGAGTTGAAGTCCGACCGCTACCGTCACACTATGGCCTCTCCCACATCCCGCGTCGTCGCAGGGCGCGAGATCACCTTCCCGGTCCCGGTCGTGTCCGCCTCGGTCTCCGGCGCGGCGTTTCTCACCCGGACGGCTGTCGTCCGCCGGCTCATCGCGCGTGGATCCCAGTCCGCCGTCCTCGACTCCGCGGGCGCCGAACCGGTCTCGTTACCGGGCGGTCGCACCCCGGCGATCGTGCTCCACGTGCGGTACCACGACGTCCCCGGCAACGTGCTCGGCACGTACCACGAGATGGGCTTGGCCTTCCAGCTCACAGTGCCCGGGGCGGGGACGCTCGTGCACATCCACGAACTTCCGGTGGACCAGGATTTCACCCTCGCGGCAGGCAACGAACTGTGGGGATTTCCCAAGTGGAAGGGCGACATGGTCGGCACGGCCGGCGGCGCGTTCGACGATGCCCGCCTCGGGGCTGCCGGGTCGGCGGGCGCGGGCGGGGTCGACGTCAGGCTGGATACCCGCGTCGGCGTTCCAATCCCCGGCCGGCAATCGCTCGCGGTGAAATGCGTGCAGGTCCTCGACGGTCAGCCCGTGCTGGTCAGGGCTGACGCCGAAGCGACCGGCGGACGGATGCGGCCGGCTGGCGGGGCGCGCGTCTCGATCGCAGCGGGGGCCGACGACGGCAATTCCGATGTCGCGCGGTTCGCCGAGGCCGTCCGCGAGCTCGGGCTGGACCGAGGTCGCGCCCTGGCGACGTTCTCCTACGAGAAGTTCGGCGCCGAATTCCAGGCGCCGACCCCGATCCGCTGAGCGCCTGTCCGCTGATCGACTACTGTTCCGCGATTCCGGCGGCGGCGAGCGCCTCACGGGCCGCCGGTTCGGCGGCGGCCCGGTCGGCGGGCACGAGGCCCACGCGACTGCGCCGGTCCAGCACGTCGTCGACGGTGAGCGCCCCCTCGTGGGTGACCGCGTAGGAGAACTCGGCGCGGGTCACGTCGAGGCCCCCGGCGACCGACTCGAGCGGCCGGTCCAGCAGGCTCGCGCTCACCACGTCGCCGGCCTCCTGCCCGTACCGCGCGACCAGGGAGGCGGGGAGGTAGCCGTCGGCGGCCCGGGGCCGGGCAGTCCCGGCGGCTAGGGAAGTCCGGTCGCCCGCGGCGGGCCCGGTTGCCGCGGGATGGCCCGGCGCTCCCACCAGCGGCAGGTCGGCGGTGCGGCACGGCCCGGCGGGGATCCCGGTGCGCCTCACGACGAGGTCGACCGCCTGCTCGGCCATGAGCCGGTACTCGGTGAGCTTGCCGCCGGTGATCGTGACGAGCCCGTTATCCGAGGTGAGTAGGGCATGGTCCCGAGAGAGGTCCGCGGTGTTTCCGTCACCGGAATCGACGAGCGGCCGCAGCCCCGCGAACGTGCCCAGCACGTCGTCGCGGGTCAGCCGGGTCTCGAGCGCACGATTGACCACATCGAGCAGGAAGTCGATCTCCTCCTCGGTCGCCTCCGGTACGTCCGGCACCGGGCCCGGCGCGTCGACGTCGGTGAGGCCCACGTGAAGGCGCCCGAATTCAGCCGGGATGGCAAAGCAGAAGCGGTTGGTCTCACCCGGTACGGGCACGGTGAGCGCGCCGACGGGATAGCCCAGCGCGGCCGCACTGATCACCAGGTGGGTGCCTCGCGACGGACGGACACTCACACCCGGAGTGGTCTCGCCGGCCCACACTCCGGTCGCCGACACGACGGCTCGCGCGGAGAGGGTGAACTCGTCGTCGTCACCCCCGGGCCACTCGTCACGCACAGTGACCTGCGTGCCACTCGCCTCGAGGACGCGCGCCCGGGTGATCACCCGGGCGCCGTGACCGGCCGCGGTGCGCGCGACGGCGGTGACCAGGCGGGCGTCGTCGACGAGTTGGCAGTCCCAGTTGAGGTGACCGAAGCGCAGACCCTCGCGGCGTACGCCGGGCACGTACTCGGCGACGCGACGGGCGCCCAGGACGCGCGCCCCGCGCAGCCGGTCTGCGCTGGTCCCCGCGAGACGCGACAGCAGGGTTCCCGCCACGAACCCCAGGCCTGGGAGGACGGCGGAGAGCGGCGTGGTGTCGCGGAACACCGGCACGACCTGGGCGAGGGGGCGCACGAGGTGCGGGGCGGTGCGCTCGAGCAGGATTCCGCGTTCGACGGCTGAGCGGCGGGCGATCCCGACGTTTCCGGTGGCGAGGTAGCGCAGCCCGCCGTGCGCGAGTTTTGACGACCAGCGGCTGGTGCCGAACGCCAGGTCGTGGGCCTCCAGCAACACGGTCTCGAGACCGCGGGAGGCGGCGTCGAGCGCGATTCCCGCGCCGGTGATGCCGCCCCCGATGACGATGAGGTCGACCGGGGTGTCGCGCTCGCGCAGGGCGGCGAGTTCGTGCGAGCGGCGGGCGGCGGATAGCGCTGTGGTGTGGCTGGTCATGGTAGGAGGTACCCCCTGATGAGTCGGTGGAGTTCGGCCCGCCAGGTGTCCGGGTCGAGTGGCGGGTCGGCGAGTGGCGCGGACAGGACCGCGCCCTGGACGGCGATGTAGAGCATGGACGCGGTGGCGTCGACATCGCGGCCGGCGAGTCGTGGGTCCGCGGCGATGGTGTGCGCGAGGAGGGAGTGCAGGGCGTCGATGAGTCGGCGCTGCGACGTACCGAGGCGGTGGAGGAGGTACTCGGTGAGCAGGTGTGACTCGTGGAGGCGTAGTGCGTGGAGCAACGGGTCGGTGCGGACCTCGTCGGCCAGGGTGCACAACAGGTGGGCGAGTCCGTCGGCGTCCAGGGGTGCGGTTCCGGGCAGGCCGGGGTCAACGCGCGCGATGACCCCGGTGAGCTCACGGGTGAGCAGGTCGACGAGCAGCGTGTTGATGTCCGGCCAGTGGCGGTAGAGCGTTGTGCGGCCGACTCCGGATCTGCGAGAGACCTCGACCATGGTTGTGCGGGTGGCGCCGACTTCGAGGATCAGGTCGCGGGCGGCGGTGAGTGCCCGATCGCGGGTATCACGGGCGCGGCCGGGGAGGGGGGTCGGGCGCGGTGGGGAGGACGAGGCGGTCGTGGACACAGGACCTCCTCCTTTATCGGGCCAGTCTGGATCGGGCAAGCGCCATTCCGCTGGCAAACGGAACAGATTCTGTTCTACTGTTCCAGTATGAGCGATCTTCACCCAGCTGACAATCCCGGTTCCGCCGGGTCCGACCTGCCGCTGCCCCCGATGGCACTGTCCCGTTGGGGCACGGACGCCGAGGCAAAAGAGCTGAACGACGACATTCGCGGCCTGCTGCGTGACGTCCTTGGGGTTACCGCGGAGAGTGGGGCGCACTTCGACCCGGCCGCCGTGTCCGCCTCGCCGTCGCGACTTGCGGGGAGCGATCTCGCCGCGCTCGCTGACATCGTGGGGGCTGGCAATGTCTCCATCGATGACGCCCAGCGGCTACCGCGAGCCCGGGGAAAGTCGACGCCGGACCTGTTGTCCTGGAGGTTGCGACCGGCCGTGGACTGTCCCGACGCGGTGGTTGCACCGGGGAACGACGACGAGGTTGCCGCCCTCCTGGAGTGGTGCGGACGCGAGGGGGTCGCGGTGGTCCCCTTTGGCGGTGGCACCTCCGTCGTGGGTGGGCTGATGCCGGATAGCGGTGGGCTCAGGGCCGTGCTCTCTCTCGACCTGGTGCGGTTCGACCAGCTCGAATCGATCGATCCGGAATCGGGCGAGGCTGTTCTCGGGGCGGGTCTGACCGGGCCGCGCGCGGAGGAACTGCTGGCCGAGCACGGGTTCTCTCTCGGGCACTTCCCGCAGTCCTTCCCGTACGCCACGATCGGCGGGTACGCCATGACCCGGTCGTCGGGACAGAGTTCGGCCGGGTACGGACGGTTTGACGAGATGGTGCGCGGACTGACGGTGGTCACGCCGGTCGGTGTGATCGACGCCGGACGCGCCCCGGCGTCGGCGGCCGGACCGGATTTGCGCCAGTGGCTCCTGGGATCCGAGGGGGCGTTCGGTGTGTGTACCAGGGTGCGGGTGCGGGTGCATCCCGTTCCGGAGACCGTCCGCCACGAGGCGTTCCGGTTTCCCGACTTCGCCGCGGGTGCGGCGGCATTGCGGGCGGTCGAACAGCAGGGCGCGGGCCCCACGGTCATCCGGTTGTCGGACGAGTCGGAGACGGCGATCAATCTCGCCACCGCGACGGAGGAGATCGGTAAGACGTCGGACGACGCCGGGTCCGGCGGCTGTCTGTGTCTGTGTCTGTTCGAGGGTACGGCCGACCACGCGGAATCACGTCACGCGGAGACTCGCGCGGTGCTCTTGGCGCACGGCGCCACGTCACTGGGTGCGGGGCCGGCCGAGTCGTGGGAGCACGGCCGCTTCGGCGCCCCGGTTCTGCGCGATTCGCTGCTGGACAACGGCGCACTGGTCGAGACGCTGGAGACGGCCACCGACTGGTCCAACATTCCCGCGCTGCGCGACGCCGTGTCGCAGGCGCTGACCACCTCGCTCGAGGAGAGCGGTACCCCGGCGTTGGTCATGTGCCACATCAGTCACGTCTACCCGACTGGCGCCTCGCTGTACTTTACGGTGGTGGCCGGGCAACGCGGCGAGGACCCGATCGAGCAGTGGTACACCGCCAAACGGGCGGCGTCCGAGGCGATCGTCGCCGCCGGCGGGACCATCACGCACCACCACGCGGTGGGCGTGGATCATCGTCCGTACCTCGCCGACGAGGTCGGCGAGGTGGGTGTGCGGATGCTCCGCGCTGTCAAGAACGCGGTCGACCCGCACGGCGTGTGTAACCCGGGGACGCTGATCCCATGAGCGCGCAGCTCTCGGAGCGTCGGGTGAACGTGGTCGCGATACTGGTCAATCCCGCCGCCGGCGGGGGTCGCGGCGAGCGGATCGCCGCCCGGGCGGTGGACCGGCTCCGAGCACGCGGGCTCGAGGTCCGCCTCCTCTGCGGGGACAGTGCCGAGCAGTCGCTCGAGTTGGCCCGCGAAGCGGTCGCCAGTGGGGTGGACGCACTGGCGGTGTGCGGCGGCGACGGCATGATCTCGCTCGCGGTGCAGGCCCAGGTTTCCTCAGGGGTGCCCATTGGCATCATTCCTGCGGGTACAGGCAATGACCTGGCTCGTGAGTACGGCATCCCCCTGAACCGTCCGGAGGTGGCCGCCGACATCATTGCCGATGGGCTCGTCGAACGTGTGGATCTGGGCCGGGTGACCCCGGACGGCGGCGAGGCGCAGGTGTTCGCGTCGATCCTGTGTGCGGGACTGGATTCGGCGGTCAACCGTCGGGTCAACGAGATGACGATTCTGGGCGGATCGCTCCGCTACGTGCTGGCGGCGGCGTGGGAACTGCCCACCTACCGGCCCCGCCGGTTCCGAATGGTCTTCGACGGCGGTGAGACGCCCGCGGACATCGTCGAGACCGACGTGATGCTCAGTGCATTCGCTATTACCCGCAGCTACGGCGGAAACATGAAGATCGCGCCGGACGCGGACCGCTCCGACGGGCTGTTCGACGTGGTGTACCTCGAGAAGATCTCTGCAGCGCGACTGGCGTTGCACTTCCCCAGGATCTACTCGGGCACGCATATCGGGATGCGGGGGTTGAAGACCCGGCGTTGTCGGACGGTGCGACTGGAGGCGGCGGACGTCGAGGCGTTCGCCGACGGCGACGCCGTGGCGCCCCTGCCGGTAACCGTCGAGGTATTGCCGGGGGCGGGCCTGTTCTTGGTCCCCGGCGAGTCACATCAGTCACATCGGTAACGGTAATACTCGCTGGTCACAGGCTTGGCCCTGCGGTGCGCCCACCTCGTCACCTCATGGGCCAATCGGTTCGCGTCGATCCCGCCGAGGGGGCATGATCACCATCATGCGCAACAGGCTCACCACGTCACTCGCGACCATCGCCGTCACCTCCGTCACCCTTCTGGGTGGGGCCGGGGTGGCGGCGGCACAGCCACTGCCGTCGTTCATTCCGCAGCACCTGATCCCCGCCCATCTGGTCCCCCAGGTGGACGGACTGGTCTCCCAGGTGCGCGCAGCATTGCCCCCGGAGGTGTGGGCGGGGGTCGGGTCGAGCGAGATGGCCTACCAGGACGTAGCCGGCCGGGCTGTCGCCGGCGGGTTGCGCGAGGGCATCATCCGCGAGATTGACTCCTATCGCATCGCCAACGGCCGTGGCGCTCTGGCCCCGAACCCGGAACTCGACCGCGAGGCCCAGGCGTGGGCCGACCGCCTGGCCGCCCGCGATGAGGTGGTCCACAACACAGCGCTGCTCGGCCGCGGCTACGGGGAGAACATCGTCGCCGCCGGGATCCACTGTGGCGCAGTGTGCCTGGTTGACCTGTGGAAGAACTCGCCCGGGCACAACGAGAATCTCCTCGATCCGGGGTACCGCTCTGCCGGGATGGGCATCGCCCACTCCGGCAACGGAAAAGTTTTCGTGGTACACAATTTCGCGTACTAAAAACACGAACTCTGACTGAGTCACACGGTCCGGCAGCGGCGCTCCCATCGCGCCGAGACGACGGGGAGGAACATGTCCGAACGGATACTGCGAGCGCTGAGGCTCAAGACCGACCCCGGGGTGTTCTTCACGACTGTCGGGGTCATCCTCGCCTTCGTCGTCGTCACCTTCTTCGCCGGCGACTGGGTGGGCAAGGTCTTCGGGGCCGCGTCGGGCTGGATCATGACCGACCTCGGCTGGTTCTACATCTTCGGTGTCACCGCGTTCCTCGGCTTCCTCATCTGGATCGCGCTGAGCCGGTTCGGCCACGTCCGCTTGGGTGGCGACGGAGAGATGCCGGAGCACTCCACCCTGAGCTGGTTCGGGATGCTGTTCGCCGCCGGTATCGGCACTATCCTCATGTTCTGGGGTGTTGCCGAACCCATCTCTCACTTCGCCACCCCGCCCCGCGGGAACGTCGAACCGGGTACCACGGATGCGGCTAATGAAGCCATAGCGTTCACGCTCTACCACTTCGGTCTGCACACGTGGACGATCTTTGCCTTGCCGGCCCTCGCGTTCGCCTACTTCATCTACAAGCGGAAGATGCCGCCCCGGGTCAGCTCGATCTTCGCGCCCCTGCTGGGCGACAAGGTCTTCGGCCCTATCGGCAAGACGATCGACATCGTGGCGCTGGTCGGCACCGTGTTCGGTGTGGCGACGTCGGTCGGGCTCGGGACGCTGCAGATCAACGCAGGCCTGAACGAGCTGTTCGGAATCGCCATCTCGCCGGTGGTGCAGGTTCTCGTCATCGCGGTCGTCACCACCATCGCTTGCATCTCTGTGGCGCTGGGCCTGGAAAAGGGCATCAAGCGGCTGTCGAACTTCAACATCGTGGTCGCGATCGCCCTGCTGATCTTCGTCGTGGTGACCGGGCCGACCCTGTTCCTGCTCAAGGGCACGGTCGAGTCGCTCGGCATCTACCTGGCGACCCTGCCGGAGTTGGCCCTGTGGAACAACGTGTTCCCGGCCAGCGATGACCTCGCCTCGTGGCAGAACACGTGGACCGTCTTCTACTGGGCGTGGACCATCACGTGGTCACCGTTCGTGGGAATCTTCATCGCCCGCATCAGCCGTGGCCGCACGATCCGTCAGTTCGTCTTTGGCGTCCTCGGACTGCCGGTGGCGTTCTCGGTGCTGTGGTTCGGGGTCTTCGGGATGGCCTCGTTCCACATCGAACTGTTCGGCTCCGGCGGTCTGGCCAACGCGGTGGTTGAGGACGGCGATATTCCGGGCGCACTGTTCGCGTTCCTCTCGAACTACCCGTTGGCGACCCTTGTCTCCGGCATTGCGGTCCTCCTCGTCGTCATCTTCTTCACCACGTCCGTCGACTCGGCGTCGATGGTCGTCGACATGATGGCCTCCGGAACGGATGACGAGGTTCAGGCCTCGCCGACCCATCAGCGCGTCATCTGGGGCGTACTCATGGGCGCTGTCGCCGCGACCCTGTTGGCAGGCACGGGCGAGGGCGGCCTGACCGCGCTGCAGGAGGTCATCACCGTCATCGGCCTGCCCTTCTTCATCATGGGCTTCGTGATGATGTACAGCCTCGTCCGAGGGCTCAGTAACGACATGGGGGAGCGGCCGCCCACGGTCACCCGCCAGTGGCAGCGCACCTATTCGCCCGAGGCGCTCGAGAAGCACGAGGAGGCACCCTCTCCAGAGCCGGTGCATCCGCTGTACCGCATCCCGGAAGAGGGGGAGCGAGACGCCGGAGGCTCGGCGACGGCCGGGTGCGACGAGACCGTCTGCGATATGCAGGCGGACGAAGGTGGGGAGGCCACCGGAGACGAGAACGCCGTCGGCGACAAGGAAGCTTCTACCGGCACGCCGTAACCACCACCACCACCGGGCCTTGGCGGTGCGGTCAGTGGCCGCGCACGTCGAGCATCGAAGTCGGAGTAGGTGGGTAGCCCCCGGCGACGACGGCGAACTGGTTCTCGAGTTCCGACGGGTCGATCTCCACCTGTTCGTACCCGGGATCCCCTCTTGACTCGTCGGCGACGAATCACATCTGGACGTAGATGATCCCGCCGTGGCCCTCGGAGTCCTGGTGGACTAGCGACCCTGACAGCACCCTGCTGGTGTGGGGCTGGCGCCTTCCAGGCGGCGAAATTGCCTTCCGAGGCGGCCGTTCAATACGGTCGTCCAGAAAGTTTGTCTATCTGTCAGCAGAAGGGCGCCGACACAAGTACGGTGACGTATGTCACACGATGTGAGGAGGTATTCCGATGTTGCAGAACGCGCTGGTAGCAACGTTGCGGGTAGGCGTGGCCACCTACAGCGGGGTGGCGCAGATCGTCGTGGATAACACCCTCGGCCGGGTTCTCGACACCAACCCCAACAAAGTCCGGTGACCGCGACCGGCCGCTCCGCCGTGCTCCTCCGCGCGTTGTAGGCGGCTACTGACCGTCGGTCGTGCCGTCCGAGCCTCCGACCGCGCGGTCCGGTTGCTCGGGGCTCCGATACACCTTCTTCTGCTCCTCGCGCCGGGCGGCGTTTCCTCCGTCCGTCCCGGTCGCCGCCGTGGAGCCCGTTGCTTCTGCCTCCGAGTCGGCCTCGTCCGTACGGCGGGTGATGGCTCCGTCTCCGGCGACGGAGCCATCGATAGTGTTCCCGAGTTCGTCGGGAGACACCTCCGGGATGTGGGCGGTGTCCTCGGGTCGGGGCGAGTCGGTCACGGGTGCCTCCGCGGTCCTCGGGGTGAGCGCCGGTCGCCCGGCGCCGGGGTAGTGATGACAGTAGTCCCGTCAGCCCGGCCCCGTCGGAATCCCGCACCTGTGCCGCCAGCGGAATCCCGCCGCCGCGCCGCGGTGGCTTAGTCTTGTGCGCATGTCGGACAATCCCTTCGGTCGGGTCATCACCGCGATGGTGACCCCCATGCACGATGACGGCTCGATCGACTTCGATGGCCTGCAGCGGCTCGCAGTTCACCTCGCAGACCATGGTCACGACGGACTGCTGGTCAACGGCACGACCGGTGAGTCCGCGACGACCACCGACGATGAGGACTACGACTGTGTGGCCGCCGTCGTCGAGGCGGTCGGCGATCGCGTGCAGGTCATGGCCGGGTGCGGGACCAACGACACGGAGCACTCAATGCGCGCGGCCCGAGAGATGGTCGCGCGCGGCGCTGACGCCCTGCTCGTGGTGACCCCGTATTACAACAAGCCCACCCAGCACGGAATCGTCGAGCACTTCCGGATGATCGCCGAGGCCGCGGACCGTCCGATCATGGCCTATGACATCCCGGGCCGCACCGGTACCGCTCTGGCGACGGACACGATCCGACGGTTGGGCGAGATTCCCCAGGTGCGGGCCGTCAAGGACGCCAAGGGCGACCTGTTCGAAGCCAGCCGGCTCATCGCCGAGACCGACCTGCTCTGGTTCTCCGGTGACGACGTGCTCAACCTGGCCTTCCTCGCCCTCGGTGCCACGGGCATCGTCTCGGTGGTCGGCCATGTCGCCGGCGACGACTACCGCGCGATGATCCAGGCCGTTGACGCCGGGGACCTGCCCCGCGCCCGCGAGATCCACACCCGTCTCATCCCGGCGGTGGACGCGATCATGCACACCTCGCAGGGGGCCATCCAGGTGAAGGCCGCGCTGAAGCTGGCCGGCCTCATCGGCTCGGATCGCCTGCGCATGCCCCTCCTCCAGGGTCCGCCTGAGCATGTGGCCAAGCTGCGAGACGGGCTGGCCGCGTCAGGACTCGGCTGACCCGTCGCGGCTACGCCCGCTGGAACTCGGTCATCTCCGTGCACCGCTCCCACAGCGCGGCGGACACGGACTGGTCGTACGAACGTCGACTGGACGTGGTGACCTCCGGGTGCCCACGCAGACCTCCGAGACGATCGGGGCCGACGAACTCACCGCCGGCGAGGCCGGGCATCGTCGCAGCGAACAGGACGGACAGCGCCCCCATCTCCGGCGTCAGTCCCGCCCACGTCATGGAGTTGCCGAGCTCGAAGAAGCGGTCGGCCAGCGGCTTCCCGCTCTGGCGAATGAGCTCGGTCGCGGTGTAACCGGGGTGCGCGGCGAGGGACTTCAGCCCATTGCCGCCCCGGTCGAAGTGGCGCTGCCATTCGTAGGCCAGCATGATGCACGCCAGCTTGGAGTTCGCGTACGCCGCCATTGGGCCGTACCCGCGCGCGTCCATGTTGAGGTCGTCCGTGTCGAGCCGTCCGCGCAGGTGGGCGAGCGAGCCGAGCCAGACGACCCGGTCTGTCAGCATTGGCTCCAGCCCGCGGGTGAGCGCATGGTGGGCGAGCACGTTGACCCCGAATTGCATCTCGTGGCCTTGGGCGGTGCGAGCGTGGGGGATGTTCATCAGCCCGGCGTTGTTGACCAAGACGTCGACCTGTCCGCCCGCCGCCGCTGTGGCCGCCACGAACTCGTCGACCGAGTCCAGGTCCGCCATGTCGACCAGGCGCACCTCTGCGAGCCCGCGTGTCTCGGCGGGGAGCGTCGCGCGAGCCGCCTCCGCCTTGTCCACATTTCTGCAGGCCATGATGACCCGGGCGCCCCGAGCCGTGAGCGCCGCCGTGATCGCCAGGCCGATCCCGCCATTGGCGCCCGTGACCACGAAGGTCCGGCCTGCCTGGTCGGGGATGTCGGCAGCGGACCATCTGTGCGATCGGTTCATGAGGGTCAGTGAACCAGCCGCGCCTGCCCTGTGGTGGCGCATCCGTGTGGTAACGCCGGGATATCATCTGCGATGTTCTTGTGACACACTCGTCGGGTGCGCGCGTGAGACGTTCCCACGAGCCACGAGACCTCGAGACCCCGGAGTAGCTTCATGACGTTCGACCGCCGAACCTTCCTTCGCCGCGCCGGCCTCGGCGCTGCCGGGGCAGGCGCCCTCGCCGCGGGACTCACCCCTGCGGCGGGTGCCCAGTCCTCGATCCCCGCCGAGCTCGGGGCACTGCCGGGGGCCGGCGCCGGGGTCCCGATAGGCACCCTGCTCGACTACGCGTCCGGCCCGCCGTCGGCGGCGTCGGTCCGCGCGGCCGGACATCTGGGCTCCGTGCGCTACTGCTCCAACCGTCGGCCGGACGCCCGGTGGATGACCGGCAAGCCGCTGCTGCGCCGTGAGGTCGACGACTTCCGAGCCCACGGGCTCAACATGGTCTCCTGCTACCAGTTCGGGCGTGCGGAGACCGCAGACTGGAAGGAAGGGGCCGCAGGCGGCAACCGTCACGCCCCGATCGGCATCGGAATTCATCGCTCTGCCGGGGGCCCTTCGGGTGTCCCGATGTACGTGGCGATCGACGACAACCCCACCCGCTGGCAGTTCGACAACCAGATCCGCCCGTACCTCGAGCGCTGGCGTGACCACCTCCGCGGTGCGGGGATGAAGCTCGGGGTGTACGCCAATGCCCCCACTATCGACTGGTGCCGTCAGGTCGGCCTCGGGCAGTACTTCTGGCAGCATGACTGGGGCTCCGGCGGGCGACTGAATCCGGCCGCCACCATCCACCAGCTTCCGGTCAACCAGCAGGTCACCGTCGGTGGAATTGTGTCCGATCTGAACCGTGTCTACGCGCTCGACTACGGCCAGTGGTGGCCGATCGACCCGATCGCTCTCGCACAGTCGGCTCTCGGCAGTTCGATCTGATCGGGTAGCGCGATCTGATCGCGGATAATGGCAGCGGCCGGCCGGGTGATCCCCGACCGGCCGCTGCCGTCTCATGTCATCTCAGGCAGGGTCGTGCCGTTCCGACGGGACCTACTCGACCGTGATCTCGCCCATCGTTCCCCACTCCTCACCGTCGGCGGTGGTGTTGATGATCCTCGGGGTCCGTTCGAGGTACTGGGCGGCAGAACCGGTGAACTCCTTGAAGTGGGCGGAGTTCACGTGCTCGACCGGGGCCTCGCCCTCCCGGAAGGCCTCGCACAGCAGGAAGGTGGACGGGGACTCCGGCGAGCGGTACCAGTCAAACCACAGGTTGCCCTGCTCTGCGCGGGTGGCTTCGGTGAAATCGCGGGTGATCTCGAGCCAGGAATCGGCGAACTCGGGTTTGACGTCGAAACGCACGTTGATGAGGATCATGACCCCATCCTGCCGCGCCCCGCGCAGTCCGTCGAGCGAGCTGCCGTGGGCGGCGTCGCAGAGCACGTGCCGAGGATTCCGCACGCGAGAGAATTGGTGCGACTCGCCCCGATCACGGGGGCGGGCCTACGCTGTATCAGGTGACCATCGAGCTGAGCATCGAGAACCCCTGTGTCCCACAGGCGGAGGCCGACTCCTCCGTCCGCGCCGTATGGGACCGACTGTCGGTGGACGCGAGCTCGAGCAGGAACGAGCCGCTGATCGCAGGACTCGTCCTGGATCTCATTGACGGGTGCGATGACCTCGGCGAGTCCCTCGCACGTCTAGCCGCCTCCAGGATCGCGACCCCTGAGATCGGCCGGCACGTGCTGGAGAAGGAGATCCGGGCGGTCCTGGCGGAGCATCCCCACGTCCTGGAGGCTGTCGCAGCCGACCTCGTGGTGAGCTACGAGCGCAACCCGGCGTATCCCAACTACCTGGTGCCCTATCTCTTCGCCAAGGGGTTCCTCGGCCTACAGGTGCACAGGGTGGCCCACGAGATGTGGAATGCCGGCCGGGTCATGGCGGCCTCGTTTTTGCAGAGTCGCATCTCCGAGGTGTTCGCGATGGACATCCACCCTGCCGCCCGCGTCGGCTCGGGCATCCTCGTCGATCACGCCACGGGGATCGTCGTGGGTGAAACCTGCGTAATTGGTGACGGGGTATCGATCCTGCAAGGCGTCACCCTCGGCGGGACCGGGAACGAGGACGGCGACCGTCATCCCAAGATCGGCTCGGGTGTCCTGCTGTCCGCCGGGTCGATAGTGCTCGGTAACGTCCGCGTGGGTGACTGTTCCAAGGTGGCCGCCGGGTCGGTGGTCCTGCATGAGGTTCCGCCCCACACCACCGTTGCCGGGGTTCCCGCGAAGGTGGTCCGGCGGCACGCCGATTCACTGGTCCCCGCCGAGCGGATGGACCAGGAAATCGACCTCGAGGGTTAGGGCGGCCTACTGATGCGGGTCCTGGTAGTCGACGATGAGCCGGCGCTGAGGGAGAGTCTGCGCCGAGGACTCGTCACGGGCGGGTGGGCCGTCGAGACCGCTGCCGATGGTGAAGCCGGGCTCGAGATGGCCTGCGACGACGAGTTCGACGTGGTCGTACTGGACATCATGATGCCGCGCCGGAGCGGATACGAGGTGGTCCGCGAGATGCGCCGCCGCGAGGTGTGGACCCCGGTTCTCATGCTCACCGCCAAAGACGGCGAATACGACGAGGCTGACGCCTTTGACCTGGGCGCCGACGACTACCTCGTCAAACCCTTCTCGTTCGTCGTCCTGGAGGCACGGCTACGGGCGCTCGTGCGGCGGGGTGCACCGGAACGCCCGACGACGTTCGAGGCCGGCGACCTGGTGGTGGACCCGGCCGCGCGGGACGTCCGCCGTGGTGAGACGCGGATCAGCGTGACCGCCCGGGAATACGCCGTGCTCGAGTACCTCATCCGCAACCGCAATCAGGTGGTCTCCAAGACCCAGATCATGCGGGCCGTGTGGGATGCCGCCTACGACGGTGACGACAACATCGTCGAGGTGTACGTCGGCTACCTGCGCCGCAAGATCGACGCACCGTTCGGTTCCCACGCGATCGAAACCGTGCGTGGGCAGGGCTACCGGCTCGTGGACAGCACGGCGACCATCCGCGTTTAGCCCGAGTCGATCGGCGGACCGCCCGCGTCGTCAGGATCATCCTCGACACTCTGGACCGGTAGTTCGATGACGAACCTCGCGCCACCGCCGGGCGCATCCGCCACCCGCACCGTGCCGCCGTGGGAGCGCGTGATTTCGGCGACGATCGCCAGGCCCAGTCCCGATCCGCCCTTGCCCCGCGCGCGGTCCGCGTCGAGTCGGGCGAAGCGATCGAACACCGAATCCCTCTGTTCGGGGGGCACGCCCTCGCCGTCGTCGTCGACACAGATCACTGCGCGTGGCGCTGAGGGCGCCGCCCGGTCAACGGCGAGTCGCAGCGCAATCCGACCGCGCGCGTGGCGGCGCGCATTGTCGGCCAGATTGCGTACCACGCGCTGCAGGGCGTCCGGATCGCCGACCAGGCGCGCGGGCTCCACCGAGGCCGCGACCTCGATGCCGTGCCCGTCCATTCCGCCCCCCTCCAGTCCGCGGAGGCGGGCGGCCTCCGAGAGCACGATGTCGTCAAGGTCCACGTCCTCGCGGCGCAACGGGCGCCCGCGTTCGTCGTTCTTGGCCAGCAGGAGCAGGTCCTCGACCATCGTCCGCATACGCTGCACCTCGGGCAGGAGAAGCTCGTCGACTGTCTCCACGTCCACCGGTGTGCCCGAGGTGGACGACAGTTCGAGCATCGTCGACAGCGTGGACAGCGGACTGCGCAACTCGTGGGAGGCGTCGCCGACAAAGGCGACCTGGGCGGTGCGTGCGGCGTCGAGGCGGGCCAGCATGGCGTTCATGGTGCGGGCCAGTCGGGCGATCTCGTCCTCTGCCTCGGGGACCGGAACCCGCTCGCCGCGGCCGGAGGCGGAGATCTCGGCGACGCGGGACCGGATCGACTCGACCGGCCGCAGCACCCGGCCCATGGCGACGTACACGAACACCGCCGTGGCCAGGCCGGCGACGGGCACGAACGACAGGAACAGGATGGCGCCAGCGGCGAGGACGGTGTCGTAGCGATTGCTGTCAGTGGCCACGTCCACGGTCAGGGTCACCCCACGGACGTCCACGCCGACTGACGTGACGCGCAGGTCGGCTCCGTTCGGTGCGTCGAGTTCGCGTTGGACGACCTGTCCAGGCTCCGGCGCGGGCAGTGCGGGTACGTCCTCGAGTCCGTGGGTGACCTGCCCGGCGAGGATGCTGCCGTCCGGAGTGACGACTCGGACCAGGTCCACCCCGGACAGCGGCTCGGAGACCAACTCGATGGAAGCCTGCGGGCCCTGGGTGGCCAACGCGTCCGCGACGTCGACCGCCCGGCCCCGGTCGGCGGAATCGATCGCCCCATGGACTGCCGAGCGGAGAAGCAGCCACGCGCCGCCGGCCGCCGCCGCCAACACCAGGATGACAACGGCGGTGGCGACCACGGTCGTGGCGACACGGATGGGCCAGCGACGGGGGGCCGTGAGGGCGTCGCGGTTCAGGGGCACGCGGTTCGGTCGCACGATTCCATTGTGCGGTCTCGCCCGCATCTGGACTGAAGGCCCATCTTTTTGACGCCGCCAGTCTGCCGCCGCCGTTAGTTTGATGTCATGTCAGTAAAGTAAGGTTGGGGGTGTCAGAGAGCAGGTCGTTGAACGAGAGGGGACCACGAGTGAAGATCGGCATCATTCTGGGCAGCATCCGCGAGGAGCGCTCCGGCAAGTCCGTGGCCGAGTGGGTCGCGGAGCAGGCGCAGACTCGGCAGGACGCCACCTATGAGCTGATCGACCTCAAGTCCTTCGATGTCCCGCTGCTCACCTCGGCCACCGTGCCGGGGGCAGCGAAGAAGAAGTACGACGACGACCGGGTCGCCAGGTGGAGCCACGTCATCGACTCCTTTGACGCGTTTGTCTTTGTCACTCCCGAGTACAACCACAGTGTCCCGGGCGGGCTGAAGAATGCCTTCGACTCGCTGGGCAGCGAGTGGTCCCACAAGCCCGTCGCGTTTGTCTCCTACGGAGCCGAGGGTGGTGTGCGTGCCGTCGAGCATTGGCGGCAGATAGTGGCCAATTTCCACATGTTCGGCGTGCGTCAGCAGATATCGCTGAGCCTGTTCAGCGAGTTCGGCCCCGAGGGCGTGCGGCCGTCCGAGCGCCGACCCGAGGAGCTGGCCACGATGTTCGGCCAGCTCGAGCAGGCCACCCGGCGCTTTTCGCTGGCGCACGCAGACGCCTGAGACTCGGAGTCGTCAGTCAACGACAAAGCCCGCCCCGGAGAAACGGGGCGGGCTTCGTCGTCGGCTCGATCTGCGTGTGGTCTCCTACGTGCAGTGAGCTCTCAGTTCACGGCGGCGAGCGCGGCGTCGTAATCCGGCTCGGTGGTGATCTCGTCGACGAGCTGGGTGTAGACGACCTTGCCCTCGGCGTCGACCACGACGACCGAGCGGGCCAGCAGGCCGGCCATCGGGCCGTCGGTCATCTTGACGCCGTAATCGGAGGCGAAGTCGCTGCGGAAGGTCGAGCCCGCGGTGGCGTTCTCGATCCCCTCGGCGCCGCAGAAGCGCTTGTGCGCGAACGGCAGGTCGGCAGAGATGTTGACAACCTCGGTGTCCTCCAGGCTGGAGGCCTTCTCGTGGAAGGTGCGCACCGACTGGGCGCATACGCCCGTGTCGACGCTGGGGAAGATGTTGAGGATGAGCTTCTTGCCGGCCAGCGACTCGGAGGTCACGGGAGCCAGGTCGGTGCCGACCAGCTCGAACGCCGGAGCGGTCGACCCGACGGCGGGGAGCTCGCCGGAGGTGGTGACGGGATTGCCCTTGAATGCGGTGGTTGCCATGTGTCCGTTCTACCGGACGTCGGCTGTCGGCGGGTGGGCGGTCAGCGCGGGGTCGCCACGTGGACGGTGATCTGGTCCGGCACGCCCTTGACTCCGCCCCACCTGAAAGTCCGCTTGGGGCGGGTCGACACCCGGTCTGGATCCAGTCCGGCGCGGGTGGACTCGCTGATGAGGATCTCGCCTGCGCCGGCCTTCTCCGCGAGGCGGGCGGCGATGTTGACATCCATGCCGAGGAAGTCGTCCCCGATTCGGCGTGGTCGCCCGGTGTGGACGCCGATCCGCAGCCGCGGACACCAGCCGGCCACCTCCACGGTGGCAACCCCGTCCAGACAGGCGGTCATCGCGTCGAGCGCCAATTGCGGTGACGGGAACACTGCCATGAGACCGTCGCCGAGACGTTTGACGACAGTGCCACGGTGCGCGAGCACCGCTGGCTCGGTGGCCGAGGCCACCCGCCGCAGGAGTTGTAGCGACTTCTCGTCGCCGGCGCGCATCGCCCAGTCGGAGAACCCGACGATGTCGGTGAAGACGATGGTGACCTCGCTCCCGCCGCCAGCGCGCCCCGCGCGCTCCAGCAGGGCGTGCCACACCTGCAGTCCGCCGAGCGTCACCTCGCGGGACGCGGTCGGCTGCTCGTCGAACAGTAGGCCGGCCACCCGGGCGATCGTCCCCGCGCTGTCGCGGCCAGCGGCGGAGAGCGGATCGCCGAATCCGGCGTCACCCGGCAGCGCCCGCCGGGCCCGCCGCAGGAACTCGACCGACGTGGGATGACGGTTGACGTCGCGGGCACCCGACGCGGCGCGGGCCGCCGCCGATCGCACCCGATCCCAGTTGAGGTTCGCCATGACCTCCAGAGCCTAGGTCGAGGAGGTGGGGGCAGGGGCCGACTCTCCCGTCTGGTCCACCGCCCGCCACAGGTACCAGGACGCCACCGACCGGTACGGAGCCCAGCTCGCCGAGCGTTCGAGCATCATCGCGGGGGAGGCCGTGGTATCCAGGCCCAGCACCCGTTCGAAACCCCGCCGCACCCCGACATCGGCCACGGGGAACACGTCGGGTCTGTCCAACAGGAAGATCAGCAGCATCTCCGCGGTCCATCGGCCGATTCCGCGGACGGTCGTCAAGGAGGTGATCACCTCGTCGTCGTCGTAGTCCCTCAATTCGGCCAGTGTGGGGATTCTCCCGACTCGCACCGCATCGGCGAGGTCGCGCAGGGCGGCAACCTTCGGCCGCGAGATGCCACACGCGCGCAGCTCCTCGTCGGATAGCGCGGCCACCCGATCGGGGTCGAGTTGGGTGTCGCTCATCGCGCGCTCGCGCAGCCGACCGGCGATCGTCGCGGCTGCCTTGACCGACAGCTGCTGGGACATGATCGACGAGGCCAGCCGGTCGAAGAGGGTGTGCGGGCCGGTGTCCGGCGTCGGGGTGAGTGTGCACGGGCCGACAGCGTCGATATGCGCGCGTAGCTGCGGATCGGCCACCTGAAGGTATCGCACGGCCGTTACCTTGTCGTATCCTTTCGACATGTCGTGAACGGTACGCGGGTCGAGCGCGACCTCCCCGTAGCTACGGGTAACGCCCCACTGGGCGCGAGCGATAACCATCGGGTCACGAAACTTGTCGGGAGAGGACCGCTCATCGTGCGTAGAACTCAGAGGCGTCTCGCCGCCGTCGCCGCCACCGCGGCGCTCGCGTTGGGAGCCGGAGCGGGCACCGCCACCGCCGGGTCAGCCGAGATGCCTTCGGGCGTCGCGCTGTACGGCGGGCTGACGATGCTCGGATGTCAGAACGTCGACCAGTCGCTGCTGCCGATGTGCGGCGACTTCGAGGTGCTCACCTCGGACGATCCCGCGGTGCTCACCGTCAACCCGTTCACCACCGACATCGTCATCCTGGGTGCCGGACTGTTCCCCGACGGCGGCATTCGCCCGGTGCTCGATGAGCGCCTGCGCACCGGATTCCGGTTGGCGCAGGCGTACCCGACCGCCCGCATCATCGTCACCGGCGGCGTCCCGCAGAACGGGCGCACCGAGGCGCGTGCCATGGGTGACTGGCTGCGGGGTGCCGGGATCGCGCCGCACAGGATTACTGAAGAGGGCAACTCGAACTCGACGGTGCAGAACGCGCAATTCACCGATCAGATCTTCCGTGAACGCGGTACCACCGGCGCGGTCGTGGTGACCACCGGCGATCACGTCAAGCGCGCGGTGCTCAACTTCCGCCAGGCCGTGAACGGACGGATCCCGGTCACCGGTGTGGTCGCGCGGGGCTGATCGAGTCCTCGCCGTTCGCGTGAGCTCGTTCCACCTCGGCGCCGGGGTCGAGGTGGGGCTTCGCGCCGAGCGTGTCGATGATGGTCCGCTGTAGTTCGCGCATGGCCCCATTGTTCTGAGCCCCGGGCGGGTCGCCGCCGTAGGTCTGACGGCACCTCCCCTCGAACTCACACCTCCGGTCCTCCCGGGTTACAGCCCTCGGCCAGCATGCGGTCGGGTGATACGACCGGCCGCCACGGCTCGAGGTTCCAGGTGGCCTTGGCGGGCTCGAGGATCCGCGCCCAGGACCAGTGGCATTCGAATTGTTCCCACATCCCCGGGGTCTTGGCGTCGGGGGAGAGCTGGAGTACCTCCTGCCAGGCCATCTGCGCGTCGAAGGGGCCCGACGCGGTGCGGCCGGCGGGGGACGGGGCCACCTTCAGCGTCACGCCATAGTCGGAATCGCCCCAGGTCGAGCTCGCGATGAATGGTGGTGCGGGCGGCGTGCGGGGCTCAGCCGGCCCGTCGGGCGAGGACATCGTCGCGTCCACTCCCGCCGGACCCGTCGAGTCCTGGCCGTCCTGCGAACACCCGCCCGCCGCCAGAGCCGTCACCAGCGCGACAGAGGTGACAGCGATGGTCGGGTGGCGGGGCATCGCACGAAGTCTGCCACGGCCCAGGGGTTGCGTCCGAGCGCGTGCGCGGAGGATCCTGTCTAGCGGAGGAATCCGGTGCCGTCGGAGAGCCCGCACGCCGCCCCTCCCGCAGAAGGAGCGTGACTGAATGCCCCCGTTCGACCTCTCCCAGCTTCAGGCCATGTGGGACGGGATCTTTCCCGCGATCTTCGGGCCCCTCGCTGCCTCGGTCGACACGCTCGGCGCGTCCGTCCAGGCACCCTGACGGTCCCCGCCGGGGCGCCGCCGGCAGGGGGCGGCCCGGCGGCAACGCTCCGGCCAGGACGCACCGGGTGGAGTGCACCACGCTGCTGCACCGAGGGGCTCAGACCCCGGCGAGGATCTTGCGGAGTGTCCTGATGTTCCTGCTGGTCAAGTGACGTTGATGGGCCCGATTTGCGAGGGCCTTGGCGGCCTCCGAGCTCAGCGTCGCCCCTTTCGGGACCCGCCAGTAGATGCACCCCGGTCCCGCAGCCACCGACTCGGTACTGCTGGGGTCGATCGCCGCGCCCATCGTATCGGCGACAGTCCCGGTCACCTCTGGGTCGTCGGAGAACACGACGTAGTCGTGGTGCTCGTCCAGTGACTCGAACGGGTACGCCGCCACCGCGGCCTCGACGGCATCGCGGGTGAACACCTGAACCGCGGCGTTGTACTCGAACCTTTCGGTGTATGCGGCTTCGAGCGTCGTCCTCACCTCGTCGGCGGGCCGCGGGTCGGTGAACACCACGTTCCCGGTGGCCAGAACGGTTCGCACCTCTCCGCACCCCGCGGATTCGGTGCAGGACCGCAGGTCGGCCATGGCGATCCTGGCCGATCTGCCCACGTTGATCCCACGCAACAACGCGATTTTGCGGTCTTTGCTCGCCCCGCCGGGGACGGCTGTGGCGTTCATGTTCTGATCCTCGCACCACGATCGGACCCGCGAGGGTAACTTTCGGTCTATGGCAGTGTCAGTGCAGTCCGTGACCACGATCGAGGCGGGGATCCCCGAGATTATGGCGGTTCTGGCAGACGTCGAGTCCCTCGTCGACTGGTCAGACGCCCACCGTGCGGTCGAGGTCCGCGAAGCCGATGATGAGGGTTGGCCGATCGTCGTGTGGGAGAAGATCTCGCAGTTCGGCATGACCGAGGAGATGGTCGTGCGCTACGAATGGTACGACGGCGAGGTGAGCTGGTCGCTCGTCGAGAGTCGCACCCTGAACGTGCAGAACGCGCGCTACGACCTGACCGACAACGGTGACGGCACCACCAGGGTAGTTTTCGACCTCGAAGTGGACCTCAAGATCAGGCTGCCCGGCATGGTGCTGAAGAAGGCCCAGAAGCATATCGCCGACGTGGCCACCTCCGGGCTCCGCGACGAGGTCCTCCGGCGCTACGGCTAACGTCCGGCCGTGTCGACCCGTCCACTCGGGCCACCCGAGCCGGAGTCCAGGAGATCGAGCACTGTGCGCACCGCGGCCGCCGGCAACTGCCCGGGCGCCGAGGCCTCGCCGACGGTGGCGAAGGTCGCCGCCGATCCGAACGTGCCACCGCCGAGGCGAGTCACCGCGCCGAGCGCCCCCATCGACATTGTGATCAGCGGGATCCCCGCGGTGCGGTGGCGGCTCTCGGTGGCTGCGATGAGCGTCACCACGTCAGCCGCGGACCGGGGCATGACGGCGATCTTGGCCACTTCCGCCCCGGCGACCTCCATCGCCTCCAGCCGCGCGACGATTTCCTCCATCGGCGGGGTCGCCTCGAAGTCGTGATTCGACGCCACAACCGCAACGCCATGGGCGTGGGCGGCCTCGATGGCGTGTGCCGCCCACGGGTGGAGGTACTCGACGTCCACGGCCGCAGCCAGCCCGGTCGCCGTGAGCGCGTTGATCAACGCGACGTAGTCGCGCCCTGAAATTTCCGCACTGCCGCCCTCGGCCGGGGTGCGAAACGTGGCTAGGACCGGGACGTCTGGCAGCAACCCGGTCAGTGCCTCGAGCGCGGCCACCGCCGGGCCGGGATCTTTCCCGGCCGCGGCGGAGGTCGACGTGGCCCCGGTGAGGAACGGCTCGTAGAGATCGACTCGCCACTCGACCAGATCGATCACGGGATTATCGGCCAATGCGCCCGCCTGCCGTTGCAGCTGCGCGAGATCGCTCGCAGTGAGTGGCACGATGATCGACGGCGAGTTCGCATCCAGGTGCAGCTGATGACGGGGCATGGATAGACCCTACGACGACCCCGGTCTGGCCCGGACTGTCAGCTACACAGCTGGCAGGGGCACCGCCTGCGGGCCGGGATCAATTCCAGCGCGGACAGTTCGCCGGTGCCGGTGGTGCCGTAATACCTGTCTGCCCAGCGCAGGGTGCGGGACGGACGCCGCACGGGCACGAGTTCCCAGGTCGGGCCCCCGGATCCCTCACACAGCAAGTGCCCTGCGTCGAAGACCTGGCCGGCAAGGACTGTGTCGCCCCACCGGGCCAGCACCGCGGCGGTCTCACGGCCGGTCAGACCCCGGACCAGTAGTTCCGGCTGACCGAGGTCGGTCAAGCCGATGGTGTAGCCGAACATCTGGTCGGGAGGTAACGGTGTGGCGGCGCAGTCTTCGCAGTCGCATCCCTGGCCGACATGCACGACGTGCATCCCGTATCGACCGATGTTCGCGGCGACAGCGGACATGTCGCGCGCGACGGCGGGGGCATGGGTGGATCCGATGCGGTGCGGGATGACGGTGTGGGACATGGGATCTCCTCGGTGCGTTGTGATCGATACTCGTACTCCACGTCGAACACGTAATCGACGCGGCTCTGAAGGTAGAACGCACCTACGACACCGAGAGCGGCGATGGTGAGTGCGGCCGGGCCGGTTCCGGCACACTGGGTGCGGGCCACGCCGAGGGCGAGTGGCCGGACTCGACGGGGAGGGCGCCGATGAGGATCGCGTTGGCACTGGGCGCGGGCGGGGCGCGCGGGTACACCCACATAGGCGTGATCAGCGAGCTCCAGGCCCGCGGACACGAGGTGATCGGTGTCTCCGGGGCGTCGATGGGCGCTGTCGTGGGCGCTCTGTATGCGGCCGGCAAGCTGGACGACTTCGAGGAATGGGTCCGCGGACTGACCCAGCGCGACGTCCTGCGCCTGCTCGACGTCTCCTTTGCCGGCGGCGGCGCCATCCGGGCGAACAGGATCATGGCCGTCATCGGGGCGATGCTGGGCGACGTCCGCATCGAGGACCTCGAGATCCCGTTCACGGCCGTCGCCACCGATCTGCGGGCCCGCCGCGAAGTGTGGTTCACCCGCGGGCCCGCGGACGTGGCGGTGCGGGCATCGTTCGCGATCCCCAGCGTCATCACCCCGGCGTTGGTCGGCGGGCGACTGATCGTCGACGGTGGCGTCACCAACCCCGTTCCACTGGAGCCACTGGCGTCCATGAGCAGCGACCTGCTCCTCGCGGTGTCACTGACGGGTCGTCGGTCCGGTATCCGCGGGTCGACGCTCCACGAGAGCTCGGACCCGGACGAGGTGTCCGCGGACGGCGAGTCGAGGACCGCCCGGAAGGGTGGCCCAGGCGCGGCGAAGCCGGCGGGCACACTGACGGGCCGGATACGGACCGCGGCGGCGGACGTGCGCGACGCCGAACTAGTACGTCTGATCGCCGCCCGGTTCGGTCAGGATCCGGCAGGTTCGGAGGCTGTTGCCCCGTCTGGCGACCCCGCACACGATCAGCCCTCGGACGGGGTCGGGGAGGTCGTCAAGGAGGGGGAGCAGGAGGTGGCCTCCGGCGGTGAGGAGGCGCTCCCCGGGGCTCTGGGAATCTTCGATGTGGTCACCCACACGATCGAGGCGATGGAGAGCATCGTCACCGGCTACCGCATGGCCGGCAATCGTCCCGACGTTCTGGTCGAGGTCCCGTCGGACGCGTGCTCGACGTTCGATTTCCACCGGGCGGACGAGTTGATCGCACTCGGCCGCAGGCTCACCGCCGAGGCGCTGGACCGCGCCGGGGTCTGACCGCGCCGGCATCGCTGCTGGCGACGTCACAGTCGACAGCAGCTACCCCCCGATCACCCACGGGTGCCCCCGGCCATCACTAGGGTGGTGCGCATGGGAATTGCCGCGAATCTCGCCGACCCTCTCATTGTGGGAACCGATCGGCACGAGGACGGGGTGCGGCGGCTCGTCGCAAGTTTCCGAGCTGTCCCCGCCGGTGAGCCGGTTCGGTTGGCCAAGAAAACTTCCAATCTGTTCCGTCCACGCGCCTCGTCGTCGTCGCCCGGTCTCGACACCACCGGTCTCACGCGCGTCGTCTCCGTCGACCCGGATGCCCGCACCGCCGACGTCCAGGGCATGTGCACCTATGAGGACCTGGTCGACGCGACCCTGCCGTACGGGCTGATGCCGTACGTGGTACCGCAGCTCAAGACCATCACCCTCGGCGGCGCGGTCACCGGACTGGGCATCGAATCCACCTCGTTCCGCCTGGGTCTGCCGCACGAGTCCGTCCTGGAGATGGACGTGCTCACCGGCACCGGCGAGATCGTCACCGCCCGTCCCGACGGCTCCCCCCGCGAACGCGCACTGTTCCGTGGGTTCCCCAACTCCTACGGTTCGCTCGGCTACGCGGTGCGGCTGCGCATCGCGCTCGAACCGGTGAAGCGCTTCGTGGAACTGCGCCACGTGCGGTTCGATTCCCTCACCGCGCTCGAGTCTGCGTTGACGCGGATCAGCGAAGAGAAGATCTACGACGGCGAAGAGGTCGACTTCCTCGACGGGGTCGTGTTCTCGGCCGACGAAGCGTACCTGTGTTTGGGGCGGCGGACCGACGAGTCAGGGCCGGTGTCCGACTACACGGGTGCGACCGATAAACAGGCGATCTATTACCGCTCCATCCAGCACGGCGGTCCCGCCGGTTCGGTCGTGCGCGACCGCCTGACCATCCGCGACTACCTGTGGCGCTGGGACACCGACTGGTTCTGGTGCTCGCGCGCATTCGGGGTGCAAAACCCGCGCATCCGGAGGTTCTGGCCGCAGCATCTGCTGCGATCGTCGGCCTACTGGAAGATCATCGGGCTGGACCACAGGTACGACCTGGGCAACAAGATCGGGGCGCTCAAGGGCGAGGGCCCCCGCGAACGCGTGGTGCAGGACGTCGAGGTCACCATCGACCACACCGCCGACTTCCTCGACTGGTTCCTGCGCGAGGTGCCCATCGAACCGCTGTGGATCTGCCCGCTGCGACTGCGCGAGTCCAGCCCGTCGCCTGGCGTGGGCGGTGGCCCCGGCTCCGACCGGCCGTGGCCGCTGTACCCGCTGGCCCCGGAGACCACCTACGTCAATATCGGCTTCTGGTCCTCGGCGCCCATCACACCCGGTATGGCCGAGGGGGCGTGGAACCGGCGGATCGAGGAGGAGGTCTCGCGTCTCGACGGTCACAAATCGCTCTACTCGGAGGTCTTCTACTCCCGCGAGGAATTCGCCCAACTGTACGGCGGTGATCACGCCGGCAGGCTCAAGTCGGAATTCGATCCCGAGGGCCGGTTCGCGACCCTCTATGACAAGGCGGTGGGGGCACGGTGACCACGATACGGGCGACGACCAGGGGAAAGATGACGATCGCGGAGATCATCGGCGCTTTCGCGACCGGTAAGCCACCCCTGCGGATCGAGGCGTACGACGGCTCCGCCATCGGCCGCGCCGACAGTGGGCTCGTCCTCCGCCTCAAGAGCGAGAAGGCGCTGCAATACATCGTCACCGCCCCCGGCGACCTCGGGCTGGCCCGGGCCTACCTCATGGGCGAGATCGAGGTCGAGGGCGTGCACCCGGGCGCTCCTCGCGACGTGTTCGGCGCGCTCGAGGTGTTCCGCAAGCACATGACCCGCACGCCTGATTCACGGACTCTGGTGCGGATCGCCCGCTCCGTGGGCACGGAGAGCATCAGAGTCCTACCGACCCCGCCGATGGAGGTGAAGCCCGCGTGGAAGCGGGTCCTGTCCGGGATGCGGCGGCACTCCAAGGAGCGGGACTCCGAGGCTGTCAGCTACCACTACGACGTGTCGAACCTCTTCTACTCCTGGGTTCTCGGCCCGTCCATGACCTACACGTGCGCGTGCTACACGGACCCAGACACGTCGCTCGAAGTGGCGCAGGAGAACAAGTACCGGCTGGTGTTCGACAAGCTCGGTCTCCAGGCTGGCGACCGGCTACTCGACGTGGGCTGCGGGTGGGGCGGGATGGTCCGCTACGCCGCCTCGCGGGGCGTGCACGTGATCGGCGTGACTCTCTCCAAGGAGCAGGTCGAGTGGGCACAGGCCGCGATCGCGGCCGACGGGTTGGGGGACATGGCGGAGGTCCGCCTCCAGGACTATCGGGACGTACCCGAGCGCGATTTCGACGCAGTCAGCTCCATCGGGATCACCGAGCACATCGGTCGCAAGAACTATGCCGACTATTTCGCCCGGCTCCACGGTTACCTCAAGCCGGGCGGACGACTGCTCAACCACTGCATCACTCGGCCCGACAACAGTCGCACAGTCAAGGCCGGTCAGTTCATCGACCGGTACGTCTTCCCCGACGGCGAGCTTGCCGGTGCGGGGACGGTCCATCTGGAAGCCGAGAACGCCGGGTTCGAGGTGGTCCACGAGGAGAACCTGCGCCAGCACTACGCCATCACGTTGCGGGATTGGTGCGCGAACCTGGTCGAGCACTGGGACTCCGCAGTCGGCGAGGTCGGGGAGCCCATGGCCAAGCTGTGGGGACTGTATATGGGTGCCTGCCAGTACGGGTTCGAACACAACAAGATCCAGCTGCACCAGATCCTCGCCGTACGGCTGAACGACTCCATGACCTGGGACATTCCGCTCCGGCAGTGGTGGCAGGCCTGACCGCCGTACCGTGGGTCGCATGCGAGCAACCCTCCTGTACGCGCCCGGAGGCGTCCCCGTCGAGGGACGCCTGCGAGGCACGTAAGGTTCTCGTCACCCCCTGACCTGGTCAGTCGATGTCGAGCGCCAGCAGTACCTGGCCGGTCGGCGCCGGAGAACCCCCCGCGGGTTCCTCGGTGATGCCGATCTGCTCGGAGTCCCGGATGCCGTCGATCTGCGCCGAGGGGGACGTGCCCACCTCGCCAGCCTCCATCGTCCCCGCCGAGATCGGCTCATGGGCGCCCATCAGCCACAACTGGTAGGCGCGCCCCTCGGCCGGCTCGGGCAGTCCCGTCATCGAGATGACGGCCATGTCCGCGGTCTTGGACGCCAGGACGGTGGCGGTCCCCGTCCCGCCGACCTGGCCGCGGACCACCGAGAGGTCCTCTGCGGCCAACAGTGAGGTGACCTTCCCGGGCATCGACGGCGCCGCGACGGGCAGCGAACTCTCGCTCCCCGCGCGGTCGGTGACGCGGCCGACGACGACGCCGCCCGCCACCAGCACCACCGCGGCCGCCGCGACGGCCAAGAACGACAGTGGGCCGGGCCGCCTCCGCTCGCGCTCGCGGCTCAGGTCGACGACGTCGGCGCCTCCGCGGGCCTCATCCCGGTCGGCGTTCACGGTGTCTGCGGGTCGGGCCGGGACCCGCGGGGTGGTGGTTGCGGCGATCTCCATCACCCGCCCCCGCAACTGCGGCGGGGGTGCGGTGTCGAGGTCCGCGGAGGCCACGATGCCGGCGACGACCTCGCGGGTCGAGGCGATGTGCGCCAGCATCGACGCCTTCTCGTCCGGCGACGCGCTGATCAACGCCGTCTCGACGGAGTCGGCCTCATTCTCGTCCAGGGCGTCCAGCGCGTAGAGATCGAGGTCCTCGGGGCGGACGCTGCCCGTGGACGACGGAATATCGTGGTGTCGAGTGCTCATGCCAGCTCACCTCCCAAGCAGTTCTTGAGGCGACGGAGTCCGTCGCGGATTCTCGATTTGATTGTGGGTAGTGCGATGCCGAGCCGATCGGCGACCTCGCGGTAGGTCAGCCCGGAGAAGTAGGCCATCTCGATGGACTCACGCTGGTTATCCGTGAGGGTCCCCAGGCATCTGCGCACGTCCGCAGCGTCCTGATCGCGAGCGATCTGGTCGGTGACCTGCTCGGCGACGTCGTCGGTACGGGTGACCCCGGCGGCCGCGTCCGCTTCGTCTCGGCGTGTGGCGGAACTCTCCGACCGCACCCGGTCGACGGCCCGGCGGTGCGTGATGGTCAACACCCAGGACTGGGCCGAACCAAGAGACGGGCGGTACCCCGACGCCTGCTTCCACACCTGCAGGAACACTTCCTGAACCGTCTCCTCCGCGTAACCCGGGTCGCGCAGGATCCTGAGGGCGAGCCCGTACGCGCGCGGCGCCATGAGGTCGTAGAAACGTCCGAACGCGATCAGGTCACCGCCGGCCGACAACTCCAGCAGTCGCCCTGGGTCGGCGAGGAAAGGGGCGGCAGGCTCGGGCACGGACATGAGTCTAGTGCGACACGGCCTCGTCGTAGGCACCGCCATGACGGATGACGCAGCGGCGGGATGGCCGAGGGTGTGGATAGCCATCACTCCACCCGGAAGGTTCGGCTGTGCCAGCCCGTGGCCCCGTCCGGGACCGTCGGTCTGCGTTCCTCCGTCTGAACCTCACCGATTCGGTCGGTGGCCCGCACGTGCAGGGTATGCAGTCCCGGCTGGGCGTCCCAGGTCCACGACCACATGCGCCAGGTGTCCATCGAGTATTCGTTTGCCAACCGGGCCTCTTGCCACGGCCCGTCATCGACCCGTACTTCCACCCGGTCGATCCCGCGGTGCTGTGCCCACGCTGTCCCTGCGATCACGACCGGGCCGGGCGACAATCGGGCCAGCGGTGCGGGGCGGTCGATGCGGCTGGCGGTGCGGATCGGTCCCTTTTCCCCCCAGCCGCGGTCGGTCCAATAGGCGGTTGCGCGATCGAACCGTGTCACCTCCCAATCCACTACCCATTTCGTGGCGGAGACGTAGCCGTACAGGCCGGGAACGACCTGACGGACCGGGTACCCGTGCTCGAGGGGGAGGGGTTCGCCGTTCATCCCGACGGCGAGGAGCGCGTCCCGCCCGTCGACGAGCGCATCCAGTGGAGTGCCCGCGGTCCATCCGTCGATGGAGGTGGACAAGAGCATGTCCGCCTCCGGCGAGACCCCGGCTTCGGCCAGGAGGTCGGCGATCGGGAAGCCAGTCCAGGACGCGGTCCCGGCGAGGCCTCCGCCCACCTCGTTCGACACGCAGGTGAGGGTGACGATCCGCTCCAGGGCCTCGCGGTCGACGAGATCCTGCCAGTCGAGTTCGATCTCGCGCTCCACCATCCCGTGAATACGGAGTCGCCAGTCTGCGGCGGCGAGGGCCGGCACCCGAAGTGCTGTGTCGATTCGGTAGAACTCGTCGTTGCGGGTGAGGAACGACGTGACGCCCGGGGCGTCGGGGACGACCCCGTCGGGTACCGGGGCTGCGACGTTGCGGGCCAGGACGCGGGGAAGCCGGAGCCCGGTGCGTTCGGCCACCACGTCCGCGGCCCGACGGCCGATCGCGACTCCGGCGACGCCCGCTGCAGCGATCACTGCGACGGCCGAGCCGGCCAGCATGAGGAAGCGGCGACGATCCGGGCCACCGGTCGATGCCTGGGGATCGGACGCGAAGGAGCCGCTGCGTCTCGTGTCCTCGCCGGCCGGCCTGCGGTCGAGCGAGCCGATCAGCAGCCTGAGGGTCACCACACCCGCCGCGGCACCGATCAGGCTGGGCAGTGCCCACACCGGTCCGGCGGACGCCTGTGCGAGCGCGGCGAGCGCGCCGACCACCCCGAGTGCCACGATGAGCGCCGACCCCACAGGACGTCGACGTCGCTCGAGGAGTCCGGCGACCGCCCCCAGGACCAGCAGGATCACCGCGAGCCCCGCCAGCAGTGCCGGCTTGTCCGCCGTGCCGAGCGCGTCGATGGTCGCCTCGCGCACCGCCGCGGGGGCACGGTCGACCACCGAGTCCGCCACCGCGAGGTACGGCGACGCCCCGGGGTCGACGGCAGCCGCGAGCGCGTGGCCGACGGCGACGGCGACGCCGGTGGCGAGAATCCCAGCGACTAGCCGGCCGGTGACCGGGGTGCGGGGCGGGTCTGTGTCCATGTGAGGTCTTCGGAGCAGAGCGGCCGCTGGACGGCCCGAAAGAAAAGTCCCGCAGAGACCCATCCACTCCGGACACTGTGTCGAAGCACCGGTGACCCTGAACGCAAGGCTTTACCGAAAGGACCCGACAATGGGTATCACGATTTCTCGACGCATGGCGACGATCGCGGCGGCAGCCGCCACTACCGGGCTCGTCCTGGCAGGCTGTTCCAGCAATGATGGCGCGACCGACGCCGAGTCGACCACCTCCCCGATGACCTCATCCTCCTCGATGATGTCGTCGCCGACCACAGCGTCCTCCGACATGATGGCCGACCCCGCGGCGATGCTGGTGGGTCCGGGCTGCGCGGACTACGCCAAGGCCAACCCCGACGGTGCCGGCTCCGTGAACGGTATGGCGCAGGAGCCCGTGGCCACTGCGGCCTCCAACAACCCGCTGCTCACCACCCTGACCAAGGCCGTGTCGGGCCAGGTGAATCCCGACGTCAACCTGGTCGACACCCTCAACAACGGTGAGTACACGGTCTTCGCCCCGACCGACGACGCCTTCGCGAAGGTCGACCAGGCCACGATGGACAAGCTGTCCACCGACGCCGACCTGCTCACGACCGTCCTCACCCATCACGTGGTCGAGGGGCGGATCAACCCGGACAAGATCGACGGCAAGCACATGACGCTGGCCGGTGACGAGATCGAGGTCACCGGCTCCGGCGACAACCTCATGGTCGGCGAGACCGGCGTCGTCTGCGGCGGCGTCCAGACCGCCAACGCGACTGTCTACCTCGTGGACTCGGTCCTCATGCCGAAGATGTAAGACCCAGCAACGCCGACAGAGCCCGGGCGGGCAAGATCACGACCGCCCGGGCTCCGTGGCGTGCACGATGGCCGCGATCTCCGCCCGAGGAGTCAGAACCAGGCGTCCCGCATATCCAGCGTCGTGCGGTCTCCCGCGGCCAGCAGGTCGAACCGGGCGTCGACGGTCGGCAGTTCGCGGCGTAGGAAATACTGCGCCGCCGAGAGCTTGCCCGCGCCGAAGGCGTCGTCCGGATCCTCGGTGCGTGCGCCCAGTGCGAGAACCTGCTCGACCCACATCCACGCGATCACCACGTGCCCTGCGGCCTCGAGGTACTCGGAGGCGTCGGCCAGGAACGCCTCCGGATCGGTGGCGCCCACCTCCGCCAGCGCCGTGGTGATCTCGATGAGGCGGGTGACGCGCGGACGCAGCAGCGCGGCCAGCTCGGCCGCGGCCCCGCCCGCCTCGACGGCCCGGTCACACGTCGAGGCGACCCGCCCGGTGAGCGCGCCCAACCCGGCCCCGCCGCCGGCCATGACCTTGCGACCCAGTAGGTCCTGTCCCTGGATGCCATGGGTGCCTTCGTGGATCGCGTTGAGCCGGTTGTCGCGGTAGTGCTGCTCCACGTCGTAGTCGATGGTGTACCCGGCCCCGCCGAGCACCTGCAGCGCCAGCTCGTTGGCCTTGAGGCACCACTGCGAGGGCCACGACTTGGCGATTGGAGTGAGGACGTCGAGCAGCATCTTCGCGGCCACCGACTCCTCCGGTGACCCGGTCTTCTCGTCGTCGACCAGCCGCGCGCAGTACAAGCTCAGCGCCAGCGCGCCCTCCACGTACGACTTCTGGGCCAGCAGCATCCGGCGCACGTCTGCGTGCCCGGTGAGCATCACCTGCGGTGATGACGGGTCCGCCCCGACCGGTCGGCCCTGGGGCCGGGTGCGGGCGTAGTCCAGCGACTTGAGGTAACCGGTGTATCCGATGGCCGTGGCGCCCAAGCCCACGCCGAGGCGGGCCTCGTTCATCATGGTGAACATCTTCTTGAGGCCGGTGTTCTCCTCGCCCACGAGATAGCCGACCGCTCCCGACCGCCCGCCGGGGGTGTGCATGCCCTGGCCGAGCGTCGGCATCGTGTTGACCGTGCCCCGGAAGCCCATCTTGTGGTTGAGGCCCGTGATCACGATGTCGTTTCGTTCCCCGATCGTGCCATCGGGCTCGACCAGGAACTTCGGCACCACGAACAGGCTGATGCCGCGCGTCCCGGCCGGGGAGCCGGGGACCTTGGCCAACACCAAGTGCACGATGTTCTCGGCCATCTGGTGCTCGCCGCCGGAGATCCACATCTTCTGCCCGAACAGCCGGTAGGTGCCGTCGGGCTGCGGCTCGGCTCGGGTGGTGATGTCGGCGAGATTGGACCCGGCTTGCGGCTCGGACAGGCACATCGTGCCGGTGAAACGCCCCTCGATCATGGGCTTGACGTAGCGCTCGATCTGCTCGTCCGAGCCGTGCTCGATGAGCAGGTTGGCGTTGCCGGTGGTCAGCAGCGGGTAGGCGGCGGTGGAGATGTTGGCGGCATAGAACCAGGCCATGCACGCTAGGTAGACGGTGTACGGCAGTTGCATGCCGCCGACTCGTTCGTCCATGGCGGCGCCGACCAGGTCGGCCTCGGCGAACTTGGCCAGTGCCTCCCCGATTTCCGGGATGAGCTCCACCTCCTCGCCGACCAGCCGGGGTTCGGTGAGGTCGGCCTTGCGGAAGTGGGGAGCGAAGTACTTCTCGGCCAGCTCGGCCGACAGGTCCACCACCGAGTCGATCGTCTCGCGCGAGTGCTCTGAGTACCGCTCCCGCTCGCACAGGTCGGCCACGCGGAGCCAATCGTGTAGGAGAAAGTCGAGATCGGCGCGGGAGAGCAGGTGCGAGGGGGTCATGGCCCGCAGGGTACTAGCGGGTGGCGTGCGACGCGCTGTCTCGACCCGCGGGCCCGCCGGTGGCCCGGGCGAACTTCTGGCCCATGCCCTGCATGGTCCGGGCGTACGCGGCGGGAAGGAACCTCTTGGCCCGGTACGACTTCCTCGCATCGGGGTCCGGGAGGATGAGGAACTCCTTGGCGGCGAGACCCGTCATCACTTCGGCGGCGATGGCCTCGGCCCCCCGCTCCGAGCGGTCGATGAGTTTGCTCGCGAACCCGCTGGCGGCGGGATCGGAGGAGTTCAGACTGGAGGCCAGATTGGTGCGGAAGAACGACGGGCACAGTACCGACACGTCCACGCCGAACGGCTGCAGTTCCCACCGCAGGCTCTCGGAGATCGCGACGACCGCCGCCTTGACCGCGGTATACGAGGACATGGTGGGCGGGTGGACGAGACCGGCTAGCGAGGCGGTGTTCACCAGGTGACCGTGGCCCTGTGCCTTGAGCATCGGCACAAAGGTCCGGCATCCCCGGGCCACACCCAGCAGGTTGATGTCGACGATCTGTCGCCAGTCTTCCTCGGTGAGGTAGTCGATTCGCCCGCCCTGGGCTATCCCGGCGTTGTTGACCAGCACGTCCAGCCCGCCCCAGATTTTCTCGACTTCGGTGCGGGCGGCCTGCCACTCATCCTCCGAGCGCACGTCGAGCCGCAGATAACGCGCGTCGGAGGGGACCGAGTCGGGGCGCTCGGCGGTCGGGGCAAGGTCGGCGACGATCACCCGGTCGCCACGCTCGAGGAACGCCGTGGCCAGTGCCAGCCCGAGACCGGAGGCGCCGCCGGTGACCAGGACCCGGCGGTTGGTGTCGGCGGGGGATGGGGACGACGACGAGAAGGGCAGCCGGTTCAGGCCGGGCAGGGGAAGTTCGGACAGGGAGACCCTGGGTAGGCGCATGATCCGAAACTACCGGTTCACCGCGTCGCGAGCCCCTCGGGTTGCCCGGCGGCGCTGAGGAAGTCGGCGGCCATGGCCACGGCCGGGACTGAGGAGTCGGCGCGCTCGATGAGCACTGCAACCGCGATGTCTCCGGTCGACCCCACGAACCAGCCGTGCGAGGCGCCGCTGCCGACCTCGGCCGTCCCGGTCTTGCCGCCGAGCCCGGGGACCGAGTTCGCGGCCGTCGCGGTGCCGGACTGCACTGTCTGCACCATGTAGCGACGCAGGGTGTCCACGACGTTCGGAGACAGGGGCTCCGGGGCGTCGTTGGCGACCGCAGGCATTCCGTCGATGACGTGCGGCAGGATCATCCGGCCCCCGTTCGCGAGCGAGGCGGTCATCACCGCCATGCCGAACGGGCTGGCCAGGACCTCGCCCTGCCCGATCGAGGCCTCCACCCGTCCCGGACCGCGCTCGGTGACGGGCACCGAGCCGGTGTAGAGGTCGGCGCCCAGCCCGGGGGCGACGAACCCCACGCCCAGCCCCAGCGTGGCGGCGGTGTCCTTCATCGCCTCGGGTGCGAGGCGGTCGCTGATCACGGCCTGGCTGGTGTTGCACGAGCGGGCGAAGGCCGTCTCCAGGGGCACGGGGCCGAGTTCGAAGTCGTCGTCGTTGGGGATCGTCCGGCCGGACACTGTGATCGAGGACGGGCACGGCACGATCTCGTCCGGTCCCACGACTCCGGATTCGAGCGCGGCTGCCGTGGTGACGATCTTGAATGTCGACCCCGGCGGGAACCGACCCTGCATCGATACCGGCCCCTGCTGATCCGCCGCGTCGTTCTGCGCCACCGCCAACACGCCACCGGTCGAGGGTTGAATCGCGACGATCGACGCGGCCAGGCCGGAGGCGTCGACCGCGCGTTGGGCCTGCCGCTGCATCGAGACCTGCAGCGTGGAGACCAGGTCGTCGACCTGCCCGGCAGGGGCGCCGCCGAGGTCGATCGGTTCGGCACCGGGGTTGACGATCTGCGCCGACCACCCGCCCTCCTGCCGCAGTGCCTGTGTCCAGGCGTCGGGCAGGCCGTCGAGGGCCGGGGAGTCCAGCTCACGGTCACTGCGGATGAGCTGACCCTGCTCCGGAAGGCTCACTCCCGGGATCGCGGCGAGCTGCTCGCGGATCGGCTCGATGTCCTCTGGCCGCAGCGCCACCACCTGATACGTCTGGTCACCGGCCTCGGCCATCCCGTCGCGGATCGACTGCCCGGTGATCGTCGGCGCGGCCCCGCTCACCAGCGACGCGACCGCATCCGCGGAGTCCGCCGCCTGAGGCGCGAGCGTCACCGCCGTGACGGGCGTCCACTGCATGAGCGGGTCGCCTGTCCGGTCGACGATGTCCGTGTCCCAGTCGAGGTCCTCGGCGAACGTCAGCCGACCCCCCTCCGCCAGCCGGGTGTCGAGCACCGTCGGCGCCCATTGCACCTTCCACTCGTCATCCACCTTGGTCGTCCGCACCTCGCCGCGGGTGGTCACACTGCGCGGCCCGGCGTCAGCCGCACCGTCCTGCGCGGCCATGTCCCACGTGATCTCCACCGCTACCGGGTCGCGGTCGGGGCGGCCCTCACCGGTGGCCGTCGCGGAGATCGCCGGCCACCCCATCCCCTCCACGCTCGCGGTGAGGGACGCCTGCGCGACGACCGGGTCGGAGGTCAGTTCGGCCGCGCCGGCGACGTCGCCGGCCTCGAGCGCGGACAGGAACTGGTCCATCTCGTCGGCGCCGGTGTCGCCGGACAGTGCGGCGCACCCCGCTACCCCGACGACGACGGCGAGGGCGGCCGCCACGAGGCCTCCGGCGCGACCCGGCCGGCGCCGGGACGCGCCGAGATCGCGGTCGGTGCACGACGGGAGCTGAAGCGACGGGCGGACGGGCGTGGGCGTCATCTCTCCACGAAACCAGATCCCGGGCGGCCGTGCCCGCGGGGTCGCCGTACTCTCGGCGGTGATGACCGATAATCTTCCCGCCCCGGTGCCGACTGATCGCACGGGCGCGTCGCCGATAACCACCGGGCTCGCTCGCGTCCTCGACGACCTGGTCCGCATCCCTGGCACCCGGTACCGCGTGGGTCTGGACCCGGTGCTCGGGCTGGTCCCGGTCGTCGGCGACGCGGTGGGCACGGTGTTCGCGGCGGCGGTGTTCGCCGAGGCGGTGCGCAACCGGGTTCCCGTGCGGATCCTGTTCCGGATGGGCTGGAACTATCTGGTCGACGTGGCGCTGGGGCTGATCCCGTTCGTCGGGGACGTCGCCGACGCGGCACACAAGGCCACCTCGAAGAACCTCCGGCTGGTGAACCGCACGATCGCCGAGGGCCGCAGGGTCGACACCGACGTCCGCGGCTACGTGGTCCGTGCGGTCGGGGCCGTTGCCCTGATGCTGGTCGTCCTGCTCGGCGCGGTCGGGTTGGCCGTGTGGGGGTTCTTACGACTCATCGGTCTGCTCTGACCGGCTGCGGTCACCCCGGAGTGCCCGGCTGCTCGAGCTGACCAACGGGTCAGGTGCGCGCCACCGGGAGGAGGCGTCGCACCACGTCGTCGAGGGTGAGGACGCCGCGGACCTCGGAGGTGTGGGTGCCCGGGTGTCCGCCGGATTGTTCGACGACGACGAGGTGGGCTCGTGCGTCACGCATCCGGCGGAACGCTTCCGCGACGGTCAGATCGTGCTCGAGGGACAGGCTCGACCGCATGAGTTCGCGGGCGGTGGCCCGCCCCTCGACGTTGATGGCGTCCCGCGCGTGCACCACGCCGACTGCCGTGTCGCCCTCGAGGACCAGCAGCCGCAGGTGGCCCGTGCGGCGGGCGGTGTCGCGGATCTCCTCCGGGGTCGCGTCCACTCCGACCGCGGACATCTCGGCCGGCGACGCCGGCGTGTCGACCCCGCGCTCACCCAGCAGGTCGCCCACGGTGAGCTCCTGGAGTTCGAGGGCACTGAGCAGCTGGCGCTGGTGGGTGTCGTCCAGTGTCCCCGCCTCGCCGGAGTGCCGGACGAGCTCGCGGAGCGAATCGGCGTCCTGCCCGGCGGACACCTCGTCCCTCGACTCGACACCCAGCCGGTGCAAAATGTGATTGGCCATGGCGTTGAGGGCGAGCAGCACTGGACGGGTGAGCCAGAGGAAGCCGCGCATCGGCAGTGCCAGCAGCGTGGCCGAATACTCGGGATGCGTGATCGACCACGACTTGGGGGCCATCTCGCCTACCACCAGGTGCAGGAACGTCACGATGAGCAGCGCGAGGACGAACGCGATGACGTCGGCCGTCCACAAGGGCAGGCCCCAGTTGGTGAACACGGGCGTCAGCCAGTGGTGCAGGGCGGGCTTGGTGATCGAGCCGAGCGCCAGCGCGCAGAGGGTGATTCCCAGCTGCGCGCCCGCCAGCAGGAGGGTGAGTTCGGAGGCGTTGCGCAGGGCCGCCCGCGCCGCCCGGCTGGTGGCGGCGTCGTCTTCCAGGCGGTGGCGTCGCGCCGAGATGAGCGAGAACTCGACGGCCACGAAGAAGGCGGAAGCGGTGATGAGCAGGACGGTCGCGGCCAGCACCACCCAGGGGTTGCTGATGAGTCCAGACTGGGCCTCGGCGAGCATGGTGGTGGTCATCGTGCGGCCTCCTCGACCACGACGTGCAACTCCGCGGGGACACGGCGCTCGATCCGGCGGACTTCGGTCCGCAGGACGCGGTCGGCGGACATGTTCTCCAGGATGTCGGTGTCCGGTAGGGGAATGTCGACACGGTCGCCGACGTCCGGCAGGTCGCCGAGGGTCTCGACGACCAGCCCACCCAGAGTCTCGGCGTCGACCTCGGGCAGGCTGATGTCCAGTAACCGTTCGACCTCGTCGAGGTGGGTGTCGCCGCCCAGCACCCACCCCAGACCCTCGCTGACGGGGGCGTCGGCGACGGCCTGCGGGTCGTGTTCGTCGGAGATCTCCCCGACGATCTCCTCGGCCATGTCCTCCATGGTCACCACGCCGGCGAACCCGCCGTACTCGTCCACGACCACAGCCATCTCGGCCTTCTGCCCGCTCAGTCGGGCGGCCACCTCGGGCAGGGGCAGCGACGTGGGCACGACGATCGGGGCCCGCATGACCTCCGACACCTCGGTCAGAGAGGTATCCCGCTCGTCGTCGCAGATCACCAGCAGATCGTGGAGGTCGACGATGCCGATGACGTCGTCCGAGTCCTCGCCGACGACCGGATAGCGGGTGTGACCGGTGGCCATCTTCGACAGCACGTAGGGCACGGAATCCTCCCCGCGCACCACGTCGGTGCGGGAGCGCGGGATCATCGCGTGCTCTGCCGGCTGCCCGGGGAAGTCGAGCATCCGGTCCAGCAGTCGGCTGAGCTCGGGCGACAACTCACCGTTCTCACCGGACTCCGCGACGATGTGCTCGAGATCGCGGGCGGTCGCGGAGTGTTCCTTGTCGTGCACCGGCTCGATTCCGACGGCCTTGAGCAGGAACTCGGCCGCCTTGTCGAAGATCCCGATGATCCAGCCGAACAGCGCCAGGTAGATGGTCGTGGACCGGGCCAGCCAGCGCGCGACCGGTTCGGGTTTGGCGATCGCAAGGTTCTTGGGAACGAGCTCACCGAAGAGCATTTGCACGACGGTCGAGAACAGCAGGGCCAGGACCGTGCCGACGGACACGCCGACGGCTTGCGGCACGGAGGCCAAGCCCAGCAGTTCACCCAGTGCCCGGCCGACGAGCGGTTCAGCCACGTAGCCGACGACGAGGGTGGTGACGGTGATGCCCAGTTGTGCGCCCGACAGCATGAACGAGGTCCGCCTCGTGACGCCGAGAACGCGGTCCGCCACGGGGTCGCCCTTTTCGGCGGCGGCGCCCATCCGTGACCGGTCGACGGCCATGAAGGCGAATTCCTGCGCGACGAAATAGCCCGTGAGTGCGGTGATTGCCAGAATGACGATCACGCCACCCAGCAGTGAGAGCAAGATGCTCATCATCCGGTGTGCCCCCTTCCGTGAAGGGGGCTGATAGATCGGGCCGGGGTGTCGGCTCGGCTCACTGGAGGTGCTCCTGCGCTTATCGGGTTGCGCCCGGGACCGATCGCCCGGGACTGATCTTGCCGATTCTCCCGTGCGGAACACCGATTGTCGACTCCCGCCTGACGGGGTAACCCTGGGGCGCGAGTTTGGAGCCTCCGAATACCAGGGGTGACACTGATTCAATGACAACTCGGAATGCCGAGGTGGCTCTCGCCGATTCGGACCACAGGTTCTTCGGCCATCCACTCGGATTGGCGAACCTGTCGGGCATCGAGCTGTGGGAGCGGTTCAGCTTCTACGGCATGCAGGGACTGCTGGCCTACTACATCTATTACGCGGTCGGTGACGGCGGTCTCGGCTACTCCGAGCAGATCGCGGCTTCGATCGTCGGTGCGTACGGCGGTCTGGTGTACGCGTCCGCGATCCTGGGCGGCTGGATCTCCGATCGCCTGTTCGGTGCGGAACGGACCCTCTTCGGCGCGGCCGTCTTCATCATGCTCGGCCACTTGTCGCTGGCTCTCGTACCCGGCCCCATCGGACTGGGGATCGGCCTGGTGTTCGTGGGTGTCGGGGCGGGCACCCTCAAGGCCACGACCTCGACGGTGGTCGGCGACATGTATCGCCGTGACGACGACCGACGCGACGCCGCCTTCTCCATCTACTACATGGCGGTGAACATCGGCGGCCTGGCCGGCCCGCTGATCACCGGGGCGCTGTGGAAAACCCACGGGTTCCACTGGGGCTTCGGTGCCGCGGCCGCGGGAATGGCAGTAGGGCTCATCCAGTATGTTGCGATGCGAGGCGCCACCCTCAAGGGTGTCGGCGCGACCGTCCCCGACCCACTCCCGCGGGCGCAGCGCGTGCGCTCCCTGGGGATCGGCGCGGTCGTGGTGGTGCTCGTCGTGGTGGCATTGGCTACGGGTCTGGTGCCGTTGGAATCGCTGGCCAACATCGTCACCGCCATTGCGGTGGTGGGTGCGATCGCCTTGTTCGGGCTCCTCATCAGCAGCCCGAAGACCGAGCCGGAGGAGCGCAGCCGGGTGATCGCCTTCATCCCGATGTTCGTGGCTTCGGTGGCGTTCTGGGCCCTGTTCCAGCAGCAGTTCACGGTGATCGCGATCTATTCGGACCAGCGCCTGGACCGAAATTTGGGCGGCTGGGAGATGCCGGCGAGCTGGGTGCAATCGATCAACCCGCTGTTCATCATCATCTTCGCCGCCGTGTTCGCCGCGTTGTGGGTCAAGCTCGGTAGTCGTCAGCCCTCGAGCCCGATCAAGTTCGCCCTGGCAAATCTCATCATGGGCATCGCGTACCTGGTGTTCCTGTTCTTCGTCGGCAGTACCGCGACCCCGCTCCTGGGCCTCGTCGGGATCCTGTTCCTGTTCACGATGGCGGAGCTGCTGCTCTCGCCAGTCGGGCAGTCACTGTCGACCAAGCTCGCACCGGGGGCGTTCAAGACGCAGATGGTGGCGCTGTTCTTCCTCAGCGTCTCGATCGGTAGTGCCCTGTCCGGTGTCCTCGCCGGATACTACGACCCGAACGACGCCGGGGCCGAGCGCAGCTACTTCCTGGTGTTGGGTGTCGCGTCGATCGTCCTGGCGGGGATCATGGCCGCGCTGTCGCCGTGGATCAAGAAGAAGATGATGGGCGTACGCTGACGCCCCCACGATGTGGCAGCGACCACCGAGCGAATCGCTCGGTGGTCGCGGTCATTTCAGGGCTGACTTGCGGGTCAGCCGGGGAGAACTTGCGGGTCAGCCGGGGAGAATCCGCCGGATCAGGCGGCTGATCCGGTCTGCCAGACCTCCCACGGGACCGACCAGTCACCGTTCTGCCAGACGCCGAGCTCCGGCCCGCCCGTGCCCCTGACCTCCACGACATCGCCGGTCACGGCCTGATCGAAGTACCACTTCGCGTTGGTCGGAGCCAGGTTGAGGCAGCCGTGCGAGGTGTTGGTGTTGCCCTGCGCCCACATCGACGACTCGAGCGCGTGGAAATAGATGCCGTCGTTGGTCAGACGCACGCCGTGGTCGACGGTCACCCGGTAGCCGGCGGACAGCGGAAGCCCGTACGTGGTGGAGTCCATCTCCACGGAGCTGGACTTGTCGAGCACGGTGTATTTGCCCGGCTGGGTCCAGAAGTGCATGGTCACGTTGCCGTAGGTTGCCCAGCCGCCCTTGCCCATGGAGGTCGGCATGGTCTTGACCAGCTCCCGGTTGTGGAACACGGAGACGGTTTTGGTGGCGTCGTCGGCGATCGTGACCCGGCGCTCACCGATCGTGAAGTCGGCCTCGGTGTTCTCGCCGCCCCATTGGCCGCCGCCGAGCTCGCGACCCTCGACGTCCAGTTCGACCTGTACCCGGGTGCCGGGCTCGTAATAGTCACGAGGCCGCCAGTGGGCAGTCGAGTCGTTGAGCCAGAACCAGTTGCCCTCGACCGCGGGGGTCGTCGTGACGATCATGTGCTTCTCCGCCTCGTCGCGGTCCGCGATCGGCTGGTCGAACCTGGCTGCGATGATCATCCCGACGCCGTACTCGCGATCGGACTCGAGAGCGGCCCCACCGGAGGTGACGAGGCTGGGCGTGACGATTGCCTGCGGGTTGGCCATGGTGAACGTGCGAGTGTCCGTCTTGCTGCCGCCGACCGCGCCCTCGTAGGTGATCTCGAGCGTGTAGGTGCGCCCGTATCCGAGCGTGACCGCAGGTTCCCACTGCGATCCGTCGCGTGCGAGCTCGCCCTCGATCTCCTTGCCGGCGTCGTTGGTCAGCACGGCGTTCGTGATAGTGCCGTTCTCGACGGTGGCCCGGACACCGTCCACCACGGCGACTTCCGTGGCGCCGTCGGGCGGGGTCACCTTCACGGTGGCGGGGGCGGGTGCCTGGGAGGCCGGCGTAGTCGGGGTCGTCTCTCCGGCGGAGCCGGTGGGCAGGGCGATCGTGCACCCCGCGGCGGCGAGTATCAGCGCGAGGAGTCCGGCGATCAGGGCGAGGGGGACCAGTACCGACGGGCGAGACCGGGTTCCAGACCTGGACAAGGACATGCGTGACTCCGAAGCAAAAAAAGGGGGGGGCACCGGTGAATCCCGGCTTATGTCCACATGATGCACTCCGGGTCCGACACGGAGCCAATCGCCGGGCGCGGGGAGTTCGGGTCGTTGTGGAGTTGTGACCGCAGTCGAACACTCAGCGTGGAAATTCGGTGATTTGCGTCGCAAAGGCCCGGCAGACGGGCACTCGCGCGCGCTCCCCACCGCAGACGCGTACAACGGAAGTCATGAGTATCGACAAACCAGTGACCATCATCGGCGGGCACGGAAAGATCGCGCTCCGTGCGGCCAAGATCCTGTCCGAGGCGGGGGACGAGGTGTTCTCGGTGATCCGCAATCCCGACCAGGCCGACGACATTCGTGCGGCGGGGGCGATCCCTGTCGTCGCAGACGTCGAGGCCCTCGACGTCGAGGGGCTGCGCGAGGTCGTGCGCGGCAGCGGTTCGGTGGTCTGGTCCGCCGGCGCAGGCGGCGGAAATCCCGACCGCACCTACGCGGTGGACCGCGACGCCGCGATCCGCTCGATGGACGCAAGTGTCGCCGAGGGCGTCGAGCGCTACGTCATGGTTTCCTACGATGGCGCGGGCCCCGAACACGGTGTCCCGGAGGACAACTCGTTCTTCCCATATGCGGAGGCGAAGGCCGCCGCCGACAGCCACCTCCGCGACTCGGATCTGGGGTGGACGATCCTGGGTCCGGGCGCGCTGACCGACGAACCGGGCGGTGAGACGATCGGTGTGGGGCCGGGCAAGCGTGAGGACCGTGCGACCAGTCGCGACGCCGTCGCAGCTGTCATCGCCGCCGTATTGCGTCGCCCCGACACCGTCCACCGCACCATCGAGTTCTCGGACGGTGAGATGCCGATCGGTGAGGCGCTGACGAGGGAATGACCCGCGGGGTTACCCTCGTCGCGTGAGGATCCTCGTGGGTGGTTCGTGGATCACTGTGATCTGCGCGCTGCTCACCGCGCTGTGGAGCGTGCCCCAATACCTGCTCGACGGCACGGTCGCACTCAGTGCCCACCCGCTGTTCGTGGTGCTGTTCCTGTTTCCGTCCCAGATCGGTGTGCCGGTGTGCCTGCTCGTGGCACTCAACTCGCTGCTGATGGCGATCCGCCGACAACTCACCACGAACCCTCGGCGGTTCCTCGCGGGCGGGCAACTGATCACGGTCGTGATGCTGGGGATCTGCGCCGCGCTGCTGATCTTGCCCGTCACGTTCGGTCTCGAGTTCATCGTCATGGCACTGGCGTTCCAGATCGGCCAGGTGATCGTCGCGTTGGGGCTGGCCATGCACCTGCTGCGGCGCCGACGCCACCAGCGTGAGGCGGAGGGCGCTCGCGCACGCTGACCGACTGACACCCCACTGACGGGCTGACACTATGGACCGCATGCGTGCCATTCACATCTCCAGTCATGACGGCCCCACTGCTCTCGAGGTCGTCGACGTTCCCGAACCCGAGGCGGGCGCCGTGCTCATCGACGTCCACGCCGCGGGGGTGACCTTCCCGGAGGTGCTGCAAACCCGCGGGAAGTACCAGATCTCGCCGCCGCTTCCGTTCGTCCCCGGTTCGGAGGTCGCGGGCGTTGTGCGTTCGGCACCCGAGAGCTCGGGCTTCGTCGCCGGTGACCGCGTGTGCGCGTTCCCCGGTCTGGGCGGCTTCGCCGAGGTGGTCTCCACCGACCCCGGTCAGGTGTTCCGCCTGCCCGACAGCCTGAGCTTCGCGCAGGGCGCCTCGATCCCCATGAACGTGCTCACCGTCCACTTCGCGCTGGCCCACCGGGGGCGGCTACAGGCCGGCGAGACGGTGCTGGTCCACGGCGCGGGCGGCGGTATCGGCATCGCGGCCACACAGTTCGCGACCGCGATGGGCGCCCGCGTCATCGCAGTGGCGTCGACGCACGAGAAGCGGGACCTGGCACTGCGGGCAGGTGCGACCGACGCCATCGCTCCGGAGGGCTTCAAGGACGCCGCGAAGGAGCTCACGGATGGGAAGGGCGTCGACATCGTCGTCGACCCCGTGGGCGGGGACCGGTTCACCGACTCCATCCGCGCTCTCGGTCAGGAGGGTCGCATCCTCATCATCGGGTTCACCGGCGGCGAGATCCCCACCGTCAAGGTCAACCGCCTGCTGCTGGGCAACAAGAGCGCCGTCGGTGTGGGCTGGGGTGAGTACTGGATGTCCAACCCCGGCTACCTGCAGAAGCAGTGGGCCGAGGTCGAGCCGCTGCTGGCCGCGGGCAAGCTCGACCCGCTCGTAGGCGCCGAGTTCCCCCTCGAGCGGGCCGCGGAGGCGCTGCAACTCATGGACGGCCGGGGCGCGGTCGGCAAGATCGTGCTGACCACCGGCCGCTGACCACTGACTAGTCCTGCAGCGTCCGCAGCCGCCGACCGGCCTCATCGAGCACCACGGGACGCTTGCAGAACGCGAACCGCACCAGGTGGGACCAGTCGCTGGAGAACACGTCGGTGAACGGCGCGAACGGCACCGCCGCCACCCCGATCTGTTCGGGTAGTTCCAGGCACCAGGCCGCCGCGTTCGTCACCCCGAGGGGGCGCGGGTCGGCGGTGAGGAAGTACGTACCCTGCGCGACGACGAGGTCGAACCCGACCCCGGTCAGGGTCTCCGCCAGCTGGTCCCGCCGAGTCTGCATGTCCTGTCGCAGACCGGAGATCCAGCCCTGCTCGTGACGCAGCGCGTGCGCCACGCCCAGCTGTAACGGCGAGGCGACAGTGAAGCTCATGTACTGCCTCGCGGTGCGCGCGCCCGCCACGAGGTCCGCCGGACCGGTGAGCCACCCGATCTTCCAGCCGGTGCAGTTGAGCAACTTGCCGGCGCTGGAGATGCGCAGGGTCCGCTCCGCCATCCCGGGCAGCGTTGCGATCGACACGTGCTCCACCCCGTCGTAGGTGAGGTGCGCGTACACCTCGTCGGAGATGGCGATCGCGTCGAATTCGTGGCACAGCGCGGCGATCTGCTCGAGATCCTCGCGGGGCAGGACGGCCCCGGTGGGATTGTGAGGCGTATTCACCAGCACTGCCCGAGTGCGAGGAGAGAACGCATCCCGCAGCGAGTCCACATCGAGTCGGACAGTGCCGCCCGAGCGGACCATTCTCGCGGCGCGACGGGTGGCGCCAGCCATCGCCACCGTGGCGGCGTAGGAGTCGTAATACGGTTCGATCACGACTACCTCGTCGTCGTGCTCCACCAGTCCCATCACGGAGGCGGCGATGGCCTCGGTCGCGCCGACCGTCACCAACACCTCGGTGTCGGGGTCGTGGACCAGGCCGGTGTGAGCGGTCTCGTGATCGGCGGCAGCCTGCCGCAGTTCGGGGGTACCGATGCCGGGCGGGTACTGGTTATGGCCCTCGCGCATGGCGCGCGTCGCCGCCTCGATCATCGCCTCCGGGCCGTCGGTGTCGGGGAAACCCTGGCCCAGGTTGATGGCGTCGAACCGCGCGGCCAGCCGGGTGACCTCCGAGAAGATCGTCGTAGCGTGGGGTCGGAGTCTGCGGACCGTCATGCGGGCAGCCTAGGTGGACTCGCCGGATGTGGCGCGGGGCCGGCGGCCGAGGCCGCGCCAGCCGATACCATGGTGGCCATGACCGAGCCCCTCGCCGCCACGTCCGCCTCGATCGGTGGAGCCGCCGCCGACGGCCCGGCCACCACGGTCGGGCCGTGTACCCAGCGTCGCGCCGTGCTGGCAGCGCTACCCGGAATCTTCCTGCTGCCGGGCATCGCCTCAGCGTGTGGCATGACCGAGCCGCCGCAACCCGCGTCGACGGTGCAGCAGACCACCACGGTTCCCGCGATCACGATTCCGGCCGCGGAGATCCCGCCGGGCACGGCGAAGCAGTTCAAGGACGGCGAGTCCACGGTGATCGTCGCGCAGCCCGTCGAGGGCAAGTTCGTCGCCTACTCGGCCCGCTGCACCCACCAGGGCGGAGTGGTCCAGGTGGTGAAGGGCATGACCCTGCGCTGCCCGCTCCACGGCGCCGAGTACGACGCCACCGACGGCCGCAACACCCTCGCCCCGGCCCCGCGCCCGCTCGACGCGATCTCGGTGAGCGAGTCCGGCGGCCAGCTCACCCTCGGCTGACGCCCCACCCGCACCGCGCCCCACTCGCGCCGCGTGGCCTCCGCCCGACCGCCGCGCCGCGTGGAGTCGCTGCGCGCAGTGTTTTCCCAGGTGCGCCTCGCGAGAACGATGACTGAGTGACTCCGCGTACCGCGCGCCTCGCCGCGCCTCGCCGCGAACCCCGCCGCGGGCGAGGCCAGCCCCCTGAAGTTGCGACCTGCTGCGCCGCAGAGTAAAGATGGAAACACGTTCTCAGGGCGGGGTGAAACTCCCCACCGGCGGTGATGTCATCGGTCCCATGACCGGCGACGAGCCCGCGAGCGCCCCGCACGCGCGGTGCGGCCAGACAGTAGATCCGGCCCCACCAGACGAGTGGGGGTCAGCAGACCCGGTGTGATCCCGGGGCCGACGGTCATAGTCCGGATGGAAGAGAACCTCGCGTCACCCGACGCGGCCTCGGTCGATGCCGACCGTGGTCGGACGGGGGTCGTGTCACAAGCCCTGGGCCGTCTGTGTAGAGCCCGTGAAAGGGGCACACGATGAGCCTTCTCGTCTCATTCCTCGACGCGCAGTTGGTGATCGGCGGAGTTCCGATCCTGTGGCGTGAGATCGTCGGAAACGTTTTCGGCCTGGCGGCAGCTGTCGGAGGCATGCGCCGCGTGGTGTGGGCCTGGCCGGTGGGGATCGTCGGCAACCTCACCCTGCTGACCGTCTTCCTCGGTGGCGTCTTCCATACCCCGCAGGACGTGGACCTCTACGGTCAGGCCGGTCGGCAGGTCATGTTCCTCGCGGTCGGCGTCTACGGATGGTGGCGCTGGTCGCGGGACAAGCGGGTGAACGCGACGCTGCCCGGCGGCGCGGCCGTCGACGCGGTTGCGGTCCACCCGCACTGGGCCACGGGGCAGCAACGGGCCGGGCTCGTCGTCGGCATGGTGGCCGGCACCCTGGTCTTCGGGTGGATCTTCACCGAGCTCGGCTCGTGGGGTCCGTGGGCCGATGCGTGGATCTTCACCGGCTCGATCCTGGCCACGTACGGGATGGCGCGCGGGTGGACGGAGTTCTGGTTGCTGTGGATCGGGGTCGACGTCGTGGGCGTGCCGCTGCTGCTCAAGGCCGGTTACTACCCGTCGGCGGCGCTGTACTTGGTGTACGCGGCGTTCGTCATCTGGGGCTTCGTGGTGTGGTGGCGCGTGGACCTGTCCGAGCGGGCGGCCGCGGCCGGCCCTAGCGACCGGGCGGGGGACCGGCAGCCGCAGGCCGTGTAGTCGCGCCCTCCGCCGAGTCCGCCCCGCTCGCCGCCCGCGCGCGTCGGGGCCGCACCGCAGCCACGACGACGAGCGACAGGGCGGCGAGCGTGAACCCGAGCCCGCGGAAGTCGATCCACGCGAAGACGAGTCCCGACACCAGCCCGCCAGCAGCGCCGGACAGTGCCACGGCCACGTCGGCCTGGCCCTGGACGGTGGCGCGCACGGTGGTCGGCACGGATGCCGTCAGCACGGTCGTGCCGGATACCAGTCCCAGGCTCCATCCCAGTCCCAGCAGAATCAGCGCGACGGTGACCAGCAGTGTCGACTGGGGTGGGGCCACGGCGGCCAGGACGCCGGAGAAGAGTAGAACCACGCCCGCGGACACGGCCACGGCCCGGGTGCCGAACTTGTCCACGAGCAGGCCCGACAGGGGTGCAGGCAAAAACATCGCAGCGATGTGCAGGGAGATCACCACACCGACCACGGTCACGGTGTGGTCGTGGGCGCGCATGTGCACCGGGGTCATGGTCATGAGTCCGACCATGACGAACTGGGTCAGCGCCATCACAGCGACACCGGAGATGACGTCGGCCGTCCACACGCGTGCCGGCGCGGGATCGACCACCGCGTGGGGTCGGGGGGCGGCGTCGGCGTCGACGGGAGAATCGGTCGGGGAGTCGGGTGACGACGCCGCCGCGACGCCCGCGCTCTCGGTTTCCCACTTCCGCGCTTCGAGCAGGGGATCGGGGCGTAGCAGCAGGAAGATGACCAGCGCCGCGCCGCCGTACGCAACGGCAGCGAGGAGGAAGGGGCCTGACAGTGGGGCGAGGCCCCAGGCTTCGGCGACCGCGCCGGTGGGTCCGACGAGGTTGGGTCCGGCGACGGCACCGGCGGTGGTGCCGAGCAGTACATAGGACAGTGATCGGGCGCGGTTGGCATCTGTCGCGAGGTCGGCGCCGGCGTAGCGGGCCTGCAGGTTGGTGGCCGTGCCGGAGCCGTAGATGACGAACGCGGCGAACAGTAGGGGGAGCGACTCCAGGGCGGTGGCTGCGACGATGCCGACCGCGCCGAGGGCGCCGAACGCGAATCCGGTGGCCAGGCCCGGCCGGCGGCCGCGGGCCTGCGAGAGCTTGCCCACCGCGATCGCGGCGATGGCGGAGCCGCCGGTGAACAACGCTGAGGGCAGGCCGGACAGTCCGGGGCCGCCGAGCAGGTCTTCCGCGAGCAGTGCGCCCACGGTGACGCCTGCGGCGAGTCCGGCGCCGGCGAGTAGCTGCCCGAGGATGAGAACGGTGAGGATTCGCCTCTGGATTGCGCCCTGCGCTGCCGCCGAGCCCTGTGCTGCCGCCGGGCTCTGCGCTGCCGTCACGCCGCGCTCCAGGCCCGGGCGTGCAGGAGCACGTCGACGGCGATGGCCTTGCCGGCCGGCCGGAGGTCGTGCCGCAGGGAGACCACCTCGAGTCCCTCGGCGCCGCGGGCGAGGTCGGTGATGCCGGGGAGCACGGTGGGATCCTGGGGTCCGCCCACGCCGCGGCGGAGGTTCTCGGCGGCGTGGCCGAGGTACACGAGGTGGCCGCCGGGCCGGAGCCAGCTGCCGGCGCGGCGCAGGACGGCGGTGAGGTCGGGGAGGTCGAGGTGGAGGAACCCGACGACGACGAGGTCAACGGCCTCGCCCGGAGCCCAGGTGGTGGCGTCGCCGACCACCCAGTCGACGCTGCCGCTGCGGCCCTCGTCGGAGTCCTTGGACCGGGCCTGCTCGATGGCGACCTCGGAGAAGTCCACCGCCTGTACCTGCCATCCGTGTGCGGCGAGCCAGCGCGCGTGCCGACCGTCGCCGCAGGCCAGGTCGACGGCGTTGCCCACCGCCAGTCCCGCGTCCTCGGCGGCCGTCACCTCGGCGACGATCCGGGCGGCGGGGGTCGTACCCCACGCGTCGGGCTGCGCGAGGTAGCGGGCGTTCCATGCAGAGGCGTCCACGGGCGATGGTCCTTTCGGTGTGGCGGGCTGCGCGGTCAGGGGCGGCGCGGTCAAGGGCGACGGAGCCAGCGAAGGTGGTCGGTGTCGCCTTGGAGTTCCAGTCTCCTCCACAGCACGCTGTCCGGGACGGCCTGGCTGGCGTGGCGGCGGATCGCGTGGCGCTGGGCGGTGCGGTCGACGGTGAGTTCGAGGTCGATCTCGGCGGGCGGCCGGCCGAGGAATCCGGCGAAGCCCTCGGCGGCCAGGGTGGCGCAGATGTCATCGGGGAGGGTCCAGGCGAGTACCGGCAGTTGGTGCCTTCCGGCCGCGCGGATGGCGGCGTCAGTGGCGGCCACGTGGTCCGGGTGACCGCTGATGCCGGTGGTGTCGAAGGTGACGAGCCCATCGGGCCGGGTGGCGACCACCGCGGGGTCGATCTCCCCGTCCAAGGTGTGCTCATCCAGATCGGACAGTCCGCCGTCGGGGAGGGCCCGCAGGTCCACGCCGCGGATGCCGAGGTCGTCCGCGGCGGACCTGAGTTCGTGTTCGCGGATCCGGGTCAGGTCACCCTCGACCCCGCGCAGGGTCGACGCCTCTCCTCTGGTCAGGCACAGCACGTCGACCGCGGCACCTGCGGCGGCGAAGGTCGACAGGACGGCGCCCAGGCCGAAGGACTCGTCGTCGGGGTGCGCGACCACGGCGAGGACCCGGCCCCACCCCGGCAGCGCACCGGGCTTTGATGTCGCATCAGCCATACCCGCAAGGGTATCGGACGAGGGCCCGCCGGCGTGAGATGATGCTTCCGATCCCCGGGGGTGGACATGTCTGAGAAGCCGCTGTTCTCGCGCAGTTGGGTGACAGTGCTGAGCCCGCTGCTCGAACGGGTCGGTCTCGCCGACTCCCGTCGGCGTCTGGTGGCGGGACTGCGCGGGACGGTGGTGGAGGTCGGGGCCGGTACCGGCGTGACCTTCGAGCACTACCCGCCGGAAGTGACTCGCGTCGTGGCTGTCGAGCCCGACCCCCTCCTGCGTGCCCATGCCGGCCGACGTGCGGCCCGGGCGGCGGTTCCCGTGGAGGTCGTCGCCGGCGTCGCCGAAGCTCTTCCGCTGGGGGATGGTGAGGCGGACGCCGTGGTCTACGGACTGGTGCTGTGCACTGTGCCGGATGTTCCGGCCGCCCTGTCCGAGGCCCGACGAGTGCTCGCGGCGGGTGGCGAATTGCGGCTGCTCGAGCACGTCCGCGCGCCGGGCGCACTGGGTCGGGCGGCTGATCGGATCGCGCCGCTGTGGGGCCATTTCGGGGGCGGCTGCCGGCCGAACCAGGACACGAAGGCCCTCGTTGCGGCGGCCGGATTCGACACCGGGAACCTGCGCACCCGTCCGTTCCCGCCGCTGGTGCCCGTGATGCCGATGATGACCGGTTCCGCCCGGCGAGCGTGACCTCCGGACCTCCCCCCGCCGGTCCGGCCCGGCCGCCCCGGGTCCCGTCGAAGATCTAGCCCCTGGCGGCGCTACAGTCCCGCCCGCACGTCGCGCATCGGCGGGCGTTCGCCAGGGGCCACCTCGATGGTCTCGGATCGGAATCCGCCGCTGATCGGGTCGCGGCGGTGCAGGGTCAGCGTCTGGCCGGGGGTGTCGGCGCCGACGACGCGTCCGTGCCGCCGAAGCCGACTGAGGACGGCCAGGTGCTGGTGCATCGCCATCACGGACAGCGCGGAGTCGGGGGAGTTGCGGTGGGTGCGACGGCCGAGGTCCACTTGGGCGAGCGCGTCGAGCCCGTACGACTCGACCAGGTCGATGAGGATGCCGATGTCCACCCCGTACGCGCCGGCGAAGGGGATCGACTCGAGCGCCTCGCGAGTCCCGGCGTACTCCCCGGCCAGCGGTTGGACGAACCCGCCCAGGGCGGGCCAGTGCGCGGCCAGCAGGGGGCGCGCGACGAGTTCGGTCACCCGGCCCCCGCCGGCGGGCAAGACGGTGCGGCCGTCGTCGAGGGGCCGCTCGTAGGCGCCCTTGCTGAACACGACGTCCGGCTCCGTGAGCAGCGGCCCCAGTAGGCCCGTCGCGAAGGACGGATCGAAGTCGCGCAGGTCGGAGTCGAGGAACGCCACGATGTCGCCGTCGGTGGCGGCCAAGGACTTCCACAGCGCCTCGCCCTTGCCGGGGACGTCGCCCAGCGCGGGCAGGATGTCACCCTGGGCCACGACGCGCGCGCCGGCGGACCGCGCCACCCGCGCGGTGTCGTCGGTGCTGTGGGAGTCGACGACGACGAGCTCGTCGATCAGCGCCACCCGGTCCACCAGCTCGGTGTGCAGGGCGGCGACGATCGCGCCGACGGTCGACTGCTCGTTGCGGGCGGGCAGCACCACCGAGACGCGGCGGCCCGCCTTGGCCGCGACGAGGTCGACGGGGCGGAAGTCGGTTGCGCGGTAGGTCCGTCGCGCAGACCAGGCACGGACCGGGTCGAGCCGGTCCGCGAGCGTCGTGCGCGAGTCCTTTGTCACGTCCGCGATCCTGCCAGAGCCGGGGCAAAGCGGTCGCGACGGGAGAACTGGCCCACCCGGGTGTGCCACGATGCACATATGGACTTCTCCCCATCGCCCCGTGCCGCCGAGCTCACCGCGGCGGTCCGCGAGTTCATCGACACGCACATCGCCCCGGTGGAGCCGGAGATCCACGCCGGTATCGCCCGGCGTCGTCTGGCCGGGGAGGACCCGTGGGCGGTCGACCCGCGGGTGACGGAACTCCAGGCCCGCGCCCGCGAGCAGGGACTGTGGAACCTCTTCCTCCCAGCCGGACACGAGGGTCCCTACGCCGAGCGCTACGGCACCCGCGGCGGGACCGGCCTGAGTAACACCGATTACGCGCCGGTCGCGGAGGAGATGGGGCGCTCGTTCCTGGCGCCGCTGGTGTTCAACTGCAACGCTCCGGACACCGGGAACATGGAGGTCCTGCTCAAGTACGGCTCGCAGGAGCAGAAGGACCGCTGGCTGGACCCGTTGCTCGACGGGAAGATCCGCAGCGCCTTCCTCATGACGGAACCGGACGTGGCTTCCTCGGATGCCTCAAATATGGCCGCCAGCGCCCGGATCTCCGGCGACGAGGTGGTGCTCGATGGCCGCAAGTGGTGGTCGACGGGCGTCGGCCACCCGGACTGCGAGGTGGGCATCTTCATGGGCGTGACCGACCCGGACGCGCACCGGTACCTGAGGCATTCGATGGTTCTGGTGCCCATGGACGCCCCCGGTGTCCGCGTCGAGCGCATGCTCACCGCCCAGGGCGTCTACGACGAGCCCCTCGGCCACGGCGAGGTCTCGCTCTCCGGCGTGCGGCTTCCGGTGTCCAACATCATCGCCGGACCGGGTCGAGCGGCCGAGATCGCTCAGGGCCGGCTCGGGCCGGGACGCATCCACCACTGCATGCGCCTGATCGGATTGTCTGAGATGGCGCTGGACCTGGCCTGTCGCCGCGCCTCGGGTCGCGTCGCGTTCGGCAAACCCATCGTCAACCTCGGCGGTAACCGTGAGCGCCTGGCCGAGGCACGGATCGCGATCGACCAGGCTCGCCTGCTGGTGCAGCACGCCGCCTGGAAGCTGGACACCGAGGGGCAGGCAGCCGTGGAGGTCAGCGCCATCAAGGCCGCCGTTCCGAAGATGGCGCAGCAGGTCATCGACATGGCCCTGCAGTTGCACGGCGGTGGCGGCATGAGCGACGATTTCCCGCTGGCCGGGGCGTACGCCACTGCGCGGTCGCTACGACTGGCCGACGGCCCGGACGAGGTCCACCTCGGCGTCGTCGCCCGCGCGATGCTCGCTCCGTACCGCGATGCTGCCGGGGCGACCCGATGAGCGCGCGGGACGGAGACGCTGCCCTGCGGCGCCGCGTGCCCGGCACCGACACGGTGCGCGACGAGGACGCGTTCGACGTCGAGGCGGTAGCCGCGTGGCTGCGGTCGATCTCGCCGGACGACCCGACCGTGCTGGCGGGCGTGGACCTCGGTGACGACGACGACCCGGTCATCCCGGAGGTGCGGCAGTACACCGGTGGCGCATCCAACCTCACGTACCTGCTGCGGTACCCGGGCGCGGACCTGGTGCTGCGTCGCCCGCCGACCGGGACCAAGGCCCGCGGGGCCCACGACATGAAGCGCGAGCACCGCGTCCAGTCGGCGTTGCGGCCTGTGTACCCGCTGGTCCCGCGCATGGTCGGATTCTGTGGTGACCATTCGGTGATCGGCTCGGAGTTCTACGTGATGGAGCGGATGCAGGGCACCATCCTGCGCAAGGAGCTTCCCCGAGAGCTGCGGATGGACCGGGTCACGACCCGGCGCCTGGCCGAGGCGGCCGTCGACGCGCTCGTCGACCTCCACTCGGTGGACATCGAGGCCGCCGGACTGGGCGACCTCGACCGCGGCGAGGGCTACGTACGACGCCAGGTGGAGGGCTGGTCCGCCCGCTACCGCCGCGCCCGGACCCCGGACGTGCCCGACTTCGCGCCGGTGATGAAGTGGCTAGCCGCCCACCAGCCCGAGGACGTCGGGCACTGCCTGGTGCACAACGACTTCCGCTTTGACAACCTCGTGCTGGACCCCGAGGACGTCACCCACGTCATCGGCGTCCTGGACTGGGAGATGGCGACCGTCGGCGACCCGCTCATGGATCTGGGCGGCGCACTGGCCTACTGGGTCCAGGAAGACGACGGCCCGCTGTTCAAGGCGTTCCGTCGCCAGCCCACCCACGCTCCGGGGATGCTCACCCGTCAGCAGGTCGTCGAACGGTACGCCCATGGTGCCGGCCTCGAGATCACCGAGGAGCAGTGGCGCTTCTATGAGGTGTTCGGTCTGTTCCGGCTGGCGGTGATCGCCCAGCAGATCAACCACCGCTACTACCACGGACAGACCACCAATCCGGCGTTCCGCGCGTTCCGGCCCGGCGTGGCGTTCCTCGAGCAGCGGTGCCTGCGCATCATCCGCACGGGCGAAGGCCGCCTCACACCCACCCGGATCTCCCCACGCGACGTGGTGCCCGAGTTGCTCGGTGTTCCCCGGGTCGTGCTGCCGTTGCTCGCTGGTGGCGTCCACGACGCCCGTGGCAAGGTCACGGACATGCTGGGCGCACTGCCGTTGCTCGACAATCTGCCGCTGATCGGCGGCCGGTCGGCCGGCAAATCGGACGGTGGTCGCTGATGGGCGCGATCCACCTCGTGCGCCACGGGCAGGCGTCGTTCGGCAGCGGTGACTACGACCGGTTGTCAGAGACCGGCCATCTGCAGTCGCGCCTGGCGGGAGAGGACATGGCCGCCCGCGGACTGCGCCCCGACGTGATCATCCACGGCGGCCTGCGCCGGCAGCGCGAGACGGCCGAGGGCCTGCTCACCGGCTTGCGCGCCCACGCCGACCGGGACGTGGCGTTGGAGGTCGACGAGCGCTGGGCCGAGTACGACGCCGACGCCGTGCTCGACGCCGCCCGCGTGGCCGGCTTGGCCGCCGGGCACGACACCCTCGATTCCGCGGGGTCCTCCGACGAGGCCAAACAGGCGTTCCAGCGTCAACTCGACGCCGCACTCGGACATTGGGCGGGCCTCGACGCGTTCGCCGACTACCGCCGCGACGTCAACACCGCCCTGACCGACGCCGCAGCCCGGTCCGGGAGCGGCCGGACCACGGTCATCGTCTCGTCCGCCGGCACGATCTCCCTGGCGGTCGCCGGGCTGCTGGCCGACCCCGACGGGGTCGTCGGATTGTGGACCCGGCTGCAGCGCGTGACCGTCAACACCGGGACGGCCCGGGTCGTGGTGGGACGGGGCGGGATGACGTGCATCGCGGTCAACGAGCACCAGCACCTCGAGCGCGCGGCCGGACCCGACGACCCGCGTCGACTGGTCACCCTCAGGTGAGGATGTTGCGAACGAGAACGTCGGATCGGCTCGAGGTCCCGCGCGGGCGTCGTATCGTACGACCGTAGAGGCCGGTCCAGGCCGGGAGATCACGTCAGGAGTACGCCACGATGCCCACCTTCCAGCGCGGTCATACGACGATCGCCTACACGGACACCGGCGCCCCCGCGGGACGGGAGGACGCCCCGGTGGTGCTCTTCGCCCACGGACTGCTGTTCTCGGGCTGGATGTTCCAGCATCAGATCGCCCACCTGCGAGACCGGTACCGCTGCGTGACGATCGACTTCCGTGGCCAGGGAAACTCCCCGCGGGCCCTGGGTGGGTACGACATGGACACCCTCACGGTGGACGTCTCTGAACTGCTGCGACATCTGCAGATCCCGGTCGTGAACTTTGTGGGCCTGTCCATGGGCGGGTTCGTGGGCATTCGCCTCGCGGCCCGTAACCCGGAAATCGTCCACACCCTCACGCTCATGGACACCGCTGTCTCCGCGGAGGAGCCTGCCAATCGCAGCAAGTACAAGACCCTGGCCAAGGTGTACCGAGTGGCCGGCATCAAGCCCCTACGCGCCCGGGTGGCGCCCATCATGCTCGCCGAGCGCAACGTGGACGCCCCGTGGGTGCAGGAGTGGATGGACATCCTCGAGCGCACCGATCGCGCGGGCCTGGTCAAGGCGATCGAGTCTGTCGCCGACCGCGACCCCTGTGAGGACGAGGCCATCCGCATCATCGCCCCGACCCTGGTCGTGGTGGGTGCGGAGGACGCCGCCACACCCCCGGCCAAATCCCACCGGATCACCGAGTTGATCGCAGGTTCGAGGCTCCACGAGATCGATGGTGCGGGGCACTCGTCGTCCATGGAACGGCCTGACGAGGTCAATGCAATCCTCGAGGCGTTCCTCTCCGAATACACGGTGTGAAGACAGGGCAGTCGATGACGGATGAGCGCTTAGCCGCAGGTAAATCAGAGGCGCCGGGCGCGCCCGGGCTGGCCAACGGGTGGGTGGGCATCCTCACCGGCAAGCTCTCCGCGTGGCTGATGCTCGCGGTCGTCGTCCTCGTGAGTGGCGCGGTGTTCGCCTTCGCCTCGTCGGAGAGCTCGTCGGAGGGGCCGCAGACGCTCCCCGACGACTCCGAGGCCGCGCTCGTCTCCCAGATCCAGCGCGAGTTCCCCGATTCCGGTTCGGTCCCGGCAGTCCTCGTCGTGTCCCGCGCGGACGGCGGCGAGCTGGGCCCCGCCGGTATCGCCGCGGCCATCGGCGCAGGCGAGCGCATGTCCGAAGTCGTCGGCGCCCCGGCCCAGGGCCCGATCCCGTCCGAGGACGGCGCCGCCGCCCTCATGCTGGTGCCCGTCGACGCCCAGCTCCTCTCCGGCGGCGCGGGACGCGACCTCGTCGAGGGCATGCGCGTCGCCGTCGCGGACGGTCTCGATGACGGCGTGACCGCCCAGCTCACCGGTGGGCCGGGGTTCGCGGCCGACACCGCCGCCGCGTTCGAGGGCGCCGACTTCCGTCTGCTGGCAGCTACGGCCCTGGTCGTCGCTGTGCTGCTCATCATCACCTACCGTTCGCCAGTGCTGTGGCTCGTGCCTCTCATCACCATCGGCGTCGCAGACCGCGTCGCGGCGCTGCTCGTCTCCCGGGTCGGCGAGGTCTTCGGCATCACCGTCGACGCCTCCACCTCCGGCATCGTTTCCGTCCTCGTCTTTGGCGCCGGTACCAACTACGCCCTGCTGTTGGTCTCCCGATACCGCGAAGAACTGCGCAAGACCCCAGACCGCCGCTCAGCCCTGCGTGCCGCTTACAGGGGGGCCGTTCCGGCAATCCTCGCCAGTAACGTCACAGTCGTCCTCGCACTGCTCACCCTGCTGCTGGCGACCCTGCCCAGCTATCGCTCACTCGGCGCCTCCGCGGCGGTGGGACTGCTCGTCGCACTGGTTTACGCGCTCGTGGCCCTCCCTGCAGCGCTGGCCGTGTGCGGGCGCGGCCTGTTCTGGCCGTTCGTCCCGCGCCCGGATGAGGGTGCTGGCACGCACGCCGACGGGTCCGCGCCCGCGACCCCCGAGGGTTTCGACGAGGATGTTCCGCCGGGCGTGTGGGGCCGCATCGCCGCTCGTGTCGTCAAACGTCCCGTAACGATCCTCGTCTCGTGTGTCCTACTCCTGGCCGTGCTCTCACTCGGCCTCATCGGCACCCGCATCGGGCTGAGCCAGACCGAGCAGTTCCGTACCGCGTCCGAGGCGGCAGCCGGGCTGGAGACCGCCGCCGAGCACTACCCGGCCGGCGTCACCGACCCGGTCATCGTGCTCACCCGCACCGGCACCGAAGCGGAGGTCGTCGACGCTGTCAAGGACGTCGAGGGCGTCGTCTCAGCCCAGCCGGCCGGCGACTCCGGCACCGGCTGGAGCCGCGTCACCGTGGTCCTCGACGCCGCCCCCGCGACGAACAGGTCCGAGGACAGCGTGCGCGCACTACGCGATGTCGTCCACGCGGTCCCCGGGGGCGAGGCGATCGTCGGCGGGCCGGTGGCCGAGACCGTCGACACGTCCGAAGGCAACCTTCGTGACCTCACCCTCATCGCGCCGCTCATCCTGCTCGTGGTGTTCGTCGTGCTGGTACTGGTCCTGCGGGCGATCGTCGCCCCACTGCTGGTGATAACGGCGACCGTGCTGTCATCGCTGGCGGCGCTCGGGCTCGGCACCTTCGTCACCACCCACATCCTGGGCTTCCCGGGACTGGACGTGTCCGTGCCGCTGTACAGCTTCCTGTTCCTCGTGGCGCTGGGCGTGGACTACTCGATCTTCCTCACCATCCGAGCCCGGGAGGAGGCCGCCACCCACGCCACCCGGGAGGCGATGGTCCGGGCCGTCGCGCTGACGGGCGGCGTCATCACCTCCGCCGGCATCGTGCTCGCCGCCGTGTTCGTGGTGCTCGGCGTCCTGCCGCTCATCGTCCTCACCCAGGTCGGCGTGATCGTCGCCCTGGGCGTCCTGCTTGACACCTTCATCGTGCGCACGCTGGTCGTACCCGCCCTGTTCACCCTCGTGGGGGACAAGGTGTGGTGGCCGGGCAACCCGCGCAACAAGACCAGCCGCGGCGTCGCCGCCATCACCGAGGAGACCCACGCATGAGTACCCCCGCCCGCCCCGGCCGAAGGCTCGGCACACGCCCCCGCCCCGGCCACTCCCGCACCCGGCTGCGGGGCCTAGTGACCGCCCTGTCCATCGCACCGCTCATTGCTGCAGGCTTGGGCGCGGCCCCCGTGGCCAGCGCGCAGGACCTCACCGACGGGGGCCGTCTCGGAGGCGGCTCATCGCAGCTCCTGCCCGCCGGCGTCGCCGTGGGCTCCCTCGGGGGACCCGAGCTGACCCAGGTCGAATCCGTCAACCTGGGAAAGTACTCGGGCAAGTGGTTCCAGGTCGCCGCGATCCCGCAGCCGTACACGCTGCAGTGCACCAACGACACCACAGCCGAGTACGCGATCACGGCGCCCGGCACCGTCTCGGTGCGCAACACGTGTGGTTCCGCCATCAGTTCGGACTCGACGATCGAGGGCGAGGCCAAGGTCCGCGACTCCGCCACCAACGCCTCGTTGCGGGTCAATTTCCCGATGGTGCCGTTCCAGGACGAGAACGGCCCCACCAACTACCGGATCACCTACCTGGCCGACGACTACTCGCTGGCCATTGTCGGTGACCCCGCGCGATCCTCCGGGTTCGTACTCAGCCGGGAGCCCGCGCTCGATGCCGAGCGCTGGGCCACCGTGCGCAGCGTGATCGAGAACCGCGGATGGTGGTCGTGCGCTTTCCTGACCGTCCCGATGGCAGGTGGCCGCACAGACGTCACCCCGCTCTGCCTACTCCCGTGATGAGGACCCGATGAGTATCGATCTCAGCTGCAGGATCCCGGCGACCCCCGGCGAGGCGTGGCAATACTTCGCCTCACCGGGGGCTTTCCTCCGGCTCTCCCCGCCGTTCATGCCGCTGCGGCCGGTCGCCGAGGCGGACTCGCTGCGTGACGGAGTCGCGGTCCTCGAACCACGGACCGCGCTGCCCGGGCCCCTGGGGGTGCGGTTCGGTCCCCGCTGGCGTGCGCAGCACGACCCCGCCGGATTCGTCGAGGGGGAGCGGTTCGTCGACCGCTGCGTGTCTCAGCCGTACGCCGCGGCGACCGGCTGGGTTCACACCCACACGGTGACAGCCGGTCCCGACGGCAACGCCCTGCTCGGCGACCGGGTCGACGCCCGGGTGCCCGGCCGACTGCTCGCGCCGGTGTTCGCCTACCGGTATCGGCAGATGGCCGCCGACCTCGACAGCGTCGCCCGTTACGGCAGCCAGCCCCTGACCGTCGCCGTCACCGGCGCGTCAGGCCTGGTCGGCACCGCCCTCACCGCGCTGCTCGGGATCGCCGGACACCGGGTCATCCGGCTCGTCCGCGGCGACGCTCGCGGCCCCGATGAGCGCCACTGGGATACCTCCGAGCCAGCTGCCGATCTGCTCGAGGGCGTCGACGTCCTGGTGCACCTCGCGGGCGCCCCCATTGCGGGTCGCTTCACCGACCGGCACCTCGCGCTCGTCCGCGACAGCCGCGTGGGCCCCACCCGCCGTCTCGCCGAACTCGTCGCTGCGCGGGACGGCGCCACCACCCTCGTGTCCGCTTCGGCGATCGGCTATTACGGCGCTGATCGCGGTGACGAGCACCTGGTGGAGGACTCCGACCCCGGCACCGGGCCGGTCGCCGATATCGTCGCCGACTGGGAACGTGACTGCGAACCCGCCCGGCTCGCCGGGGCCCGGGTGGTGACCGTCCGCACCGGAATCGTGTTGTCCGGAGCCGGAGGGATGCTCCCCCCGTTGGCCGCCATCACCCGAACCGGGCTCGGCGGACGACTCGGCTCTGGCCAGCAGTGGATGTCGTGGATCTCGCTGGACGACCTCACCGACATCTACCTCCGGGCGATCGTGGACCCCGCGTTGTCGGGACCGGTCAACGCCACCGCCCCGGAACCGGTCACCAATTCGGAATTCACCCGTGTCCTCGGGTCGGTCCTCCGACGCCCGACGGTCGTCCCCGTCCCCGGGTGGGCGCCGGCGCTCGTGCTGGGCGGGAGGGGCTCCGACGAGCTCGCCCTGGCGGACCAGCGGATCCTGCCGAGGGCGCTCACCGACGCGTCCCACAGTTTCCGTCTCCCCGACCTCGGGACCGCGCTGGCCCACGAACTCGGCGCCGAGGAATTGCCCGCGGCCCTGTAACCGGTCCGGGTTCCGCGCCGAAGGGTCAGCGCTGCAGGATCATCGGCACGAGCACCCGACGGGCCAGCGCGCGAATCCGCTCCTCCGTGTCCACCACGGGCGGACCGTCCGGCATAACGACCAGGGAGTGCAGGAAGCGGCCGACGACACTGGCGACCTCGCGGGACAAGATGTCGCACTCATCGTTGTCCATCTGCCGCGTGTGCACGTCCGCGTTCCACGTGCTGCGGACGAACTGCGCGAGCATTTCCGTGATCGGGTCCAGGACGGTGTCGGACTGACCCGCGAGCAGCGCCATGGCCTCGACTTTGTCGTCCTCAATGAACCGACGTAAAAGCTCACTCTGCCGGATGTCGAACACGGTGCCGACCAGCAGGTCCTCGATGTGCTTCACCGGGTCCCACTGTAGGGATTCGAACGGTGTGTACCTCGCGTTGACAGTCCGCATCAGCCGCTGCGTCTCGTGGCCGTAGATCGCGCGCAGGATGTCGTCACGCGGCCCGAGCCGACGGTAGAGCGTCACCCGCGTGACACCGGCCGCTCGGGCGATGTCGTCGGTACTCGTGCCCTTGATGCCCCGCTTGGAGAGCACCGCCGACGCCGTCTCGATCAACCGCACGTCTTCGGCGTCGGGCGTACGGTCGCCACCACGGCCACTGTTACGAGTCACGCCTGCATGTTACGGCGATTGGTCGAGGCGGCGGCCCGGAACGGCACCGGTCCGGGGGTTACCGCTGGGGCTGGCCGTCACCGTCGACGGGGTAGGCGCCCTGGCCCGACCGCTGGTCGGCGCCCTGATCGAACCCGGCCGGCTGGCCGGGCGCGGGGGCCTGCACCCCACCGATCGCGGGGGTATCCCGGCCCTGCACGTCCTGCGAGGGGTTGTCGGGGGCTATACCGCCCTCCGACGCCGGCACCATGTCGAACACATCGGGCTTGGGCTCGGACTTGCGTGGCTCCTCGTCCGATATCGAGGACGCGCCCTTGGCCGCCGCCTCGGCCGCGGCCACAGATCGTGCGATCTCCGGGTCGGTGGAAGTGTCGAACCAATGTTCCGGGGCCGAGGGCAGTTCCGCATCGAATTCGGTTTCGGCCGGCTCGTACCGGAACACTCCGTCGTCGTCCTTCTTGGCGACGGCCTTCGCGAAGGTCTCCAGCGAATCGCCGAACTGAGAGGGGATCATCCACATCGTGGCTGCGTCGCCCTTCGCCATTTCCGGCAGGTTCTGCACGTACTGGTAGGCCAGCATCTCGGGCGTGGGTTTGGACGACTTGATGGCGGCGTTGACTCGGGCGATCGCGGCGGCCTGCCCCTCGGCCACCAGGTAGCGGGCGGCCCGCTCACCCTGGGCGCGCAGCATGCGCGACTGCCGGTCGGCCTCGGCGTTGAGGATCGAGGCCTGCTTGTTGCCCTCGGCGTCGAGGATCGCGGCCTGCTTGGCGCCCTGCGCGGTGGTGATCGCCGCCTCGCGGTGCCCCTCTGCGGTGAGGATGGTGGCTCGCTTCTCGCGGTCCGCCTTCATCTGCTTCTCCATCGACTCCTGGATGGAGGGCGGCGGATCGATCGACCGCAGTTCGACCCGTGCGACACGCAGGCCCCAGCGACCCGTCTCGGAGTCGAGGACGCCGCGCAGCTGCTTGTTGATCATGTCGCGACTGGTCAGGGTCTGCTCGAGAGTGAGTCCGCCGACCACGTTGCGCAGTGTCGTGGTGGCGAGCTGTTCGACCGCGATGATGTAGTTGTTGATCTCGTAGACCGCCGACTTCGGGTCGGTGACCTGGAAGTAGACCACCGTGTCGATGCTCAGGGTGAGGTTGTCCTCGGTGATCATCGACTGCGGGGGGAAGGTCACAACCCGCTCACGCAGATCGACCTTGGCGCGCACGCGGTCGATGAAGGGGATGATGAGCGCGAGCTGGCCGCTCACCGTGCGCTGGTAGCGGCCGAGTCGCTCGATGACCGCGGCCTCCGCCTGGGGGATGAGTTTGACCGAACTCATCACCACCGAGACGATCAAGACGACGATGACGGCCAGGAAGATTAATCCACCCATGGTTTCCTCCGGTTGTGTCGTGCGTACGTGTGTCGTGCGTGTCGGCTGTTACTCAGAGACCGCGCACAACGATGGCCGTCGCGCCCTCGATCTGGTGCACGAGGACCCTGTCCCCGGTCTCGAACGTTTCTCCATCGATGAGCGGACGCGCGGTCCAGGTGTCGCCGGCGATCTCGACGAGTCCGCCCGCCGCGCCGATCGCCTCGACCACGGTGCCGTTGCGTCCGGTGAGCGCGGCGGTGTTGGTGTCGTGCTCCGGCATCGCGGCGAGCAGACGCCGACGGGCGACGGGGCGGACCCCGACGATGAGGAAGAGAGAGACGAGGGCGAATGCGAGGGCCTGGCCCCAGATCGGTGCGCCGAGGAAGGCGGCGCCCGACCCGCCGAGGGCACCAGCGGCGAGCATGAGCATGAACAACTCGCCCCCGGCCGCCTCTCCGGCGGCGAGCAACACTGCTGCCCCGAGCCAGATCAGTCCCACATGCATAGCTCCGACACTACCGACAACGGGCGACAGGCAGGGGAACTACGAAGGGCGGACTAGTCTTACGAGACGTGTCGACTCTGAAAAAGTTCGCGTGGCTGTCCGTGGCGACTGCAATCGTGACGATCGTCATCAAGGTCGCGTCCTGGTGGGTCACCGGCTCGGTCGGTCTGCTCTCCGACGCAGCGGAGTCCGTGGTCAACCTCGTGGCGGCGGTGATCGCGGTCGGCGCCGTGACCGTCGCGGAGCGCCCGGCCGACGACGACCACCAGTACGGGCACTCCAAGGCGGAGTACTTCTCCGCAGGGGTCGAGGGCGCGATGATCTTCGTGGCCGCGGCGTTCATCCTGGTGGTCAGCGTCGAGCGGCTGATCAACCCCGCACCGCTGGAGGCACTCGGCCTGGGCCTGGCCATCTCGGTGGTCGCAGCCGTCATCAACGGCGTGGTGGGGGTGGCGCTGGTGCGGGCGGGGACCCGTCACCGGTCACCCACCCTGAAGGCCGACGGCAAGCACCTCATCACGGACGTCATCACCTCGGTCGGCGTCGTCGTCGGACTGGCGCTGGCATGGGTCACCGGCTGGCAGGTACTCGACCCGATCGTGGCGATCGGCGTGGGGTTGAACATCCTGTTCATCGGCTATCGCCTGGTGCACGACTCGGGCATGGGTCTGATGGACGCCACCCTGTCCGACGTGGACAACCGGGCGATCGAGGAGGTGCTCGAACGCCACCGCATACCCGGCCAGGTCGACTTCCACGAGCTGCGGAGCCGGGGGGCGGGAAAGTGGCGTTTCGTCGAGTTCCACGCACTCGTGCCGGGGCAATGGAGCGTCGAACGTGGACACGACCTGGTCGAGGCGGTGGAGCAGGAGATCCACGCCGCGCTGCCGAACTCGCACATCACCTCCCACCTCGAACCGATCGAGGACGAACGCGCCTACAACGACGTGCACCTGTGAGTGGAGGCCTGCGCAGTGCACCAGCCTGAAAGCCACTCCGTGACGGTCGGGGCCTACGGGGTGGCGGCCATCGCGTGGATCCCCGCCGCGCGCACACCTGCCGACCGGCCACGCCGGCGGTAGTAACTCCTGCCCGCGATATTCTGCTGGTGCCAGTACCCGCGCAGCAGCAGCGGCAGTTCGGGGATCCAGAACCGGTCCTCCAGCGGCGCGACTGGGTCCGTGGCCTCGATGGTCACGTCCGCGTAGACGATTCCGGGCCCCTCGTCGACGCGCCGGGTGGCCAGGACCGTCCCCGAGGCGTCGACGATCTGGGTGGCCCCCACGAACTCCGTGTCGTACGGGACCGACGCACCTGATCCCGGCACCAGCAGGAAGTCTGTCCGCAGCGTCCCGCAGTGCGAGGCCTGCAGCACCGGTGCACCCAACCGGCGGGCGAACTCCGCCGGCGCGTTCTCCGACAGGTACCGGTTGTACTGCGAGAGCGGCCCGAGAGCGCGCTCGGTGAGCCCGCCCCAATTGTGCGGGACCGTCCACCAGTGGGTACCGGTGACAGCGACCCCGACGCGGCCCCGGAGCCTGCGGACGGTCTGGGTGCGGATCAGCTCCCAGCAACTCGCCGCACCCACCCCGCCGAGCCCGGTCTCGAACACCCCGTCGTCACTGCCACCCGTGTAGAAGCAGTTCTCCCACATCGTCGGGAGGTCCTTGTCATGGGTGTGCACGCGACCGTCGGGTTCGACGAGGTGGTAGCGGTTGTAGACCTCGCCGTCCTCGGTGACCAGCATCGACCCGCCGATGGTGACGTGGTGACGCGCGGCGAGACGACGGAACATCTCGACCGCCACGTTCTCGCGCGGCAGGACCGCGTCATGGACTTCAGGGCGCATCGGCACCGGTGACGTGCAGAACTCCGGCACGGCGATCAGTCGCGCCCCCCGCTCGGCCGCCTCGACGATCATCTGCTCCAGTCGGCCCAGCGTGAGGTCGACTCGTCCCGGCACGCCCTCCAGCTGCACGGCCGCAGCGTGCACCACATGCGCGGTCATGAGACCTCCCCGAGTTAATTTCGCCCGTGTCGATCGAGCCCGTGTCGATCGAGCGTGAACGAGCGCGCAGGTGACTGCGGTGCCCTAGTCTCGTGAGCATACAAATAGTGCCCTGATGTCAAGCAAATTTCGGAAAAGGACTCATGGATACGACCCCCACGCCCGTCGTCGCCGCGACCGTTGAACTCGGCATCGACACGCGCCTCACCCTGCTCGCCGCGGGCCTCATCTTCCTGCTGGCATTGGGGCTGGGGGTGTGGAAGTACCGCCAGATGGCGACCAGCGAGAGCCACTTCGCGCACCCATACGTCGACATCGCACACCGGGCTTCGCTGCTGTACTCGTTCGCGACGCTGCTCATCGCCGCGTTCGTCGAGCTGAGCAGCTGGCCGACCTGGGTGAACCTGACCGCGGCGGGAGTGCTCGTGATCTTCTTCCTGGCAGCGATCGGAAGCTACATCGTCCACGGTGCGCTGAAGGACACGACCAATCAGTTCGAGCACCCCTCCTCGGCATTGCACGTCGGCATGGTGGCCCTCATCGTCGGCGAGATGGGCGGGTTCGCGGTGCTGCTGGCGGGGTTCGTCGCGGGGCAGTTCGGGGGTTGAGCCGGCCCGCGGCGGATTTCCCGGCCGTTCGCTCAGGATGATGCGGTCGGCGGTCGTAGTCTCGGCCGTGTGGGCCATCCGATCATGTTCGACGCCGCGGATCCGCTGCTGACGCGTCTGCGGGAAGTGTGCCTCGCGCTGCCGGACGTCGGCGAGAAGATCTCGCACGGCCGGCCCACCTGGTACACGACCAAGGTGTTCGCGGTGTATGGCGGCTCGGTCAAGGGGGACCACTCGGATCCCCTCCTGGCGCGGGCACTGCTGTTCCTGCCGGATCCGGGGGAGCGCGCGGCGCTGGAGCAGGACGAACGAGTCCACGTCCCGGCGTACTACGGGCCGGCCGGCTGGCTGGCATTGCCGCTGGCCGGTGGGGTGGACGGTGGCGGCCGTGGACCGGACTGGGATGAGGTGGCCGAACTCGTCGAATCCTCGTACCGGCAGACCGCCGGGGGCCGGCGGGTCGCTCGTCTGGACGACCAGCGGGGACGCCCCCGCGACTAGGCTGGCTTCATGCCGCTGCGCCCCCGCTCCGACGCCGCCTCGCCACGCAGGCGCTCGTCCGACGGCATGGACCTGGGGACCCGGGCGCTGGTGCTGGGCGTCGGTGCCCTGGTGATCTCGTGGGTGCCGGTACTCAACATCATCGCGTTCCTCGCGGCCCTGATGGCCATCGCGTTCGGCCTGCTCGCTCGCTGGCCCACCGGCTGGCTCACCAACGACGATGCGAACCCGCGTCGCGCACTGGCGGGCGTGGTGCTGGGCGCAATAGCGCTGGTGGTGTTCGTGGTGACTGCGGTGCGGTACTCGGCGCTCTAGCGCGCGTTCGACACCGCCCAGCCGATCGCCGTGCGCATACGGCGCGCGAAGGCGCCGGGATGAGTGGCGCAGACGGCGTGGCCGGCGTGGATCGGGAACACCGCGCTGTGCGGGAGCAGGTCGGCCATCTCGTCCTGGATCCGCTGCGGGAATGCGATGTCGCGAGTGGTCTTGACGATCGCCACGGGCAGGTCCAGATCGGGAAGCCATGAGGTGGAGTTGAAGCGGCCGACCTCACTGATGACGGTGCGATGCGTGGCCATGGAAACCGACGACAACTCCCGCAGTGCCCAGGCGTGCGGACGCGGAATCTCCTCGCCGATCTCGCGGGCCACCTTGTCCGGCACGGCGTTGAGTAGCGGGCTGGTCCGCGAGAGGCTTCCCAGGGTGAGCTTCTCCAGAGCATTCCGCTCGGCGCCGGTGCCCGTGGCCGCCAGGACGAGACCTCCCAGGCGCGACGGGTCCGGGCGTGCGGCGAGCTGGGCGACGATCCCGCCCATCGAGTAGCCGCCCACGATCGGCGCCTCCAACTCGAGGTGGTCGGCGACCCGGAGCACGTCCTCGCTCAGGGACTGGAACCCGAAGGGGCCGGTGTGGCCCATCCCGTGATGACGCTGGTCATAGGTGATCAGGCGGTACTCGCCGCGCAGGCGCTGAAAGGTCTGATACCAGTTGAGCATCCCGGTGGCGACCATCCCGTGCAGCAGGATCACCGGTTGCAGATGCTCCTCGCCGGTGTCGTACAGCCGGGTCACCACGTCGTCGTCGAGCGTGACGATCCGGCCGGTCGGAAGTTTCGACATGTCCGGGGCCATCCGCGGCAACCGCCACGCGGCGCGGGGTAGCGCGGTGAGCGGGTTGGTGGGCATGGGGTTCCTCCTCGTAGGAGTCTCGCCGGAGACAGGCCGCCGGCGACTCGTCACCGGAGGCGTGTCACTGATTGTCTGTCACACAGGCGCCCAGTGCAGAATCCGCCCCAGTCTCAGCCGGCGGTCACCAGCCCGCGATCCACGAGGAAATCCCTCGCCACCAGCGCGGGGTCCTCGCCATCGACGTCCACGCGCATGTTCATCTCCACCATCACGTCGTTGTTGAGGATGTCCACCAGCGGCGCGAGGACCGCCTCGATCTCCGGATGCGCATCGAGCATGTCGCCGCGGACCACGGTTGCGAGGTTGTACACGGGGAAGAAGCGTCGATCGTCCTCCAACACCAGCAGGTCCAGGCCCCTGATGCGGCCGTCCGTGGTGTACACCTCGCCGAACCGGCACTCGCGGCCGACTGCGGTGGCCTGATAGATGATTCCGGGCTGCATGATCGGCGTGGGCACGGCCGCCGCGTCGAACCCGTAGGCGTCCGCCAGCCCGGGCCAGCCGTCGCGACGGACCGAGAACTCGGTCTCCAAGCAGCTCGTGGCCGACCGGGGATCGGTCCGGGTCAACTCGGCGTACTCGGAGAAGGTGCGCACTCCCGTCTCCTCGGCGGTGGCGCGGCTCATCGCGAAAGAGTAGGTGTTGTCCACCGTGGTCGGGGCGAGCCAGCGCAGGTCGTGCTCGGCGAGGTCGGCGTCGCGCACGGCCTCCCACTGAGCCTGCGGGTCGCGGATGGGCTCGGAGTTGCCCAGGTAGCTCATCCAGGCGGTGCCGGTGTATTCCATACCGATGTCGACCTGCCCGGTCACCAACGCCTGGCGGAAACTGTTGGACCCGGCCAGCGACGACATGTCGGACACGTCCATCCCGGCGGCCGCCAGGAGGAACTCCACGAGGTAGCTGCCGATCACACCCTCGGTGAAGTCCTTGCCTCCGACCGTGATGCTCACACCCTTCAGTTCTGGGACGGTGCCCTCGGGGCCGGGTCCTACGGACAACGGGACAGAGCCACCGTTGTTGAGCCCGCACCCGGTTGCCACCATCGCGAGGGTCAGGAGGGCGGCGATCAGGCGCCTGGTGCGTGTCATCGCAACCCCTTCGGATTGAACAGGGCCTCGCCGACCCCGCCGAGCCAGTCCACGAACAGGGCCAGGCAGACTGCCAGGACCGAGCCGACCACGAGCGTGGTGTAGTCCTGCAGCCGGTACCCGGTGTCGATGAAGATACCGAGCCCGCCGGCGTCCACCAGGAAACTCAGTGTGGCCGTGCCCACCGCCAGTACGAGGGTGGTTCGCAGGCCGGCCAGGATGAACGGCACCGCCAACGGTAGTTCGATACTGCGCAGGACCCGAACGGCGGACATCCCCTGCCCGCGCGCGGCGTCAATGAGTGCTGGGTCGACGTTGCGGATCCCCACGATCGTGTTCCGCAGCACCGGCAGCAGGGAGTAGAGCGCCACCGGCAACACGCCGATCCAGAACCCGGTCCGATTGGTGGCCAGGAAGAGCAGCACGATCAAACCGATGGCCGGAGCGGCCTGCCCGATGTTGGCGATCCCCACCGCCACCGGGGCGAGGAACCGCGTCCGGCGCCGGGTGAGCAGGATTCCCAGCGGCACGCCCACCGCCACGACGATGGCCACGACTGTCACGGTGATCTGCACGTGCTCGACCGTGCGCTGGGTGATGGAGGCGGCGTTGAGAGAAGCCTTCTGCGTCTCGTTCAGGTCGCCGGAGAACGCCCACCACAGCACCCCCACGGCCGCGGCCACGATGAGGAGCGGCTGCACGAACAGCCGGGCGGAGTCCTGGAGGGCGGCACCCCCGCGGGACGTACCCTCGCGAGCAGAGACGCCGGGAGAAGAGGTGGTGGCTGCGGGAGCGCTCACGGCGCCACCTCCCGGTCGGAGGCGTCGTCGTCGTTGTGCCGGTGGTGGATACGTCGCAATTCGTCCACCAGGTCGTCGATCCCGATCGTGCCCCGGTACCCGCCGTCTCGGTCCACGACCACGGTGGTGGCGCTGGCCGTGGACAGCAGTCCGTCCAGCGCCTCCTGCAGGGACGAATCGACGGTGACGGTGCCGGACACCGGAAGTCCGCCCGAGTGCAGGTCCCGCATCTGTGCGACCCGGTCCCCGCGCACCCAGCGCAGGGGGCGACCCGCATCATCGAGAACCACGGCCCACTCGTCGCTGGTCCCACGCAACCGGGCCGCGAAATCGCTCGGGCTCTCGGAGGCTCTCGCCGTCATCCCCTCGTGCAGTTTCACGTCCCCCACGCGCCGCAGGGTGAGGGTCTTGAGTGCGGCGTCGTCGCCGATGAACCCGCGCACCGTCTCGTCAGCGGGGTTGGTGAGGATGGCCTCCGGGGTGTCGAACTGCAGCACCGACGACCCGGGGCCGAGCACTGCGATCCGGTCCCCGAGCTTGACCGCCTCGGAGAAGTCGTGGGTGACAAAGACGATGGTCTTGTGCAGCTCGGACTGCAGCCGCACCAGCTCGTCTTGGAGCGACGCGCGGGTGATGGGGTCGACCGCACCGAACGGCTCGTCCATGAGCAGCACCGGCGGGTCCGCGGCCAGCGCCCGCGCGACCCCGACGCGCTGCTGCTGTCCGCCGGAGAGTTGCGCGGGGTAGCGGTCGCGGTAGTCCGACGGGTCCAGGCCCACGAGTTCGAGCATCTCGTCCACGCGGTCACGGACCCTTGACTTCTTCCACTTGAGCAGTCGCGGCACGGTGCCGACGTTCTGCGCGACCGTCATGTGCGGGAACAGCCCGGAGGCCTGGATGGCGTATCCGATGCTGCGGCGCAGGGTGTCGGGGTCGAGCTTCCGGTTGTCCTCGCCGTCGATCGTGATGGTGCCGGAGGTGGGTTCGATGAGTCGGTTGATCATCCGCATCGTGGTGGTCTTGCCGCAGCCGGACGGACCGACGAGCACGGTGGTCTGGCCCGCGGGCAGTTCCAGTGAGACGTGATCGACGGAGGGGCGCTCCTGGCCGGGGTAGACCTTGGTGACGTCGTCCAGCACGATCGGCACTCCGGAGACCGTGCCGTTGCTGCGTCCGGTGGGCGTGGTCACTGGTTCCCCCTGATGGTGAGACGGCCGAGCAGGATGAGGAGTACGTCGAGGACGAGCGCGAGGACGACGATGAGCACGGTCGCGGTGAGGGCCATCGGCAGCGCGGTGGGCGTTCCGACCCGCGACAATGCCGCGAAGATGAGGTTGCCCAGCCCCGGACCCTTGGCGTAAGCGGCGATCGCGAGGATCCCCATCGACATCTGGGTGGAGATGCGGATCCCGGCGAGGATGGACGGCCACGCCAGCGGGATCTCGACCCGGCCCAGCACGCCGATCCGGCTCATTCCCACCCCGCGGGCGGCATCGACGGTGGCGGCGGGTACCGCGTCCAGCCCGACGATGGTGTTGCGCAGGATCGGCAACACCGCGTAGATCACGAGCGCGGTCATGGTGGGCAGTACGCCCAGTCCCAAAATCGGGATGAGGAGACCGAGCAGGGCGAACGAGGGCACGGTCAATGCCGTGGCGGCCAGTCCCGTCGCGATCGCGGATCCGGACCTGCTGCGGTACACGGCCACCCCGAGCGCGACGGACAGCAGTGTTGCGATTAGCACCGCTTGGACGGTGGCGCTGACGTGTTGCCAGGAGTCCGTGGCGAGCTGGACCCTGCGGGTGGATATGAAGTCCATCAGACCGGTCATCGCATCTCGGCTCCGTCCGTGTGGGGTGTGCTCACCGTAACCTTATCGGTGGGTGTAGAGGGCGGACACGCGCGATCCGGCAGGACAGCGAGGGGCCGTGATGCACCATGGGGGTATGACGTCACGGCCTGAACGCCCCCTGGACCCCGACCTGACTGAACGGATCGACGAGCTTCTGGCCGCCACTGGCCGCATCGCCCGCCGACACTTCTACGGTGACCTCGAGGCGCTCGCTGCCGCGGACAAGGGAATCGGTGACAGGGGTTACGACCCGGTCACCGAGGCCGACCGCGCCATTGAGGAACTGCTGCGTGCGGGCATCTCGTCGATGGCCTCCGGGGACCGGGTGGTGGGGGAGGAGAACGGCGAGACCGGCCCGGCCGACGCCGCGCGCACCTGGTACCTGGACCCGATCGACGGCACCAAGGCGTTCCTCACCGGTATGGCGGGGTGGGGGACCCTGATCGGCGTGGTGGAGAACGGCCGGGCCGTGGCCGGGTGGATGGACCAGCCGATCCTGGGAGAGACCTTCACCGCGATCCACGGGCGCGCCACCGTGCGACGGCGCGCCGACGGCCCGGCGGCCATCGAGCTGCACGCCTCCGGGTGCACGGAGCTGAGTGACGCCATCCTGTACACCACGCACCCGTCGATGTTCGGGGACGACGGCGAGGTGCGCCGCCGCTACGACGAGCTCGGTCGCCGAGTTCGACTGCAGCGCTTCGGCGGTGACTGCTACGCCTATTGCATGCTCGCCGCGGGGCGCATCGATCTGGTCGTGGAGGCCGACCTGAACTCGTACGACATCGTGGCGCTGATCCCAATCATCGAGGCCGCCGGCGGTGTGATCACCGGCACGGACGGGGGCCAGCCGCTCGAGGGCGGCACCGTGGTGGCGGCCGCGACCCGGGAGTTGGCAGAGCAGGCGTGGGCGGTGCTGCGGCCCTAAGAGGTGACCGCGCGCATGCTCCACACGCTCGGTCCGTCGGGACGTTCGGAGCAGGCGACAGTCGAGAACCCGTACCGCTGGTAGAGCTGTACGTTACGGGGATCAGAGGTCTCCAACACGACGTTGCGGGCACCCCGCTGCGCTGCGGTGTCGAGCCCGAACGTCACGAGCGCTCCGCCGAGTCCGCTGCCCTGCCGGGTCGGGTGCACGCCGAGGGTCTCGAGGCGCCACGTCCCGGGCCGCCCGGGTTCGGATTCCTCGGCCGGTGGTCCGCTCTCGCCCTGTCCGAGCCGGTCCAGCCGGTCGCCGTGGAGCGCGATGATCTGCCGGACCGTCTCGGCGTCGGGCTCGGGGGCGTCCGGCGGGAGCAGCGCGATCACCCCGTCTGCGGAATCGGTGACGCCGACGATCCCGTGCTGGTGCGCGTGCCGCAGGTACAGGTACTGGAGCGCACGTAGGCGTTCAGCGTAGTCGTCGTCGGGGATGACGTACCGGGTCCAGGGGTAGTCGGCGAACGCGGCCGCGAGTGTGTCGGCCGCGAGGGGCAGGGCATCGGCGTCCGCGAGACGGGGACAGGGGGTCATAGGTCGATCACCCCGAGCACGTTATCGGCCCCGGCGGGGCGCACTTGGCGAGAGTCGGACCGGATGCGACGTGTATCACATTCGGCTAGAACCGATCCATGGAGCATCGATCCCGGGGTGAGGCGTCCCCCGACACCACGTCCGGGTCCGGTAAGCGCAAGCTCGGGACCATCACCACGGCAGTTCCCGCCCGGATGGACCGCCTGCCCTGGGCAGGTTTCCACTGGAAGGTCATCATCGGTCTGGGCACGGTGTGGATCCTCGACGGCCTCGAGGTCACCCTCATCGGGTCCCTGGCCGCGCGGCTGGTCGAACCGGGCAGTGGCCTGGCCATCACGGAGAGCCAGATCGGTCTGGCCGCCTCGATCTACATTCTCGGCGCCTGCCTGGGCGCGTTGTTCTTCGGGCGCCTCACCGACAAATGGGGACGCAAGAAACTGTTCCTCATCACTCTCGTGGTGTATTGCATCGCCACGCTCGCCACCGCGCTGTCGATCGCGCCGTGGATGTTCTTCATCTGCAGATTCTTCACCGGCGCGGGGATCGGCGGCGAGTACGCCGCGGTCAATTCCGCCGTCGACGAACTGATCCCCGCCAACTACCGGGGCCGCGTCGACATCCTCATCAACGGCACCTACTGGCTGGGCGCCACGTTCGGCTCGTTCTATTCGCTTTTCTTCCTCAACTCCGCCATGTTCGCCGAGAACCTGGGCTGGCGCTTCGCGCTGGGCGTGGGGGCGGTGCTCGGGGTGGTGATCATCTTTGTCCGCCGACACGTGCCGGAGAGTCCCCGGTGGCTGTTCATTCACGGCCGCGAGGGTGAGGCTGACGAGATCGTCTCCGACATCGAGGAAGGGGTCGAGGAGGAGAAGGACGAGTCGTTGGAGGAGGTCGGCCGCGACGACCAGATCACCATCCACCAGCGGGCCAGCATCCCGTTTACCGAAATCGCGAAAACGGCCTTCGGCAAGTACCCCAAGCGGGCCGTCTTGTGCCTCGCACTGTTCATCGGCCAGGCATTCCTCTACAACGGCATCACCTTCAACTTGGGCACGCTCTACCAGAGTTACTACGGGATAGACGCCGGCCGCGCCCCGCTCCTGCTGGCGTTGTTCGCGGTCGTCAACTTCCTCGGTGCACTGATCCTCGGGCCGCTGTTCGACAAGGTCGGACGCAGGAAGATGATCTCCGGTACCTACCTGGGTGCGGCCCTGGTGTCCGTGCCGCTGTACTTCGTATTCATCAGTGAGACCGGTGGTCTGTGGGGCTTCGTGGCGCTGCTGTCACTGACCTTCTTCATCGCCACCGCGGGGGCCTCGGCCGCCTACCTCACGGTGTCGGAGATCTTTCCCATGGAGACCCGAGCGCTGGCGATCGCGTTCTTCTACGCGATCGGCACCGGCGTCGGTGGCATGATCGGCCCGCTGCTGTTCGGTAACTTCATCGAGAGTGGCGACCGCGGCCTGGTGGGACTGGGCTTTCTGCTCGCGGCCGGCATCATGGCGATGGGCGGGATCGCCGAAATCTTCCTCGGTGTGGATGCGGAGGGCGAGTCGCTCGAGGACATCGCTCCGCCCATGACGGCGGAGGCCCCCGCCCAGACGCCTGCAGAGGGGAGCGACGAGAGGTGACCGAGCCGCTCTTCGGCGTCGATCGCGAGCCCACAGTTCTGGGCCCGGGTGCCGTCCACGTACCCGACTGGATGAGCCGAGAGCAGCAAGAATTCCTCCTCCGGGCGTGCGTGGATTGGGCTGCGGTGCGCGCGCCGCGGTCGATTGTGCTGCCCGGCGGCGGCCGGATGTCGGTACGGACGTTCAGCCTGGGGCGGCACTGGGTGCCATACCGGTACGACGACGACGAGGAGGTCCTGCAGGTCCCGGAGTGGCTGGTGCGGGCGGCGCGAAACGGGCTGGAGGCTGCCGCGGCAGTGGAGCCGTCGGTCGCGACGCCCGGCATCACCTATACCCCGGATACCGCCCTCGTAAACCTCTACGGGCGTGGATCCACGATGGGACTACACCAGGACCGCGACGAGGCCAGTTCGGCGCCCGTCGTCTCGCTGAGCCTGGGCGATGCGTGCACGTTTCGATTCGGCACGCCCGAGCATCGGGGGCGCCCGTACACCGACGTGCGTCTCGAGTCCGGCGACTTGGTGGTGTTTGGCGGCCCGTCGCGGATGGCGTTCCACGGTGTCCCGAAGGTGTTCGACGGCACCGCTCCGGCGTGGTGTCGCGAGGTGCTCGGCGCTGAGCCGGGGAGGGTCAACATCACGCTGCGCGAGTCCCGTCCGCCTACGCTGGACGGATGATGTCAGGCCAGAACCCGTCCGCCGGCAAGACCCGGGCCCTGCTGCTGGTGGCGTTGGTGGCCGTTCTCGCGGTGGTCGCCGCGGTCGTGACGGTCATTGTCTCCTCGGCGACCTACTCCCCGGGTATCCGCACGCTGTCGCCCAAGACCCAGGTCGCGGCCGGAGTAGACCACGTCGATCCCGACGCCGGGCTCATCGTGCGGGTGCCTGAGGGGTGGCGCGTCGAGTCCGGCGACGTGATCTTCGGCAGCACCGTGCTGGTCCCGGAGTCCGCCGAGGACAAGACCGACTCCGCGGGCCGTCTCGGCGGGATCGTGCTCGTCGGCGCGCTGACCCCGGACTTCGTCGCCTCCCAGGAGGCGGACAACCAGCGGGCGGCGGTCGCCCTGATCATCGGGATGGGGGAGTTGTTCCTGCCGATCCCCGGCCAGCAGGTCGACCACCGGATGGACGAGATCTCCACCGACGTGGGCGACGGTTGGGCGCTGTCGTACCGGGTGGTGGCGGACCCGGCGCTGGGCGCAGGGACTCCGGCCGGTGGGCTGGTCTACACCGCCGTGGTCGGCGAGGGGGACGCGCGGTTCTGGCTCACCTATGTCGGCTCCCCGGCCGACGGCGCTATGGACTCACCCCACGCGGAGTGGGCGGACGAGATCGTCACGCGTCTGCGGCCGTCCGAGGCCTCATCCTCGCCGCTCGACCCGGTGGGCGAGCCGGCCTGAACCGGTCTCAGGGGCGCATTCGTCGAAAACCCACCACCGGGTGGCCGCCGGCCAGTCCCTCGACGGGGGCGACCATCCGTTCGACCTGGGCCCGGGATTGGTCGAGTACCGGGGTCTGTGGGTCGAGCACCGACAAGTACTCGGAGTGCTCTGCCAACGCCTTCACCGCGGGTTCGACGAAGCCCTCGACATCCACGTAATGGGTGGGCTCGGGCGCTGACTCGAACCACATCTGCGGTCGTCCCTCGGCCGAGTCGACGCCCACCGCGGCTACCAGATCGTCGTACGCCACCCCGACGGCCTCACCGAATTCCATGTGGTCGCTCTGGTTGGGCATGTCCGGGCCGAACTCGGGACCCGAGAACAACGACACCACGATGTCCGGGCGATGCCGCCGGATCGAGTCGGCGACCGCGTCGCGCAGTTCGGCGTTGTTGACGATCCGACTGTCTGGGAAGCCGAGGAACTCCACCGTGTCCACTCCGACTATCGCCGCCGAGCGACGCTGCTCCTCCTCGCGTATCGGCCCGGCGGTCGCTGGTTCCATCCCCTCGATGCCCGCCTCGCCGCTGGAGGCCAGCACGTAGACGACGCTGCGCCCCTCGGCCGTCCAGCGGGCCACTGCCGCGGACATGCCGTACTCGGGGTCATCGGGATGCGCCACCAGGACCAGGCAGCGGGTCCAGTCGGTGGGGAACGACTCGGGCAGGGCCGGCGTGTCGGGCAGGGCTGCATTCTCGGGCTGGTCCGGGGATTCGCTCATACCGTGAGTATGGCCCTTTCGGTGTCGAGCGCGCGGGGCCTTGCCCGAGACCTGCGGACGTAAACTGGCGGCGATCTCGTCGTCGTCCCCTGGAGGCCCCTCGTGTCCGCACTGTTCCCCGACTACCGCCCCGACTGGGAGACCGACGACCACCGTCTCCTGCGGGAACACGCCCGCGCGTTCTTCGCCAAGGAGATGACGCCCAACCAGGAGAAGTGGGCCGCGCAGAAGCACGTCGACCGCGAGACCTGGCTGCGTACCGGCGAGGCCGGCCTGATCTGCCTCGACGTGCCCGAGGAGTTCGGTGGCCAGGGTGGCGACCCTGGCATGGAGTACCTCGTCACTGAGGAACTGGTCTACTCGGGTGACACCGCGTTCGGCATGGGCGTCGGCTCCACCATCACCCCGCACTACATCGCGAACTACGCCGCCGACGAGCAGAAGCGCGAGTGGCTGCCGAAGCTCTGCTCGGGCGAATGGATCTCCGCCATCGCGATGACCGAGCCCGGTGCCGGCTCCGACCTGCAGGGCGTACGCACCACTGCCAAGCGTGACGGTGACGAGTACGTCATCAACGGCTCCAAGACCTTCATCTCCAACGGCGGCTCCGCCGACTTCGTGGTGGTCGTGGCCAAGACCGACATCGACGCCGGCCACAAGGGCATGGCCCTGTTCGCCGTGGAGGCCGACACCCCCGGCTTCAATCGTGGCCGCGTCCTGGAGAAAATGGGCCGCCACGGCGCCGACACCGCCGAACTGTTCTTCAACGACATGCGCGTTCCCGCCGCCAACCTCCTCGGCGGCGAGGAGGGCCAGGGCTTCTACCAGCTCATGAACCAGCTGCCGCGCGAGCGCCTCGCCATCGCCGTGGACGCACTGGCGATGGCCGAGGCCGCCGTCGTGGAGACCCTCGAATACACCCGGGAGCGGCAGGCGTTCGGCAAGCCAATCCTGGACTTTCAGAACACTCGTTTCGAGCTGGCGCATTGTAAGACCCAGGTCATGGCCACCCGCACGTTTGTCGACCACTGCATCTCCCGCGAGATCGCCGGGGAGCTCGACGCCGTCACCGCATCGATGGCCAAGCTGCAGGCCACCGACATGCTCGACGACGTGGTCGACCGGTGCCTCCAGCTGTTCGGCGGCTACGGCTACATGATGGAGTACCCCATCGCGCAGAAGTTCGCCGGCGCCCGCGTCATGCGGATCTACGGCGGCACCAACGAGATCATGAAGGAGGTCATCGGCCGGTCGCTGTGAGCAGACCCGTGACGCAGCGAGACGTGACCCGCAGCAACGTCACACGCCGCGACGTCGTGGTGATCGGCGGCGGCCAGTCCGGCCTCGCCGCCGGTTTCTATCTCCGGCGCGCGGGGGCGGACTTCGAGATTCTCGACGCGGCCGACGGCCCCGGCGGTGCGTGGCCGCACACGTGGCCGTCGCTACGTCTCTTCTCGCCCGCCGAGTTCTCGTCGCTGCCCGGCCGCCGAATGTCTCCGACCGCGGACGGCGCCAACCCGGACACCGCACACGTCGTGGACTACCTGCGCAGCTACGAGGAGTACTACGAGCTGCCCGTGCGACGTGGGGTGCGGGTCGTCTCGGTGGAGCGCGCGGGACCGGAGCACCCGGGGTCGGAGCGCGCGGGCGGCGGCGACGCCGGTGGTGGGGTCGGTGGCGAGGATCACGACGACGAGGGCTTTCTCGTCCGCGACACCGACGGTCGTGAGTGGCGAGCTCGGGCAGTGATCAGCGCGACCGGCACCTACTCGCGCCCGTTCGTCCCCACCTACCCGGGAGTCGCCGATTTCCGGGGTCGGCAGTTGCACAGTGCCGACTACCGCGGGCCGTCGGACTTCGAGGGCCAGCGCGTCGTTGTCGTGGGCGGGGCGAACTCGGGTGCGCAGATCGCCGCTGACCTGGCCGTGCCTCTCGCATACTCGGGCGGTGAGCTGACCTGGTGCACCATCGCTCCGCCCCGCTACCTGCCGGACGACGTCGACGGCCGCGAACTCTTCCGAGTCGCCAACGCCGCTATCCGGGGGGTAGGTGACTCCGTCGGCGGTATTGCTGACCTGGGGGACATCGTCGCGGTGCCGCCGGTCCGCGCGGCCCGCGACGCGGGGTTGTTGACGGCGACGCCGATGTTCGAGCGGTTCACCACCGACGGGGTGGAGTGGTCCGACGGCCGGTGCGCAACCGCCGATGCGGTGGTCTGGTGCACGGGTTTCCGCGCGGAGTTGGGGCACCTGCGGGGGTTGCTCACGCGGCGCGGTGGGCGGGTCGTCACCCGTGGCCCCGTGGTGCCCGATGTCCCGGGACTGTTCCTCGTCGGTTACGGAAACTGGTGCGGTGCGGCGTCGGCGACACTCGTCGGGGTGGGGCAGTGGGCGAAGGCGGCGGTGACCGCGGCTCTGGCCGCGGCGCCGACCTGAGTGGGGCCTCAGCGCAGCCGTTCCACGATCTCCACGAACTCCTCCGCGTACGCCAGATGTGTGCGGAGCCGCTCGAGACGCTCGGTGGCCTCGGCGCGGACCTCGGCGATGACGTCGGACGCGGCGGGACCTGACGGGGTGGGACGCGACGCTGCACGATCGTCGAGTGCCCGGCAGAACTCCCGCATCCGCTCCAGGCTGAAACCCAGCGGTTTCATCCGCCGGATGAGCAGGATCCGTTCGACGTCGGTCTCGGTGTAGAGCCGAAAACCTCCGGGGGAGTGGGCGGACGGACTCACCAGTCCGACCTCGTCCCAGTGCCGCAGGCTGCGGATCGACAGTTCGGTGCGCTCGGCGACCTCGCCGATCTTCATGGTCCGCTCGCCCCGGCTTGGCCCGGTCACAACTCTCCCGTTACGGTAGCTTTTGTTCCTCACGCGACGTGAGGGTCTGACGACGACTGTAGGTGACGATGAGCGAGCAGTTCCCGATCGGCGTACTGGAGTCCTTCCGGGCCGCGTTCTCCTCCCCGGCGAGGTTGCGCACCGAGGTGCTGGCCGGTCTCGTGGTCGCGCTCGCGTTGATCCCGGAGGCGATCTCGTTCTCCATCCTGGCCGGGGTCGATCCCCGCGTCGGGCTGTTCGCCTCGGTGACGATGGCCGTGACCATCGCGTTCTCCGGCGGTCGTCCCGCCATGATCTCTGCCGCCACGGGCGCCATCGCCCTGGTGATCGCACCGGTCGTCGCCGACCACGGTCTCGACTACCTCATCGCCACCGTGCTGCTCGGCGGAGTGCTGCAGATCCTGCTCAGTCTGCTCGGCGTCGCCAAGCTGATGCGCTTCATCCCCCGCTCGGTCATGATCGGCTTCGTCAACGCTCTGGCCATCCTCATCTTCATGGCGCAGATCCCGCACCTGGTGGGCGTGCCATGGCTGGTGTATCCGCTGGTTGCGGCAGGAATCGTCATCATGGTGGGCTTCCCGCGCCTCACGACCGTGGTCCCGGCGCCGCTCATTGCCATCGTCGCGATCACGGCCGTCGTCCTGATGGTGGGCTGGTCAGTTCCCGACGTATCCGAACAGGGCGAGCTACCGACCTCCTTGCCGTCGTTGCTGTTCCCCGACGTCCCCCTGACGCTGGAGACACTCCAGATCATCGCCCCCTACGCGCTGGCGATGGCGCTTGTCGGACTGATGGAGTCCCTGATGACGGCGAAGCTCGTCGACGACATCACCGAGACCCACTCCGATAAGACCCGCGAGGGCCTGGGGCAGGGTGTGGCCAACCTCGTCACCGGCTTCTTCGGCGGGATGGGCGGCTGCGCGATGATCGGGCAGACGATGATCAACGTCAAGCAGTCCCGCGCGCGGACGCGGCTGTCCACCTTGCTCGCCGGAGTGTTCCTGCTCGTCCTCGTCGTCGTCCTGGGCGATGTCGTCGGCCTCATCCCCATGGCCGCGCTGGTCGCGGTGATGATCATGGTCTCCGTCGGCACGCTGGACTGGCATTCGATCCACCCACGCACACTGCGCCTCATGCCGCTGTCGGAGACACTCGTCATGCTGGTCACCGTCGCGGCGACCGTGTGGACGAGCAACTTGGCGATCGGCGTCGTGGCGGGCGTGCTCACCGCGATGGTGATGTTCGCGCGTCGTGTCGCGCGAATGACCACCGTGGAGAAGGTGGCGGAGCTCGATACCGACCACGACGGCGAGGTGGACACCCGCACCTACCGGGTCACGGGCGAACTTTTCTGGGCCTCCAGCAACGACCTCGTATACCAATTCGACTACTCCGGGGATCCCCAGAACGTGATCCTGGACCTCACCGACGCCGACATCTGGGACGCCTCCACCGTCGCGACGTTGGACGCCGTGCAGCAGAAGTACTCGGCCAAGGGCAAGACCCTGTCGGTAATTGGACTGGACGGCGCGAGCCAAGAGCGGCTCGACAAACTGTCAGGAAACCTCGGCGGGGGATTCTGACCGGCTGGCCGTCTGCTGTGTGATCCCGAGAGGCTCGGACAGGGTGCGTGATCCCGAGGGCCCGCTCCGCGGCGGGCGATCGGCGTGGATCAGTAGCCTGTGTAGCGTTTCGGTTCGTCTCCGAATGTAAAGCCTCGACCGGAGATCTCCTCCGGTGTGATCTCGACGAAGTTGTACTTCAAGGTCGGGACCCAGGGCTTGAGATCGAGCTCCTCGGCGCGGTTGATCTCGTCGAATCTGTCGAGTCGTCGCGCCGTGCCGCGGACGACGATCGACCATGCGTTGTCGTTCTCGATGTGGTCGACCTGGAACACAACGTCCGGATGGACGGTGATCCCGGCCAACTTGGTGCCTTCCGCAGTGCGGAAGAACAGCGTGCCTTCCGGGGACAAGGCGTAGTTGACGGGGAAGATCTCTGCCCGGCCGTCGGAGACGGTGACCAGGCGCCCCAAAGAGACCGTTCCGAGAAGCTCAAGGCTGCGAGCCTCGTCGAAACTCGTGATCGGGTTCGCGTCCATGGATCAATACTGGCACGGCGCGACCACCTTTGGAACCGATGGCGGGACATCCTCAGTGACCGACCTCACTCCCTATCGGCCACCTGCACACTCATCAGGAAATCAGGTAACGAAGTGGAGAAGGTGGATGCAACAATCTGAGGACGTCACTACGGTGGACACCGACTATGACCCCAGGAGAACGAGAAGTACCCCGTAACCCTGATTCGTCCGACGCGGTATTCCGGGTGCCCACGGCGGCCGACGGAACGCGCATGTGGGAGATCGCCCGTGACAGTGGCGTTCTCGACCTCAACTCCTCCTACGCCTATGTGCTGTGGGGGGCGGAGTTCTCAGAGAGCTCCGTCGTCGTGGAAGTCGAGGGCCGCGTCGTAGGCTTCGTCACCGGATTCATCCGCCCGTCCGAGCCGGACACGATCTTCGTATGGCAGGTCGGCGTAGACGCCGACCAACGCGGCAAGGGATTGGCGGCGCGACTGCTGCACCACCTCATGGACAGGCTCGCCGAGCGCGGAGTGGTGCGTCTACGGACCACCATCAGCCCGGACAATGAGGCCTCGCAGCGCACCTTCGGTGCCGTGGCCCGCGACCGCGGAATGACACTGTCCAACGAGGACTACCTGAGCTCCGAGCTACTCGGAGAAGGTCACGAGCAAGAAGACCTCTACACGATTTCCTAGATAAGGGCGCGCGGGCCGCCCGGCCCGCCACCGACGCCCGCCTCTTTACAAATGGAGTGATCTGAGACCATGACCGAGTCCACGCACGACACCAGCACCAACACGGACATCTTTTCCGACCGCGAGTCGGAGGTGCGTAGCTACTCGCGAAACTGGCCGGTGGTATTCGACACCGCCAAGGGCACGACGCTCAAGACCGTCGATGGGGACGAGTACCTCGACTTCTTCGGCGGCGCGGGCGCGCTGAACTACGGCCACAACGACGATGACATGAAGGCCGCCCTGCTGGAGTACATCCAGCGCGACGGCGTCACCCATTCGCTCGACAAGTACACGGTCGCCAAGCGCGCCTTCCTGGAGACCTTCAGTTCGACGATCCTCGAGCCGCGCGGACTGGACTACAAGGTGATGTTCCCCGGGCCGACCGGTACCAACGCTGTCGAGTCCGCGCTCAAGCTGGCCCGCAAGGTCACCGGCCGCGAGGCGATCATCAACTTCACCAACTCGTTCCACGGCATGACCCTGGGGTCGCTCTCGGTGACGGGTAACTCGATGAAGCGCGCCGGCGCCGGAATCCCGCTCGTCCACGCCACGCCGATGCCGTACGACAACTACTTCGGCGGCGTCACCGAGGACTTCCAGTGGATGGAGCGCGTGCTCGTGGACTCCGGCTCGGGCATGAACCGCCCCGCGGCCGTCATCGTCGAGTGCGTCCAGGGTGAGGGCGGCATCAACGCTGCTCGCGCCGAGTGGCTCCAGGCTCTCGACGAGCTGTGCAAGCGCCACGAGATTCTGTTGATCGTTGACGACGTCCAGATGGGCTGCGGCCGCACGGGCGAGTTCTTCTCGTTCGAGTTCGCGGGTATCAAGCCGGATATCGTCACCCTGTCCAAGTCGATCGGCGGCTACGGCTTGCCGCTGGCGGTCACCCTGTTCAACCGTGAGCTCGACGAGTGGACGCCGGGCGAGCACAACGGCACCTTCCGCGGCAACAACATGGCGTTCGTCACCGCCGAGCTGGCGCTGCGCAAGTACTGGTCGGACGACGAGTTGCAGAACAGGACCCTGGAGAACGGCCGCATCCTGCGCGAGCGCTTCTCCCCGCTGGTCTACAAGTACGAGGACAAGCTCGAGCTCCGTGGCCGCGGTATGGCGTTCGGCATCGCCTTCCTCGAGAAGCCGGAGCTGGCCGGACAGGTGATGGCCCGCTGCTTCGACAACAAGATGCTGGTCGAGACCGCCGGGCCGAGCGACGAGGTCGTCAAGTTCCTCGCCCCGCTCACCCTGACCGACGACGAGCGTGACCGCGGCATCGAGATCTGTTACGAGGCCGTCGACTACGTCCTCGCCCAGCAGTACGCCTGAGCCACAGACCACCACACCCTCGACGAGGAGGCACCGCATGATCGTTCGCACCACCGCAGAGATCACCGACACCGACCGCCACATCAAGGGCAACAACGGCAACTGGGAGTCCAAGCGGATCGTCCTGGCCGACGACCGCGTCGGGTTCTCGTTCCACGAGACCACCATCGCCGCCGGCACGACCAACGACTTCCACTACGCCAACCACATCGAGGCCGTCTGGCTGACCCGCGGTAAGGGCACGCTCCGTGACCTCACCAACAACAAGGAGTACCCGCTCGAGGCGGGCTCCATGTATCTGCTCGACGGGCACGAGAAGCACCAGGTCATCGTGGAGGAGGAGATGCAGATGCTCTGCGTTTTCAACCCCCCGGTCGTCGGCGACGAGAACCATGACGAGAACGGCATCTACCCGCTCCTGCGTCTGCAGGACGACGGCACGGTCGTTCGCGAGAAGTAACACCCGGGTGCCCCGACGGGCACATGCGGGCACAAGGGGGCATCCCCACTCACTCCCCGGTCGGATTCGTTCAGTGCGAGCGAAACCGTCCGGGGAGTCGTGCGTCGTGCGTTGTCCGGCAGCGTCGACAGTCGTGCCGATTTGGTTGCGACGAGCGTCCGGGCGCCGGGAGGGGCAGAATGTCCAGGTGTCTACGATCGTGTTTCTCCACGCCCACCCCGATGACGAGACTTCTCAGACCGCGGGGATGATGGCGCTGGCCTCCCGCGAGGGCCATCGTGTGGTGACGGTGTTCGCCACGGACGGTGATCACGGCGAGCGTCCCGATCACCTCGGGCCGGATGGCGACCTGGTCGAGCACCGGCGCGGGGAGGCCCGGGCAGCGGCGGCAGTGTTGGGTGCCGCCCGGATCGACTGGCTGGGATACCGCGACTCGGGGATGACCGGGTGGGAACAAAATGATGATCCGCGGTGCCTCCACGGCGCCGACGTCGACGAGGCCGCGGCCCGGGTGGCGCGGATCCTCGACCGCGAGAACGCCGATGTCCTCGTGGGTTATGACTACCACGGAAACTACGGGCACCCCGACCACATCGCGGTGCATCGGATCGCGCGCCGCGCGGTGGAACTGGCCGCGCACCGCCCCCGCCTGCTCGAGGCGACGACTAACCGGGACGCCCAACTCGAGATGATCGACAGCCCCGAGGCGGTGGCGTTCTTGGAAACTCTCGCGGCCGGCGGGATGACGATGGACGTCGAGCAGCTGCGCACGATGATCCTCACGGGCGATGACGGCCTGCCGGTCGGGGTCGCGGAATCGGAGATCGCGTGGGCGATCGACCTGCCGGGGGACGTGATCGACCTCAAGCGCAGTGCGATGCAGTGCCACGCCAGTCAGACCAGCGACATCGGCATGATGCTCGCCCTCCCGCCGGAGGTGTACGCGCTGTCCTTCGGCACCGAGTACCTCATCGACCCCGGTACGGACGAGCCGATGCGCCGTGGGTGGCCGTTCGGCTAAGCGCGGTTGGACAGGACGATCAGGCCGGAAGGTCAGGGCATGTCGAGGGCGCGGACCCAGTCGCCGTGGCCGTGCGCCGTGGCGAGGGGGCGACCGTTGACGGCGACGACGAAGATGCCCTTGTGTCGACGGATCGATGCCGGGACCTGCTCGGCGACGTCGGGCAGGAGTGTCACTCCCTCGACCGAGATCCACACACAATCCAGCTCGGTGACCCGGCGGACGAACTCTGTGCGGGCCGGGGGCTCGAGGTAGCCGAGCACCGCGGTGTGGAAGACCACCGGCGTGGATCCCGCGGGACAGGCGGCGACGGAAGTTTCCAGGTTCTCGACCAGATCGCCGGCGATGATCTGGGGCGGGTCGGCGGCGGCAATATCGAGGGCGGCCTCCAGGCGCGGTCCGCGCTCGGCGTGCTGCCCGGGCCAGATGAGGCTCTGCAGCCAGGCGCGTGAGCTGGTGTCGGCGGGGTCGATGGGGGACAGGTCGACGCCACCCCGGTGGACGACCTCCGGAAGCGAACGGGGCAGGGGCACGCCGTCGCGCAGGTCGCAGTCCAGCACGGGGGGAAGTCCACCGGCGCCGGTGGGGCGTAGTTCGCGGGGGTTCCCGCCGTCGAGCGTGTACTGGTAGGCGTAGCGGTCCGGGTACAGGCACAGCCCGGCAGAGGCCCCCATCTCCACCAGCGAGAGCGGCCCGGGGAGTAGGGACAGGAACGGCAGGAGCACTGCGCAGCGCTTGGCCTCGTTGGTCTGGGTGGAGTGGGTGAGCACGATCTGCTCGATGTCCAACCAGTGGGCGTGGACGAACTCGCGGAAGGCCGTGTAGTCCTCGGTCTCTGGTGCGCCGGCGTGCCTGGCGGAGGCGAAGAACAGGGCCGGTTGGCGCTTGATCCGTGGCAGCGACGCGATGAGTGCGCTGGTGTCGGGGTCGTCGGCGATGCCGCGGGCCCAGGCGAGATAGACCGGGGTGCGTTGACGGACCTCGAACTCGGCGAAATCCGAGTAGCGGGTCGGGACGTCGTCGACGTGCGCGGAGTCCATGTCCCCAGCGTGGCACACCCCGGGGGCCGCAGGTAGGTGGAGTCACTCAGTCATCGGGGCGGGGGAAATCACCTGGCGCAATGCTGACCGCAGTGACTCCACGGGGGAACGGCACCACCCCGCGGTTTCTGCCTCTCGCCGCTGATCGTCCTGAAGGCTGGCCGAGACAGACCCGAGCGGGTATATTGGTGACGTATCAATAAAATGACGCCGAATCCTGGAGGCCCCCATTTCTACCGACTCCGACTTCACGCCCGCCAAGAACGCCTCGACCGACGGTGAATTCGTCCGCGACGCCACCTACATCAACGACCGCGTGGTGGCGGAGGTGCCGGCCGGGTCAGACCCGGTGGGGGACACGATAGGTGAGATGCGCTGGCCGGTGGAGGCCGGTCGTTATCGGCTCATGGCGGCCCGTGCCTGCCCGTGGGCTAGTCGCACGATCATCGTGCGCCGCTTGATGGGGCTCGAGGACGCCATCTCGATGGGCCTCGCGGGCCCTACCCACGACGTCAATTCCTGGGTGTTTGACCTCGACCCGGATGAGAAGGACCCGGTCACCGGCCTGCACCGCCTGCAGGAGGCCTACTTCAACCGGATCCCTGATTACCCGCGCGGCATCACGGTGCCAGCGCTTGTCGACCTGCCGACGAAGTCCGTTGTCACCAACGCCTTCGAGAAGCTGAACTTCGACCTCCTCAACGAGTGGACGGCCTTCCATCGCGACGGCGCCCCGGACCTGTACCCGGAGAAGCATCGCGACGAGATCGACGAGCTGGACTCGTGGGTCTACCCCACGGTCAACAACGGCGTCTACCGCAGTGGCTTCGCCGCCGAGCAGGGTGCGTACGAAACGGCCTACGACGAACTGTGGGCCTCCCTGGACCGTCTCGAGGAGAGGCTGTCCACGCGCCGCTACCTCGTCGGTGACACGATCACTGTCGCGGACATTCGCCTGTTCACCACGCTGGTCCGCTTCGATGCGGTCTACCACGGCCACTTCAAGGCCAACCGCAGCAAGATCAGCGAGATGCCGGCGCTGTGGGGTTACCTGCGTGACCTGTTCCAAACCCCCGGTTTCGGCGACACCTGCGACTTCCCGCAGATCAAGGAGCACTACTACAACGTCCACCGGGACGTTAACCCCACCGGCGTGGTCCCCAAGGGTCCGGACCTGTCCGGGCTGCTCACGCCACACCACCGCGAGGAGCTGGGCGGCTGCCCGTTCGGGGACGGAACCGCACCCGGGCCCATCGCCAACCCGGCGGAACGCGTCCCCGAGGGGCATGGCGCGGTCTGACAGACGAGTTAACGCCTAGACTCATCGCCTGTGAACCCAGCCCCCGTCGAACTCGGCCGCTACCGTCGTGGTGCCCGGCAATTCATCATGTTCGGCATCGTCGGCGGCTCCGGCATGGTCGTCAACATGATCGTCACGGTCCTGATGAACAAGGCCAACGGCGGGACGCAGAACGCCCAGGACATCCTGTTTCCCCTCGCGGGGACGGAGTTCAACTTCCGGTTCACCACGCTCGTGTGGGTGGTGGCGTTCTTCGTGGCGAACGTCTACAACTTCCTACTCAACCGGCACTGGACGTTCGGCAAGGGGCACAAGGCGCCGGCCTGGCAGGAATTCTGGCCGTTCCTCGTGGTGGGATCGGTGGCCGCAGCCGCGGGCATCTTCATCAAGCTCGCGTTCACCAACCCCACCAGCCCCCTCTATCTGCAGGAACCGTTCTGGCATGAAGACGCGGGGATCCACTCCCGGGAGTACTGGAGCCAGCTGCTGACGATCCTCATCACGATGCCGATCAACTTCGTCGTCAACAAGCTCTGGACGTTCCGCGCGGTGCGTAACCGTCACCACGCACGTTCCATGGCCGACGCAGTGATCTAGGCAAAACCGTGGAGACCTCACCGCTGCTCCTGGTGTTCGACCTGTTGGGCGTGTTCTTCTTCGCACTGTCCGGCAATCTGCTGGCGGCGCGCAAGGACATCGACATCACCGGCGGCTTGGTGCTGGGGCTGCTCGCCGGTCTCGGCGGCGGCATCATCCGCGACGCCCTGCTGGGGGTCACACCACTGGCGCTGGCGCAGCCCGTCTATCTCGTCCCGCCGGTGGCCGCGGCGGTGGTCGTGTACCTGATCGGGTCGCATATCCACCGCGTGCAGACGCTGATCGTGGCCCTCGACGCCGCCGGCCTCGGGCTGTTCTGCACCTTCGGCACGGCGCGGGCGCTGGACCACGGGATGCCGGTCGCGTCGGCGCTGCTGCTCGGGGTGGTCACGGCGGTCGGTGGCGGGTTGATGCGCGACGTGGTGGCCAACGAGATCCCCGCGGTGTTCAGCGGCTCCAACCTGTACGTCGTCCCAGCGGCGACCGGTGCCGCGTTGACCGCCGTCGCCGTCGGGACGGACACGTGGGGGCCGGTCACGGCGACCGTGCTGCCCTGCCTCGTGTTCGCCTTCCGCATGGTCGCCTGGAGCAGACAGTGGAGTGTCCCGGCTCCTGTGCGCAGTTGGACGGTGCGGGACCTCGACGTGCTCCGGCGCCGGGATCGGTCGGTGTTCGGCCGTCCACGCCGGGAGCAGGGCTTCGACGACGACGAGGACCGCGGCCCCGGAGACGAGGTCGACCCCGGCGGCAGCCGAGGCTTCCGGCCGGACCGGCGTCGGTAGGGTTGCCCGGTGCAGTACTACCTCAGCCTGCTGGGCTTCGCGGCGATCGACTCGGTCAACCTCCTGGCCTTCGCCGTCATCGCGGGGCTGTGGCTGACCTCGGCCGGCCGCGGTGTTCCGTTCGCTCCCCGGGCCGCCCGGTTCACCGGCGGCGCATTCTGCGGCATCGTGCTGCTCTCGCTGATCTCCGTGTGGGTGATCGGCAACAACCAGGAGTTCGTCCGCGGGCTGTTCTACAACCTGTGGGCGATGGTCGCGCTGGGAGTGGTCGGCCTCGTTATCACCGTCCTCGGGCTGCGCCGCCCGGCCGAGGCCAAGGAGGACAGTGTCGAGGCGCCACTCACCCAGAACGTTCTGCAGAAGTTCGGGATCATGGCCACGGGCGTCGCGCTGGGCGTCATCCAGTCCGGGACGTCGGCGCCGTTCGCGGCCGGGATGGTGCTCATATCCTTCGCCGAATCCCCGTGGTGGTCCCAGCTGCTGCAGATCCTGTTCTTCGCGATCATCGCGGTCCTGCCCAGCGCCGCGTTGATCGTGGCGCTGTCGCGGGTCCGCTCGGGTGGGATCGGCGCGGCCACCCGCCGGATCGACCGGTTCCTGTCCTACGGCCGCGTGGCCGGGCGGGTGCTCACGCTGGTGGTGGGCGTGGCGCTGGTGGTTCTGGCAGTGGTGCGGGTCGTCCAGCTCACCGGCGTGCTGTCGTAGCGCGCTTTTAGGGTGACGACGACCACCACTCGGGTGGTCCGACGAACTCGGGAGACACCATGCAGACTCACAATTCCGACACCGCGCCCACCGACACCGCGCCCACCGCCACCACACCCACCGCCACCACACCCACCGCCACCACACCCACCGCCACCACACCCACCGCTACCGCGCCCAGCGGCGCCGTTTTGTGCGAGGACGGGTTGATTCGGCCCTCGTGGGCGGCTCGCGACCCACTACTGCGGGAGTACTACGACACCGAGTGGGGTATGCCCGTCTACGACGAGGCCGGCCTGTTCGAGCGGCTGGTCCTCGAGGGATTCCAATCCGGGCTCAGCTGGGTGACGATTTTGCGCAAGCGCCCGGCCTTCCGGGAGGTGTTCGCCGGGTTCTCCCCGGACGCCGTCGCCGCTTTCACAGAAGCCGACGTCGCCCGGCTTATGGCAGACGAGCGGATCGTGCGAAACCGCCGCAAGATCGACGCCGCCATCACCAACGCCCGGGCCGTGGTCGCGCTGCGCTCCGACGGCGGGCTGGCGGAGCTGATCTGGTCATACCGGCCGGAGACCACGCCGGAGCCGCGGATAATGGACGAGGTGCCCACGCGATCGCCGGAGTCGGAGGCGCTCGCCAAGGAGCTCAAGCGGCGGGGCTTCAGCTTTGTGGGGCCGGTGACGATCTTCGCGCTGATGGAGGCCATCGGGGTGATCGATACTCACCTGGTGGACTCGCACCGCCGCGGGACCTCGGGCGTGTGGACGGGCACGGGCACGACCTGAACCCGGGCAGCTAGCGCGGCGCAGGGGCCAGCTCAGTCAGCCCTGGCGGCGCTGGAAGAAATGGCAGATCGGCGCGGGGCGGCAGAGTGGGCAGGTCGGCGGCCAGGGGACCGGCTTCGTCGACCTGCCCGGTGACGGGTCCGCCCAGGCACCCGGGGATCCCGCGCACTGCGGCCATGCGGGCGAGCGAGCGGTCGAGGTCGACCCGGCTCAGTGCGCCGACGCCCAGGGCATGCTCGACCGCGTCCAATGCCTCATTGATCCCGGCCGTCGTGATCCACAGCGGCGAGTCGGCCCCCGCGACTAGCGACTCGGCAACAGCCTGGGGCAGCGGGAAGGCGTCGGTGACCGCGCGCATGCCGGACAGGTCGTCGGTGAAGATCGGGCCGTCGAAGGGTGGCGCGCCGTAGCCTCGTCCGTCGCGGAGCAGACGGTACGCGGCGGGGGAGAGCGAGGCGGGTCGGTCCAGCCCGGTGAGGCCGGGCACCTGCTGGTGGCCCAGCATCATCCCGGCGCCAGGGGTCACGGCGAGCTCCGCGAAGGGGTGTAGGTCGTAGGGCACGAGCTGGTCCAGGGGCGGCACGGTCACCGTCTGGAGATGGCTGTCGCCGGAGGATCGGCCGTGGCCGGGGAAGTGTTTGAAGACCGGGGTGATGCCTGCGTCCTGCAGGCCGTTCGAGAATGCGCGAGCGTAACTGACGACGCGTGCGGGGTCAGGGGAGAAGGAGCGGTCACCGATCACCGCGTTGTCCGGTTGTTCGGAGACGTCGAGGGACGGCGCGAAGTCCACGGTCACGCCCATCCCCCGCAGGAACTCGCCGCGGGCGCGGGCCGCTGCCCGCACCTCCTCGGGACTCATCGTGGCCGCCATGACCCGCGCGGACGGCAGCGGGCCGGCGAAGGGGGAGATGCGGGACACGCGCCCGCCCTCCTCATCAATCGCCACCAGGAGCGGCAGCGGCGAGTCGCGCTGAAGTTGTGCGAGCCCGTCGCCCGAGACGACCTCGCCTACGACATCGCCGCCGAGGAAGATGCCACCGATCTTGAACTGCTCCACCGCGCTGCGAGCATCGGCCACGGAGCTCACGCCGACTGTGAACAGCTGCGCGATCCGCTCCCGTTGGGTGAGCCGATCGAGCGGCGACTCGCACGGCGGCGCCGGTGGCGGCTCCGGTGCGGCGGCTACGGACGGTGCGCCGGCCGCGGTGTCGGAGATGATGTCCGAGCTGGCGGAGGAGGCTTGCTCCGCTGGCTCGCCGCCCGAGCACCCGGCCAATGCCATTCCGGTGATCAGGACGGTGGCCGCCACGCGGAATCGATGGGCGAAGGACACGGACTCCAATGTATCCGCCCGAGTGGGCCCTAGCGTTCTGGCTAGTCCCAACTGCGGGTAGGCGGTGCGGTTCGCGCTCGGGCTGGAAGTGGATTACGTGGCGACGTGTGTCTGACTGGCGTCGAGGACCGACCCGTACACCTCTCGCATCAGAGCCTCAGGATCGTAGCCGTAGTTACTGAGCAACTCTTCGTCGGTCCAGCGCGACTCCACAGTCGGGTAACTCCTCTCGAATGGCGGACTGATGGTGTTGGTGCAAACATCTGTCGGCCTTTATACCGAAGGCGTAGCGAGCTGTCAGGCGACGCTGGGAAACCGCTCCATTACCGAGGGCGCGTTCGCCGCAGCGCCAGGCGGGTCAGCGGCCGGTCATCTCGCTGCCGAATCCAGCCAGGTCATTCCTCCCCTCGCGCCGAATTTGGTGTGCCAAGTCATACATAAGTCCTCAAGGTGCATTCATGGCCGGGGCGTGTCCACGGGTTGTGGGGCTTCGACCGGGTGAGGTGTCCAATTCACCTGCTGGCCATCCTGGCCTGCGATGGTGACGCAGTGACGTCGACTCTCGATCGCAGGCTGGGGCTGTCCGACGCCGTCGTCGTGGGACTCGGCGCGATGATCGGCGCCGGTGTGTTCACCGCGTTCGCGCCGGCTGCGGCCCGGGCAGGCTCGCTCGTGTGGGTCTCGTTGGCGGTGGCCGCGGTGGTGGCCTTGTGCAATGCGCTGTCGTCGGCCCGGTTGGCGGCCCAGTTCCCCTCAGCGGGAGGGACGTACGTTTACGGGCGCGAACTCCTCGGGCCGTTGCCTGGATTCCTCGCCGGGTGGGGCTTCGTGGTGGGCAAGACCGCATCCTGCGCCGCGATGGCGCTGACCGCCGGCCTTTACATCTGGCCGCACCACGCCAACCTCGTGGCGGCCGCGGCGGTGCTCACGCTGACGATTCTTTCTGTGCTCGGGGTGCAGCGGACCGCCACCGCATCGAAGGTGATGGTCGGAATCGTTTTGGCGGTCCTGGCAGTGTTCGTCGTGGTGGCGTTGGTGGCGGGGCCCGTCACCTCGGGGCCGGGGGCGGTAGCGCCTCCCGTCGACGGCAAGTCGGTGCCCGCCCGGCTCCTCGGCATCCTCGGGGGTGCCGGGTTCTGCTTCTTCGCCTTTGCCGGGTACGCCCGCATTGCCACTCTCGGCGAGGAGGTGCGTGAACCCGCCCGCACGATCCCCCGGGCGGTCGTCGTGGCGCTCAGCGTAGTGATCGTGGTCTACGCCTTGGTGCTGGCCACCACGGTGCACGTGCTCGGGGTGGGTGGTGTGGCCGAGAGCGCCGCACCGGTGCTCCACGCGGCCGAACGGATCGATGATGGGCGGGGTGACGGTGGGGTACTCGCCGCACTGGTCCGGATCGCAGCCGGGATCGCCGCACTCGGCGCGTTGCTCGGCGGAGTTCTCGGAGTCTCGCGCACGACCCTGGCGATGGCCCGCGACCGGCACCTGCCCGAGCCAATGGCGGCCGTGCACCCCTCCACTCGGACGCCGGTCGTTGCCGAGATCTGCGTGGGCGTGCTGGTGACTGTGATCGTCCTGGTCGCAGACGTGCGACAGGCGATCGGGTTCTCCTCGTTCGCCGTGTTGATCTACTACCTCGTCGCGAACGTCGCGGCGCTGCGCCTTGACCGTCAGCGTCGGAGACTGCCGGCGTGGGTGCCGGTGCTCGGGGCGATCGGATGCGTGGTGGTCGCGGGGAGCCTGCCCTGGCGGTCGGTGTTCGATGGTGTCGTCGTCTTTGCCGTTGGGGGCGCGGTGTACGCCGTGACTCGTCGCCGGGCGGTGAAGCCGGGCGTAGCGTCGCAGGCATGAACGAACACCAGACCCAGTCCGACCAGCCCCGCCTGCTCCCGGCCCACTTGCGCCGCGCCGTGATCGGGGCGCCGATGGCCGGCGGGCCCACGACGCCGGAGCTCATTGCCGCGGTCGGTGAGGCGGGTGGGCTCGCGATGATCGGCTCCGGTTACCTCGACGCCGCCGGCACCCGGGCGGAGATCGCGCGCGTTCGTGAGTTGACCGACGCGCTGTTCGGCGTCAACGTCTTCCTGCTGGACCGCGCCGACTCCGATGCCGCCCTTGCTGCGGCAGGTGGGCCGGACGCGGTCGCCCGCTACGCGGCCGCGATCGGGCCGGTCGCGCAGCGGTTGAGGGTCGACCTCTCGCGGGACCCGCAGTTCACCGACTTCGATCAGGACGCCACACTGGCCGCCCTGGTCGCCGATCCTGTCGCGGTGGTCTCGTTCACCTTCGGAATCCCGGGGGCCGACGTCGTGCGGGCGCTGCAGGAGGTGGGGTCGGCGGTGGTCGTCACCGTCGCGAGTGTCGCCGACGCCCGCCGGGCGGTCGAGGTGGGTGCGGACTGGCTGTCGGTGCAGAGCGCCGAGGCGGGCGGGCACCGGTCGACGACGACGGTCGGGGAGGAGCCCGACAACATCACCACAGTGGCGTTGGTGCGGGCAGTCCGCGAGGCACTGCCGCAGGTGCCGTTCGTCGCCGCTGGCGGGATCGCGACGCCGGACGACGTAGCCGCGGCGCTGGTCGCCGGGGCGGACGGCGTGCAACTGGGCACCGTGCTGCTGCGCACCCCGGAGGCGGGCACGAGCGCTCTGCACCGGGCCGCGCTTGCCGACCCCCGGTTCACCGAGTCCCGGCCGACCCGGTGCTACACCGGCCGCTATGCCCGGGCGCTGGTCAACGAGTTCGTCGCCGAGTTCGATGCGGTCGCACCGGCGGCCTACCCGCACCTGCATCTGCTCACCGGGCCGATGCGCAAGGCGGCCGCGCAGGCCGGGGACGTGGAGGTTCCGCCGCTGTGGGCAGGCTCGCAGTGGCGGGCCGCCGACGCCTACGCGGATCGTCCGGCGGCAGAGGTCGTCGCGGAGTTGTGGGATTCGGCGACGACGACAACCTGAGTTATCAACTGGCTGCGGTCAGGTGGCGCTGGCCCGCCGTTCGGCCTCGGTGGCGATGTCCGCGAGGTCCTGCTCCATCGTCTTGCGTGTCGCCTTCTCAGCCAAGCGACCGAAGAGTGCCATTACGACTCGGGACACTGCGGGAGCGTGCGTGGTTTCGGCGCCGAATTGCATCCGCAGGGTCGAGCCACCGTCCGCGTCCGGGGTGATGGTGAAGACGGTCTTGTACTCGGTCCCGCCGTTTTCGGCGACGATAGTGGTGGAATGCGGCGGCTCGGAGGTCAGCACCATCATGTCCTCTGTGGCCTTCATCCCGAACATCTTGCGGGTTTCGCGCCAGCGCAAGCCGGGCTGGTACGGGCCGGGCGTGAGTATCTCGACCGCCTGCACCCCGCTGAGCGTGCGATGCGCCTCCGGGATGTCGGTGAGCACGGCCCAGACGTCGTCGGGGCTGGCGGCGACATGGAGGGACAGGTCGAGGTGCATGGCCCGAGAGTACCGCCAGCGCTGATGTCGCGGCCCCGGGAAATGCGGAAACCGGCCCCCGCTGAATCGGAAGCCGGTTTCGCGTGGTGCGCGGGTCAACCAGAGGTCAACCCGAGCGATGCGCCGTCAGGCGCGTCAGCTCAGGAACCGAGGGTCTCGGTGACCTTCGAGACAAGGCCGCCGATGAAGCCGAGGACGTCGGCGAACAGGCCCGCGCCACCGTCGACGATGTCGGAGCCGGTGTTAACAGCGTCGGAACCGGTGGCGAGACCGGGGAGGAAAGTTTCGATGGAACCCATGTGATGGTCCTTTCGTCATGGGCGGCGCGGGTGCGCCGCTCGGTGCAGTGAAATTCTCGGCACGCCATAGGGCCAGCCGAGAACTCCAGACAGGACGTTACGGGTGAGTTCCGACAACGTCATCCATAGGTACGGAAAGAAAGCAGAAACCGGGCACGGAAATCTTTATCTGGGCACTTGAGAGCGAGGAATGATATTCATGTGAGATACGCCTCACGTCGCAAGGGTCCTGGCGGTGGTCGTTAGCTATGGCTGTTTACTTGAAATGCATTGCGCCGGCACCCGCCCCGAAGGGTGGATGCCGGCGCAATGAGAACCGGTCAGCGGGCTAGCCCGCTAGTTGGTCAGAAGCTCAAATCACTCACCGATGATGGAGCCCGAGATGACGTCGTAGACGTTGTTGGCGGCGTCCGAGCCGGTGGTAAGGAAGCCCTCGGCGGCGGTCGAGCCAGCGGAGACGAAGCCGTCGAAGATGCTGAAGATGTTGGCGATGATATCGGAGACGGAACCCATTTGGGAACCCCTTTCGTTAGTGGCGACGCCTTGTGCGTCGCTGCGTGGTGCAGTCCTGCTTACGGACTCGTGAAGTTCATCTCGAACTCGTCACCGAACGTTACTAACGGGGTCCACATCGTCACTTGGAGAAGCATTTTTGCCCGCAATGTCGGATGGATAACAACTTATTGTCGCAGCTAAGTGTGCCCCATACCCTTATGGTGTTATCCCCATCACATTCGTGTAGCGTGCCGGCTCGGCCACCGCAGTGCGAGTGATTTCGGCGACGGGATTCCCCGACGGGGTGTGTCGGGGGAGAATGGGGCGCATGACGCCGCACGCCACCCACGCTCCCGAGTCGATTCCGCTGCCGCCGGGCTTTCGCGCCCACGCCGGAGCTGCAGGGCTCCGCGGGGAGGGTGACGACGTCTTTGTCGTCGTCAACGACGGTCCCGCGCCCGCCTCATCGGCGGTGTTCACCCGCTCCCTGTTCGCCGGACCCTCGGTCGTGCTCAGTCGCGCCAACGCCGCCAGTGGCCGGGCCCGCGGCGTCGTGGTGGTTGCGAAGAACGCCAACGTCGCTACTGGGGAGCAGGGCATGGCCGATGCGCGCGAGGTGCTCGAGCACGCCGCCGATGCGGTCGGGGCGACGCCGGAGGAGATGCTCATCGCCTCCACCGGCGTCATCGGTCGGCGCTACCCGATGGATCTACTGCGCTCGCACCTCGACGGGCTGGCCGGCGCGGAGTTCAACGCTGACGCGGTCGCCCTGGCCACCGCCATGATGACCACCGACACCCATCCCAAGACGGCGCGCATGGAGGTGACGACGACGACGGGCGGCACCGCCGAGGTGGTGGGCATCGCCAAGGGCGTCGGAATGATCGAGCCAGACATGGCCACAATGATCGCCGTGCTTTTCACCGATGCTGCAGTGGAGCCAACCATGCTGGACACCGCGTTCAGGGCCGCGGTGGACGAGACCTTCAATTGCCTGTCCGTCGACACCGACACCTCGACCTCGGACACCGCGATCGCCCTGGCCAGCGGGTCCGGCGACCCAGTGGGAGAGGCGGAACTCCGTGAGGCGTTCGAGGCGGTCTGTCTGGACCTGACCCGCCAGCTGGCCCGCGACGGCGAGGGTGCCACCAAGCTCCTGACCGTCGAGGTGACCGGGGGGCGCGACCGCGACCAGGCCAAGCGCGTGGCCAAGGCGATCCTCAACTCGCCGCTGGTCAAGACTGCCGTGCACGGCGCCGATCCCAACTGGGGTCGGGTCGCGATGGCGATCGGCAAGTGCCACGACGACACCGACATCGACCCCGAGCGGGTGCGCATCGTGTTCGGCGACCTCGAAACCTATCCCGCGTTCCCCGGCGAGGCCGAACTCGAACGGCTCACCGAGATCATGCAGGCTGAGGAGGTCACCATCTCGGTCGACCTCGGTGTCGGGGGCGGGATGGGCGACGGGACCTGCACCGTCTATGGCTGCGACCTCACCCGCGAGTACATCGCCATCAACGCCGACTACACGACGTGAGCCTCTGACCTTGGGCCCGACCTGGGCACTGGAAACCGGCCCCCGCACTGCGGGAGCCGGTTCTGTCGTCATTCGAGAGGGCCCAGGTTGCGTCTGGTTACGCATGCTGGGCCTTCGCCGACTCAGGAACCCATCGCCAAGAAGTAGTTCGCCAAATTATGCATTGCCCACTCGAATCCGGACGAACCTAAGGCGCCGACAGAGTTGCCAATTGCCCACAGCAAACTTGAGAGCATGAGCTTTCCTTCCCCCAGAGGCGGCACCGGTTGCGCCGCCCTCGTTACGGGTTCGAGGTGAATTTGGTCACTTAATCGCTCCGTGCCCGTATGGATATGGTAATGGGGCATAGCAAAGGGTTCAATAGGCTGTGACAAACAGTCACATGCAAATGGTATTTCACCACCCGTCCACGGCGGCAGTCGATTTCGGCGGTCAGCGTGGCTCGGGCCTCGGGGCGCGCACCGCCCAGAGCCGCGACTCGCTGGGCCCGGTGTCCCGGACGGAGCTAGCCCACGGGGCTCGGGCCGCGGCGGGCCATGGTCAGCAGGGTGTCACGGGTGTCGTGCCACACGGTGCCGGTGATGTCGCCCCACGGATCGTGCCCGCCGGGGACAAGCGAGACGCGGGCCGGGTCTCCGGCGCGGCGGGCCGCCCTGACGTACGACTCGGACTGCTCGGGACGCACCACCTTGTCATCGCGGCCGTGGATGCACACCACCGGTACGCCGGCGGGCAGGTGCGTCACCGGAGAGGCGTCGACGTAGCGCTGCCGCCGCGAATCCGGTCGACCGCCGAGAAGACTGGGGACATAGCGGTCGCCGGCGCGCTCGGCCATGAGCAGGTCCGCCACCCCGGCCAAGGAGACGCAGCCGGAAACGGGCACGGCGGGTCGCGAACCGGGAAGCGAGGACGGCAGCCGCGCCCGCCCCGCGACCCACAGTGCCAGGTGCCCGCCGGCGGAGTGCCCGGCCACCACCACGCGCCGCAGGTCGAGGCGGTTTTCGACCTGCGGCGAAATCTCCGCGAGATAGTCCACGGCATCGCAGGCGTCTGCCACGGTGGTAGGCCACCCCCCACCCGAGTCCACCCGCCGGTACTCGATGTTCCACACCGCGACATCGAAAGATGCTAGGTCGCGGGCCTGGTTATCCATGTAGGTCCGGCCGAGCGAATCCTTCCAGCCCCCGCCGTGGATGAGCACGACCACCGGTAGTGCCGGGTTGGCGGAGTCGGGCAGGTACAGGTCGCCGAACGTCTGACCGTCGGTGTCGCCAGGATCGGCGTAGTCGAAGCGACGGGGTTCCCGCACCGGGACCGCGCCCTCCGGCGGGGAATACGGGCGTGAAGCTACCGAGTCTGCACGCTGGCCCGCATCGCCCTGGTCGTCGTCGTCCACCCTGAGCGCGCAGGTCAGCGCCCAGCCCGCCGCCCCACCTAGGCCAGCCGACATGCCGACCAGCAGCGCGCGGCGGGACAAGTCCGGCCGGGCGCGGCGGCCGGACGTGCGACGGCTGGACATGCGGCGGCTGAACCTCCTGGTGGGGGGTGCCGGCCGGCCGAGGGGTCAGGCGGTGCCGGCGACGACGTCGTTCTCCGCCCCATCGTAGAACGGGACGTACCCTTTCTTCTTGGACAACACGTAAAGGGGGTCGTCGAACCTCGAGGTGTCGAAGGCTTGCTCGCGCAGTTCGGTCTTGCGGCTCTTGTAGGTGGAGGTGTGCTCGAGCTCCGTGGACAACCGGATGAACAGCGGAACCGCGTACGACGGCAGCCATCCGCGTAGGTGCTCGGCCAGCGCTTCGCCATCGAAATCCGACTTGTCGTGTAGACGGACTGCAGCCATGCCGGCCTTGCCGTCGGCGTCCGGCACGGCCACGCCGAAGACGACGGCCTGGTCCACCTCGGGGCGTGAGTTGATCGCGGCCTCGACCTCGGTCGTGGCGACGTTCTCGCCCTTCCAGCGGAACGTGTCGCCCAATCGGTCGACAAAGGACGCGTGCCCCAGCCCCTGGTCGAGCATGAGGTCACCGGAAACGAACCAGGCGTCGCCGTCGCGGAAGGCGTCGCGGACGATCTTCTTCTCCGTGGCCTCGGCGTCGGTGTACCCGTCGAAGGGCTGCGAGTCGGAAATTCCGCTGATGAGTAGCCCGGTCTCGCCCCTCCCGACCTTGGACAGTCTGCCGTCGTCGCCCCGGCGGGGCTCGCCCGTCTCGGGGTCGTAGTCGACGATCGCGAAGTCCATCGGGCAGTAACCGGTGGTCCGGGCAACACTGAAAGCGTTGACGAACGCGATGTTGCACTCGCTGGCCGCGTAGAACTCGCAGATACGGTCCACGCCGAAGCGTTCCTGGAACTCGTCCCAGATCTCAGGGCGCAGGCCGTTGCCGGTCATCACGCGGATGGAGTGGTCGCGGTCGCCCGGGCTGGGCTCCTGGTTGAGCAGGTAGCGGCAGATCTCGCCGATGTAGATGGCCGCCGTCGCCCCGGCCGTGCGGGCCTGGTCCCAGAACTTGGTCGCCGAGAAGTGCTCCTCGATCGCCAGGCATGCCCCGGACGCGAGCACGCAGCCGAGGGCGACCGTGAGCGCGTTGTTGTGGTACATCGGCAGGGGGCAGAGGAGGACATCGTCCTTCTTCAGCCGCACGCCCGACAGTCCGAACCCGGCCATCGCCTTGTTCCAGCGGTAGTGGGACATCGTCGAGGCCTTGGGCAGGCCCGTCGTGCCCGACGTGAAGACGTAGTAGGCGGTCTCGTCGCCGACGGTTTCGTCGGCGTCCGGCGGGTTCACCTCGCCGACGTCCTCGCTCAGGGCCTCGAGCTCGTCCTCCAGCCACGTCAGGTCGGACAGCTCCTCTGGGCGGTGGTTCGCGCGGAAATCGCGGAAGGGCAGATCCACCGGCGAGCTCACCGCGAGGAGTTCGCCCATCCAGTTCTCGCGGGGCACCGACAGGACGGCCTCCGCGCACTCGGCGCCCACCAGCACGACCGTGGATTCGAGGATCCGCTGCGAGTGGTCCATCACCTCGCCTCGCTGGTGGTGATTGAGCAGTCCCACCGAGGCGCCGACCTTGAGCGCGCCCATGATCGCCAACAGCACCTCGGGGCGGTTGACCATGCAGATGCCGATGGTGTCGCCCCGCTTCACCCCGCGCGCTCTGAGTACCTCGGCGAAGCGGTTGGCGCGCCGGTTCGCCTCGCCGTAGGAGATCTCGGACCCGAGGAATTTGAGGAACGGCGCGTCGGGACGGGCCGCCGCGAGCTTCTGGAAGCGGCGTCCGATGGACACCTTGTCGCTGCTGCGCGAGGTGCGGACGATGCGGAGGCCGTTGAGAACGGACGGCAGGTCGGCGGCCAGGGAGGGCAGGCCCTTGGCAAGGTCAAGCGGGGTGAGGGGGCGGGCGGCTTCCGACCGGCGGGCGGCGGCGGTGGCGGTGGGCGAGTCGGTCACGACTTCTCCTCTGGGGCGGTGGACACTGACTTGGCAGGATCGCCGGCGAGGCCACGCCAGGCGAGCTCCACGACGACTTCGGCGGCCACCGACGTGGGGATCGAGCGGTGGGCCACACGATCAGCGACCGCCTCACCCGCTCCGACGAGGGCGGTGGCGACCACCTCGAGCACCTCGCGACTGCGCTCGTCAACCGAGTTCTGCGCGAGCAGGTCGGCGGTGAGGTCCACCAGCACCGACCGGGTCTTCTCGACCTCGTCTCGGAACTGGGGTTCGGCGAAGGCCTGACGGTAGACGACGTTCCACGAATCGGTATGCGCGTCGACGAATTCAAGGAACGCCTGGACCACGCTCTGGAGACGCCTCCGCGGACCGGCACTGCCGGTCGCGGCGGCCGTGAGGTGGTCGATGAGTCGACCGGACTCGCGGACCACACACGCGGCGAACAGTTCCTCTTTGGAGCCGTAGTAGAGATAGAGCATCGGCTTGGAGATGCTCGCGTGGCGGGCGATCGTGTCCATCGAGGCCGACCGATAGCCGAGATCGGAGAACACGCTGATCGCGGAGTCGAGCATCTGCTGCTCACGGATCGCACGTGGGATGCGTTTTGTCCCCGTCGTCACAGGTCTCCTCCCGGCTGGCGTGGTGTCATGGACCACACCCAACTTACCCGTCGGTAAGGACTTGTGGGAGACGCTCTACCGAACCGTCCGGTCGCCGGGTGCTAGTCTTCCGGCGTCGGTGTGCTCCACAGCACTACCGCTCGACACTGTTACGTGACCCGCAGGGAGAACCCGATGAGCTTCGGTACCGGAGCGCTCGCCAGCGCAGTCGGCGGAATCGTCCTCGGCGGCATCGTCGCCTTCGGGCTCAACACCGCCATGGCGGAGAACTCCATCCCCGAGGTAGCGCAGCCGCCCGCCGACCAGGCCCTGCTCGGCCAGGTCGAATACGGCGCGCGCTGACCCCGCGCTGCCGACAAGCTCTTACGCCGGCGTAGGTGATCCGCGGGGTCCGTCTCGGCGCCGGCGCGCGTGACGCGGTCGTCGCGTTTCTTGCATTTCTCCTGTTGGCCTGCCTGCAGGCCCCGGGACTGGTCGTCCCGGACACCAAGTACGACCTCGTGGTGGACCCCGGGCGTTTCCTCGCCCAGGCCACTCACCTGTGGACCGGACTGTCCTTCAGCGGTCAGGTCCAGAACCAGGCGTACGGCTACCTGTTCCCGCAGGGCTCCTTCTTCGCGCTGTTCGACCTCGTCGGGGTGCCGGCCTGGGTGACCCAGCGCCTGTGGTGGGCGATCGTGCTCACCGTGGCCTACATGGGCGTGGTCCGGGTCGCCGCCGCGCTGCGCATCGGCACCCGCGGGACCCGCGCCATCGCCGGGGTCGGATACGCACTCGCGCCGCGCATGCTCGGCGACCTGGGTTCGATCTCGTCGGAGATCTGGCCGGTCGCCCTCGCACCCTGGGTGCTGCTGCCGGTCATCCGGGTGCTGCAGGGGCGGATGTCGCCGCGCCGGGGTGCGGCCGGTGCCGCGTTCGCACTGGCGCTGATGGGTGCGGTCAACGCCGTCGCCACCGCAGCCGCCTGCCTACCCGCGATCCTGTGGTGGGCGCTGCACCGGCCGAACCGCACGTGGGCGCGGCTGGCCGCGTGGTGGCTGCCGCTGTCCGCGGCGGTGTGCCTGTGGTGGGCCGTGCCGTTGGTCCTTCTCGGGCGGGTCTCGCCGCCGTTCCTCGACTACATCGAATCGGCCGAGGTCACCACCCGCTGGTCCTCGGTGACCGAGGTGCTGCGCGGCGCCGCAACGTGGGTACCGTTCGTGTCGACCGACCGGACCGCTGGCGCGGACCTGACAAGCGAGCCGGTGTTCGTCCTGGCCACCGGGGTGATCGCGGCGGTCGGTGTCGTGGGGTTGTTGTGGCGCGGGATGCCCGCTCGTGGCCGGCTTCTGGCGATCGCAGCCCTCGGCCTGGTGTTGATGGCAGCACCGTGGGTCGGACCCGCCGGTGGCGGGCTCGCCGAGACTCTCCGCGCCCTACTCGACGGCCCGGCCGCGCCGCTGCGCAACGTGCACAAGTTCGAGCCGCTCCTGCGGCTGCCACTGGTGCTGGGCGCCGCGCATCTGCTGTCACAGTTGCTCGCGACTCTCGTCGGCGCCGAGGACCGCGACGACGACGGCGCCGCAGCCTGCGACGACGGCAGCCTCGACCGGTCCGGAGGGCAGCCCACCCGCGTCGGCCTCGTCAGTGCGCTCGCGCACCCCGAACGCCACCGCGCGGTCGCGGTCGCGATGATCATCATGTTGGCCGGGGGGGTATCGGTGGCCCCGGCGTGGCTGGGTCGGCTCGCGCCGGTCGGCGCCCACGAGTCACTGCCCGACCACTGGACAGAAGCCGCAGCGTGGCTGTCGGAGAACGCGCCGGTGGACCGCCCCGGCGAGGACGCAGAGCCCGACCCGGCCGCGACCACCCGCGCCCTCGTGGTCCCCGGCGCGTCGTTCGGCCGTCAGGTGTGGGGCGTCACCCGCGACGAGCCCCTGCAGCCGCTGGCGGAGACGCCGTGGGCGGTCCGTGACTCGGTGCCGCTCCAACCCGCCCCGGCCATCCGCGCCCTCGACGCGGTGCAGCGCCGGCTCGCCGACGGCCGCGCCGCACCCGGGATGTCGGCGACGCTGGCGTCGCTCGGCGTCGGCTTTCTCGTGGTACGCAACGACCTGTCGGAGGACTCGGCCGCGCCGCGCCCGGCACTGGTGCACCAGTCGATCGACGGCTCGCCCGGACTGGTGAAGGTCGCGGAGTTCGGCGAGCCGGTGGGTGGCTCCCGGGTCGACGGCGACGACGACGAGGTGGTCGTGGTGCCGGACTCCGGGCTGCGGCCGGCCTATCCGGCCATCGAGATCTACCGGGTCGACTCCCGACTGGGATCGGACGCGGCGCCGCCCGGACCGGCACGGTCGGCCACGGCCCCGTACACCGTGGAGGTCCGCGACTTGCCGGTGGTCGCCGGCGGACCCGAAGCACTCTCCCGGCTGGACGATCTACTCGCGGCGCGAGACACGATCGGCTCACCGCCCCGGGTCACCCGACTGCTCGAGGCCGACGCGCTCACTGCCGGCGTCGACCCGGCATCAGACCCGTTCCCGCGACCGCGGCCACTGAACTCCACCGCCCCGGTCCTCACCGACTCGCCGACCGACCGCGAAACCGACTTCGGCCGCCTCGACCACAACTCGTCGGCCGTCCGCGCAGAGGGCAACCCCCGGCGCAGCCGCGGCACGGTCCCCGACTACGCCGCCACCGTCGCGCCGGAGGACCCGCCGCTCGCGCAGGCGCGGTGGTGGGACGCCAGCGTGGAGGTATCGTCCTCGGCCGCCGATTCGGCGCAGCCCGGCGTGGTGCGGCCATCGCACTCCGTCGCGGCCGCGGTCGACGGCGACCCCGACACCGCCTGGCGCTCCGGCGGATACGGTTCGGCGTTCGGCGAATGGATCGAGATCGAACTGCCCGAACCCGTCGACCGCGCAGTCCTGCAGCTGACCGTCCCGCCCCCCGAGGCCGGACCACAGGTCAGCACCCTGCAGGTGCGCACCGACACCGGCACCGCCACGGTGTTCCCGACGGTCGGAGAAGAGACGACGGTGGCGCTGCCGCCCGGCCCCACAAAGCGGGTCCGGGTGACAGCGACCGGGTTCGCCGACGGGGGCCGCGGCACCTACTTCGAAATCTCCCAGATCGGGTTGACCGCCAGAGGTCGGGACATCCCGCTGCTACGGACCATCGCGCTTCCCGACCGGCCCGAGGACGACCGCGCGCCGTCAGGCTGGCTCCTGCGTCAGGAACTGGCCGGCCGTTCGGACTGTGTGCACGTCGGGAACCCGGTCGAGGGGCTGGCCGGGGCCGAGGAGTCGACCGGCGCTGCACGTTGCGCCCCCGACCTGGCGATCGACCCCGAGGAACCGGCCCGATTCGCCCGCCTGCTCGACGTCCCCGCCCAGACCGCCGTAGCCCCGCAACTGCTCGTGCGCCCGAGGCCCGGCGCCGCCCTGGACGACGTGCTGCGCGGTGACCCGACCTCCCGTGCCCGGCAGGTCCGCGCGACGGGCGAATCACTCGTGACCGACCCCGCGGGAGGGCCGTCCGCGGCCGTCGACGGCGACCGCTCCACCAGCTGGCACGCGCGGGACGTGCCAGCACCGACGCTGGAACTGCGACTGCCCGGTCGGCAGCTCGTCGGATCGCTCCGCCTCTGGCCACCCCGCTCCGCCGCCCCCGCCGCGCCCGACGTCGTCACGATCGACACCGGTGTCCAACGCACCAGAGTCGACCTGGCCACGCTCACCCCAGAGGACGACGGCTCCGTCGTCGTCGCCGTCCCCGCCGACCACACCGACCGCATCACCATCCGGGTCGACCACGCCCGCGACGTGCGCGGCCCTGGCGGTACGCAGCTGCCCACCGGCATCGCCGAGGTGTGGGTCCAGGACCCCGCCGGCGCCCGGATCGGCGCGCTGCCCGCCGCCGCCGACGACCCCGTCACTCTGACCTGCCAGGACGGGCCCCGACTCCACATCGGCGACCGGGTGGTCCGGACGCGGATCACCGCCACCCGACGGGAACTCCTCGAGGGACGCGCCGTGACGGCCGAACTCTGCGACGACACCCCCGTCCCGCTGAGCGCGGGACCACAGGAGGTCTCTGTCGACCCGGGGCAGGCGTTCTCCGTGGACACGGTGGGCCTCGTCGTCGTCGACCCCGGCACCGGGGCCCGCACCGGCGGAACCGGGGGCAGTGCCGCACCGATCCTCGGCGGCGCGCCCCAACCCACCCGGGCCGTCACCACCGCGCTCTGGGGCGACTCGCGACGCGAACTGCACGTGCCGTCCGCGCCCCGCGAGCGCGTCCTGGTGGTCCCCGAATCCGTCACGCCCGCGTGGCAGGCCCGGCTCGTCGCCGACGACGGCACCGACCTGGGCGACCCGCGCCCGGTGACCGTCGACGGGTGGAAACAGGGCTGGGTGCTGCCCGCCACCACTACCGGGGCCACCCTGGTGCTCACGGTGCCCCTCGACGCCCCGTACCGCGCAGCCCTGCTCACCGGGCCGATCGCGCTCCTGTTGGTCCTGCTGCTGTTCCTGGTGCGCGGCAGCCGCGACCGGGCGGGCACCCACGCCACCCAGTGGCGGGGACGCGGGCTACTGACGATCGCCACTACCGCCGTGGTCGGATTCGTCGTGGCCGGTCCAGTCGGGCTGGCGCTGACCTTCGGGCTGACGATCAGCGCTCTGATGGCGAGCCGTCACCTCGGGGCGGGCCGTGCCCGGCAGTTGCTGGTGATCGGCTCCGGGGTGGGGATCGTCGCCGGCGCCGCGCTGCTGGCCCGCGCGCCGTGGCCGGACTCGCTGGGCTACGCCGGCGACGGGTGGGGCCCTCAGGTCGCGACGGTGACGGGATTGATCTGCGCCGGGCTGGCCTCGAGTTGGCCGTCCACCGGCCGCCCCCGGGGTGCCCGCCGGGGCGCCAACCAACGCTGAGCCGGCACCTCCACGAGTGCGTAGCTGGCGGCCGCCACCACCGTCGTCACCACCACGGTGACAAACCAGATCCGCAGCATCTGCCCGGAGAACATGGGTACCGCCGCGATCTGGAACGCGAAGTGCAGCACCAGTACATGCCACAGGAACACCGCGTACGACCAGCGCCCCAGGGTGGTCAACACGCCCGAACCCAGCACGGGGAAGTGCGGTCCCAGACGCGTCGACCCGGCGGGAGCCGTCGCGGCAGGCGACAGCACGACCGGGGCGAGCAGGCAGAACGCCACCACCGCACCGAGCGCGGTGCGGGCCGCGAACTCCGGGCCCGACGGGTGGACAAACCCCTCGGTGAACCACCGCGGTACCGTGCTCGCCGCAAATGCCGCCGCAGCGACCGCCCACCACCGCCACCGCGCGTGACGATGGCGGGCCAGCCCCGCCGCGCGACCGGGCGGCGCGCAGGCGAGCTCGGCCAGGATCATCCCCGCCGCGAACCACGACGCGAACGCCGGCGGCAGAATCTGGTCATTGATCCGTTCGTGCAGACCCAGCTCATACCACGGCACGAGCGCCCACCCCAGACTCGCCACCCCCACGCCGGCGATCACCGGGATGCGCCACCGCGCCGCTCGCCCGCGCAGCCTGGCGAGCGCCCACCACAACAGCGGCAACACCAGATAGAAGCTCATCTCCACGGACAGTGACCACGCGTGAGTGAGGCCCTCCACCAGAGAATCCGGGACGAACACCTGCGTCAACGTCAAGTTGGACGTCCAGGTGCTGGCAGAGCTCCGCGCGTTCCGGGGGATGAGAAGGAACGCTGCGGCCACCAGCACCAGGTATGCGGGCATGATCCGGACAAGTCGTGAGCGCAGGTAGGCGCGGGCCGGCCGCGCGGTTCCCGGGCCACCCCGGCGGGCGTGCAGGGCGTGCGCGCGCCACAGCAGGAAGCCGGATAATGCGAAGAACACGGCCACGGAAAGGTCGAACCGGCCCCAGATGCGGTTGATGGTCGACCCGGTGGAGGCCCCGGTCTGGAACGCCACATGTGTGGTGAGGACGGCGAACGCAGCCAGCGCGCGGAGCCCCTCGAGCGCCGGCACGAAGCCGGTCGCGGAGGGGAGAGTTCCATCGCGATGGTCGGGGGTACCGAATGCGTTCTTCATCACTGTTAATCTTCTCCTGATGATGGTCCGGCCGGGGCGGCGCCCCCGGCACCAGCCCGGGAGTGACCGGCGGACCAAGGGCGCGACTCCAGGAGGACAACCGATGGCACGACAGAGCAGTTCCGCGGGACGGAGGTCGTTGGTGCCCGCGCTGGTCCTTGTCGGCCTCGGCGTATTCCTGATCACTATCTCACTCGCGCTCGTGTTCTTCGTGGTGCCGAGCCAGAAGAAGACCCCGCTGGACATCAACTCCACGACTGTCACCGAGACCGCGCCGGGGGCGGTTCTCGTAGGTAAGGGACTGGCCTCGAACACCCCCACCGAACTCAATTCGGACCGCCCGGAGTGCCGTGCCGAGGGCTCGGCCGGTGGCGACGAGCAGCCGGCTGGAGGCGGCGAGGGCGAGGACGCCCAGGCGGAAGACAGTGAGGCCGCCGCCGACTCCGAGCGCCAGTACCCGGTCAGTTGCTTCATCGACAACGACATCCCGCTGTACTCGCAGCGTCGAGTGATGGCAGTGGAACCGTCGGACGCCGACGTCATCACCATGCAGGCGGCCCAGTCGCTGCTGCGCGAGGACAAGACCGGCGGCGACGACGTCGACGCGCTGGTCAACGCCACCATCGACCGCATCACCGTGGACCGCGTCACGGCCATGCCGGTCGACGAGGCCACCAGCACCCTCCAGGTCGTGGCCACCGGCGGAGACACCGCTCCGGCGGGTTTCGTCCGCGACGGGCTGCAGTACAAATTCCCGTTCGACACCGAGCAGCGGGCCTACGACTACTTCGATGCGAGCACCTTCACCACCAACCCGATCGAGTTTGTGGGTGAGACCAGCGTCGGCGGTATCGACGCATACGAGTTCAAGCAGGACCTCGGCCCGATCGACATGTGGTCCTCGATCCGCGACCACTTCGCCGCGATCTCCGACGGCTACGACCCCGCCGTGGAGTCGGTCCTGGCCAGCTACCGCCGCGAAGGCATGACCGCGGGACAGTGGGGCCTCGAGGGTGATCCGAAGCGCGAGGTCGACATGCGCCGCTTTTACACCAACACCCGCACGGTGTACGTGAACCCGGCCACCGGTCAGATCGTCAACGGCAAGGAGGACATCTTCCAGTTCTTCGCGGAAGACCAGGCCGAGGCCGAGGCGTTCTTCTCGGACAAGGCCCGCATGGAGAAGGAGAAGACCGAGCCGACCCGCACGGCCGTCCGCTTCCAGTCCGGCTGGAACGACGAGACCCAGAACAACACCCTGGCCGCTGCGCAGGAAAGCGCCGACACGCTCAACACGTTCGGCCGCGTCGTCCCGGCGATCCTCGGCATCCTCGGTCTGCTGACGCTGATCGGTGGCATCGTGCTTGGTCTCCGCGGCGGCGGACGCACCAACCGGACCCGCGCCTGATCCGACGGCTGCCGCGGCCCCCAGTGGCCACGGCGGCCACGAGAGTCGGCCGAGAGCGTCCCGCACATTTCGCCCGAGAGGGGAGTGTGCGGGACGCTCTTTTTGCGAGCTGCCCGGGCCGCGCCTCCCGCCTCCCGCCTCCCGCTTGCCGCCCGGTCGCGCACCATCTGTCGCCGTCTGCGTGGAGTCACTCCGTCAGCCGGCCGGGCGAGGCCTCCTGGGTAAACGCTGCACGCAGTGACTCCACGGGGAGGGGGCGAAGGCCCGGAGCGTCAGGCCGGGCGGGTCCGGAGGGCCCGCCAGCCGGCGGCGACCGTCGTGAGCGCGATTGCCACTAGTGCGGCCCCGAGGACACCCTCGACCTCGCGGGGGGCGATCCAGACCGCGACCGCCGTGAGCACCAGTCCGAACCAGGCGATGCCAGCCTCCATAGTGCGGTCGGAGGCGATGCTCGCCAACAGGAACGCCTGCAGGACGCTCAAGGTCACGCCCAGGGCCGCAAACGCCCACAGCAGTCCGGCGACGGGCCGGTAGTCCTCGCCCACGACGACCGGCACGAGCGGCGTGACCACCGCGGCACCGATCACCACAATCGCACCGATGCCCAGCAGGACGCCTACCGCGGAACGGACCGCGCCCCGGTGGCCGGCTGGATCGGCCATCCGCGGATAGAGCACTGTTCCCACCGCCTGCGGCAACCAGAACGCCGCCTTCGCCGCGACCGCCCCGAGCGCGTAGCGACCCGCGTCCTCGGGAGACAGCAGGGCACGCGCCAAGAGCAGGTCCACGGAGGTCAAGGCCATCATCACCAGCTGCACCTGACCGGCGGCGAGCACGGCTGCGACCCCGGGTGCGGTCAAGGCGCCCCCGCCAGGGCCAGCGGCCCCGCCCCCGCCAGCGCCAGAGCCAGCGCCCCCGCCAACGCCAGAGGGGGAGGTCGAGATCCTCGCCGCCACGACCCACGCCACGGTCACACCGACGGCCCCCGCGGCGAGCGCCGGCCCCACACCCCCGCCCGCAGCAAGCACTGCGACGGCCGGCACGACCTTGCCCACGCCGGCCAGTGCGAGAACCGCACCGAGGGCCCGGAACCGTTCGGCGCCCTGCAGCAGCCCCTGCTCGGTGGCGAGCAGGCACAGCACGGGGCCGGGGGCCAGCGCGGCGGCGGTGGCGAGGCCCGGGGTGTCCAGCAGGAGTGACACCGGGACAACCACCAGCGCAGCGACTACCGCGACCAGCAGCGCGACCCGCCTGCCGACCGTGCGCAGCACGTCGTAGGGCACGCCCCGGACGTGTTCGCGGGCGACCACCGCCTGAAGTGCCAGTGACGGCACGGCCACCAGGAGCTGTGCGGACAACAGGGCGGCGAAGGCGCCGTACCCCTCGGGCCCCAGCCACCGGGAGGCCGGGAGGTGCAGTAGGTAGGCGGCGATGTTGGCCAGCATCGAGCCAGCCGTCACCGCCCCCGCGCCCGTCAGGAAACGCCTGGTGGCGGAACCTGATGTCGCCTCGCGCGCCTGATGGTCCACACCGGGAATCGTAGGGGGCCGCCCGGGCGGCGCGGCCGTGCGGTGGCGGAGGGGTCCACTCGCGGTCGTGGTGGAATGTGCGCATGGACTCCGCCGCCGGCTCCCGTCGCGTTCTCGCGCGATTCGCCCGCAGGGACGCTGCGGTGGATGCGGCAGTGGGGGCGGTGGTGACGGCCCTGCTGCTGGCGGGGTTGGTGCGGCCCGGGTTCCCGTTGTTGCGGGATTGGGTGGCCACGCCGACGCCGCCACTGCCGGATGCCGCGCTCGGGTTGGGGGAGTCGGCGGCGCGGGCGGTGCCCCAGGACGTGGCGGTGGTGTGGGCGACCCGGACGCTGGACGCCGTCGGGCTGCCGGTCTGGCCGCTCACAGGCCTGCTCACCATGGTGTTCTGCGTGTGGCTCGCGGTGGCGGCGGGGGCACTGGTCCGCCGGGTCCTGCCCGGTGCCGGGCCTGCCGGGCCTGCCGGGCCTGCCGGGGTGGCCGGGGTGTGGCTGCGTCTGCCCGCGGTGGTGGGGGCGGTGTGGAACCCGTACGTGGTGGAGCGTCTGCTGCAGGGGCACTGGTCGTTGCTGGCCGGGGTGGCGGCCGTGATGTCGATGCCGCTGTTCCTGGCGCGCACCGGTCCTCGCGTGGCGGCGGCGTGCGCGGCGCTGGCCGCGGCCGGGCTCACGCCGACGGGCTGGGTGCTGGCGGTCGTGGCGGCGCTGGTGTCGTTGCTCAGTGCCGGTCGGAGCACGGGCGCGGGCGCGGAGGGGGGCGCAAGGTCCGGTCGGCGGGCGGCGTACACGTTGTCGGTCACGGCTGTGGTCACGGCGCTGCCGTGGTTGGTGGCGACCGCGCTCGCCCCTGCCGGGGGCGGGACCGCGCCGGGCCTGGGGAACTCGGGACTGGCGGGCTCAGGCACGGACGCCGGCGTGGCCGCATTCGCCGCCCGCGCCGAGCCCGGGCTCGGCACGCTCGGGTCGGTGGTGGCGCTTGGTGGGATCTGGAACTCGGAGGCGGTCCCGCCGTCGCGCGCGACGTGGTGGGCGGTTGTTGCGCTCGCGCTGCTGCTGGCGGTGTGGGCGCTGGCAGCCCGGGGCCTGTGGCGGGCGCGCCGCGATCCGGTCGTGCGGGCGACCGTCCCCCTGGCGATCGGCGCCTGGCTGGTGGTGGCCGCCGCCGCGACGGGCCCGGGACTGGTGGTGATGGACGCTCTGGTGTCCGCGGTTCCGGGAGCGGGTCTGCTGCGCGATACCCAGAAGTTTGTCGCGCTGGCGTTGCCGGCGACCGTGCTCGCGCTGGTCTTTGCCGCCCGCGCGCTGGCCGGGGGATTGCCGCGGGCCGGGGCTGGCCTGGTGATCACCGCGGTGGCCGTGGCCGCCGTCCCCGACGCCCCGAGCGCACTGTGGGGTCAGTTACGACCGGTCGCCTACGGCGAGGATTGGGAACAGGTGGCGCGGATCGTGGACGAGCGGCCCGGGGACCTGCTGGTCCTGCCGGCCGGGTCCTTCCGGTCGACGCCGTTGTGGGCCGGGGGGGCGGCGGTGCTCGATCCGGCGCCCCGGCTACTCGACACCCGCGTGTTGGTGCCTGGCGACCTGGTTGTGGGCGGCGCGGCGAGGGGCGGAGCGGCGGCGGTGCCCGGTGAGGGGGATCGCGCGCGTCGGGCGACCGAGGCGCTGCTGCGTGGCGATGATCCGCGCGCGGTGATCGACCTGGGCGTGCGGTGGGTACTGGACGAACGCACGTCCGTCGGCCCCCGTGGGGAGGCGGCGCAGACCCTGGAGGGGACCCCTGTCACGCCGACGACGACGAGGTTTACCGGCCCCGAACTGGTCCTCCACGAGCTGGGTCCACCGAGCGGGCCGGGTGAGGCGGACGCGCGATGGGAGGCGGCCGCCGAGCCCGCGGCTCCGGCGCCGGCCCGCGCGGCGGTGCTGGCGGCGCACGCGCTGTGGCTGGCCACGTTGGCAGGAAGCGCAGCAGTGGCCGTAACCGGAAGGGTGGCCGGGACGAGGCCTAACCGCGGTCGCCGCTGACCACGCCGCTGACGCGCCGCCCGTCGGCGACCGCACGGAGGACTTGCGCCATCGCCGATCCGGTGGCGGGCCACGACATCCCCGCGGCCTTGCGGCGGGCGGCCTCACCCATGCGGTCCCTCAGGGCGGGGTCGGCGAGCAGTCGCTCGGTGGCCAGTGTCATGGCGGCGACATCGTCCACGAGGAGGCCGGTCTCGCCGTCGTCGATCGAGTCGCGCAGTCCCGCGGCGTGGTGGTAGCCGACGGTGGGCACGCCGTGCTGCGCGGCTTCCGACACGGCCAGCCCCCAGCCCTCCTTGCGCGAGGGCATGAGGTGCAGCGTGGCGGCGGCGAGGATCCGGTGCTTGGTGGTCTCATCGACGTGCCCGTGGAAGACGACCGAGCCGGACTGCCCGCTCGGCCCGGGCTCTTGGCCCCGCCCGGAGTCGTCTGTGTCCGGACCGCCGAGGAGCCCGCGTTCGGCGGCGTAGTCGCGCAACCGGTCGGACCACCAGCCGCTGCCGATGACGTCCAGCACCAGGCCGGGTCGGCTCGCGCGCAGCGTGCCGACCACGTCGAGGGCGTCCTCGACGTGCTTGTGCGGCACCAGGCGAGAGAGCACGACCAGGCGCGGGGCGCGGGTGCGGGCGTCGGCGCTGGACTCGCCCCGCGGGGCGCCGCCTGCGTCGATGTCCGTCGGCAGCGGGTCGAGGCCGTTGCGCACCACCGCGATCCGTGCGGGATCTACGCCGAGCCCGGCGAGTTCGTCTGCGGAGGGCAGTGACACGGTCACGTACTGGCTGCGCGAGTGCACGCGGGGGGACAGCCACGACTCGATCCACCAGCCGATCCGCGCAACCAACCACCCGGCCACCGGCCACTGCTCGCGGTGGATGTGGTGGACCAGCACCACCACGGGAGCGGTGGTGGCCAGGCGGGAGAAGAAGGGGACGCCGTTCTGGGTGTCGACGACGACGTCGGGCCGCCGCAGGGACCCGAGCGGACCTAGGCCGATCCTGCCGGACAGGATCGCCAGGAGGGCGCGCGGATAGACAGTGAAGCGGCCGCCGGCCCGGCTGAACACCACCCCGGAGGAGGTGGTGGTGGAACGGGCCGCGCCCGGAGAGCGGGAGGTCCGGAAGATGACGGTGTGCCCCGCAGCGGCGAGGCCGTCAGCGACGTGTTCGAGGTACCGTTCGCTGCCGCCACCCTGTGGGTGGGTGCTGTCACGCCAGCACAACAGCAGGATTCGAGCCACGCGGACACTGTACGCAGCGGCGGGACGGCCACGACCCGTCGGTATCGTCAGCGCCGTGATCACCGACCCCGTCCACCGCTCGACCGCACTCTGCTCGGTGGCCCGCCGGGCCAGCCTCGGCCGGTCGCTCGGGCTGCTGCGTTCGTTCCCGCTCGAGCAGGCCGACCCGGATGTCTTCTACTCCGGCCTGGCCCACGACACCGTCGAACTGGTCGCCGACCTGTGGGAGTGCTCCGGTGACCGGCCGGCCGAGCCGGGAGTGGGCCGACTGCCGGGGCTGACGGTGCTGGATGTCGGCGGTGGGCCGGGCTACTTCTCCGACGTCTACGCCGCCGAGGGGGCGCGGTACGTTTCCGTCGAACCTGACGTCGGGGAAATGTCGGCGGCCGGCCTGGACCAGGCGGGTTCGGTCCGGGGCAGCGGGATGGCACTGCCTTTCCGATCGGATTCCGTCGACGTGTGCATCTCTTCCAACGTGGCCGAACACGTACCGGAGCCCTGGTCGATGGCGGAGGAGATGTGCCGGGTCACGCGACCGGGTGGCCTCGTCGTCGTCTCCTACACGCTCTGGTACGGGCCCTTCGGCGGCCACGAGATGGGGCTGACCCATTACCTCGGCGGCGACCGGGCGAGGCGGATGTACGAGCGACGCCATGGTCACCCGCCGAAGAACGTCTACGGCCAGTCGCTGTTTGAGGTGGGGTGCGCCGAGGGGCTCGCATGGGCGCGCGACACCGACGCCGCCGAGCTGCTCGCGGCGTTCCCGCGCTACCACCCGCGGTGGGCGTGGTGGCTGGTGCGAGTGCCCGGTGTGCGTGAGGTACTCGTGTCCAATCTCGTGCTGGTGCTGCGCGCGAAGTAGGCGCCCACGCCGGGCCGGGCACTCGCCTACAGTGATATGGAACACGTTCCTATTGGTTTTCCTGTCGCACTATCTCCCACCGCATGGAGGTTCCCGTGGTCGTCATCCATGACAAACTCTTCTCCGGCACCCGCTGGACCGACCCCATCACTACCGGTGTCCTCGAGGTGACCTCGCCGGCCACCAACGCTGTCGTGGGCCGGGTCGCCGAGACCACCACCGAGGACCTGGACGAGATGATCAGCCAGGCGCGCGACTCGTTCGAGTCCGGTGTATGGCGATCCACCCCGCCCGCCGAGCGTGGCGCGCTGCTGGCTCGCGTGGCGGACATGCTCGAGGAGCGCCAGGCCGAGGTGTGCACGATCCTGTCCGATGAGATGGGCACGCCCGCGTCCACCGCCGCCATGATCCAGGTGACGCCCACCCTCGGCGTGCTGCGCTACTACGCCCGGCTGTCGGAGTCCTTCCCGTGGTCCGAGGTGCGGCACGGGGACTTCGGCGCGTCCGTCGTTACCCGCCAGCCCGTCGGCGTGGTCGCCGCCATCACCGCCTGGAACGTCCCGCTCTACCTCAACACCGCCAAGGTGGCGCCCGCGTTGCTGTCCGGCAGTTCGGTGGTCCTCAAGCCGTCGTCGGCCACGCCGCTGTCCGCGCTGTGGCTGGCGGACCTGTTCCGTGAGGCCGGGCTGCCCGAGGGCGTGCTGTCCGTGGTGACCGGCCCCAGCTCCGTGGGCGACCACTTGGTCTCCCACGCGGACGTCGACAAGATCTCGTTCACTGGTTCGACTGAGGTCGGCAAGCACATCGCCGGCATCGCGGCCCAGAGCCTTAAGCGGTGTTCGCTGGAGCTGGGCGGCAAGAGTGCTGCCATCGTGCTCGAGGACGCCGACATCGCGGCACACGCCGGCACCATGGTGTTCTCCGCGCTCATGAATTCCGGGCAGGCGTGCGTGTCCCAGAACCGCATCCTCGCGCCACGCTCGCGTTACGACGAGGTCGTCGAGGCGCTGGTGGAGAACGTCAAGGCCATGCCCGTGGGCGACCCGGCCGACGAGAGCACCGCCTTCGGGCCGCTGGCGAACCACAAGCAGAAAGAGTCCGTCGAGGGCTACATCCGCAAGGGCGTCGAGGAGGGTGCGACCATCGCCTACGGCGGCGGGAAGGTCGAGGGACTGTCCGCCGCCGTCGCCGAGGGCGCCTACGTGCAGCCGACCGTGTTCACCGGCGTCGACAACTCCATGACCATCGCCCAGGAGGAGATCTTCGGGCCGGTCCTGCAGGTCATCGCCTACGACAGCGTCGACGAGGCCGTGCAGATCGCCAACGACTCCGAGTACGGCCTCGCTGGCGCCGTGTACTCCGCCGACCCGGACGCCGCGCTCGCCGTGGCCCAGCGGGTGCGCACCGGCACGATGGGCATCAACTGGTACGCCTTCGACCCGAGCGCGCCCTTCGGCGGGTTCAAGAACTCGGGCCTGGGCCGCGAGAACGGTCCCGAGGGACTCGAGGCGTTTTGCGAACTGCAGAGTGTGCTCATGCCGTTCGGCTGGGAGCCCACCGCGGGCTGATCCGGCAGCGGCAGCGTCGTCACAGGCTGAGCCCAGCGCTGGACCCGCATCACGCGAAGACCCCCGGCTCCGGCCGGGGGTCTTCGCGTCTCGAGCGAGCCCGGCGGGCAGTCGACCTTGCCGGGGTCACTCCACTCGGTAGCCGACTCCCCGGACGGTCTGCACCTTGTTCTCGCCGATCTTGCGGCGCAGGGACCGGATGTAGACGTTGACGATGTTCGAGCCCGGGTCGAAGTCCATGCCCCAGACGCTCTCGAGAAGCTGCTCCCGGCTGATGGTCTCGCCTTTGTTGCGCAGCAGCATCTCGAGCAGCGAGTACTCGCGGTTGGTCAATTCCTGGATCCGGCCGTCCACCTCGACGCGGCGGGTACGGATGTCCAGACGCATGCCCGCGTGCTCGAGGATTCCCGGGTCCTCGGTGGCCTCGTGTTCGCGTAGCCGCAGGCGGATACGGGCGAGCAATTCGGGAACCCGGAAGGGTTTGACCATGTAGTCGTTCGCGCCGGAGTCCAGCCCTTCGACGGTGTTCGCGACACTGTCGCGGGCGGTGAGGATGATGACGGGCGCGGCGAACCCGCGGTCGCGGGCCTCGCGGAGGAGGGTCAACCCGTCCGTGTCCGGCAAGCCGATGTCGAGCAACATCAGGTCGATATCGGAAATGGTCGACAGGATGGCCTGGGCGCTCTCCCCGTCCACCGCCTCGAGCGCGGTGTACTCAGCGCCGCCGAGCGCCTTTACCAACACCGAACGGATGAGGTCATCATCCTCCACGACGAGAACATTCGTCATGCAACCCTCCTTCTCCGGACTCGGAGTATTCCACGTGAGAGCGCCATCGGGACACTGCCGCCGGTCCGTGTCCGGGCTTTCGCGGTGGGCGAGGGGCAGGATCGATGCTATTGGGTGCTGGTTGACGTGACCGCGTCGTTTTCCGCGTCACCAGGGGAGCGCTTCTCCGGCGGCGGGGCGATGAGGGGGATGACGATGCAGAACGCCGCGCCGCCGCCCTTGGCGTTGAATGCGAAGGCGCGACCCCCGTGCGCCTTGGCGATGGTGGAGACGATGGCCAGACCCAGGCCGGTCCCGCCACGGCCGTCGCGCAGCTGGCCCCGGGCCGTGTGGAACCGCTGGAAGATGCTCTCCTCCTCGCCGGGTGGGATGCCCGGGCCGTGATCGCGGACCCACCACAGCAGACGGCGACGGTAGGCCTCCCGATTGGGTGGGGTGGCGACGGGGCCGGCGGAGAAACCGTCGGGCAAGGTCGCGTCCCCTGGTTCGATGATGCGGCAGCCGATCTCGATGGTGTCTCCGGGTGATGTGAACCGGACGGCATTGGAGCAGAACTGGATGAGGGCTTGTGTGATGCGCTGCTTGTCGAGTCGAGCTAGTCCCTCGGCGTAGGGCAGCACCCGCCAGTCGCGGTCGGCGATCACCTCGACCTTCGCCTCGATGTCGAGTATGAGTTCCGCGATGTCGGTGGGGACGGTCCGGAGAAAGTCGGGCCGGTCGGCCCGGGCGAGGGTGAGCAGGTCCTCCACGATGCGAGTCATCCTCGACAGTTCGTCCTGCATGAGGCGGGTGGCCTCTGCGCGACCTTCGGGGTCATCCGGCATGAGGTCGAGGTTTCCCTGCACGACGGTCAGGGGTGTTCGCAGTTCGTGTCCTGCATCGTCGAGGAACTCCCGTTGGGTCCGGTAAGCGTCCTCGACGCGTTCGAGCATGGCGTTGACGGTGTCGGCGAGTGAGACGATCTCATCGGGTCCGTCGGCGGGGACCCGCCTCGACAGGTCGGCCGCGGAGATGGTCTCGGCGGCCTCTCGGATCCGGCGGACCGGCACGAGCATTCGTCCCGCGATCAACCACGCCAGCAGTGCGCTGACGACCATGCCCCCGGCACTGGCCCAGCGCATGTAGAAGACCACGCGCCGGGTCTCCTCGTGGGTACCCCGATCGTTGACGGCCACGACGATGTTCGCCATCCCGGCGGGGCTCTCGACAGCGGTCTTGCGCCAGCGAATCGAGCCGTCCAGGATCCCCGAACTCTCAGGCGAGTCCAAGCCGATCAGTTGGACCTCCGATCTGATCGCCGGTGGGAAGAGCGTGTCCTCGTCAGGTCCGAACCGGGACAGCGTGAACTGGGTGCCGGACTCGCTGGCGGTCCCGACGAGCAGAAGTTCGGACGACGGATACTGCTGGGCGAGGTACGCCCGGATGAGCTGCTCGACGGTGGGGTCCTCCGACTCGAACGCCGGCAGGATGCCCGCTGTCATGAAGGTGGAGAAGTCAGCGGTCTCGCGTTGGAGTCTCGAGTCCATCACCCGGTCGGTGCTGAGGTTGAGCAGTTGGAAGGTGAACACCATCATCGCCCCGAACACGGCGGCGGTGACGAGTGTGATGCCGAGGGTGATGCGGAGACGGGCGGAATGCCACCATCGGACCGGGGCCGCTTTCCGGATCGAGGCGCTCACCTCTGCCGTTCGGTGCTGCTGGCGTGAGGTGGGCGCGCCGAGCGGTCGATGATCGAGAGGTGCGGCTTGGCCCCGTTGATGGTCGTTCCTCCCCCATCCTCGTCGGCAACAGTGGGCTCGTCAGTGGCCGCCCCGGATATCCCCGCGGTGGCGGTCGGCCCGGGAGGGCTGGACGGGGGCTCAGCGGACCGGAAGCCCACCACGGCGGCTGCGGCCACCCCGCCCGCCGCGATAGGAAGCGCGATGAGGGCGATCACACTGGCTTTCATGCCACTCCTTCCGGCGGGGGAACGGGATATCCACACAGCCTCTTACTGTGACATCAACATGAGCCGTAGGAAGGTCTTCGACCAGATTGAAATTGCGAAAAGGGCCACACCGGTGAACGGTGTGGCCCTTTCCGCGTAGCTGTTGTGCTGCAGTGGCTGGTGTCAGCCCAGCCGCTCCTTGAGGGCGGCGAACTGCTCGTGGACCTCGGCCGGGACCTTGGGGCCGCAGAACTCGAGCCACTCGGTGATGAGCGGTAGTTCGCGGCGCCACTCCTCGGGATCCACAGCCAAGGCGGCCTCGACGTCCTCGACCGAGGTGTCGAGGCCGGTGAGGTCGATGTCGGAGGCGCGCGCGGTGAGCCCGGCAGCGGTCTCGTTACCCTCGACGCGTCCCTCGATGCGGTCCACGACCCACTTGAGGACACGGCTGTTCTCGCCGAAGCCCGGCCACAGGAAGCGGCCGTCGGCGCCCTTGCGGAACCAGTTGACCAGGAAGATCTTGGGCATCTTGTCGCCGCCGCGGGCGCCCATGTCGACCCAGTGCTGGAAGTAGTCACCGACGTTGTAGCCGATGAACGGCAGCATGGCCATCGGGTCGCGCCGGACTGCGCCGACTTTGCCCTCGGCGGCGGCGGTCTGCCCGGAGGACAGCGTCGCGCCGATGTAGACACCGTGGTTCCACGAGTACGCCTCGCTGACCAGGGGAACGGTGTCGGCGCGGCGGCCTCCGAACAGGATCGCCGAGATCGGCACGCCCTCGGGCGAGTTGAACTCGGGCGCGGTGACCGGGCACTGGTTGATCGGCACGCAGTAGCGCGAGTTGGGGTGCGCGGCGTTACCGGCGTTGCCGTCCCCGGTCGGGGTCCAGTCGTTGCCCAGCCAGTCGATGAGGTGATCCGGGGTGCCTTCGAGGTCCTCCCACCAGACGTCACCGTCGTCGGTGAGCGCCACATTGGTGTAGATCGCGTTGCCCGGCTCGAGCGTCTTCATGGCGTTGGGATTGGACGAGTAGTTGGTGCCGGGGGCCACGCCGAAGAAGCCGAACTCCGGGTTGACGGCGTACAGCCGACCGTCGGCGCCGAAACGCATCCATGCGATGTCGTCACCCACGACCTCGGCGCGCCAGCCCTCGATGGTGGGCTGGAGCATCGCGAGGTTGGTCTTGCCGCAGGCCGACGGGAATGCCGCGGCGATGTAGTGGACCTCGTCCGTGGGGGAGATGAGCTTGAGGATGAGCATGTGCTCGGCCATCCAGCCCTCGTCGCGGGCCATGGCAGAGGCGATACGCAGCGCGAAGCACTTCTTGCCCAGCAGTGCGTTACCGCCGTACCCGGAACCGAAGGACCAGATCTCCCGGCTCTCCGGGAAGTGGGTGATGTACTTCTCCTCGTTGCACGGCCAGGGCACGTCCTTCTCACCCTCGGCGAGCGGGGCGCCCACGGAGTGCAGGCCCTTGACGTACTCGCCGTCCGTGCCGATCTTGGCGAGCGCCTCCGCACCCATGCGGGTCATGATCTTCATCGAGACCACGACGTATGGGGAGTCGGTCAGCTCGATGCCGAGCTTGGGGTCCTCCGCCTCCAGCGGTCCCATGCAGTAGGGCACGACGTACATCGTGCGGCCCCGCATGCTCCCGCTGAACAGCTCGGTCATCTGGGCGCGCATCTCGGCCGGGTCACGCCAGTTGTTGGTGGGTCCGGCACCCTCTTCGGTCTCCGAGCAGATGAAGGTCCGCGACTCGACGCGGGCGACGTCCTTCGGGTCCGACTGGGCCAGGAAGGAGTTGGGCTTCTTCTGCTCGTTCAGCTTGACGAAGGTGCCGGCCTCCACCATTTCGGTCGTGAGGCGATCCCACTCCGCATCGGAGCCGTCGGCGAAGACGACCCGATCCGGCTGGGTGAGCTCGGCGACCTCGGCGATCCACGCGAGCATCTCCGCGTGATCGGTTGGTGCCTGACCCTCGAGGCCGGGAATGGTGGTGGTGGTCATCACAGCTCCTCGCGCGTGGTGCATGTTGTTGGTCACAGAGTATCGTCATGCGCTGTGGAGTGCCGCGCCGCAGCCCCCTTTGCACACCCAGAAGTGAGGGATTCCTCAGGTGGTCAGATGTGCCCGTGGTCGATTCGCTCCCAGCGGGCCGGGGCCGAGGGATCGCCGCCCGCGTCGCCGCGGGTCTCGTTCGTGAAGCCCCCGAAGGGCACACCCTCCGTGGGATTGGCCAGGCGCCACGAGTCGTAACTGCCGTCGAATCGCACGGTCGAGACGTGATCGACGGTGCCGTCGCCGTCGGCATCGGTGAACACGGTCAGTCCCCGGTCGTCGCCGAGGGTGACCGCCTCCATGAAGCCGTCGCCGTCCAGATCGGCCTCGGGGGACCCCAGGTCGAGGACGTCCTCTCCGACGGGCACGTGCAGTCCCAGCGACGAGGCCTCTGCGAGCGGGGCGCCCTGCAGGCCGCACACGTCGGGCGCGGGCGCGAAGGAGTCCGAACTGAACAATGGATCGGTCATGGGTGGCTCCCTGCTGTGGGGGCGGACGGGCGGGGGGCGACCGGTGTGGCACCGGGCGTTGGTGAACCAGTCGGGGCGGGTTGTCGCGCGCGGGTGGCTCGGATGCGCCGCTCAAGATCGGCGACCCGGGGGCCGGGGTCGTGCGCGAAACCGTCGGTGATGGTGGCCTCGGCGGCGAGGATTCTCGAGCCGAGTGACTGTTCGGCCTCGGCGCGCAGAGTTGCGAGCCGGTCGGCGACCGCCGCCACGGTGTGCGTGCGCAGCGCCTGTGTCCGGCGGACGGTGACGGTGATCCGCCCCAGCACCAGCCCGCACAGCAGTGCCAGTGGGACGACCATCGCGGCGACGCCGGGGATCTCGGCGAGCGGGGACAGCAGCATGCGCCCCACCCCGGTTCCTCCGGCGGCGCCCATGACCATGACGAGCATCTCCTCGCCCGTGTTGCGCGGCGGGCGACCCGGTGTGATGCCGCTGGTGGGCGGAGGGATGCGGGGAACCACCGGAGCGGCAGCGCCGAGATGCCGGGCGACGAGGGCATCGGCGCGCCGGTCCGCGCGGGCGATGGTGCCCGCCACCGCGTCGTCGGCGTCGGCCGCCAACCGGTGGACCAGCCCGTCGACACGGGCTCGGGGGGCCGCGGCGAGCTCCTCGCGGACTCGTCCGCCGAGGTCGCGCACCGACCGGTGGAGATCTTGAACGACCTCCATACGCAACGCCTGGACGTCCTGGCGCAGGGCCTGGGAGCGGGTGGTGATGGCCTCCGTGCGGCGTGCCAGGAGCCAGTCGACGGTGGCCACGGCGGTGTCGGGCGTCGACGCGTCACCGGTGGGGGCGACGGATCTGCCGGCGCCGACCCCGGCACCGGGTGCAGGGCGCGGTGACGGAAGTCCGCGCACTGCGGAGACGAGCGCGGCGAGCAGCGCGGCCGGGGCGCCAGGATGGCCCTCGTCGACCACGTGGACCGGTGCTGTCACGCCCGCATCCGCCAGGCGACGGGTGGTCACGTCGACAATCTCCGACAGGGTCTCGCCCGTGCACTGCCCTGCGCGCCCGGCAAGCGCGACGGCCATCGGCAGGCGGGCGGCCACGCCGCGTGCGACCTCGACGTCATCGGGGCGCACCGGGCATACCGCGTCGACGACGAGGACCACCGCATCAGGACGGTCCTCGGGTGTCGCGCCGACGAGCACACGAATTCGGGCCCCGGCGTCCGCGGCCGGTCCCGCGACCGCGGTGAGCGCGTCGGCCACGGCGGGTGCGGCGGACTCCCTCGCGCCCAGGACTGCGATCGTCAACTCGCGGGTAGGGGCGGGCGCGGTGGTCACGACGGGACCGACCCGGCGAGCACGCACAGGGCGGCCTCGGCGAGGTCTCCCACCTCGTCGTGGACCGCGAGTCGTTCCAACTCCGCCTCGAGACGGGCCACCCGGACCGCTGCCAAGGCGTCCAGGGCGCGCTCGAGGAAGTCCACGACGCCGTCGACCGACCGGTGCTCCGGCTCCCGCGCATCCACGGAGTGCAGCCCACGGGCCCACCGTGGCGGCACCTCGTCGTCGATACCCGTGACCACCACCAGCAGGGCGTGCCGACGCGGTCGCCGCACCCACGCCTCCTCGTGGCGACAGGGGGCGGTGCGCAGGCATACGATCTCCACATCGGGGGCCGCGGTGGCCGGTGCGCCGGGGGCCGCGATCTCGTCCAGGTCGTCGACTTGCGCGTGCCACCCGCGACGCACCCGAAGCGCCGCGGCGAGGGTGCGCCGCCCCGATCCCAGGCCGCCGCGGATCCGGATGTCGACGGGCGCATCGAAGCGGGCGAGCGCCGCCTCCACCGGTGCACACCAGTCAGAACCGACGGCGACGTCGACAGCCTTTCCGGAGCGCTCCCGGGCGGACCCGACCAGGCGACGGACCCGAGCGGCGGGATCCGGGCTCTCGGGCTGCACCGGGGCCGGGGGCTTGGTGTCGTGGGTCACTGTCGGCACGCGCTCATCGTGGCCCGGCGACCCGCCCGCGGCAAGGCCTTCCCCCAGGCAGGGTTGCCTCTGCGGTAGGGCTACCGGCTACGAGGTGAGGGCGGGGTCACCGATCGGATTCGTAACCCGAACACGGCTTACGGGATGATGGCCGGGTGAACCAGAGCGAAAACCCCGCCCCGGCGGCCGGCGTGACCCCGGACGACAGTGCCCGACTGTTCCCCAGGGTGACCGCCTACCGGTTTCGGCGCGGCACCCTGAGGCCGGGGCAGCAACGAAACTGGGAGGAGCACTGGCCCACCTACGGGCGCAATGTTTCGGACGAGATCGTGGACCCGGAGACGATGTTCGGGCGGCGGGCCCCGCTGATCGTGGAGATCGGCTCCGGGACCGGCACCTCGACCGCCGCGATGGCCGCCGCCGAGCCGGGCGTCGACGTGATCGCGGTGGAGGTTTACCAGCCTGGGCTGGCCCAACTGCTCGGGATGATCCTGCGGGAGGGTCTCGAGAACGTCCGGATGATCCGCGGCGACGGCGTGGACGTGCTTACCAACATGATCGCGCCGGCGAGCCTGACCGGCGTCCGCGTGTTCTTCCCCGACCCCTGGCCCAAGGCCCGCCACCACAAGCGGCGGCTGCTGCAGTCCGGCACGTTCGAGCTCATCGCCTCGCGCCTGGCCCCCGGCGGCGTGCTGCACGTGGCCACCGACCACGCCGACTACGCCGAGTGGATCGGCGAGACCGGCGACGCGGAGCCCGAGCTGATGCGCCTGGACCCCGCGACGGACCTCGGGCACGTACCGTTCAGTCTGGACAGACCCGTGACGAAGTTCGAGGGCAAGGGGCTGCAGGAGGAGCGAGTGATCAACGAATTCCTCTGGCGTCGCAAGAGCTGACGCCCCTTTTCCACCAGCCCCCCGACGACGACAACCGAGGCGGACCGATGACCCCACCAGACGAGACGAGCACCCACGACACGGCGGACGTGGTCACGCCCGACGCCCCGGGAGTGGTGCTCCTGGTGTGGGATGCGCCCAACGTCGACATGGGCCTGGGCTCGATCCTCGGCGGCCGTCCCACCGCGGTGTACCGCCCGCGCTTCGACGCGCTCGGCCGGTGGCTGCTCGGATACACCGCCGACCTCTCCCTGCAGACCGAGGACACCCTCGAGGCCGAGGCGACGGTCTTCACCAACATCGTCCAGGGCACCTCCGACAACGTCCGACCGTGGGTCGAGGCGCTGCGAAACGTCGGCTTCGCGGTGTTCGCCAAGCCCAAGACCAGCGACGACTCCGATGTCGACGATGACATGCTCGAACACATCGACCGACGTGCAGCCTCCGGGCGCCTCGCCGGCGTCGTGGTGGCCTCAGCCGACGGGCAGGCGTTCCGCGAGCCGCTGGAAGACCTGGCCCGGGACATCCCGGTCGCGGTGATCGGGTTCCGCGAGCACGCCGCGTGGGCCGTCCAACACGACACCATCACGTTCCTCGACCTCGAGGACATCCCCGGTGTGTTCCGCGAGCCGCTGCCCCGGGTCAGCCTTGAGAACCTGCCCGACGAGGGTGCCTGGCTGCAGCCGCTGCGGCCGCTCACGGCACTGCTCACCTCGCGCTAGGAGTTACCCGGTGTTCAACTCACTCGGGCGGTTCGTCGCCCACCGCCGCGCCCTGGTCCTGGTGTGCTCGGTACTGGTCATGGCCTTCATCAGCCTCGCCGGCACCGCGTTCGGCAACCCCTTCGGCCAGGGCGGCTTCGAGGATCCCGCGAGCGGGTGGGCGACCGCTGAGCAGCTCGAGCAGGAGGCCTACGGGAGGGACGCCCTCGGCGACGTCGTGGTGTCCTATCACGCTCCCGAGGGCACCTCGGTGGATGACCCGGCGTTCCAGGAGCCGATCCGCGCCTCGCTCGAGTCGATCCGCACCGAGTTCCCCGACCAGGTCACCGGCGTCACAAGCTTCGTGTTCAACCAGTCTCCGGCCCTGGTCAACCGGGACGAGGGCGTCGCGGTGGCCTCCATCCAGATCGCAGGCGAGGAGGAGGAGATTCTCGAGAACTTCCGGGTGATCGAGGACCGGATCGCCATCGACGGCATCCAGACCGATGTCGCGGGCGTGCAGGCCGTCGCCGGCGCTCTGCAGGACGGGATGGACGCGGACCTGGTGCGCGCCGAGCTTATCGCGCTGCCGCTGGTGTTCGTCCTGCTCATCGTGGTGTTCGGCGGTGTCGTGGCCGCGTTCCTGCCGGTCGCGGTGGGCGTGCTGACGATCCTCGGATCGCTCGGGGCGCTGCACCTGCTGTCGCTGATCACACCCGTGAACTCGTTCGCCCAGAACGTGGTGACACTGATCGGTCTGGGCCTGGCCATCGACTACGGGCTGTTCGTGGTCAGCCGGTTCCGGGAGGAGATGGCCGAGGGCTATCCGCCGGACGCGGCCGTCCGCAGGGCGGTGGCCACCGCGGGGCGGACCGTGGTCTTCTCCGCGGTCATGGTGGGTGTGACCCTGTCGGGGCTGCTGATCTTCCCCCAGGATTTCCTCAAGTCCGTCGCGTACGGCGCGATCGCCGCGGTGGTTCTCGCCGCCATCCTGTCAGTGACCCTGCTGCCGGCAGTGCTGGTACTGCTCGGTCACCGCGTGGACATGCTCGGCATCGCACGCCTCCAGCGCCACCGCTCCCGCGAGGAAGTGGAGAACGGCCTGTTCGGGCGCGTCGCCGACTTCTCCATGAAGCGCCCCGTGGCCGTGGCGATCCCGGTCGTGGTGGTGCTCGTTGCGCTCATCATCCCGTTCTCCGGCGTGAAGTTCGGCGGTATCAATGAGACCTACCTCCCGCCGGACAACGCCACGCGTGTCGCGCAGGAGCAGTACGACGAGAACTTCCCCGGCACCCGCACCGACCCGGTCAAACTCGTGGTGATCGGCTCCGACGGCGCCACCCTGTCGCAGATCCGCTCGACGGCCAACGAGGCGCCGGGTCTGACCGGTCCGTTCCAGTTCTCCCGGTCGGGGAAGCAGGACGCGCAGGGCCGAGACGTGGTGGTGCTGCAGACCGGCGTGGTCGACCGCAACGCGTCCTCCGACACCGTCGAGTACCTGCAGTCGTTCCCGATCCCCGCCGGCACCGAGGTGTACGTCGGGGGCAACCCCGCCATGGAACGCGATTCCGTCGCGGCCCTGGTCGACGGACTGCCGTGGTTCGTCCTGTACGTCCTGCTGGCCACCACGATCCTGATGTTCCTGGCGTTCGGTTCGCTGGTGCTGCCGCTCAAGGCCGCGATTATGAACCTGCTCGGACTGGGCGCCACCCTCGGCATCCTCACCTGGATTTTCGTCGACGGGCACCTGTCCGGGCTGCTCGGCTTCACGCCCGGCCCGCTCACCTCGCCGGTCGTGGTGCTGCTCATGGCGATCATCTACGGCCTGTCCACGGACTACGAAGTGTTCTTGGTGTCACGGATGGTCGAGGCCCGCTCGCGTGGCGCCCGCACCGCGGAGGCTGTCCGAAGCGGCGTGGCCAACACCGGCCGGATCATCACCTCGGCCGCACTCATTCTCATCGTGGTGACCGGTGCGTTCGCGTTCTCCGAGATCGTCATGATGAAGTACATCGCGTTCGGCATGATCGCGGCGCTCATCATCGACGCGACGGTCATCCGCATGCTGCTCGTGCCGGCGGTGATGCAGATGCTCGGCACCGACAACTGGTGGGCGCCTGGGTGGATGAAGCGGATCCAGGAGCGGATCGGGCTGGGCGAGGCGGAGATCGACGACGAGGTCGAGCTGCTCACCGGCCGACCCGCCGCAGCGGTCGGCCTACTCGAGGGCGAGTCCGACCTGGACCCCGAATTAGAGCCGGAATCGGACCCGGAGTTGGAACCGGAATCGGAGTTCGAGCCGGTCTACGATACCGAGTACGACGAGGATCCCGATCCTGCCGCCGAGGGGAAGATCCCCGCGGCGGAGCTGATCGCCCGCCTGATGCGGGAACGTCAGCAGGGGCACGACGCGTGACGCCCGCCCGGGCCCGGCGGTGTGGGGCCTGGGCCGGGCCGGATGGACTGGTTATGGTGGGGCAATGACGGGGACGCGGGGCGCTGTTGCGCGGCGTCGCATCCGGATGGTCCTGGGCAATCCGTGGTTCAAGGCCATCGCGACCCTCACTGTCTTGGGTCTGATCCTGTACTGGCTCCGCGGTCAGATGCCGTTCTTCGCCGAGGGTTTCGACGCCGTCACCCGACCACACTGGGGTTGGGTGGCCATCGCGCTGGTGTTCTCCTACCTGTCGATGTCCAGCTACGGTTCCGTGCAAAAGGTGCTGCTGCAATCCGCCGGCGTCAGGGTGGGGTACTGGGCCAGCGTCGGCCTGGTGTTCTCCGCCAACGCGTTCTCCACCTGCATCCCCGGTGGGCAGGTATTCGGCACCACCTTGACTTACCGCAAGACCCGCCAGTGGGGAGCCTCGCGGGTGGTGGCGTCGTGGCAGCTCGTCATCTCCGGTGTCCTGTCGACGGTCGGCATCGTGCTCCTCGCACTGCTGGGCTTCTTCCTGGTGGGGTCCGTGTCCAACCCGTTCCTGCTGGTGTTCTCGGCGCTGGGACTCGTAGGAATCGTCGTGGTGGTCCAGTGGGCCGCCCGCCACCCGGACAAGATCGAGGGCGCGTTGCTGTCCGTCCTGGGGTGGGTCAACGCTCGGCGTCGCAAGCCCGCCGACCACGGCGCCGCCGGGGTACGCAAAGTTGTCGAACAGGCCGAGGCGGTCGACCTGAGCAAGCGGCAGTTGTCCCAGGCCTTCGTCTTCTCCCTACTCAACTGGGTCGCTGACATCGGTTGCCTGTGGGCTGCAGCCAACGCGGTCGGCGCCCAGCACAGCATCGGCGGCCTGTGCATCGCGTACGTCACCGGAAAGATCGTGGCCACCGCCCCCATCACGCCCGGCGGTCTGGGCACCGTCGAGCTCGCGCTCATCACGGCACTGACAGCGGGCGGGCTCGGCGCGCATCAGGCGTTCGCGACGGTGTTCGTCTACCGCATCGTCAGCTTCGTGTTGGTCGCTTTGGCCGGGTGGGTGATCTTCTTCCTCTTCTACCGGGGTGCCGTGGACATCGACCCCGACGCCGACTCGGCTGATGCTGCCGACACGGGGGAGAGCTCCTCGTCGTCGTCATCCACACCGTCGGCGCTTCCGGAAGCACAGCAGACGACCATCGCGGCGGCCCCGCCGGCCGGACTTGTGGCGATGTGGCCGCTCAAGGGTTCGCCGTGGCGCCCGACGATCCACCACGATTCCGGCCCCATTCCGCTCCTGCGTGTCCGGGAGGACGGGGTCGTGGACGACGAAGCCGGTAGTTCCTCCTGCTCGGTCGGCGGCAGTGACCGGCGTGACGAGAAAGGTCGGTGAGTCCGGTGACCGTACCGGTGATGATCGTGCTCGACGCGGTGTTGGTGGTGGTGTTCTCCACCTTCGGCCGGGGTGCACACTCCGAGGGGCTTGGCGTGGCGCAGGTGTGGGGCACGGCGTGGCCGTTCCTCATCGGCCTGGCCGTGGGGTGGATGATCCTGCTGACGACCCGCCGTGCGCCAGCCGCCACCAGGTCCGGCGTGCTGGTGTGGTTGGCCACGCTCGCGGTGGGCATGGTGATTCGTGGGCTCAGTGACGGGCGGGTGCCGCACTGGAGCTTCATCGTGGTGGCGGGCGTCGTCACCGCGGTCTTCCTCATCGGGTGGCGGGCCGTACGTGCCGCGATCGTACGGCGGCGGGGGGCGGCCGCCCGCTAGCGCAGCCCGGACCGCAGCTCGGACACGACTCCGGCGGGGACCTCGATGGTGTCCGGTAGCTGCACCTCGTCCGGCGTCGGCAGGTCGCCCGGGACCGTGAGCGCGACCGGCTCGACGGGCACCGGCACCTCGGGCGGGATCTCGGCGGGCGCCTCGGCGGTCAGGTGGTCGGCGGCCGGCTCGGGCGCCGGTTCCCGTGCCGGCTCGACGGGGCCGGTCCAGGCGTCGAGGTCCGCGCGCGTGCCGGCGAAGACGTTGAGGTCCACGGCGTCGTCAAAGCCGGGCACCTCGCCGGTCTCGGAGCGTTGCCAGAACAGCCACTGGCTCCAGCCGCCGATCACGGGCAGCGTGGGCTCGGAGACCCCGTACTCGGCGAGCCACAGCGGGTACTCGGCGAAGCGGGTGGTGTTGGCCATCCGGTCGATCCAGAAGTAGCGGTAGGTGTAGATGACCGGCGCACGACCGGTGCGGTGGTCGAGAGTGTCAAGGAAGTCCTGCGTCCATTCGGCCAGTTCGGCGGGGTCGAGGCCCTCGTCGACCTCGAGGTCCAGCACCGGCGGGAGCTGCGGGCCGCCGACGGACTGCAGTCGATCGGCGAAGGCATGGGCCTGCTGCGCGGGATCCATCGCGGGCCGTGCCTTGTGGTAACTGCCGACGAGCATGCCGGCGGCGCGAGCAGCCTCGACGTCGGACTGGTAGTGGTGGTTGGCGGGCCCGGTGCCCTCGGTGGCCTTGATGAAGGCGAAGGACTGCCCCGAGGCGGAGGCCGCGTGCCAGTCCACGTCAGCACCGTGCGGGTGCTGCCAACTCGCCGCGTCGACTCCGTGCGCGAGGCCGTGGAAGGCGGGAGCCAGCGGGACCTCGGCGTCCGCACGGGGGGAGATGACGACGACGAGGAGGCCGACGGTCAGGGAGGCTGCAGAGGCCAGAGTGACGAGAAGGCGGGGGAGGAGAGCGCGTCGGGCCAACGGTCCGGCAGAAGTCATGGGCCGAGTATGTTGCAACCCCTGCAGTCACACAAGCAACTCGCGCATCGTTCTTCACATCCGCCCAGTACGGGAGTGGTCAAGCGTCCTGGTGATCGGGCCCAAGAGTGGAGTGGGTCACGGGTTCATTACAACCTGTAACACGCTGTCCCACAGGTGTGTCGACGTGGTTTTCTCACCTACGCTTAAGGCAATCCCACCGACCAGTCGGGAGTGCCCCTCATGAACAATGCGATCGATCTGACCACCCCTCGTTTTTGCCGCGATCTCGTTACCGAGGTCGACGGCCCGGGCGACGACCCCTTCGTGGAGGTGTCGGTCGCCGAGACCGTGATGCTGGACGAGCACGGTGCGGGACGCGGGGTTCCCGAACTGCGGCTGCGCACTGGTGCCGACGGCATCACGCTCACCGATCGTGACCAGATCCTCCAACTCCAGGCGATCATCAACCGAGCCGTCAACCAGTGGCGCGAGTCCGCCTCACACCTGGTCTGACTCCGCCTTATTCGACGCGGATCCCCATCTCGCCGATCAGCGCCAGTCCGACGCCCAGGACCTGCTCGGGGGAGATGAGTGCGCTCCGCAGTGCCGACGCCCCGCGGATGTCCTCCAGGTCCGCGCCCCGCAGGTCCGCGGCCGAGAAGCTCGCCTGTTCAAATGCGGCCCCGCGTAGGTCCGTGCTCTCGGTGGTCAGGTCGGCGACGCGGGCCTCGAGTAGGTCTGCCTGTCGACACCGGGTCGAGGCGAGGCGGACCCGCTGAAGTCGCGCCATCCGAAAGTTGGCCATGTCAGCGTGGCAGTCCTCGAACGTCACGTCGGTCAGCCGCGCGTCGGACAAGACGATCCCGGTCAGGCGGCATCCCACGAACCGCACCCGATTCAGGGAGGCTCCGTCCGCCACCAGTCCTGACAGGTCGCAACCGCTGAGTACAACATCGGTAAGCCGTATGCCGTCGGCGCGAGCCCCGCTCAGGCGCAGGTCCTCGAGCACGGACTCCCGGATCTCCATCCCGCCGATCTGCGCGGGGCCCTCATCGGGGTCGGGTGCGTGCTCGGCGGCGGCCGCCACCCCGTCCCAGAGTCCGTCCGTCTCGAGTTCGGTGCGAGGTGGCTCCAGTTGTTCCCGCCGCGGAATTCTTGGCGCGGCGGGTGGACGGGGTGAGCTGGAGCGGCGGCGTAACGGGGTGGACACGGGGGCCAGCGTAGGCGGAGCTGACCTTCGCGGCGGGACAGGCGTACGCTTGCCCCATGCGTAGACCGATCGGTCTATTGTTGGGTATTTGAGGAGCGAGAACTGTGAGTGTGCGAGAGGCCTTCGCCTTCCCCGAGATCGTCAACGACTACGCCGCACGGTGCACGGCCGCCCTCGTGGTGGCGCTGGCGGTGATCACGGTCGTCGTCCCCGCGCCCGCCCAGACCTGGCTGGCAGCGGCGCTGATGGCGGGTTTCGTGCTCCGTGTGGCCGGGGGGCCGCGGTACTCACCGTTCGGCAGGCTCTCGGTGCACGTGCTCGCGCCGCGGGTCAGCGACGAGCCAAGGATGGTGGCCGGCGCACCCAAACGTTTCGCGCAATCGATCGGCCTGGTGATGTCCTCTATCGCGTTGGGGCTTTTCCTCGCCGGCCTGGCCACGGCGGGCAGCGTGGTGCTGGGTGTGCTGGTCGTCGCCGCGCTCGCGGAGGCGGCGCTCGGATTTTGTCTGGGCTGCTGGATCTACGGCACGCTTCAACGGGCCGGCGTCGTCTCTGACGACGCGTGCGTGGACTGCGCGAACATCTGGGCGCGGCCCGGGATGACCGCACGTCACTGACCTGCCCGGCGAGTTGCACAGAGGGAGGGTCGGCGGGGCGACAGGGCAGCGAGTTCTGATGTCGACGCGGACGGACTGTCGTACGAGCGCGTTAGTGTGGATTCATGAGCACACCCGCTGACGGCAACGCCTCTGACCGGCCCGACGGCCCGTTCGGCGGCCGGGAGAACGACCAGTGGCCCGGCTACGGCTCGAACTACGGCGCCCAGCATTTCGGGGCCGGTGGATACAGCGGACGATTCGAGCCCGGCCAGTACGGAGAGAAGTCGTTCTACGGGGCCGACGAGGCGTACGGGGCACAGCAACCGTATGGAGCGCAACCGTATGGAGCGCAGCCGTATGGAACGCAGCCCTATGGTCAGATGTACGGAGCGATGCAGCAGTACGGGGTGCAGCCGTACGGGCAGTACCCGCCCGCGGCACGCAAGGAGCCAGCGCTGATGCTGGTGGCATCGCTGCTCGTGCCCGGCCTGGGGACCATTCTCAACGGAAGGGTGGGGAAAGGACTCGGAATCCTCGGCGGCTACTTCGTGGGGCTGGTGCTGTCGGTCGTGCTGATCGGCCTGCCGATCATGTTCGGGTTCTGGATCTGGGGGATGATCGATGCCTATCAGGGGGCAAAGGACCACAACGCCCGCCACGGCCTGCCCTGAGCCGCCTCGCCAGCCAGCCTCGTCGTCTGATCCTCACGACACTCCCCTCCCGCCGCCGACGTGGGTGGCAATCGAGCCGACCGCTCACCCTGCGGCCGTTCCGTAACCTGGTCACATGACCGCGACCGAGATTCCCACCACCAACGCCCCCCGCCCCTCGGGCCTGGACCTGCAGTACGTCGACCAGGACATCCGGCCACAGGACGACCTCTACCAGCACGTCAACGGCACCTGGATCCGGGAGCACGTGATCCCCGCCGACCGGCCGATCGACGGCGCGTTCCTCGCCCTGCGCGACCTGTCGGAGGAGCGGGTGCGCGACATCATCACCGACGCCCCGGTCGACTCGCAGATCGGCGCCTTCTACGCCTCATTCATGGACACCGACGCAGTTGAGGCCGCCGGTGTGTCCGCTCTCGCGCCGGACCTGGCCGAGATCGACGGTGCAAGCGACGCCGACTCGCTGGCCCTGGCCATGGCGCGGCTGGAGAAGGTGGGCGTCGGTGGCCTGATCGGTGCCTACGTCAACAATGACGCCAAGAATTCGAGCGAGTACATCCTCTACCTGGTGCAATACGGCATCGGCCTGCCCGACGAGTCGTTCTACCGCGAGGACCAGTACGCGGAGATGCGCGAGCAGTACACCGAGCACATCGCGAGAATGCTCGACCTGGCCGGGCTCGGGGGCGCCGACGACGCCCGAGACCGGGCAGAGAACATCGTCGCGCTGGAGACCCGCATCGCCGGCGCACACTGGGACGTGGTGGCCCGCCGCGATGCCGACAAGACGTACAACCCGGTCACCTGGGACGAGCTGCCCCAGTTGGCGCCCGGGTTCCCCTGGCACGCGTGGGCCCGTGAGCTCGGTGGCACCGAGGAGACGTTCGGCCGACTCGTCGCGATGCAGCCGGACTTCCTCACCGCCGTGGCCGACTTGTGGGCCACCGAGCCGCTGGAGACGTGGAAGCAGTGGCTCCGCTGGCGGACCGTCTCCTCCCGCGCGCCCTACCTGACCGGTGAGCTCGTGGACGAGAACTTCCGCTTCTACGGCACCGCCATGTCCGGCACCGAGGAGATCAAGGCCCGGTGGAAGCGCGGCGTCGGCGCGGTCGAGGCCGCCCTCGGCGAGGAGGTGGGCAAGGAATACGTCGCCCGGCACTTCCCGCCCGGCCACAAGGCTCGGATGGTCGAGCTGGTGGAGAACCTCACCGCCGCCTACCGCTACTCGATCGGTCGCCTGCCGTGGATGACCCCGGCCACCCGCGAGCGGGCGTTGGCCAAGCTCGAGGCATTCGTGCCCAAGATCGGCTACCCCGAGAAGTGGCGAGACTATTCCGCGCTCGAGGTCCGCGCCGACGATCTCATCGGGAACGTGCGCCGCTCCGCCGAGTTCGAGCACGGCTACGAGCTGGGCAAGCTCGGTGGCCCGGTCGATCGGGACGAGTGGCACATGACGCCGCAGACGGTCAACGCCTACTACAACCCGGTGATGAACGAGATCGTCTTCCCGGCCGCGATCCTCCAGCCCCCGTTCTTCGACGCCGACGCCGATGACGCCGCCAACTACGGTGCGATCGGCGCCGTGATCGGGCACGAGATCGGCCACGGCTTCGACGACCAGGGATCGAAGTACGACGGCGACGGCAACCTGGTCGACTGGTGGACCGACGACGACCGCGCGGCATTCGGAACCCGCGTGGAGGCGCTGATCGCCCAATACGAGGGCCTCACCCCGGACGGACTGGACCCGGCCAAGGACCACGTCAACGGCGCCTTCACAGTGGGGGAGAACATCGGCGACCTGGGCGGTCTCACGATCGCCCTGCTGGCCTATCGGCTGGCGCACGGCACCGACAGCGAACCGGCCGAGGGCGCCGACGTGGGCCCGGAGATCGACGGGATGACCGGCGTCCAGCGACTCATCACCTCCTGGGCAATCGTCTGGCGCACCAAGACCCGCGCCGAGGAGGCGGCCCGCCGACTCGCCGTGGATCCGCACTCCCCGCCGGAGTTCCGCTGCAACCAGGTGGTCAAGAACCTCGACGACTTCCACGTGGCCTTCGACGTGACCGAGGGTGACGGGCTGTGGCTCGCCCCCGAAGAGCGCGTCACCATCTGGTGACCTGACACAGGCGCGAACTGTCGGCCGCCGGGGTTTTCCCGGCGGCCGACAGCCCTTCCGCAGCGGCGCCCGCCCGAGTACGGTGAGGTTAATCACATAGAAGTGCCCATCGAAAGGTCTGGTAACGGCGACGACGTTGTCCCGCCCCGGCCGCAGAGGACGGGGAATCATGTCGGAAACTCTCGTGCCACGCGGGCAGGTCGTCACCGCCGCCGCCGACGCCCCGGCGCTACGGCGGCCATTCCGATTCTCAGCATGGGAGATACTCACCACGACTGATCACAAGAAGATCGGCGTGATGTACATCATCGTGTGCTTCGTGATGTTCTTCGCGGGTGGCCTCATGGCGTTGATGGTGCGGGCCGAACTGTTCCTACCAGGTCTGCAGTTCCTGTCGAACGAGCAGTACAACCAGTTGTTCACGATGCACGGCACGATCATGTTGCTGTTCTATGCGACACCGATCGTGATCGGGTTCGGAAACTATGTCATGCCGCTGCAGATCGGCGCCCCGGACGTGGCGTTCCCGCGTCTCAACGCGATGGGTTTCTGGCTGTTCGTCTCCGCGAGTTTCCTGATCCTGAGCGGGTTCGTCACGCCGGGTGGCGCCGCATCGTTCGGCTGGACCTTCTACGCCCCGCTGTCGAATTCGGAGTACATGCCGGGTGTCGGCCCCGATCTGTGGATCCTGGGCGTCGCCGTGGGTGGCCTCGGCACCATCCTCGGTGCCGTCAACTTCGTCACGACGATCGTCTGCCTCCGCGCCCCCGGGATGACGATGTTCCGGATGCCGATTTTCACCTGGAACTTGCTGTTCACCTGCGTGCTCATCTTGTTGGTGTTCCCCCTGCTCACCGCGGCGGGTATGGGCGTGTTCTACGACCGCACCTTCGGCGGCCACATCTTCGACGCCGGGAATGGTGGCCCGATCCTGTGGCAGCACCTGTTCTGGTTCTTCGGCCATCCCGAGGTCTACATCGTGGCGTTGCCGTTCTTCGGCATCGTGTCAGAGGTATTTCCAGTGTTCTCCCGCAAGCCGCTGTTCGGCTACGCCGGTCTGGTCTTCGCCACCATGGCCATCACGGCACTGTCGATGGCCGTGTGGGCGCACCACATGTTCGCCACCGGAGCAGTTCTCCTGCCGTTCTTCACGTTCATGTCGTATCTCATCGCCGTGCCCACGGGCGTGAAGTTCTTCAACTGGATCGGCACCATGTGGCACGGAAAGCTCACCTTCGAAGCGCCCATGCTGTTCGCGCTCGGCTTCCTCGTGACCTTCCTCTTCGGTGGCCTGACCGGAGTCATGATGGCCTCCGCGCCCGTGGACTTCCAACTGCACGACACCTACTTCATCGTCGCGCATTTCCACTACGTGCTCTTCGGCACGATTGTCTTCGCGACCTTCGCCGGAGTGTATTTCTGGTTCCCCAAGATCACCGGCCGGATGTACGACGAAACCCTGGCCAAGTGGCACTTCTGGTTGATGTTCCTCGGCTTCCACACCACATTCCTGGTCCAGCACTGGCTGGGTAACCAGGGTATGCCGCGGCGCTACGCCGACTACCTGGCGACCGACCACTTCACGGTGCTCAACCAGATCTCGACAGTTGGGTCGCTCTTCCTGGGCATCGCGATGCTGCCGTTCATCTGGAACATCATCAAGAGTTGGCGGTACGGGGAGATCGTGACCGTCGACGATCCGTGGGGCGCGAGCAACTCCCTCGAATGGGCGACGTCGTGCCCGCCGCCGCGCCACAACTTCGTGACCCTGCCGCGGATCCGATCCGAGCGGCCTGCGTTTGAATTGCACCACCCACACCTGAGCGAGAGGATGCGGGAGGAGGCGCACATCGGGGGCCGCGCCAAGGTCGAGGACCCGCGGGTCCCGGCGGACGCCGCCCAACGCGGGCCGTCGCCGACCGAACGCTGATTACTCGCGGCCGGGTTGCGCAGAAGCGACAGCCGCCGGTAAGCGCCGACGGATAGGGTCGTTGACCATGACGATCCGTGTTGTGGAGTGGTCGACGGGGTACCTCGGGGCGATGGCGATCGAGGCCATCGACAACCGGCCGGAGCTGGAGCTGGTAGGCGTCCACGTCTCCGATCCGGCCAAGGTCGGCGTGGATGCCGGTCGACTCGCCGGGCTGGACCGGGATCTGGGTGTGGCAGCGACCGACGACCGCGCGTCGCTGCTCGCGTTGGAACCCGACGTCGTGGTCTACACCGCCGAGACCGAAACTCGGTTCACGGCCGCGATCGAGGATTTCACCGAGTTCCTCCGAGCGGGGATAGATGTCGTCGCCTCAGGTCCCGTCCTGTTCCAGTACCCCCACGGCACTCTGCCCAACGAGATGATCGAAACGGTGGTCGCGGCCGGTCGCGAGGGCGGCGCGACGCTCCACGTCAACGGCATCGACCCCGGCTTCGCCAATGACGTGCTGCCGCTGGCCATGACGAGTCTGTCCCGACGCATCGATCACATCCGCGTGGGCGAGATCGCCGACTACTCCGTGTATCACCAGGGCGAGACCATGCGACGATTGTTCGGCTTCGGCGGGCCCATGGGCACGCTGCCACCGCTGCTGCGACCGGGGATGCTCGCGGCCGGTTGGGGGTCAGTGGTCCGCCAGCTCGCCGCCGCGCTCGACGTGACCCTGGATGAACCGCTGGTGGAACGCCACGAGCGACTGCCCGCGGAGCGGGACCTCTCCCTGTTGGCGTGCGAGGTTCCCGCGGGAACCCAGGCGGCGTTGCGGTTCGAGCTGGTGGGGCAGGTCGACGGCAAGGACCGCATCGTGCTGGAACACGTCACCCGCACCGCGGCCGACCAGGCCCCCGACTGGCCCCGGCCCGACCATGGGGACGGCTGCTACCGCATCGAGATCACCGGCGAGCCCACGATGCGGGTGGAGTTCGGCCACCACGCGGAGCACGGGGACCACAATGTCTCCGGCATGCTCATCACCGCGATGCGGCTGGTCAACGCTGTTGAGGCCGTGGTGGCCGCGGAGCCCGGACTGGCCTTCGCAAAGGACCTGCCGATGATTACCGGGCGTGGCTTAATGACAACATGAACATCCTGCGCGCTGCCCTCGGTCTCACTGCCGCGGCGATCCTCGGGGTGACGGGCGTGGGCGCCGTACACGCTCAGCCCGCCGGCCCCCAGCCCACCACTGATCCTTCGACGCGAGCCCCGCTACCCGTGCCGGAGTCGTTCTTCGCCGGGGCCGCCCAGGCACTCACTGCCCCGGGCGCGGAGCTGCCCGGGGCGAACGACTGGTCCTGTCGCCCGACGCCGGACAAGCCCCGCCCCGTGATCCTGGTCCACGGCACCGCGGGTGGCGCGGTGACGAACTGGGCCACCTACGGTCCCCTTCTACACAACGAAGGCTATTGCGTCTTCACCCTCACCTATGGCGCACTTCCCGGGCAGCCGTGGCCGTTCAGCGAGCTCGGCGGCCTGTCGAGCATCCTCGAGGTGTCGATGCCGCAGGTCAGCGAGTTCGTCGACCGCGTGTTGGAGGCGACCGGCGCCGACCAAGTGGACCTGGTGGGTCACTCGCAGGGCACGCTCGTCTCGGGACTGGTGGCGAAAGTCGACCGGCCGGGCAAGGTGCACACGGTGGCATCCCTGGCGCCGCTCTGGGATGGCAACGGCTCCGAGAGGATGGCGTCCCTGGAGTCCGTCCCCGGATTGGCGGAGCAGGTCAACCGGATCTTGCCGCCCGCGATGAGCGACCTCGGACCGGAATCCGCGGCGTTCACGCAACTCTGGGAGGGCGGGACGCCGTACGCGCCGGGCGTGCGGTATCTGAATGTTGTCACGCGATACGACCAGCTCGTCACCCCGTACACCGTTGGGGTGGTCGCCGGGCCGTTGGCCACCAATGTGGTCCTGCAGGACGGGTGCGAGCAAAACCACGCCGAGCACGTCGCGATCGCCGCCGACCGTCGAGCGGCGGATCTCGTCCTCGAGGCGCTCGACCCAGCCCATCCGCGCCAACCGCGCTGCGAGGCCGTAGCCCCGTACCTTGGTCCGATGGCCCTGCCGCAGCTGGGATCATGAGCCGCACCGTGGCTGGTTTCGTGGGGTCGGCGATGGCGGGCCTGCTGGCGGCGGTGACCCTCGTCGTCGGCGGCCACGTGGCCCCCGTACCCACGGCGGCGGCTACACCCGCACCCGGAGCGGAACAGGTCCCGTGGCGGTGGTGGGATGGCGCGGCGTACCAACTCACCCACGGCCTGGCCGACCCGCCCGGCATCAACCGCGACGACTGCCAGCCGGCCGCCGATCGACCCGTGCCGGTGATCCTCGTTCACGGAACCGGGCTCAACGGCGGAAACTCGTGGGCTACGTTCGGCGCCGCGCTGGCCGCCGAGGGGTACTGCGTGTGGGCCCCGACCGTGGGCGCGCCACCCGGGCCGGGCGGCGGGCCCGGATCGGTCGGTGGGATCGACTCACTCACCGCGGCCTCCGCGCCGCAGCTCGCCGCCGAGATCGACCGCGTCCGCGCCCTCACCGGGGCGCCGGAGGTGGACCTGGTGGGGCACTCCCAGGGCGCGATCACCGCCTCCTATGTCACCGCGACCACCCGGGCCGACGCCGTGCGGACCGTCGTCACGCTGGGCGCCGACCCCGCCCGGTCGGGAGAGGGGCCACCGGAGTTCGTCACCGACCTCCTCGGCGTGCTGTCGCCGGACACTGCTCGGCAGGATGCCGAAGCAACCCGCGCATGGCTCGGGGAGGAGGGCGTGCCGTTCGCGCGCGGCGTGCGGTACGTGGCCGTGTCCTCGGACTACGACGAGCTCACCGGGCCGGTCGTGACACCGCAGGTGCCGGACTTCGTGGATTTGCGCGTGTTGCGGCTGCAGGATGGCTGCGAGATCGACCGCTCGGGACATCTGACGGTTCTGGCATCGCCGCGGGCGGTGGATCTGGTGGTCGACGCGCTGGGCGGGCCGGACGACCAGCCGCCGCGGTGTGTGCCTTCGGACCAACTGCACGGGGTGCTCGCGCCGGTCCCGCCCCGGTAGCCGGGCACCGTCAGTCCAGGCGAAGGCCGGTCTCGACGTCAAACGCGTGAGTCGCGGAGTCGACGTATCGCACGGTGACCCGGTCGCCGACGCGGGTGCCGTGCGCGCGGTCGAGGCGGACGGCGATCCGCTCTCCGCCCGCTGTGTGTCCGTAGGCGAAGGCCTCGGCGCCGAGCTCCTCGACGAGGCTCACCGTGAGGTCGAGCCCCGGCTCGCCCGCCCCGACCAGTCGCATGTCCTCGGGCCGGGCGCCCAGGATGATCCGGTCGCGGCCGCCGAGGGTGGCGGGGACACTGACCTCGGCGTCGCCCACCCGTGCGGAGCGACCCTCGACCGGCACTTCGATGAGGTTCATGGCGGGTGTGCCGATGAACCCGGCGACGAACGCGTTGACGGGCCGGTCGTACAGTTCGCGCGGGGCGGCCACCTGCTGCAGGACGCCGGCGTTGAGCACGGCGACCCGGGTGCCCATCGTCATCGCCTCGACCTGGTCGTGGGTGACGTAGACGGTGGTGACCCCGAGCCGGCGTTGCAGGCCGGCGATCTCGCCACGGGTGGAGACGCGGAGCTTGGCGTCGAGGTTGGACAGCGGTTCGTCCATGCAGAAGACCTTGGGGCGACGCACGATCGCCCGTCCCATCGCCACGCGTTGCCGCTGACCACCGGACAGCTGCGACGGCTTGCGGTCGAGCAGCTCCTCCAGTTGCAGGACCCGGGCGGCCTCCTCGACCTGCCGCCGGGTGTCGGCCTTGTTGACACCCGCGTTACGCAGGGCGAAACCCATATTCTGGGCGACGGTCATGGTGGGGTAGAGCGCGTAGTTCTGGAAGACCATGGCCACGTCGCGGTCTCGCGGGGCGACGCGACCCATGTCGTGGTCGTCGATGAGAACCCGGCCCTCGTCGATCGGCTCGAGACCGGCCAGCATGCGCAGGCTCGTGGATTTGCCGCACCCGGACGGCCCCACCAGGACGAGGAACTCGCCGTCGGCGATGTCGATATCGAGGGCGTCGACGGCGGGGGCTGACGACGTGTCGAAGCGCCGGGTGGCGCGGTCGAAGCGGACGGTGGCCATGGTCGGTGGGTCTCCTGGGGCGGGGGCGATGGAAGGACGGGGGTCGACGACGACGAGAGGTCTCGCCGACCCCCGCCCACAGGCTCGGGCTTCCGCCGGGATGGCGGGAGGTGAGCCGCTCAGCCGAGCTTCGGCTTGAGCTGCGAATCGATGATCTGCTGGGTCTCGGTCTGGAGTTCCTCCATCACCGCGCGGACGTCCTGGCCGGAGAGGACCTTGTCCAGGCCGCCGCCGATCCGGTTCCCGCCGTTGGGGACGAACACCCGGGCGTTGTCCTGCGGGCGGGTGAACTTCAGCTGATCGATCGCGGTACCGGCCTGCGGGGTCTCCGCCAGGTAATCGCGGATCTCCTTGGCCTCGCGCGCGTTCTTCCGGACCGGCATGTAGCCGGTCGCCTGGGCGAAGATCGCGGTGCTCTGGGTGGAGGTGATGGAGTCGATGAACCTGAGCGCGTTGATCTTGCGCTCGTCGGAGATCTTGGCCGGGATGGCCAGTCCGGCACCACCGGTGGGGCAGGAGGATTTGGCCTCCGCGCCGGGGAGGAAGGCGGTGCCGAAGTCGAACTGGGCGTTCTCGGTGGCGGTCCGCAGTGAGCCGGTGGAGGCGATGGCGCAGGCGGCCAGCCCGGAACCGAACTCGGTGATGGAGTCCGCGGAGACCACGAGGAAGCCCTCGTCGTTGATCTGCTTGAGCCGCTCGACGCCGGCGATGGTGCCGGGGTCGGTGAAGGTGGCCTCCCAGTCGCGGGAGAATGCCCCGCCGGAGTCCCAGACCATGTTCTGCATGGTCCAGTCGAGGTAGTTGGAGCCGTCGTACATGGCGATCGCGTGCTTGCCGTCGCCGATCGTGTCCTGGATGCGGGGGGCCCACTCCATGAACTCGTCCCAGCTCTCGGGACCGCGGTTGGGCAGGCCGGCCCGATTCCAGATCTGCTTGTTGTAGTAGAACAGTGGCGTCGAGCGGGCGAATGGCAGGCCGTAGGTCTGGCCCTGGAGCTCGTAGTCACCGAACAGGGAGTCGACGTAGCTGCTGGTGTCCACCCCGGCCTCGGCGAACAGGTCGTTCAGCGGGGTGAGCTGGTCGTTGAGCGCGAAGTTGAACCAGGTGACGTCGGAGACCACGACGACGTCGGGGACGTCGTTGCCGGTCAGCGCGGCGTTGAGTTTCTGCGCGACCTCCTCGTAGTTCTTGCCGCCGTCGACCAGGTTGACGGTGAGGTCGGGGTTCTCGTTCTGGAAGTTGCCGATGAGCTGCTCTTCGACTGCCTTCGAGTCGCCGGGGTGGTTGGACCAGAAGGTGATGGTGCCGGCTCCACCTCCGCCGCCGGAGCCACCGGCACTGTCGGCGGAGTCGTCGCCGCCGGTCCCGGCACAGCCGGCGACGGTGACGGTGGCGGCGGACGCGCCGAGGAGACCCAGGAATAGCCTGCGGTTCAGGGGATTCATGGCGGTGATGCCTTTCTCTAGATCAAACCTGACGGACAGTGGACGGGTGGATGGCGGCGGGGCGGTCAGCCCTTGACCGCGCCGGAGGTGAGGCCCTTGATCATGTGGCGCTGCAGGAGCAGGAACACGATAAGGATCGGGGTGATGGTGAGGATTGTGGCGGCCATGACCATCGGCCAGTCGATGTAGGCGTCGGTGGAGATGAGGCGTGCCAGGCCGACCTGCAGCGGGGCCACCGTCTCGTCGGAGGCCACGAGGAACGGCCAGAGGTATTCGTTCCACTCGTTGACGATCGTGATGAGCGCGAACGCCACGACGGTGGGCCAGCTCATCGGGAGCAATACCCGCAGCAGCAGCTTCATGTGGCCGCAGCCGTCCATTCGTGCGGCCTCGATGATCTCGAAGGGCAGCGTGAGGAAGTGGTTGCGCATGAGGAACGTGCCGAACGCGACGCCGGCGAGCGGGAAGATGATGCCCTGGAACGTATTGATCCAGCCCAGTTGGGAGATCAGCGCATAGTTGGAGATGACGGTGATCTGGTTGGGCACCATCAGTGCGGCCAACACCAGCATGAAGACGACGCCGCGGCCGGGAAAGCGCAGGTAGACGAACGCGTATGCGCTGAGGATTCCCAGGACGAGTTTCGCGCTGACCAGCGCGCCGGTGATGATCAGCGAGTTGGCGAAGTATCGCAGGAACGGCACTTGCTCCACGACCCGCGAGTACGGGTCGGCGGTGACCGGGTCCGGCCACCAGGCCGGCGGTTGGATGTACACCATGTCGGGCGTTTTAAACGAGGTGACAATGACCCAGTACAGGGGCAACGCGATGATGGCGAGCACCAGGAGCATGGCCAGGTAACCGGCCACCTTCATCGCCCGCGACGGGCCGGAGATCGGGTTCATATCGTCTTCCTGTCCATCACGCGCACCTGGATCGCGGTGATGACGAGCAGGACCAGGAACATGATGGTCGCGATGGTGGCGCCGTAGCCGGCGCGGAAGTTCTGGAACGTCTCCTGGTACACCTGGAACACCATCGTGGTGGTGCCGTTGCCCTGCGGCCCGCCGCGGGTCATCACGTAGATGATGTCGAACACCTGCAGAGAGTTGAGCATCACGGTTATCGACAGGAAGAACGTGGTGGGTCGCAGCAACGGCAGGGTGACCGAGCGGAACGTCGCCCATTGCCCGGCGCCATCCATCTCGGCAGCTTCGTAGAGTTCGGCGGGCTTGGCCTGTAGTGCGGCGAGGTAGATGACGAAGCTGTAGCCGAGGTTCTTCCAGATATAGGTCACGGTCACCATGAACAGTGCCCAGTCCGGGTCCTGGTAGAAGTTCGGTACCGGCAGGTCCACCATCGTGAGCAGGGCGGAGATCATGCCAAATCGCGGGTCGAAGATGAACTGGAACGCCACGCCGATGGCGGCTCCGGCGATCACGAACGGCGCGAACACCGCAGAGCGGACGATGCCCCGACCCACCAGTTGCTGGTCCAGCAGCAGCGCCAGCGCCAACCCCAGCACCATTGATCCGACGACCGCGGCGAGGGTAAAGATGACCGTGTTCTGCACGACCACCCAGCTGTCGCCCCGGTTCCACCACTCGATGTAGTTGGACCAGCCGATGAAGGTCGAGGTGGGCGAGGAGATGTTCCAGTCGAAGAAGCTCAACCGGATGTTGTCGATGAGCGGCCGGTAGACGAACATCCCGAGGAGGGCGAGGTTGGGAAGGACGAGCGCGAGGAACAACAGTTTTTCGCCCGTGGATCCGCCCCGGCGGACGCGGTGTCGCTGCAGCTTGCGCTCGGGTGGCGCGGCGGAGTCCGACCTCTCGGCCGGTGGGGAGGACGATGTCTGCACGGTGGAAGCCTCGTCGTCATGGATGAACATATCTTGTCCGGACGATAGACCACCGGTGGCCGGTTGAGGGCTAAACGGTACAGATGTTGAAAAAAGCCGTGCCGCACCGCGTTACGCGCTCGGTCGGGGCACCGGCGACCGCGTCAGTAGTTCCAGTCGCCCTGACCGTCGAAGCCGCCGAAGGGGCGCCCGGGGCCGTTCTTAACGATGAACGGGTCGCCGTTGCGGGTGGAGTCGTAGTACCAGCGGGCGTCCTCCGGACTGACGTTGAGACAGCCGTGGGAGACGTTGCGGACGCCCTGGTCAGCGACCGACCACGGTGCGGAGTGGATGTAGATGCCGTCATAGCTGAGCCGGACCGCGTCATGGACGATGGAGTTGTACCCGCCGTCTTCGATTCTCAGCCCGAACGACTCGGAGTTCATGCGGACCTCCCGTCCGCGCTGACCGGTGTAATAGACGCCGTTGTAGGTGTCCCAGCTGGGCCTTCCGGCGGAGGCGCGCATCGTGCGGCTGTGTTGTCCGTTGCGGGTGACGGTGACGAGCTTGGTGCGGTCGTCGAACTCGGCGATCACGGCGTCGCCGGTCCGGAAGTTCTGCTGGCGTTTTCCGCCGGCCCACACGGTCACCGAGCTGTTGACGGGCCAGAAGTGGTGGGGACGCCACCGCACCTCGCGGTCGTTCACCCAGTAGAACTTGCCGGCTACGGGCGGTTCGGTCCGGACGCCGAGCGTGGCCTCGGCCCGCGCCCGGTCGGTGATGGGACGGTCGAAGAAGAACATGACCGGCTGCGCCACCCCCACGACCTCGTTCGGGGTGGGGAAGATGTTGACGTCGCCGTACTCGGGCGCCGGACGCTCGGGCCCGATGACCGGGTAGGTGAGTACGGGCATCGCGGCAAGTCCCGGGACCGGCGGGGTGGGCAGGGGGGCGTTCTCGAGTTGCGGTACCCCGGGAGGGCTCAGTGGCATCACGGACTGTGCCCGGGCGGTCGGGGCCGAGGCGGCGCCGGCGGCCACGCCCAGTGCGAGCGTGATCGCGGCGAGGGTCGCGGCGGCGGCCGAGGAGCGGGTGGAACGGATCACGAGATGGCTCCTGAGGGGCGGCGGTGGATTCTCTAAGCGTTACGACAGGTTTCTACCCGGGTCTGTCGCACGCCACAACCGAAGCGGTGCATTCGCAGTGGTCCGCTCACCCCGCCCGGTCAGTAGTTCCAGTCGCCCTGGCCGTCGAAGGCCCCGAGCTGCCGGCCGGGGCCGTTCATCACGATGAACGGGTCGCCGTTGCGGGTGTTGTCGAAGTACCAGGCAGCGTCCTCGGGGTTGAGGTTGAGGCAGCCGTGGGAGACGTTCCGGACGCCCTGGTCGGCCACCGACCAGGGCGCGGAATGGATGAAGATGCCGTCGTAGCTCAACCGCACGCCGTTCTCGACGGTCGTGTCGTACCCGCCGTCGGTCCTGGACAAGCCCCAGGTCGACGAGTCCATGCGTACCTCGCGGGCGCGCCAGCCGTTGTAGTAGATGCCGTTGTGGGTGGCGTAGGCGTCGCGGCCCGCGGAGGCCCTCATCGTGCGCACGACCTGCCCGTTGCGGGTCACGGTGACGGTGTGGGTGTTGTCATCGTAGGTGGACACGACCGCGTCGCCGGTGCGGAAGGCGGTCTCGCGTCCGCCGGCCCACACGGTGACGGAGGTGCCCGCGGGCCAGAACTCGTGGGGCCGCCACCGCAGTTCCGTGTCGCTGATCCAGTAGAACTTGCCGCCGACCGGGGGCGCGGTCCGGATCCCCACCGCGGCCTCGGCGCGGGCGTGATCGGTGATGGGCTGGTCGAACCGGATCATCACCGGTTGCGCGACACCCACCGTTTCGCCGTGGGTGGGGTAGACCGAGGACACCTCGGCCTCGGCCTGCGGTCGCGTCGGGGCGGGGACGGGGATGGTGAGGACCCCGGACAGTCCCGGGATCGCGGGCGTCGGGAGCGGGGCTGACTCCAGGCCGAGCGCGCCGACCGATCCGGTGGAGCCGGTGGAGCCAATGAGGGACTGCGCGGAGACGGCTGGGGATGGGCCGACGACGGCGAGGCCGGCCGCGGCCAGAAGCGTTGCGATGAACCGACTACGGCGCGACATCGTTCTCCTCGGTGCGTGTACCGCGTCGGGGCGGCGACGACGGGGGCGGCGGGACGGAGAGAGCAAGCCACATCCGTCACTTCAGTAACATTTGCAACACTACCGCCGCCTCGTGCCGCGTGTACACCCGCAGGTTCTTCGGGGCTCCTGTCCGGCGGCGGGTGCGATCGGTCACTCTTCCAATGTTCGTTGGTAACAGTGAGGGAAGAACCGCTGGTAGATGCTTCCAGAGCCCCTAGTTGAGCCAAAGTCAGCGGAGAAATGCCTGTTCATGGCCTTGCTTGGTGATCGGATGCAACATAGGGTCGACTCAGTCACCGCCGAGGGGTTGGTGGCGAAGTGAAGTGGTTGCTGAGGGGCTGCTACTTCACACAAAGAGGGGCCGGTCGTAGACCGGGGCACCTGGGGGGGTGCTGACCCGCAGCCTTGAAGGGCGGCGTGGAGGCCGGATCGCGGGATGTGCGATCTGCCGGATTGAGGAACGGCGTCGGATGCTGAGGGGCTCCGGCGCCGTTCCCGTCATTTCTTACCCGTGATTTCTTCCGCGTGTTCTAGGCGAGGATCTCGTCCGCCACCCGGTGCAGCCCGGCCAGTGCGGAGTCCTCGGCCTCGGGTGATCGGGGGGTCTCGGGTCTGAGCAGGGTGATGTGCCACAATTCCTTGCCGGACACCAGGATCGTGTGCACCTCGACGCCGCCTCCGGTGGGTGCGGCCACACAGTCGATGTACAGCGCATCGGGCTCGGGGTCGACGACCGCGGGCGCCTCGGGAGCTCCGGGGGCCGACCGCCCTGTCTTTCCCGCGCCCGTCCCACGGATCGCCGAGCATGCGTACCGGTCGCCCAGCAACGTGGACTGACCGGCGAGCGCGGCCTCCGCGCCGCCGCGCGGCACCACGACCCCGGCAGCGAAGGTGTCCGGGACGAGGTCCGGATCGAGCGCCGGCGCAGGAGTTGTGTCACTCGGCGTCTCTTCTGGCGTGGTCGTGGCGGCCGAGTCGGCGGCGGCACTCTCCAGTCCGGCCTCGTACCTCTCGGGCGATCCCGGGCCACCGTAGGTGCACAGCAGGCCTAGGTCGCCGGAGCCGGTCGGTTCGACATCCGGCATGTCGGCGCCGGTGAGGTCGATGATCTCGTCGGTTGTCAGGCCCAGCAGTTCGCAGGCGTTGAGCCGCTCCTCCGGCGCGGACCGGCCCTCGACCATCTTGGCCGCGACCTCGGGCTGGGGGACCGGGCTCAGCCTCGGCGGACCCGAATCGGCGGGGTCGGAGCCGATGACTGTGCACCCAGCCACGGTCAGCGCAGTTGCGACGGCGACGAACCCGGGGGCGAGACGACGCCCGTGGGCCGGGCCGGAGCGCTGCGTTCGCATGGCCCGATCCTACGGGGCGGGCCGGTGGCCAGGTTCCTGGGCACGGGTGCCCCGGCAGCGGCGTCAGGCCCCGTCGGCCGGTTCGGACACCGAGGCCCGGATCGCGTCGAACGACTCCTTGATGCGGTACTCCAGCAATGAACCGGGTTCGTCGGTGCGCCACCGCTCCACGGCGACCCGCAGGATCGCGATGGAGGCTGCCGCAACCGTGGCGGCCTCCACGGAATCGGGTGCCCGGCCCTCACGGCGGGCCACCAGGTACGCGAGTTCCTTCTCGGTCATCGCGAGGATTTCGTGGACCTGGACCCGGACGCCCTGCTCCAGGCGCCACATGTCGTGAAAGCGGTCGAAGGAGGGGCTTTGTCGACGCGCAGTGGAGACCTGGTGCCACATGAGCCGCGCCAGGGCGGTCATCGTCGAGACACTGCGGTCGGTGAGGAACTCCTCCACGGCGTCGCGCCCGGCCGGGGGCGTGTCCGGGATGCAGGCGGCGGCCTTGGACGGGAAATAGTTGAAGAACGTCCGCCTCGACACGCTGGCAGCCTTGGCGATCTCGTCGACCGTCACCGCGTCGAGTCCGCGCTCGATGACCAGGTCGACGGCGGCTGCGGAGATGGCCTTGCGCAGGTCCCGTCGGCGGTAGCCCGCGCCCATCGCCCACCTCCCGGGGACCACACCGTGTCCGGCTCTCGTCTACGTCGTCACTGCTGCCAACATTACCGACCGGTCCGGCATCTATCCTGGCCGCATGCGTAGATCCGTCTCCCCAGTTCTCGCCACGGTGTCCGCGGTCCTGGTCGGTGCGCTCGCCGGTTGCGGCGGAGCCTCCGAGCCCGCGGCGGAGATGGGCACCATCAGAACCGCCCCGCCCGAGGCCACAGAGCCCGAACTGCCGCGGGTCGATCCGGTAGCGGATGCCGAGTGCCCGTATCTGTCCGCCGAGGAAGTGTCGCGACTGAACGGTGTGCCCGCCACCGACGTGCGGATCGACGACGGCGTGGACCCTGCGGCCTGCTTCTTCTACGACGCCGAGGGGGCCGTGCAGCTCACGACCACCGTGTATTCGGTCGCCTCCGCGGAGCGAGCGGCGGAGTTGGTGGAGGAGTCGGCGCCCGCGGGTGAGTCCGATCCCTCGGAAGCGGAGGGCGGCTGGAGTGGCGGCCGCACTGGAGGCCCGGGCGGTTCCCTACTGGTGCTGGCCCGCGGCGCGCAGGTGTTGGCTGTGCAGTCCACGCAGGAGGATTCGGTCACCGTTCAGCAGATTGCCGAGCTCGTCGGGCCCCGGGTCGCGGACTGACCGGCCCGCCACGGGCGGTGCCTTCCGTGGTGCTGTCCGTGGAGGGGCTCACGTCGGGTCGGTGATCATCCCCAGGATGAGCTCGGCCATGCTGCGGGCGGTCATCGCTGTGGTCCGGACCTCGCCGAGCATCGCGGCCGTGACCGAGCCGTCGTGGAGGAGCGCCAGCCGGTCGGCCAGGTCGGAGATGTTCTCTGGGTCCTGCAAGCCCATCCCGGCGAGCTCGGAGTGCAGCGTCTCGGCGACCCACTGCCGTTGATCGGCCACGGCGGCGCGGATGGCGCGTTCGCCGTCTGTCGTCGGGCTGGGGAATTCGATCGCCGCCGCCAGGTGGCACGAACCGGGCATTGCAGGCTCGACCTGCTCGCGGACGATGTCGAAGAGTGCGAGGATGCGCCCCCGTGAGTCCGGGGCGAGGTCTGCGCGGCGGCGCCACAGTTCGCGGTCCCGCTGGCCCACCGAGCGCAGATAGGCCACGACGAGTTCGTCCTTGGAGCCGTAGGTGTTGTAAAGGCTGGCCTTGGCCACCCCGGCCTCCCGCAGAATCCGGTCGATGCCCACCGCCCGGATCCCGTCGGAGGAGAACAGACGGGTCGCCGTCGCCAGAAGCCGCTCCCGCGGCCCGGGCTTGGTCGACCGTGTGCTCGTCACGTGTGACAGCCTATCGGCAGTGACCGTCGACACGACGGTGGCCGGGGTGCGCCACGTCAGGCCGGTGGCCGGCCCTCGGTGGACGGACCATCGTGCGGGGTGGTGGCCGGGCCGGGGGTGCCGCCCGGGGCATCAGGCGCGCCGGGCGCGTCCGCGGTGCGGCCGGTGAGGAACTCGCCGGCCTTCTGCTGGGCGGTGTCTGTGTGCTTGGCGTGCTTACCGCCGGTGTGCTTGTCGAACGCGTCGCCAACCTTGTCCAGAGCCGACTCCACCTTGTCCGGATTCTTGCGTGCGAGGTCCTTGGCCTTGTCGAACAGTCCCATCGGGTGCTCCATTCAATCGTGGTTCTTTACGCGGCCGGCCCGGCCCCCGCATGGGGACCGGGCCGGCCAGTGAGTACGGGTAGGGGGTAGGTCAGACCCTGGTGCGTCCGCGCCCACGCACGGCAGAGACGATGAAGATGAGCAGGCACGCGCCGATGATGGCCGCGACGAAGCCCCAGATGGAGAAGGCCTCCGGCATGCCACCGCCTCCGGTGATCAGCGAGACGATGAGGCCCACGACGAAGGCGCCGATGATACCTGACAGGATATTGGCGACCGCGCCCATCTGCGCGTTCTTGCCCATGATCATAGAGGCGATCCAGCCAGCCAGGCCACCAACGATGATCCAGGAGATGATGCTCCACAGCATTGTGGTTGTCCTTTCCCGAGAGTGATACTCGGCCCGGGACGGGCCGCTCTCTCAGGTAAACACGATGGCGACACGAATATTCCCGTTGGCCCGCGGCGCGCCGTCAACCGTCGCCCACTCGTTACCGGCCCGTGACTATCCGGATGTTGGTAGGGGCTCGATCAGGCGACCTCGGCGGAGCCGGGGTGTTTGTCGATGTATCCCGCGACGAACGAGCACGACGGGCGAACGCGCAGGCCCTCGTCCTTCGTCACCTGTAGTGCCTCGCCGACCAGTTTCCCGGCGAGTCCTCGCCCGCCGAACTCGGAGGCGACCACTGTGTGGGGGAACTCCCGAACACCATCGGTGCCGTCGGAGTAATCGGTGTAGCCCGCCACGACCTCGTCCACGAGGATCTCGAAACGCCCGGCCGCGGCATCGCGCCGGACCCGAACGTTCTCCGAAGCGCTCATGAGTGCGATTCCGGACGGACGACCATCACCGGGCACGGCGCCGCCTGCAGGAGTGCGCGGGAGGTGGAACCGAGGACCATGCCCACGAATCCGCCCCGCCCGTGGGAACCAACGACGACGAGCTGGGCGTTCTCCGACTGCTCGACCAGTGCCCTGACCGCGCGGTCGCGGGTCACGACTCTCTGCACCTCGACATCGGGGTAGCGGGCGGAGAACCCCGCCAACCGTTCCGACAGCGTCTGGAGCTGCTGCTGCTCGAGCTGTTTCCAGTCCTCATCGGTGAGGGAGATCCCCGCTGCCGCAGCCTGGACCTGCGGATCCATCCAGGTGTGTACGGCGATGAGGGGGGTGGCGCGGGCGGAGGCCTCGGCGAACGCCCATTCGGTGGCCTTGGCGCTGATCTCCGACCCGTCGATGCCCACCACTACCGGACCGGTCCGTGCAGGGTCGTCCGTGTCCTCGCGGGTCACCACGACTGGGCAGAACGCGTGACTGGCGACCGAGGCCGAGACCGAACCGAGCACCATGCCCTTGATGCCACCCAGACCGCGGGAGCCCAGGACGATGAGTTTGGCCTTGCGGGAGTAGTCGATGAGTACCTGCGCGGGGTTGCCCTCCACGATCGCGTGCGACACCTCGATGCCAGGCGCGACCTTGGCCGCAGTCTCCCTGGCCTTCTCGATGATGGGATGACACTCGCGCTCGAGCTCGTCGTAGACGGACTGAGGCGGGATCATCCCCTCGGCGAACATCGCGGCCGGCATCGTGTAACTGGTCACGAGCAGTAGCGGGATGCGCCGGGCGGAGGCGGTGGTGGCGGCGTACACCACCGCGCCGAGGGCAGCAGCGGAGCCATCTACACCGACGACGACAGTGTTCTCTAAAGAAGCCATGGCTCCGACCCTACCGCCGGGGTGTGACACAGGTCGGCGGTTTTAGAGCTGGTCCGGAAAGGGCGCGTTGGGCGGGTACGCCAGGTTGAAGCTGCCCTGGAACGCCGGGAGGATGGCGCGGCCGGGCCCGAAGAGGAAGAAGTCGACGACTGCGTCGATCATGAGTGCTCCCGAGTTCTCGAAATGATTGTCCCCCAGAGTGGCGAGAGGGACAGATGAGGCGGGAGTGAGTGTAGCTCAGCGACTAGGCTCGTGGACATGTCCAGTTCCAGACGTCGCGGGCGGCCACTGCCACTGCGGGACGGGGTCGACCCGGTCCGGATCCGGCTGGCCGACCCCGGGCAGGGGCCCCGCAGCATCGTCGAGGAGCTGCGCCGACGGTTCCCCGACCGGCTCACGGAACTCTCCGCGGCCCTCGAGGCCGGGCAGGTCGTCACCGCCGACGGGGCGCCGGTGACCCCAGCGACCCGGCGGCACCGGGGCATGGACGTGTGGATGTACCGGACGCCCGAGCCCGAGATCCCTGTCCCGTTCGAGATCGAGGTCCTGCACTGCGACGACCGCCTCGTCGTCGTCGACAAGCCCCACTTCCTCGCCACCACCCCCCGCGCGGGCCACGTCACCGAGACCGCGCTCGTCCGGCTCCGGCGCGACCTCGCGCTGGACGACCTGGCGCCCGCCCACCGCCTCGACCGGCTCACCGCCGGGGTCCTGGTGTTCACCGTCGACCCCTCACACCGCGGCGCCTACCAGGAACTCTTCGCCGCCCGCCGGGTCACCAAGACCTACCTGGCGGTCGCCGCCGCCCCCGACGGGACCCCCGACGTCCAGGAGCGTTCCAGCCGCATCGTCAAGACCCGCGGCACCCTCCAGGCGGCCGAGGTCGACGGCGAGCCCGACGCCCACACCCGGATCACACTCCTGGACACCCGCGGTACCGGGGCTTCGCGGATCGGGCTCTACCGGCTCGAACCCACCACCGGCCGCACCCACCAACTGCGCGTGCACATGAACGCACTCGGAACCCCGATCCTCGACGACGACCTCTACCCCCGCGTGCTCGACGTGACCCCCGGCGACTACTCGGCCCCCCTGCAGTTGCTGGCCTCGTCGATCGCCTTCACCGACCCCGTTTCCGGCGAGGAACGCCGCTTCACGACCCGGCGGACCCTCGACGCCTGGCCCGGTGCGAACGATCTGTGAACATCCGGGCAATCCCCTATCGGCATCCGCTCCGAATTCCTGCAAGCTTTAGGTTGACCACCATGATCCGAGGGAGCACATGACCACCCAGGCCGAGACCCACCAGCACGCCGGCGCGCCGGACTCCGCAGCCGCCGTCGCCACCGACCTCGTCATGACTTACGGGGAGGGTGAGACCGAGGTCCGCGCCCTCGACCACGTCAGCGCGACCTTCGAACGCGGGCGGTTCACCGCGATCATGGGCCCCTCCGGCTCGGGCAAGTCGACACTCATGCACTGCATGGCCGGCCTGGACCGGCCGACCTCCGGCTCGGTGCGCATCGGCGACACCGAGATCGTGGGGCTGGCGGACAAAGAACTCACCGCCCTGCGGCGCGACCGGATCGGCTTCGTGTTCCAGTCCTTCAATCTCGTCCCGACCCTGACGGCCGAGGAGAACATCACCCTGCCCCAGGACATCGCCGGTCACCCCATCGACCGCGCGTGGTTCGACGAGGTCATCGGCAGGCTGGGGATCGGTGACAGGCTCTCGCACCGCCCGTCCGAGCTGTCCGGCGGGCAACAGCAGCGCGTCGCGTGCGCCCGCGCGCTGGTCGGTCGACCCGACATCCTGTTCGGAGATGAGCCCACCGGCAACCTCGACTCCACCTCGTCCGCCGAGGTGCTGTCCATCCTGCGCAGCGCCGCGGACGACTTCGGGCAGACCGTGGTCATCGTCACCCATGACCCGCGCGCCGCCACCTACGCCGATCGCGTGCTGCTGCTCGCCGACGGCCGGGTCGTCCGCGAGCTCGAGCGCCCCACAGCCGACGAGATCCTGTCCGCCATGGGCGCCCTCGAGGAGCGATGATGGCGCCCAGGCACGCCTCCGCCCCTCGCCACACGCGGCCGATGCTGCGGGTCTCTTTGCGCAACATCGCCGCGAACAAGCTCCGCCTAGTGCTGTCGGTACTGGCCGTGGTGCTGGGCACCGCGTTCGTCACCGGCTCGCTCGTGTTCACCTCCACCCTGAAAAGCACGTTCGACGGGCTGCTCAACCAGGACACCGAGGACCTCGCCGCGATGATCGAACCCGAGGACCCGCGCGGGGCCGGGGTGCCGTTCGGGGTGGCCGAACAAGTACTTGCGCTGCCGGGCGTCGAGGCGGCCACTCCGGGCATCTCCGGCACCGTGGTGTTGTTCAACGCAGACGGCACGCCGTACCAGTCCGGCGGGGCCCCGTCGGAGGGCCTGGCCTGGGTCGATCCCGAGCGCTCGGTCGGCAACAGCGACTGGATCACCGACGGTCGCGCCCCTGTCGCCGACAACGAGGTCGTCCTGCCCGAAACCGTGCTCGCCAAGTCCGGACTGTCCATCGGAGGCACCGCCGAGGTCTACACCCCCGGGCAGGGCATGCTCGAGGTCACCGTCGTCGGCGCCTACTCCAGTGAGACCGACGTCGGTGGATACGTGGGCGTCGCGTTCTCCTCCGACCGCGCCCGGGCCCTGTTCACCGACGGCGAGAACGCCTCCAAGATCTCCGTTCGCGCCGCACCGGGCGTGAGCCAGGAAGAGGTTCGCGACGCTATCGCGGCCGAATTTCCCCAGTACAGCGTCAGCACCGGCGACGAGGTCAAGGAACGGCTATCCGGGCAGTTGTCGACCGTCCTCGACTTCGTCAACTACTTCTTCGTCGCGTTCGGCCTGATCGCCCTGCTGGTCGGCACGTTCATCATCTACAACACCTTCTCCATGCTCGTCGCCCAGCGGCTGCGGGAACTCGCACTGCTGCGAGCGATCGGGGCGTCCCGCGGGCAGCTCACCCGCTCGGTGATGGCCGAGGCCGCCGTCACCGGGCTCGTCGGCTCCGCCATCGGCGTGGTGGCGGGCTTCGGCCTGGCCCAGCTGATCTTCGTGGTGCTCGACGCATTCGACCTGGGCATCCCGTCCGGGGCCCTCGCGCTCACGCCGATGTCGATCATCACCCCGCTCGTGCTGGGCTTCGTCGTCACCGTCTTCTCCGCCTGGGCGCCCGCCCGGCGCGCCGGACGTGTCGCCCCGGTCCAGGGCATGCGCGTCGGCTCGGTGTCCACCGAGGCCGGTGGCGGCTGGCGCACCTCGGTCGGGCTCTTCGCCGTGGTGAGCGGCCTCATGCTGGCGCTGATCGGCACGTGGCAAGACACCACCCGGGACGGCGCGATCACCGTCGGAGTTGGCGCTGCCGCGCTGATCATCGGCAGTTTCCTGGTGATGCCCGCGCTGGCCAAACCCATCGCCGGCGGCATCGGAAGGGTGATCGGCGCACCGTTCGGTGCGGTAGGCAAACTCGCCGCCACCAATGCCGGGCGCAACACCCGCCGGACTGCCGCGACCGCCTTCGCACTGACACTCGGACTGACCCTGGTGGCGGCGTTCGGCACCCTCGGTGCCACCACCAAGGAGAGCATCAGCGGCGTCATAAACCAGGACATTAACGCCGACGTCGTGGTCCAGGGCGTTGCCTCCCAGGGGCCGCCTACCCCGCTGCCCGGCGGAATCGAGAAGCAGATCGCGGGCCTCGATGAGGTCGGAAACGTGGCCTGGCTGGCGTTCGCGTTCGGCCAGCTCGCCGGGGAACCACAGGCAGTGACCGCCGCGGGCGGCCCCGTCGACGAGATGATCGACGCCACCGTGATCGACGGCTCGATCGACCCGGGTCCCGACTCGCTCGTCGTATCCCGGACGGTAGCCAGAGACCGCGGCTGGTCGATGGGCGCGGCCGTCCCGCTCATCGGACCCGACGGCAGCGAGAGCACCCTGCGGGTCACCGGGGTCTATGAGGACTCCCAGGTCCTCGGGCCGTTCTTTACCGGGATGGACGTCTACGAGCGCCTGGTGCCGGAGAACCTCCGGTCGACCTTCACGGTGCTCGTCTCGGCGGCCGATGGAGTCAGCCAGGATGAGGTCCTCGCGGCGGTGACCGACGACCTCGTCGGAATCCCCATCGCCACGGTGCAGAGCAAGCAGCAGTACATCGACACCCAGACCGGCGGCATCGACCAGTTGCTGACGATCATCTACGCGCTGCTCGGGTTGGCCCTCGTGATCGCGGTACTTGGCATCGTCAACACCCTCGCCCTGTCGGTGATCGAACGTCGTACCGAGATTGGCATGCTCCGCGCGGTGGGTATGCAACGCTCGCAGGTCCGCCGCACGATCAACCTCGAGTCCACGCAGATCGCCGTGTTCGGCGCGTTGGTCGGCGCAGCCGTGGGCGTCTACCTGGGCTGGGCGTTTGTCACGGTGCTCGCCGACAGCGGTCTGACCGAGACGACGATCCCATGGGGCAGCATCGGTGTGGTGCTGGCGTCGTCGGCCGTCGTCGGGGTGCTCGCGTCGCTGTGGCCCGCGCACCGGGCCGCCAAGACCGGCCCGCTCGAGGCGATCTCGGACTAGCGGCGCCGGCCGAAGAGGTTGCGGGGTCCGCGGTGTTCGTGTCGGGCGAGCACCGCTCCCAGCATGTCGGCGTCGTGCTTCTCGTCAATTTCGGTGTCGGCGAGGCGGCCGACCGTGCGTTCCCACAGCAGGCCCTCGTACACGGTCAACAGGTCGACAGCGGCGGTCGCCGGGTCCCGTAGCCCGGCGGCGTCGAGCGCGCCGACGAGGTCGCTCGGGTCGAGCAGGGCGGCGACGAGGTCTGTGGTGTCCGCTTTGCCGGCGAGTTCGACGATCAACGCCGACCTGGCGGCCAGCTCGCCGCGGTAGTCGGCCAGCAGCCCGTCGACCATGCGCGTGAGCATCGCCAGCACGTCGTCGGCGTCGGAGGACGCCAGTTCCTGGATTCCCGAGACCTCGACGAACCCCCGCAGCAGCGACGTGAGTCGATCGACGGTGAGTGCCAGGAGCTGCGCGCGGGTACGGCAGTAGTAGGAGGTGGAGCCCGAGGGCAGGCCAGCCTCCGAATCCACGGCGCGGTGGGTTAGCGCGCGGACACCGTCCCTCGCCACGACCTCGATCGCGGAATCGGCGATGAGCATGCGCCGGTCCTCCATGTGGGCTCCCGTCGTCGTTTTCCACCAGGCATTCGGCTCGACCGCTGTAGTGCCGGGAGGTCGACGGGTCCCGCCGACTCGAGCGTCAGCCTATCGCCGTACGGGATCGTGGGCGACGGAATCACGGACGCCCCGGCACCGTTGTCCGGTGCCGGGGCGTCGTGGCGTCCGTGGCGTCGATTCGGAGGCCGTTGGTCAGGCGGCGACCTTCCGGGCCCGCCGGTTGGCACGATGGTGCTTGAGCGCGGTCTTCAGGCCCGCCCGCTGGCCGTTGGTGGCCGGCAGGGGCTTGGGCAGGTCGGCGAACATCTGCTCGGAGTGGGTCTCCGGCGCATCGTCAGCGGTGTCGCGGAGCATGTGGTTGGGCAGGGACAGCTTGGCAATGGTGCGCCAGGTCTTGAGGTACTGCACAGGCAGCGGGCCGGCGACGTAGGGAAGATCGTACTTGCGGCACACCTCACGCACGCGGATCGACGCCTCTGCCAGACGATTGCTCGCCATGTCTGGGTAGATGTGGTGCTCGATCTGGTACGAGAGGTTTCCCGACATGAAGTCGATGACCGGTCCCCCAGTGATGTTGGCCGAGCCCAGCATCTGCCGCAGATACCACTCGGCTTTCGTCTCCTCCTCCACGGCCTTCTTGGTGAACTTCTCCGCGCCGTCGGGGAAGTGGCCGCAGAAGATCACTGCGTTCGTCCACACGTTGCGGATCCCGTTCGCGACGAGATTCGCCTTGGCAGTGGATTTCCACCCTGGGCCTGACAGGGCCGGGTAGAGGACGTAGTCCTTGAGTAGCTGGCGCGACGCCTTCTTGGCGAACTTCGCGATCTTGCGCTTGGTCTCGGGGCGGTCGTCGCGACCCTTGGCCATCTTGCCCAGCTCGAGGTGCTGGATGCCGACGCCCCACTGGAACATCAGCGCAAGAATCGTGTTGTAGGCGACGTTTCCGTAGAAGAACGGCGACCAGCGCTGGTCACGCGTCACCCGCAGGAGGCCGTACCCCACGTCGTCGTCCATGCCGACGATGTTCGTGTACTTGTGATGGATGTAATTGTGGGTCTGCTTCCAGTGCTCGGCCGTCCCGACGATGTCCCACTCCCACGTGGTGGAGTGGATCTCCGGATCGTTCATCCAGTCCCACTGGCCGTGCATGATGTTGTGGCCGAGCTCCATGTTCTCGATGATCTTGGACACGCCCAGCGCGCCGGCTCCGAGTGCCCAGGCTGTGCGGTTTCGCGAGCCCACGAGCAGTAGTCCACGGGACGCGATCTCGAGTCCGCGCTGGAAGCGGATTGTGTTGTGGATATAGGCGGCGTCTCGCTCGCCGAGTGAGCCGATGATGTCCTGGCGGATCTGCTCGAGCTCTGTGCCGAGAGCCTCGATGTCGTCCTCGGTGAGGTGTGCGAATTCCGGGATGTCCGTGATTGCCATAAAGCTACGGTACCGTAACTTACGGTCGCGTAGGTAGATTCGGTTGCGTGGGTCACATATTTGATGTCGGATTGATCGGTGGCCCGATGCGCTCGACGGGCGCGGCCGGGACCGTTCGCGGGGGGCCGGGGTGGTTCTGGCGTGCGCCGGAAGGCGACGGTGTCGTGCTAGATATCACGGTTGTGTAACGTCGAGCGGGTTCGTGACGACATAGTGGTCGTCTTGAGGGAACAAGACTGAATGACAGACACAGCGGTACGACTCAGTACGCAGTAGCAAGACATACGAGGGGACACACACAATGAGCAACGCCAACGACATTTTTCTTCGGGCGATCCAGCCCGTCGTCGACATTTTCTGGTCGCTGGTGTGGAGCGCCACCGGCTCGACCCTCAGTGTGCCGCGTCCGAACAAGCCCGAGGCTCTCTGATTCGAGACGCCGGGCCACCGCCCGGCCCGCACCGCACCGGCCCGCTCCTCGTCTGAGGAGCGGGCCGGTGTCGTCTGGGTTCGGCTATACCGTCCGGCTCAGCGTCCGAACTTCTCGCTGCCGCCAAGGTCGATGGGGATGGACGCCCCGGTGATCCCGGCACCGGCGTCACTGCACAGGTAGACGGCCATGGATGCGATGGCAGACGGCTCGACCCACGGCTGGGGCATCTGCGTCATGCTGCTGAACGTCTCCGCCGTGTCCTCCAGCGTGGTCCCCTCGCCGCCGGTCATCATCGCGATCATCGATGGATTGTCGATCATCGGCGTGCGTACGTTGCCGGGGTGGATCGAGTTGCACCGGACGTTCGAGAAGCCCAGCTCCCCGGCTAGTGCCTTGGCGAGTCCGCGTACGCCCCACTTGGATGTGCCGTAGCTGGCGGTGAACGAGCCGCCACGTAGGCCGACCATCGAGCTGACGAGTACCACCGACCCGCCGCGTCCTGTCGACAGGATGTGGGGGATCGCGACGGTCGTCGTCACCCAGGTGCCCTTGAGGTTGATGTCGAGCGTGGTATCCCATTCCTCTTCGCTGCGCTCCCACGACGGGGCGGGCTGCGGCGAGACGCCGGCGTTGGCGATGACGAAGTCGAGGCCGCCCAGCTCGGCGACCGCCGCGTCGACGGCGTCCCGCATCCCGGGGAGGTCGCGGACGTCCACCTCGCCGGTGATGCAGCGGCGGCCGAGCGCACGCACGGCCTCGGCGGTGGCCTCGAGGTCCTCTGGATCTGCCATCGGATACGGGACGGTGTCGATGTCCCGGCACAGGTCCAGGGCGATTACGTCGCAGCCGGCTGCGGCGAACGCCTCGCAGTGGGCTCGGCCCTGGCCGCGCGCGGCGCCGGTGACCAGCACGACCCTTCCGCTGAGATCGGCGTGGGTGGGGGCGGGGTGCGACATCGGTGCTCCTGACGGTGTTCGGCGGCGGGCCCTGCGGGGCCGCTCGCCCTGCGGCATGCTGGAAGTCAACGTAAACAAACAGAACAGGTAGTGATCATCATGCTTGAACGGACTCTGGTCCTCGTGGATACGTCGTATCTACTGGCTAGTTTTTACAATTCTTGGGAGGAGGGTGCGCGCGGCCAGCTAGAGATATCGCTTGCCACGGTTGTGCACCGTTTAGACCATGTAGCTCACGGTCTGGTGGACCAGCCGGTCCAGCGCCAGAACTGGTACGACGGCATCCCGGATTCTGGTCCCCACCGTTATCAGCGCACTCTTCGCGTTATCGAAGGCGTGCAGCTGCGCGCCGGCCAGTTGATCGAGTGGGGCGAGCGCCGGACCCAGAAGGCCGTCGACACGCTCCTCGTGGCGGACATGATCCAGGCCGCCTACAAGGGGCATTGTTCGGACATGGTCCTGGTGACCGGGGATGCGGACATGATCCCCGGGGTGCGGGTCGCCGTGGACGCCGGTGTCCGCATGCACCTCGTGGGCTTCGGGTGGGATTCGATTTCCTCGGCGCTACGTCACGCCTGCGACACCACGACCGTGCTCGATCCCCGCACTGATTTCCATGACGCGATGCAGATCAGGGTTCTGGAGGGACCCATTCCCCCGAAGGTCCGCACCCCGACGGTGCCCCCGGTCAACCCCGGGGAGGACGCAAACGAGACGGAACCCGAGGAAGCGGTGGGCATGGCCGACGTGGTGCTACGTTCAGACCGCGCCTCGGCTGCATCTGTTGCTGACGAAACCCGCCTCACCGCCGCCGAGGAGGAGCGTGTCGCCGACGCGGAGGAACTGGCCGCGGACGAGCAGGAGTGTGCCGCACGGGTCGAGTCCGAGCAGCACACATCGGATGCGGCGGAACCCGCGACCACGGCGGATCCCGTGGCCCCCGCGGATCCCGCGGCCACTGCGGACGAATCGCTTCGCACTACGGACCGCGCGGGGGCGCCAACACCCACACCGGCACCCACACCGGCACCCAAGCAGGCATCGGCGCCGTCGCCTGCTCAGTTGGCCAAGCAGGCTGGGCACGACGAGCAGGCCGGTGGGAGCGAGAAGGGTGGCGAGGCCGAACGCGCGCTTCAGCCTGGCTCGGTGCCCGAGGCCCCCGCGTCCTCGGACACGGGGGCTCAGACTGATAATTCGTCCCGGCCGAACCCGTCGATGATGGCTCCTCATCGTCGCCCGCTGCGGTCGAAGTTCGTGCCGCTGCCCAACGAGGTCTGGACCTCCTCCGGCGAGCAGACGCCCTTTGACGTGGGTCAGCAGTACGCCGCGTGGTGGTACGAGCGGGCCGCTACCGATGAGCAGCGGGACCAGGCGCACCTTCTGTCGGGCGGCGTGCTGCCCCCTGTGATTGACCGCCCACTACTGCAGTTCGCCTGTCAGATGCTCAACGAGTTCACACTGACAGAAGCTCAGCGAGTGCGCCTGCGCGACGGATTCCACGAGGGGATCAGGGCGGTCCTACTCAAGCAACGCTGACTCGGCTCCGTTCCCGTCAGAACGGCGGCGGGTCGGGGTCGGGGTTGGTGGCGGGTGGTGGTGTGGCGTTGGCTTTGCGTTCGGCGGCGAGGCGTTGGGCTCGGCGGTGCCAGTGGGTGCTGTGTGGATGGGGGTTGAGCCAGGGGCGTCGTGGGGGCGGGATGTTGGGGTCGGTGTCTGGGGAGCTGGTGGTGTGGTGACGCCAGCGGGCCAGGGGGCCGTCGGGGTTGGTGGTGATGGTGTGGCCGGTGTCGGTGGTGACGGTCAGGGTGGCGTCAGGGTTGAGGTGGTAGCGCCAGCCGTGGAAGGTTTTGAAGCGGTGGTGTTGCCGGCATAGGCACATGAGGTTGCCCTCGGTGGTGAGGCCGCCGGCGGTGGGGTTGGTGTGGTCGAATGGGCGGACGTGGTCGATGTCGCAGGCCTCGGCGGGGACGGAGCATCCGGGGTGGCGGCAGGTGCCGTCGCGCAGGCGGATGCGGTGGGCCAGTGCGGCGCTGGGGCGGTAGCGAGGGGCGCCGTGGGGGGTGTCGGCGGTACCGGGGTGGGTGTCGGGGACGGTGACGGTGGCGCCGATGCTGCGGGAGAGTAGTTCGATGAGGGCGTCGATGGTGGCCGGGCCGCCGCGGGGGAGGTAGACCTCGGGTTCGCCGTCGGGGCCCAGGGGTGCGAGCACGGTGATAGTGGGCCGGATCTGGGTGGCCAGTGGGCTGCGGCTCGCGCCCGGTCCTGGGGTGGGGTCGAGGAAGGCGGCGACGAGGGCGTCGGCGCGGAGTTCGTCCATGCTGCGGATGTATTCGGTATCAAGACTTTCGGCGCCGTGTTGGCGGGTGGTCTCGAGGCGGGTCTGGGTGTCGTGTCGCTGTTGCTTGGTGGCGGCCTTGTGCAGGATGGCGTGGATGGTGGTGGCTTCGGCGGCGGTGAGGTGGGCGTGGAGGTCGGCCATGCCGTCGAGGCCTCGGCGTAGGCGTATGCGACGCTCGCGCACGGCGGCGGCCCGGCGCAGGCGCACTCCTGCAGGGTCGTGGGCGGCGATGATGCGGTCGGTCCTGGACAGGATCGCCTCGCGTCCGGGGCGGATGCCAGCGGCGATGGCGGCTAGGAGCCAGTCGAGGACGTCGCGTTGGACATCGTCGCGGTGCAGGCTGTCCACGGTGCGCATGCGGCGGGCGAGCAGGATGGCGGTGTCCTCGTCGAGTCGGCCGGTTTCCATGGCCTCGACAAGAGCGCCGAATCTAGTGACCAGGGTGATGGCCTGGGTGAGCAGGCTGCGGGCCCGGGTGCGGTGGACTCCGTAGACGGCGACGATCTGGTCGCTGGCGATGTCGAGGGGGTCGATCACGGCGTGTTCGGGGCGCTGGTGAAGGCCCGGACCGTAGCCGGCGGCGATGTCGCGTAGCTCCTGTGCGTCGCGGCACGTGGCCCACAGCTGGTGGCAGGCCCGCAGCCGCGCCGCGGCGGCCCGGTTCTGGGTGTACAGCGCCTCCAGGGCGACGGCGCTGGCGGCCGCGATGCTGGCACTGTCGCCGCTGGGCTCGGTGTGCTCGGTGTCCATGTACCGTCCCCTCCCGCCTGCGGGCCCGGCTCCCGCCACCGCCGCTCGCTCATGTGTTCGATAGAGTAAACGCTAGCAAGACGGTCCGACACAGTCGCTCTACCTGCGGAAATGTTCCCGAAATCCGTGGCTGTCGACAGGGGTGGTAGGAGAGACGGAGCTGACCGATTCAGCCACCCAGCAGCGCCCGGTAGTGGCCGGCCAGCGCGGGGTGGTAGTCGGGGGAGAAACGGAGAGCGCCCGGATCCCGGCCCGCCTCGGCCTCGACCAATCGGTCCATGTAAAAGTCCCAACCTGGACCGATGTCGGACGCGGACTGGGCGTCCGCGATGTCCTGTTCCAGGGAGACGGTGGCCTCGTTGTCGTCGCCCTCGATCCGCACGGTGACCACCCAGCCGCCCGAACCGATCCTGACGACGACGAGGCTCGGCGCCTCGCACCGCAGCACCTCCACCGACTCGGCGGGCGCGCCCTCTTCGGCTGACATCGTCATCTCGATGCTGCCCGACTCGGGGTCGCCGGACCACGAGCCGATCCACCGCACCGTGCGGGCCGGATCGGTGATGGCCGACCACGCCGCCTCGCGGGACATGGGCAGTCGCCGGGAGAACACCACGGCACCCGAAGGGGCGAGGTATCCGGAGGCCGTGGGTGTGGAGGTCATGGCATCTCCTCAAGTCGAGGACGCAGCGGTCAGCGCAGCGCTGGCATCAGGGTATCGCGCATCGGTGCGATGAACCGACCGAAATTATCCCAGTTGTGTATGCCGGTGGGCAGGTAGTCGACTCGGGCGTCGATGCCGAGCTCGTCGAGCCGCTGGTCCATTTCCACGGTGCACGCGTGGGTCGCGATCTCGAGCCCCGTGCCCTGGGTGAACCGCAGCAGATCGTGGCCGTTGCGGTCCCATTCGGTGGCGTCTGGCTGGCCGGTGGCGGTGGCGAAGTAGAGGGCCTTGTCGCGCAGCTTCTCGGCGTGGAGCAGCCCATCGTTGTCCCGGTAGGCGGGGTCGGTGCGCGGACCCCACATGTTGGCGATGTTGCCGCCGCGCGTCTCGGCGACGATCTTGGCGAGGACGAACCCGAGGTCGTCGCGCGCGGAGTAGCAGCCGGCGATCGCGCCCACGGCCTCGTACAGATCGGGGCGCAGTTCGGCGATCGTCACGGCGCTGGCGGCGCCCATCGACAGACCGGCCATGCCGCGTTTGCCGTTGAACGGGATGTCGCCGGCCTCCAGCAGCGGCGGGAGCTCCTCGGTGAGGAAGGTCTGCCACTTGTTGCGGCTCAGGACTGGGTCATCGCGCTGCCAGTCGGCGTGCAGGGAGCCGTCTGCGCGGGTCGGCATGACCAGGGTGACGTGCTCGCCGGCGAAGGTGTTCTGGACGTTGCCGGGCAGGAGCCACCCGCTCGGGGAAGGGGAGTCCACGCCGTCGAGGAGGTACAGCATCGGTGCAGGCGCGTCGGTGGCCGGGCGCCAGATCTCCACGGGCAGTACACGGTTCATCGACTTCGACGCCACCCACCAGCGCTCGAAGCGGGAGTCGCCGCCGGCCACCAGGCGGTCGCCAACATCCACGCGCCGCACCTCGCTGACAGCGACGGGCTCGGACTCCATGCCGATCGGCGGGGTGGCGGCGGTGTTCTGCGAGCCGGTCCCCAGTGGCGGGAGGGTGCCCGAGCCGGTCAGCGACTCCGTGCCGGTGGATCCGGTGGAACCGATCGTCGCCGCGCCCGCGGCCGCGCTCGACGGGTCGACGCTGCCGCCGATCGACTCCATCGCCGACCCGACGTCCGGGGTGGACCCGGCGGGGAGAGACTGCGCCAGGGCCGGCGCCGCGGCTACACCGACCAACACCGATGCGAGCGCGGGGGTCAGAAGTGAGAGGGCAACTTGCGAGCGGAGTCTGGGCACCGGCATACGATAAACCGATCGGCTCGATGACGGGGTATTACTCCCGGGTGTCGCGGGGCAGGGTGGGGCCGGAGGGGTCTTCGGGTCTCGGCTGGCCGGTCGCCTCGTCCGGGTTCCGGGGCGGCTGCGGGTCTGTTTGGCCGTCTCCCTCGGTGAGTTGGCGGTCGGTGCCCGCGTCGGAGCCGGAGGTCAGGCCCATGGACGCGCGGATCTGCTCGAGCTTGCTCTTGCCCTCGGACTCGCGGGTCAACGCGGCGGCGTCGAGCTGGGCGGTCGACGGGCCACCCATCGCCTCGGCGAGCTCCTGTTTGCCGAGGGCGGTGGTGTAGCGGCCCTCGATCTTGGCGCGGATCTCTTCGAAGGTCGGGGAGTTGCCACCGCCGGCGCCCTGCAGTGAGGTCATGGACTCGGTGGTCCGGTGTTGCATCTCGGCCTGGGTGGCCTGCAGGAGCAGCTGGTCCTCCTGCGCCAAGGTTTCGCGCAGCCGGCGCTCGGATTCGGAGACCGCCTGCTTGGCCTGCTCGGCGGCCTGCACCGCCTGGCCGTGCAGTTGTTTGGTGTGGTCGAGGTCCTGCTCCAGTGCCACGAGTCGCCCGGCGAGCTGCTCGGCTTGCGCGTCAAGCTGTTGGGCTCGGGCGGTGTCGCCCTCGGTGCGGGCCTTCTCGGACGCCTGCAGGGTCTGGCGGATCTGTCCCTGCACCTCGTCGAGTTGCCGGGCCTTGGTCCCCATGGCGATCTCGAGCTGCTTGGCGTTGCCGATCACGGCGGCCGCCTGTTCGGCGACCGCCTTGTGCTGCTCCCGGGCGCCCGCCATCGCCTGGTGGACGAGGATCTTGGGATCCGCGTTGTCGTCGACCTTCTTGTCCAGTGAGGCCTTGAAGTAGTTCCAGCCCTTGGCGAAGGGGTTCGGCATGGCGGCGTCCTTAGGTCTCTCGGTGTCGGCTAGGCGCGGGGCGGCGTTCGTCGACGTCCGTGCGGGTGTTCCTACCTCTTGACGGTACCGATCAGCGCGGCTACCGGTAGAGCGGTCCGCGGTAGATACGGCTGGCGCCACAGTCCGCCGGACGCCGCTCCGGATGACTCGTGCTGCCACTGGACGTCGACCTGGGGCCGGCCCACGTTGAGGTCGTGGACCATTAGCGCGGCGAGCAGGGCGGCCGAGGTGTCGGGGTGGAAGATCTCGATGCCGAAGGCGTAGGCGCCCTTGTAGGTGCTGGCGAGGATCTTGTTCTTGGTCACCGAGTGGGTGTCGGTGGCTGGGGCGACGTTGACTGAGACGGTGTGGCCGTCGGCGAACGCGGTGGTGGCGCGCCAGCGCTGGACGCGCTTGGCGAGGGTGTAGTTGGGACCCTGCTGGGGGACGAGGGCGTCGTGCACTGCCGGGCCGTTGCCGGCGGGGTAGTTGCGGTGGAAAACCTTGCCGCGGGTCAGCGCGCCGACGAGTCGCTTGATGTCGGTGACCTTGCGGGAGGCCAGCGCGGCGTCGGCGGCCTTACGGACGTCCTCGGGGACGACGAAGGTGTCCATCGGGGTGGCGAGGTAGGCGAGCGCGGCGGCGGTGTTGTCGCGCAGGAGGTCGACGACGAGGGCGTCTGCTGCAGAGGAGAGCTGGACGTGGGTTCCGCCGTCGGCGTAGAAGTAGCTGCCGACAGTGAGTGGGGCCGGGGCCGCGGATCTGGCCCACGCCGCGAGCTCGGGAAGCTGCGTCAACAGGTCGATTCCAGGTTGGCTATCGGGCGCGGTGGGAATGTGTAAGCGGCCTGCGAATGTCGAGGTCGCTGCCCGGAAGCGCTGCCAAGCGGGGCTCGAGGGTAGGTCGACGCCCATCACATCTGCGCCCCACTTGAGGAGGCGGCGGGCGGGTCCCATCTCCGAGCCTAGGCCCAGGACGAGCATGGCGTGGCCGGGCAGGGAAAGCCATTGGGGATTGTCTTGCACGAGCTTGAGGGCCTCGGCGCAGCTCGGTTCGATCACGCCGGCCGCGACCCACTTGTCCAAGCGGGCCCGGAGGAGTTCTCCGGTCAGTTCTTCGCCGCGGAAGGGGATGGACAGTTCTCGGACGGGGGTCGCGGTGCCCTGGATCGTCTCGGTGCCCGGGGTTGAACGGGGTTCGACGACGGCGAGGTAATCCGACATCGGGGTTTCCACGGGTTGGCCGTCTACTTCGTGCACGCCCACCATGCGGGACTGCAGCGACTCGAGTGCGGCCCGCGCGACGCCGTCCCAGGCGGTTGGGTCGGATACCCCGACGTTGACCAGTTCGGTGAACGGCTCGATGTAACCCTTGCGCCAGTCTTTGATGCGATGGACGCGTTCGGCGGCTGCCGGGTCGACGGTGGCGAGTGCGTCCGCGACGACCTGCTTGGCTAGTTGGCCGGTCGAGCGGTTCCCGGAGGAATCGGTGGGGAAGAGGACTCCGGTGGTGCTCGGTGCCATGACGCTCCTGATAGTCGGGGACAACAATACGAGGTTAGCCTCAAGTTTTTCTCGCGGGGCAACTCCGTGTCGGATCCGCGCTGCCGATCTGCTAATTGAACAAAAAAGTGAGCAAGCTCACGATGAGGATTTTAGGAAAGCTAACTAAGGTGATGTTTATCTGCGGGTTTCTGCATAAGCCGAGGTGGGGGCTGCGGGGTGATGCAGGGAAGCGGTGAGCGAGCCTGCCTGCGCGTAGGCCAATGCGACTCGTGAGGAGTGTGGGCTGTGTCATTGAAGAGTTTCCTGTAACAAACCTGGGAATCTGCCCGATACAGTGACGACACGATCCAATGGTTAGTGGTCAACGCCACAAGCCGGGCCGGCGGCCAGGGGGAGAGACCGAGTCGCCGGGTCGTCAACATCAACAGGAAGGCAATTCCTATGAAGAACTCGAAGCGGATGCTCGCCGTCATCGCGGCCTCCGGACTCGCGCTCGGCTCCATGCCGGGTGTCGCCAGCGCGCAGAGTGAGGTTCTCGGCCTGAATCTCAACGTAGCCGACATCATTGGCGTTGACCTCGGCGTGGCGCTCGGCTCGCTGGATGAATCAGGCGCCCCAGCCGGTTCGCTCGAAGGTGTCAGTGGCGGTGGTTCCAGTGAGGGCGGCTCGTCTGAGGGCGGTTCCTCCGAGAGTGGTTCCAGTGAGGGTGGCTCGTCTGAGGGTGGCTCCAGTGAGGGTGGCTCGTCTGAGGGCGGTTCCTCTGAGGGTGGCTCGTCTGAGGGCGGTTCCTCTGAGGGTGGTTCCAGTGAGGGCGGTTCGTCTGAGGGTGGCTCGTCTGAGGGCGGTTCGTCCGAGGACGACGATACTTTCGGTTCACTGACCGGCATTTTTGAGGGTGGCTCGTCTGAGGATGGCTCATCCAATGAGGACAGCCCGCTTGGTTCGCTGACCGACCTCTTCGAGGGCGGCTCGTCTGAGGGTGGCTCCAGCGAGGGTGGCTCGTCTGAGGGCGGTTCCTCTGAGGGTGGCTCCAGTGAGGGCGGTTCGTCTGAGGGTGGCTCCAGTGAGGGTGGCTCCAGTGAGGGCGGTTCCTCCGAGGGTGGCTCGTCTGAGGGCGGTTCCTCCGAGGGTGGCTCGTCTGAGGGTGGCTCCAGTGAGGGCGGTTCGTCGGAGGAGGACGATACTTTCGGTTCGCTGACCGGCATTTTTGAGGGTGGCTCGTCTGAGGGTGGCTCGTCCAATGAGGACAGCCCGCTTGGTTCGCTGACCGACCTCTTCGAGGGTGGCTCCAGTGAGGGTGGCTCGTCTGAGGGCGGCTCGTCCAACACCGGTTCTGACTCGGCCTCTTCGGATCTCGGTTCGGGCGACCTGATCCTCGGTTCGGGAGACATCATCGTTCCCGGTTCCACCGGCTCCGACGCCGGCACCGTCCTGGCTGTCGGCTCGCTCGCCGCTGCCAGCATCGGCATCGGCCTTGCCGTCTCCGGTGGCGTCAACCTCCCGCCGCTCCCCGAGATCAACCTGGGAATTGTCTGCAACCTCCCGCCGGAGGGCATTGACTTCCTGAAGAGCAACGGCTCCATGGAGCAGGATGAGTGCGAGCCCGAGGAGCAGCAGAACTGAGGTTCTGCCCCTTCCACGCTGACTGAGTCAGCGACCGGATAGCACTTCTGCGATCCCCCGTCGACCACACGGTCGGCGGGGGATCCGCCATTTCGGCCACGGATACGCTCTCGGACATGGCCACCCCCGACTTCGTCATCGAACTCCGCAAGCACATCGGGACTGCTCCGCTGTGGCTCGCCGGAGCGACCGCAGTAATCCGGGCCCCCGAGAGAGCCCGCGTCCTCCTGGTCCGCCGCGCAGACAATGGCTGGTGGACACCAGTCACCGGCATCGTCGACCCCGGCGAACACCCCGCTGACACCGCAGTCCGCGAAGCGCTCGAGGAGGCAGCAGTGAGTATCCGCGTCGACCGTGTCGCCTCCATCGGCGTCTCCCGCATGGTCACCTACTCCAACGGCGACCAGGCGCAGTACATCGACCACACCTTTGCCTGCACCTACCTGGACGGGGACCCCCACCCCGCCGACGGCGAGAACACCGACGTCCGCTGGTTCGACGCGGACAACCTCCCCGACATGCGGCCCCACATGCTCGCCCGGATCGAGGCCGGCCTGGCCGACGAGGAACGCGCCCGCATCGCCACCACCACCGAGGGCACGGTCGCCGGATAGGTCCTGTCCGAGGACCCATCTAGAATCGAGTCATGTCCGCTGACCGTCTTCGCGCCGAGGTCCCGCCCGCGGTGACCGCGGTCGTGGGAATCGTGGTGGCGCTGGTCAGCGGAGTGTTCGGCATCAGCGCCCACGGACTTGCCGCCGGCGCACTCGCCGGCCCACCCACCTCGGGCGAAATACTCATGGTGGCGGCCGCGAGCGCCGGCATCGGAGCTGTCACAGCAGCTCATGCCCGCCGCCGGACACCGGTCCTCACCGCCGCGGGCGGGCTGCTCGCCGGTCAGGGCCTCGTCCACCTCGTGCTCGCCTCCGGGCACACGCACGGCGCGGCGGGCCACGCGGCCGGTAATGTCGCCGGGGCGCTCGGCCACCACAGCGCCGACCCGGCAGCGGTCCGGGCCGCCATGGATGGAGTCGGCCTCGGCCCGGGCGCCTCCGCAGGGACACTGTTCACCCCGGCGATGCTCGGAGCCCACATGGCCGCGATCGCCGCCACGCTCGTGCTCGTGGCGATCATCTCCGGGGCACTGTCCTGGCTGGCGGCCCGGGTCCTGCCCATGCCGGCGGTGGCGCACCTCGTCGTCGTCGCACGGCTCCTGGCCTCCTACGACGCCGACGCCCCCCGCGGACGGTACCTCCTGGCCCGCGGGGGAACCCGCGCGCCGCCCGTGGCTGTGTAACCACCTCCCGCACCGGTACGCGCCCCGCGCTGCCGGGCGATCACCCACACACCACACCAAGGACTCACACGCCATGCGTACCCACACCCGTGCCGCTTTCGCCGCCGCCTCCGCCCTCGCGCTCGCCCTCACTGCCGCCTGCGCAACCGACGACGGCGACACCGCAACCGCCAGCACCGGCACAGAGACGACCACCGTCACCTTCAACGACGGCTGGGCCAAGGCCACCGACACCGACATGTCCGGCGTCTTCGGCACCATCCACAATCCCGGCGACACCGAGCTGCACCTGACCGGCGTCGACAGCGACCTCGGCGGCAGCACCGAACTCCACGAGACCGTCCCCGGCGCCAGCGGAATGCTGATGCAGGAACGCGAAGAGGGCTTCATCATTCCCGCCGGTGGCGACCTCGTCCTGGAACCCGGCGGAAACCACATCATGCTCATGGAGCTCGATAAGCCCATCACCACCGGCCAACAGATCACGCTGACGCTCGAGTTCGACGGCGCCGAGCAGGACATCACCGTCTCCGCCCGCGACTTCAAGGGCGGCGAGGAAGAGTACGTCGGCGGCGGTCACGGCGGAATGGACCACGGCGAGACAACCGGAGGTATGAATCACGATGGCTGACCAGGCCCGCCGAGGTCTGTCCAGGCGGTCGGTACTCACCGGCGGCGTCGCGGCCGTCGTGGGTGGCGGCGTCGTCGGCGGGGCTGCGGTCGGCGGCGCTGCGGGATACGTCGGGAGAGGAATCGTCGACGACGGCGAGCTGGGCGCGGACTGGAAGACCGTCGCCGACTCGCGAGTCGTTGGGGCGGCCACCGAACCGTTCCACGGCCCGCACCAGGCCGGCATCACCACGGCACCGCAATCGCACGCCGCGTTCGTGGGATTCGACATCGTACCGGGGGCGACCCGCACCGAGATCCAGGGCGTCCTGCGGGCGTGGTCCCAGGACGCCGCCCGACTCACCCAGGGTCTCGGCGGCCTCGCCGACCTCGAACCCGAACTCGCCGAAGATCCCGCACGGCTCACAGTGACGATCGGATTCGGCCCCGGGCTGTTCGACGCGATCGGGATGCCGGACAAAAAGCCCTCGTGGCTCGCACAGCTGCCGGCATTCCCGCAGATCGACAAGCTCGAGGACCGGTGGTCGGAAGGGGACCTGCTGCTGCAGATCTGCTCCGACGACCCAGTGATCGTCGCCCATGCCTCCAGGATCCTCGCCTCCGGCGTGCGCGGGGTGGCCCGGCAGAAGTGGTCGCAGCGGGGCTTCCGCAAGGCCGTCGGCACCGATCCGAGTGGGCGGACCCAACGCAACCTGTTCGGGCAGATCGATGGCACCGAAAACCCACGGCCGACCGACGTCGACTTCGACCAAGTCCTGTTCTCCGACGGTAGCGACCAACGGTGGATGCGAGGTGGCTCCTCGCTCGTCCTGCGGCGCATCCGGATGACGATGGACACCTGGGAGGAGATCGACCGCAACTCACGTGAGCTGAGTGTCGGACGGAAACTCGACACCGGCGCCCCGCTGACCGGCACGGACGAGCACGACCCGGCCGACTTCGACGCGATCGACAAGACGGGACTGCCCGTGATTCCCCCGGAATCCCACATGGCGCGAGCCCGGCAACGCCACCGCGGTGAGGCAATGCTCCGGCGGCCGTACAACTACGACGACCCGCCGGAGGGCGGAGAGATCAGCAACTCCGGTCTGCTGTTCACCGCCTACCAGGCCGACCCGGTCCGCACCTACATCCCCGTCCAACAGCGGCTCGCCGAGCAGGACGCGCTCAACACGTGGACGATCCCCATCGGATCCGCGGTGTTCGCACTCCCGCCCGGCGCGCCCGAGGGTGGCTACGTGGGGCAGGGACTGTTTGAGGGGTGACGCCCACACTCGACAACAAAGCTGCCCGCGGCGAATGTATCGCCGCGGGCAGTTGCGTGTGTCGATCCCGGTCAGTGGAGCCGGGGCAGATCCGCCCGGTCAGATCGCTGCGGTGATCGCGGCAGCCATAGCCTGCTGGCCGAGGGCAGTGGGGTGGAAAGCGGCCGTATTGTTCTGCGACCCATCAGCGAACACAACCCACCGCTCGTCCACCGGGGCGCAGCCGCTGCGATCGGTATCCGAGACGGGCAGGACCGAGAAGTGGCCATTGCGCCGTGCAGCGGCGTCGACAGCGTCGTTGATGGCCTTCGTGATCTCGCGCGCCCACTCGAGGTTTGCGGGCCCGATCGCGGTCGTGAAGAAGCAACCATCGTCGTTTGCCGCCGGCATGAGCGGCAGGTATTGGGTCGCGACAACGGTCGCATTGGGCGACGCCTCGTCGATCGCGGCATAGACGTCATCGACCGCGCCGTCAGCACCGAACACTAAGGCGATGTCCTGGGCGACGGCCCCGCCGATGGTCTCGCGGCAGTCAAACGGCTGCGCAGGACCGTCAGGCCGCAGATGGGCGGTGATGCAGCCGACGATGGTTCCGAAGCCCACGTCATTACCGCCGATCGACAACGTCACAAGGTCGGTGTCCGCCTCGAGGGACTCGATCTGGGGCGGCGCACCCGGGAACTGGGTCTCGACGAGGATGTCCTTCGTCTGGGCGCCACCACAGGTGGCGTCGGTGAGGGCACCGACGGCGGCGTTAGCGTCGAGTTGGTGGGGGTAGTTCGCCAGGCTTCGCGCGCAACCCGCGGGTCCGCCGGCGGGCTTAGTGTCGTCCCCGAATGCCGCGTACGAGTCACCCAGAGCCACGTATTCGGCATACGCGGGGCCTGCGAGCGAACCGAGCGACCCGGCGACACTGCCGGGGATCTCCGTGGTGGAGCTGAGGGAACTGACGGCGATCGCACCGTCCGCTTGGGCAGTGGACTGGGCGGCGGCGGCGGGGGATACGGCGAGGACGACCGCCGCAGCAAGTGCGAGAGACGTGGTGAAGGCGCGGGGACCGCGAACGCGGCGACGAGGTGTGAGCATGTGACGAGTATCACACCGCCGGTGTCGTAGTCTGCGTCTTTTGGATCTGTTAGGGCGCTACCGCGGCGAGCACCCTGTCGGCGACATGCGCGTGACCGGCACTCGTCGGGTGGACGGGTGCCGAGCCGGTGTCAAGGCCCGTGAGGTCGACCCAACGGGTATCGGGGGAGGTGCACATCGAGTGGCCCGGCTCGTCCGGGATCACGACCGTGGCCCCGTTGCGCTCCGCAGCAGCGCGAACCACCCGGTTGATGCTGTCCTGGAAGCCACGGACCTTGGCCCGCTCCTCCTGGCTGATCTTCATGAACGGAGCGCACGCCGGGGAGCTCCGGATGATCTCGTCGTCCTCGGGCACCGCGGCCAGATAGCCGACCGTCACGACGCGGGCCCGCGGCGCACGCTCGGCGATCCCGGCGTACACCGCGTTCATGCGCTGGTCAAGGGTCGCAAGCGCCTCGGCGGCCTGGCGGTCGATCACGTCCGAGCAACCCGCTGTGGGGTCGAAACCCTTCGACAGGTCCCCGGTCGCACCGTCGACGAGCGGCAGCAATTCCGGCGCGGTGTTGGGCCGCAGCGCACACGCTACGATCACGGCGCCGAAGCCGACGTCGTTGCCGCCGATGGTCATCGACACCAGATCGGTGTCGGCATCCAGGGCGTCGAACTGGGGCGGTGCGCCCGTCCGCCCGACGGCCAGTAAGTCATCGGTCACCGCTCCGCCGCAGCTGGCGTTGACGAACGTTCCCACACCCAGCTCGCGAGCAACGACGGTCGGGTAGGCGTCGTCGGTGCGCACGCATGCGACAGGACCGGCGCCCCACGCGCCGGGCGCGATCCTGCCGACGGCGGCGAAGGAATCCCCGAGCGCGACGTACTTCGACAGCCCGGTGCCAGGGCCCGACAGGACGGACGGGCCCAGTCCGGTACCGGTCACCTGACCAGCAATGTTGTCGCCCAAGGCCTGTGCGGATCCGCTGGCGAGCTCGAGCGGGGACGCCCCCGGTGCGTTCGGACCAGGGATAGCGGGCTCGGCTTCGGCAGGAGCGGCCAGCAGCGGGGACAACAGAACGGCGGTGGCAGTAGCGGCGCCGGCGACGAGGCGGCGTGCACGGCCCAGGTGAGACGTGTGCATGCCGATCACTTTCGCACGGAAGCATGCCCGACGGGGCGTCCCTCCCGAAATACAGGCCGTGCCGACCGGGACGGACGCGCCGGGGCCGTCAGTCGGCGGGCGGTGCGGCGGGGAGGCGGACCACCTGACCGGCGTAGGACAGGCCTGCGCCGAAGCCGATGCACAACGCGACGTCGCCCTGCTTGGCCTGGCCCTCACGGAGCATGGTCTCCATGGCCAGCGGGATCGAGGCGGCCGAGGTATTGCCGGTCTGCTCGATGTCGTTGGCGATAGCTACGGAGTCCGGCAGTCCGAGGTGCTTAGCCATGGCCGAGTTGATGCGGCCGTTGGCCTGGTGGGGGATGAACGCCTGGATCTGGTCGGCTGTCACCCCGGCAGCCTCCAGCGTCTGCGCACAGACCTTGGACACCTGGACCGCGGCCCAGCGGAACACCTTGGACCCGTCCATGGTGAGGAACGGCTGGACCACGGCCTCCTCGCTGCGCGACGCGGCGGTCGAGTCAACCTCGTCCACGTACTGCTTGAAGTCCTTGGTCTGACGGATGGCGTCGCCCTTCTCGCCGTCCGAGCCCCACACCACCGGGCTGATGTCGTTGGTCTCCGACGGGCCCACCACCACGGCGCCGGCGCCGTCCCCGAAAATGAATGCGGTGTTGCGGTCGGTGTAGTCGAGGCCGTCGCTGAGCTTCTCCACGCCCACGACCACTACGTACCGGGCGCCGCCGCCACGGATCATGTTGGTCGCCACAGCCAGGCCGTAGCCGAAGCCCGCGCACCCGGCGGTGAGGTCGAATGCGGCGATGCCGTTTCGTCCGAGGGCGGTGGCAACCTGCGGGGCGGCGTGCGGCACCTGAGTCCAGTTAGTGGACGTGCAGACGATCATCGCGTCGATGAGTTCGGGGTCGATGCCAGCCGAGGTCACGGCCGCGCGGGCAGCCTCGATGGACATGGACACAATGCCCTCGTCCGGACCCGCGATGTGACGGTTGAGGATGCCAGAGCGCTCGTAAATCCACTCCGAGGTGGAGTCGATCCTCTCGCAGATCTCCTCATTGCTCACCACTCGACTCGGGCGGTACGCCCCGATGCCGAGGAGGGTCGTGCCGGTGGTGCCCTCGCCGGTCGCGATGGTCACGGTCTCGTTGGAATCCGCCATTGGCGATCTCGCTCCTCGTCGGTGTACGGCGCCACCCGCGGCGCGCGCCTCATGCTCCCCGCCACCCTACTGCGGTCGTGCAGTGAGTCGTCCTACCAGTCCGCGATGTTTCACCGATCCCTCTCGCCACCCCCGGCGGGACGTCCTCGCCGCGACTCAGTCGGCGAGCAGCCCCACCAGCCACGCACGCCAGCGAGGTGCATCCCAGGTCGGCGCGACATCGACCGCGGCGGCCCCGAGCGGACCCCCGTCACCCTCGGGAGCGTCCACGTACTCGAACACCCGCACCGCCAGGGCGGCGCTGCCGGCGGCGTCCTCGTGGGTTTCGCCCGCGGGGAACGCGAACAGCTCGAGCATTCCGTCGGCCGGCGCGGACAGGATGAGCGTGCGAGAGGCCTGCGACTCGGTCACCACGATCCCGCCCACCTCGCCCGACCTGGCCACCACGGCGCCGTCCACCGGATTTCCGCCAACACCGGACGCGGGGGCGATGAGCGCACGTGTCACCCGCGCCCACAGCTCCGGCACCGTCTCCTCGACCGGGTCCGTGGCCGCGTCGACGGTCACCACCCCGTCGGCCGGGCGATGCGTCAGCCGGTGGGCCAGCACGATCAGGGCCTGCATCCAGCCGTCGACACTGCCGTCCACCGACTCCTCCGCCAGTTGCCCGCCGGAGCCGAACCCCGACCGCAGGGTGAGCACGCTGCCGCCCTCGCCGTCGTCGACGACCTCGCACGACGTCTCCCACGGCGGCACCGGGACCCCCTCGCCCATCCAGTCCCGCTCCTCGTATGAGAACAGTCCAGGGACACTCCCGCTGGGCGGGGTGTACATCGTGATCTCGCCGACCGTCGCGGTGAGCATCGCCTCGGCGGCGGCCTCCGGACCGGTCGTGGGATCGGGGGCGCCCGGGTCGGCGAACTGCACGATCCGCCCCCCGACCTGCGGCTCCAGCGCGCACGGCACGAACCAGGAGGAGATCCCCTCACCGGTGGCGACCGCGTCCCACACCACTGCAGGCGGCACCGGCAGCGGCACGCGGCACGCCACGCGTCGGCCGCCGTCGTCGGTCTCGATCCCCGCCGTCACGTCGTACATGACTCGATTCCCCTCACCGGTCCGCTGCTCTTGCCGCGTAACGCTACCGGCGTGCCCACCGGACGTAGTGTGGCGGTCGTGAGCGCGACGATCAGGGCGGGAGACGGGGGTGGCGGCGCCCGGGCCGGCACCGTCCGCGGGCCGATCGCCGCGACCGCCCTGCTCTTCGCCGCCAACGGTGCGATTTTCGGGGCGATCGTGCCGCGACTGCCCGATCTCAAGGACGCGCTCGAGCTCGGCCCGGCCGCCTTCGGCGTGGCCATGGCCTTCTACCCGGCCGGCGCGTTGGTCGGCGGACTGCTCACCCCCGCACTGATGCGGCGTCGGTCGGACGGGGCGGTCGCCGTCGCCATGATGATCGCCGCTTCCGTGGCCGCCGCGCTCGTCGGTTTCTCGCCCGTTGTGGCCGTGTTCGCCGGTCTGTTGCTGCTGTTCGGGGTGTTCGACGCTATTACCGACGTGGCGATGAACGCCCACGGGATCCGAGTGCAGCTGCGCCGTGGCCGCTCGCTGATCAACCGGTTCCACGCGGTGTGGTCGCTCGGCGCGGTGCTCGGCGCCGCAGGCGGGTCCGTGGCGGCCGGCGCGGGCGCGCCCGTGCGGGGTCAGATGCTCGGCGCGGCCGTGATCTGCGCGGCGGCCGCGGTCGCCGCCTACCCGTCGCGGCTGGGCCCGCCCGTGGCGGAAGACAAGTTCGGCCGCGACCTCGACGCCGTTCCCGACCCGCCGCGCAATCTGGCCGCCGGCCGCCGCATCCCCGGCGGGCGCGCCCTGCTTTTGGTGGTTGCGCTCGGGTTGTTCGCGTGCTGTGCGGAACTCGTTGAGGACTTCGCGCAGACCTGGTCCGCCCTCTACCTGCGCGAGATCACGGTGGCAGGCGCCGGTCTGGCCGGGCTCGGGTTCATCTCCGTGCAGGGCGCGCAGCTCGCCGGCCGGTTCACCGGGGACATGCTGGTGGAGCGCTTCGGCGCCGCACACGTCAGTCGCATGGGCGGGGTAGGCGTCGTGGTGGGGGTCGGCACCGCGTTCGCCGCCTCGTTCCTCCTCGACGGCCCCGTCCTGCTGACGGTGGTGCTCGCCGGATTCGCACTGGCGGGCTGGGGGATCGCGACGATCATCCCGGGCGCGATGGTCGGTGCCGACTCGGTACCCGGACTGGCCCCCGGCGCGGGACTGGCGGTGCTCAACTGGGTGATGCGCCTGGGATTCCTCGTCTCGCCGCCGCTGGTCGGTCTCGTCGCCGAGCATGCCGGGATGCGCTGGACCGTCACCCCCATGCTCGTGGGCGGGATCGTCATCGCCGCCGTGGCCGGGCCCCTGCTCGACCGTTCGGGCTGCCCCGGCCGCGACCTGCCCGCCCACCATACGAGGGAGACCGCGACGTGAGTGACCAGGTGTTCGTCAAACGCGGGTCCGGACACGGCCCCGACTTCTACCGCCACGAGGCCGCGGGGTTGGCCTGGCTCGCCGCGGCACCCGGCGGGCCGAGGGTGGTGGAGGTGGTGGGGGTTGATGACGACGAGATCACCCTCGAGAGGATTCCCGCAGGTCGAGCGACGACGCGAGCGGCGCTGCGGTTCGGTCGGTTGCTGGCTGCGATGCACGACGCGGGAGCGGCCGCCTGGGGCGCCCCCGCCCACGACTGGGCAGGACGGTGCTTCATCGGCAACCGGCCCCAGGACTGCGCTCCCACCGGGTCGTGGGGCGAGTTCTACGCGGAGCAGCGGGTCCGGCCGTTCGTCCGGATCGCCGTGGACCTCGGTGTACTCGGGGGTACGGACCTGGCCGTGGTCGAGCGGGCTTGCGACCGCGTCGCCTCCGGCGACCTCGACGATCCCGACGATGTCCCCGCCCGCATCCACGGCGACCTGTGGACCGGCAATGTGCTGTGGAGTGGATCCGGTGACCGGGCGCATGCCGTGCTCATCGACCCTGCCGCGCACGGTGGCCACCGCGAGACCGACCTGGCGATGCTGGCGCTGTTCGGAGCACCGCACCTTGCGGACATCCTGCGTGGGTACGACGAGGCCCACCCACTGCGCAAGGGCTGGCAGTACCGGGTCCCGCTGCACCAGTTGCACCCGTTGGCCACACACTCGGCCGGACACGGCGCCGGTTACGCGATCGCGCTGGCAGACGCGGCCCGGCAGGTCCTGAGGCTCTAGCGGCCGGGAGTTATCCGACCGCTGGGCTGATGCGCAGGACTTCGTCGTTGCCGTCGCCGTTGGAGGTGGTCACCAGCAGCGACCCGCCGGGCTCGGGCGTGATTGAGCGCAGCCGGCCGTGCTCGCCTCGCAGGATCGCCGCGGTCTCGGTGACCGATGTGCCGTCCGGGGAGAGCTTCATCAGGACGACCTGGCTGGTCTTGAGCATCGTCACCGCCAGGGCTCCGTCCCAGTCGCCCCAGGCGGGGTCATCGAGGAATGCGATCCCGCCCGGCGCGAGGGTCGGTGCTCCCGATCGCCACGAGGACTGCACCGCATCGGGGAACGCGCGGGTGTCGGTCATCGGGACGTTCTGGTTGTACGTGCCGCCCGAGTTCGGGTTCCACCCATAGTTCCGGCCCGGGATGACGAGGTTCACCTCGTCGTCGACGTCCGGCCCGTGCTCGGCGGCGATGATCTGGTCAGAGCCTGGTCGCTGGGCCAGCCCCTGCACATTGCGGTGCCCGAAGGTCAGTACCGGGGAATCTCCGATGGTGCCGTCCGCGGGCGTGCCGGTGCGGGTGATGTGCAGGATCTTGCCTGAGAGAGACGTGAGGTCCTGCGGCGCGGGGCCGGTGAAGGCATCGCCAGTGCCGATATACAGGGTGCCGTCGGAGTGGGCGAGGATGCGACACCCAGAGTGCCGTCCGCCGTCGGCCAGGGGGATGCCCTTGACGAGCACTCGCGGGGACTCGAGCCGGGACCAGTCGTCGGCGGCGTGCCAGGCGGTGACCCGGTTGTCTCCGGCGTCGGCCGAGGAATGACAGGTGTAGACCTCACGGCTGGTGGCGAAGTCGTGGGCCAGTGCCAAGCCCATCAGGCCGCTCTCGCCACCGGTGGCCAGAGTGCCGAAGTCGGCTGCGACAGTGGAGCGCCTACCATCCTCACGGATCGCATGCAGGGTGCCCGAGCCGCGCTCACCCGTGACGATGACGCCCGCGGGATCTCGGACGACGTCCCACGGGATCGTGAATCCGTCGGCGACAGTGTCCACGGCGACGGCGGGGCCGGGAGGCAGGGGCCGGTCAGGGGCCAGTGACCCGAGCGAGTCGGTGCTCGAGCCGCCGCTGGAGCCACCGCCCGGGAGGCTGCTCTGTGCGCACGCGGTGAGCGGGACGACCACGGTGACCGCTATAACGGCGGTGATCCCTGCGAGGACGCGGGGGAAAACTGTTCTGGGCACTGCTCCTCCTGAACGGGGTGGGGACAGGGCGGCGAGATCGCAGTGACCTAGATCACCCCACGGGTGCAGGAGACGTTATCCGACAGGTACGGCCTCCACTAGACGGCACTGCCCGCAATGACGAGAACGCCCCGCACACCTGCCCGGTGGGGCGGAGTGTGCGGGGCGCTCTCGCGGTGTGCCCCCGGAGGTCCCGGGGTGCGTTCGAGTCAGGGGTCAGAGCTCGTCGATGGTCGCCGTCGCGTGCACGGTGTCCAGTTTCTTGGGGTTGCGTACGGATAGCGACCAGACCGGATCCCCGACGCCGGTTCCCGTCGAACCGGTGCCGCGGCGGGCGTAGATACCCAACTTGGCCGGCAGGATCACGGGCTTGCCGAACTCCACCGAGTAGCGGGCCCGCTCGGGGATCCCACCCTCGACCGTGCCGAGCAGGGTGGCGGCCGTCCACATGCCGTGGGCGATGACGTTCGGGAACCCGAACGCTTTCGCGCCCACCTTGGACACGTGAATGGGATTGCGGTCCCCGGATACCGCGGCATATTCGGCGATCTGCGCCTCGGACACTGACTTCACCACGGTGGGATCGCCGATCTCGGCCGCGGTCGGCGGCGCGGGCTTCGGCGGGCGCGGGGCGTCCTTCGCGGGAGTCAGGGACGTCCGCCGCTTCGAGAGCAGGCCCGACCGCTGCACCCAGGCGGGCTCGGCGTCGTCGCCGGTACGGATCTCGGTGACCACGTCCAGCAGCAACCCGGCGGGGTGCTCACGTAGGTTCTCCGCGTGCGCACGGATGGTCAACTCGTCGCCGACATGTAGCGCGCGGTACGAGGAGATCTCGTTGGTCAGGTGCACCGACCCCATGGCGGGCACCGGGTAGTCCGGGTCCAGCATCAGCTGCATGCTCAGCGGGAACGCCAGAGTGAACGGGTAGGTCAGCGGCAGCTCGTCGGTCAACCGCAGGCCGCACACACGCGCGTAGGCCGCCAGGTTGGCCACGTCCACGCGCACGCCCGAGACCTCGACGCCCTTGGCGGGCATGGATTTTCCGTCGCGGGAACCGCCCACGACGGGTAGCGCGGCCACCGCGGCCTTGCCGTACTGGGCGAGCAGGTTGGGGATGCCGGGGAGGCGGGTGTACTCCACGTCAGATCACGCACCCAGCAGCGACTGGCCGCACACACGGATCACGTTGTTGGTGATCGCGGAGGAGGCGGGGCTGGCGAAGTACGCGATGGTCTCGGCGACGTCGACCGGCAGACCACCCTGCTGCATGGAGTTCATGCGGCGGCCGGCCTCGCGGGTGGCGAACGGGATGGCGGCGGTCATCTGCGTCTCGATGAAGCCCGGCGCCACGGCGTTGACGGTGACGTTCTTCGAGGCCAGCTCGGCGGAGGCACCGTTGACGAATCCGATCACGCCGGCCTTGGAGGCGGCGTAGTTCGTCTGGCCACGGTTACCGGCGATGCCGGCCATCGAGGAGACGCCCACGACGCGCGAACCCTCGCCCAGCACGCCCTTCTCGGCGAGCTCGGCGGTGATGCGCTCCGGGGCGATGAGGTTGACGGCCATGACGGAGTCCCAGCGCGCGCCGTCCATGCCAGCCAGCGTCTTGTCACGGGTGATGCCCGCGTTGTGGACGAGCACGTCGATGGTGCCGTCGTGACGCTCCTGCACATGCTTGGCCAGGACCTCGGCGGCATCGGCGGCGGTGACGTCGAGCGGCAGGGAGGTGCCGCCGACCTTGTTGGCGGTGGCCGAAAGCGACTCACCGGCGGCGGGGATGTCGCAGCAGATCACGTGCGCACCGTCGCGTGAGAGGACCGCCGCGATCTCGGCGCCGATGCCGCGGGCGGCGCCGGTGACGACGGCGAGCTTGCCCTCGAGCGGACGGTCCCACGATGCCGGGGCGGTGGCCGCACCGGCGCCCACGCGGAACACCTGCGCGTCGACGTACGCCGACTTGGCGGACAGGATGAACCGCAGGGTGGACTCGAGCCCGGAGGCTCCCGCATCGGCGTCGGGGGAGACGTACACGAGCTGGACAGTGGAGCCGCGCTTCATCTCCTTACCGAGGGAGCGGGTGAAGCCCTCGAGCGCACGCTGGGCGATGCGTTCGTCGACAGAACCGGTTTCCTCCGGGGTGGTGCCCAGCACCACGATGCGGCCGCTGGCGGACACATTCCGTACCAGCGGGTTGAAGAACTCGAACAGCTCCTTGAGGTCCTCGGCGCGACGCAGCGAGGTGGCATCGAAGACGAGTCCGGCGAGCTTGCCCTCGGCGTCCGCGCCGGCGAGTTCGTAGTCACCGGCAAGCATCTCGCGGACGGGCTCGACCAGGCGGCCCTCGCCACCGATGAGAACGGGACCGTGTAGGGCCGGCTGTCCGGGCTCGTAACGACGCAAGTGCTCCGGCTGCGGGAGGCCGACCTTGCCGGCGATGAACGACCCCGGGGCCGAGGTCACGAACTGCGAGTAGAGGTCGAGGTTGCCCTGTGCCATGGCGATCATCTCCTGGAGAGGTGCGGAACTACGGGTCGACAAGTAACTTACTGCTGAGTAACAATACGTGCAGGGCCGCGCTTCGGGCCACCGGACACCGAGAACAAACGGGAGTGACACACGTGACCACCAGCCCCCGCAAGGTCGCCATCGTCGGCGGCAACCGAATCCCCTTCGCGCGCTCGAACGGCAAATACGCGGACGCCTCCAACCAGGACATGTTGACCGCCGTCATCGACGGATTGGCCGCGCGATACAACCTGCAGGGCAAGCGTCTCGGGGCCGTCGCCGCCGGCGCCGTCCTCAAGCACGCCCGCGACTTCAACCTCACGCGCGAGTCGGTCATCGGCTCGGTGCTCGACGCCTCCACTCCGGCCTACGACGTGCAGCAGGCCTGCGGCACCGGGCTGGCGACGGCCATCCAGATCGGCGACCAGATCGCGATGGGTCGAATCGAATCCGGCATCGCCGGCGGCACCGACACCACCTCGGACGCCCCGCTCGCCGTCAACGACGACCTGCGCAAGATCCTCATCAAGCTCTCCGCGGCCAAGACCACCGTCGATCGCCTCAAGCTCCTGGGGGAGATCCGACCGAACGCGATCGTGCCCGAGCAGCCGCAGAACGCCGAGCCGCGCACCCGCCTGTCGATGGGCGAGCACGCCGCGATCACCGCCCGCGAGATGGGCGTCACGCGCGCTGACCAGGACGCCCTGGCCGCCACCAGCCACCGCAACCTGGCAGCCTCCTACGAATCCGGCTTCCAGGACGACCTGGTCACCCCGTACCTCGGCGTGGCCCGCGACGACAACCTGCGGCCCGACTCCAGCGAGGAGAAGCTGGCCAAGCTCAAGCCGGTGTTCGGCAAACGTGACGCCGAGGCCCACGGCACCGAGGCCACGATGACGGCCGGCAACTCCACCCCGCTCACCGACGGCGCCTCCGCAGTTCTGCTGGCCAGCGAGGAATGGGCCAAGGAGAACAAGCTCCCGGTCCGCGCCTACCTGGTGGATTCGGAGACCGCCGCGGTGGACTTCATCCACGGACACGACGGTCGCACGCCCGACGGGCTGCTCATGGCCCCCACCTACGCGGTGCCGCGCCTCCTGGCACGCAACGGCCTGACCCTGCAGGACTTCGACTATTACGAGATCCACGAGGCCTTCGCCTCACAGGTCCTGGCCACCCTGGCCGCCTGGGAGTCTGAGGAGTACTGCACCCAGCGCCTGGGCCTGGACAAGGCCCTGGGGTCGATCGACCGCTCCAAGCTCAACGTCAACGGCTCCTCGCTGGCCGCCGGCCACCCGTTCGCCGCCACCGGCGGCCGCATCCTGGCCGCCACGGCCAAGCTGCTCGAGCAGAAGGGCTCCGGTCGGGCACTCATCTCCATCTGCGCGGCGGGCGGCCAGGGCGTCACCGCGATCGTGGAGCGCTGACCCACACCGGAATGTGACCCCGTCCGGCACGTCGCCGCCGCGGGTGGAAACGGTAAACGTATCCTCAACCGAACAGGTCACGGGGTCATCTCGTGACACAGTGCAGCCCCCGCGTTCGGCGCGGGGGCTGCACTCATCGGTACCGGTCGGTCATAGTGGTGCTCACAGTGGTTCGGGCGGGGACACCCCGGTTGACGGCTCGCCGGGTTCCGTCGTCCCCCGCCCGGAAGGAGGCGGATTACGCGTGGACGAGTCCAGGGACGACAGCACCCCGACCCGCCCCGTCGCGATCGAGGGTGTGGGCCCCCAGCCGGCCGCGTCGGACCGGCGTCGCTACCGGGTGCGATCGCGGTGGATCCACATCGGCGCGGGCGTGTTCATGGCGCTGGCGGTGCTGTACGGCTTCGACCTGGTGCACAGCATCGGCCGGGTCCCGCGCGGCACGGAGGTATCCGGTATCCGGGTGGGCGGGATGCTCACCGCCGACGCCGAGCAGCGGCTGATCGCTGAACTCGGTCCGCGGGTCGACGACGAGGTGGACCTGCGCGCCGGGGCTGTGTCGACCTCGCTGGACCCCCGAGCGGTCGGGCTGACGGTGGACTGGCAGGGGACCCTCGACAGGGCCGGTGAACAGCCCCTCAATCCGCTGAAGCGACTGATCAGCGTGGTGTGGTCGACCGAGGTCGGCATCGCCAGTGTCATCCCCGACGCCCGGCTGACCGACTTTCTTGAGCGATTGGCTCTCCAGGCCGATTTCGAGCCGCGCGAGGGTGCCATCTGGTTCGACCGTGACCAGGTCCGCGCGACGATCCCGCTCGACGGGCAGCGACTGCAGATCGAGAACGGGCGCGACGCGGTGCTCGAACACTGGCTTGACGACGACGGCGTGGACCTGCCCGTCGACTACACGCCCACCGAGACCGACGCCGACCAAGTACGCGCCCTCATCCGGGATGTGGCCGAGCCCGCCGCCTCTCGGGACCTGACGCTGCTGGCCTCGCGGATGCGTGACGACGGCACCGCACCGGCGGTCACCACGGTCACCACCAGGCTCCCGGCCCCACCGCCGCCACCGGGTCGCGAACGGGCCGTGCCCGCCGAACGGGAGATCGAGATGGTCAACCCGGACGACCCGGGTGCGGTACCGGTCCTGTTCCCCCGCGACCGGATCGGTGAGTACCTGACCTTCGTCCGCGCAGGCGGTGTGCTCGAGCCGCGCTTCGACGCCGACGCGGCCAAGGGGATCCTCGAGCCGATCCTGGAGAAGACCGAGCAAGAGGGTAAGGACGCGACCTTCGAGTTCAGCGGCTCGCGCGCCACGGTCGTCCCCGCGGTGCAGGGACGCACCATCGAATGGGGGCCACTGCTCGGGGCCCTGCCGGGGCAACTCACCGACGTCGACGGCCCGCGCGTGCTGCCCGTCGGTTACGTGGGCCGGGACCCCGAGCTCACCACCGAGGAGGCCGAGAAGGCAGGCATCCGCGAGCCCGTCGGCCAGTTCACCGTGGCCGTCGGCGCGAACGGGCGGGCACAGGCGATGATCGCCGCGCTGGCCGGGCACTTCATCCCCGCCGGCGAGAGCTTCTCCATGAACGACCTCGTCGGCACGGTCTCCGGGGGAGTGTCCACGGATGCCGTGGCAACCGCGCTGTTCAACGCGGCGTTCGAGTCCGGCGCGCAGGACCTGGTGCGCAGCTCCCGCGGCGTCGACGGCGACGCGTTCCCCGCCGGCCGGGACGCCACCGCCTCGGCCGATGTCGGGTTCCGCAACGCGCAGGGTACCGGGCTGGTGATCGATGCCTCAGGCAACGGCAACTCGGTGACCGTCCGGTTGTGGGGGACACGGGAGTACACCGTCACCGTCTCCTCGGCTCCGCGCACCGACATCCGGCGGGCTCAGACCCGGGTCGTCACCTCCGCCGACTGCACCCCCGACCCGGGAGAGGACGGGTACACCGCGCGCGTGACCCGGACCGTCCAGCGCGGCGGGGAGACCGTCAGCACCGACACGGTGTCGTCCAGCTACGCGCCGCGGGACCGGATCGAGTGCCGGGCCGTGCCGCCGGCCACGGGCGCGGAGCCCGCCCCGCCGCCGCCCCCGCCACCGCCCGGACCCGGTGACGCTATCCGCATTCCGGGACTGCCGGAGATTCGCATCCCGGGCCTGCCAGGGAACTGACCGCGCCCCGAAATGCGCGTCGATCCGCCGCCCTGGGGTGGGCGACGGATCGACGGGTCAGGCCAGGTGCGGCCAGTCAGGCAGGGGTCAGAACGCGGACTCGTCCAGCTCCATCAGGTCGTTGCCGAGACCGGCGACGATCCCGCGGGTGGCGGTGAGCAGCGGCAGCTCGTTCTTCGCGAACCACCGGGCGGCGGCGATCTTGCCGTTGTAGAAGTCCTTGTCGTCGTCGGACGCCCCGTCCAGCGCGCCGAGCGCGACCTCGGCGCCGACCAGCAGACGCCAGCCCATCATCAGGTCACCGAACGCCATGAGCACGCGCACCGAGGCGAGCCCGATCGTGTACAGGCGCTTGGGATCCTCCTGCGAGCCCATGAGGTGCTCGAAGCAGGTGCCGATCATGGCTTCGACGTCCGCGAGGGCCGTCGCCAGCAGCTCGCGCTCCGCCGCCAGCGAGCCGTTCGACGCGTCGCTCTCCAGGAACTTCTTGATCTGCGCCGACACGTGGCCCACAGCGGTGCCGCGGTCACGAGCGATCTTCCGGAAGAAGAAGTCCTGGGCCTGGATTGCCGTGGTGCCCTCGTAGAGGGAGTCGATCTTGGCGTCGCGGATGTACTGCTCGATCGGGTAGTCCTGCAGGAAGCCCGATCCACCGAACGTCTGCAGCGACTCGGTGAGCAGTTCGTAGGCACGCTCGGAGCCCACGCCCTTGACGATCGGCAGCAGCAGGTCGTTGACACGGTGGGCGAGTTCGCCGTCAGCGCCGGACACCCGCTCGGCGATCTGGACGTCCTGGTGCGCGGCCGTGTACATGTATACGGCGCGCAGGCCCTCCGCGAAGGCCTTCTGGCGGATAAGCGCACGGCGAACGTCCGGGTGGTGGGTGATTGTCACGCGCGGCGCGGTCTTGTCTGCCATCTCGGTCATGTCGCCGCCCTGGACGCGCTCCTTGGCGAACTCCAGGGCGTTGAGGTAGCCGGTGGACAGCGTGGAGATGGCCTTGGTGCCGACCATCATGCGGGCGTGCTCGATGACGTCGAACATCTGGCGGATGCCCAGGTTGAGCTCGCCGTCGCCGACGATCCAGCCCTTGGCGGGAACACCGTGGCCGCCGAAGGTGAGCTCACACGTGGTGGACGCCTTGATGCCCATCTTGTGCTCGACACCGGTGACGAAGACCCCGTTGCGCTCCCCGAGCTCGTTCTTCTCGAAGTCGAAGTGGAACTTCGGCACGAAGAACAGCGACAGTCCCTTGGTGCCGGGGCCGGCGCCCTCCGGGCGGGCCAGGACCAGGTGGAAGATGTTCTCGAACATGTCGTCGGAGTCAGCCGAGGTGATGAAGCGCTTGACGCCCTCGATGTGCCAGGAGCCGTCGTCCTGCTTGATCGCCTTGGTGCGACCCGCTCCGACGTCGGAGCCGGCGTCGGGCTCGGTGAGGACCATGGTGGCGCCCCAGCCGCGCTCGGCACAAGTGGCAGCCCACTTCTTCTGCTCGTCGTTGCCGTTCTCGTAGAGCACCGCGGCGAATGACGGGCCGGCCGCGTACATGAACACCGGAGCATTGGCGCCGAGCATCATCTCGCCGGTGGCCCACACCAGGGCGCGGGGGGCCGGCATGCCGCCGATGTCCTCGGGCAGTCCCATGGACCAGTAGCCGGCGTCGAACCAGGCCTTGAATGACTTCTTGAAGTCCTCGGGAATCGAGACCGAGTGGGTCTCGGGGTCGAACACCGGCGGGTTGCGGTCGGCGGACGCGAATGACTCGGCGACCGGCCCCTCGGCGAGGGTGGCGACCTCGGTGAGGATGCCCTTGGCGGTGTCAGTGTCCAAGTCGCCGAACTCGCCGGCGTCGAGTGCCTCGTTCATACGAAGGACCTCGAACATGTTGAACTCGAGATCCCGGACGTTGCTCTTGTAGTGACCCATTACGGTCTTCTCCGTTCGGAGTGCGGTGTCATGGATGTGTCGCGCCCGAGGAGTCGGTGCACGTAACCTCTGGTACGCCGGAACCTACTCGCCGGTAACAAGACCGATGCTAGTGCGTTCTCAGCAAACAGTCCAAGGTGAGGAAAGGCTCTGATTCGTCTGGCAGGTCCGCTCGCACAGTCACGGGGGACGAGGCCGGTGGGGCAGAATCAGTTCATGGCCGACATCCAGCTCCGTTTTCCCTCCGCATCCTCCCTGGTGGGGAGTGCGTTCCGTGTCGTGGAGTGGGAGATAAGGCTGGTCAGGGAGTGGCTGCTCCTGCCCGCCCGAGTGTTGGTCCTCCTCGACGATGCCGAGGACATAGTCCAGCGGGTTCGGGGCCTGCTCGACGAGGTCGACCGGACCGTGCGGGCGATCGATGGGATCGTGGCCACCGCCGCCGAGACCGTCGACGGCGTACGCAACACCGTGGCCAGGGCCAACCGTGTGGTCGACGGGGTCGCCGACACCGTCTCCGCCGCCGACGGGATCGTCGGCAGGGTGGGGGCGACTGTTGACTCGGCAGATGGAGTGGTGGCGCGCGTCGGGGCGACGGTGGACACTGCGGACGACCTGGTGCTCGACGCCGGCGGGCTCATCGAACGAGTGGTGCCCCTCGTCGACTTCGCGGAGTCCGCCGTCGCTCCGATCAAGCCCGTGGTGGAGGCGCTTCTCCGGGACGCTGATCTCGACCCCGATACTGCCCGGCTCGTCGCGACTCGCCTGATCGAAGTCCTGGCGTGGGCCGACAAGATGATCCGGCTGCTGGACCCGATCGCCGATGAGGTGCTCGGGTCGGTCGACCCCGAGGAGGTCAAGGCGGTCGTGCAGTTCATCGATCACCTGCCCGAGTTGGGCCAGGCCCTCGAAAACGATGTCATGCCGGTGCTGGCCTCCCTCGACACCGTCGCCCCCGAGGTCCACCAGATCCTCGACGTGGCTCAACAGTGCTTGGAGGCGGTCGCCGGCATCCCCGGATTCCAACTCCTGCGCCGTCGCGGCGGGGAGAACGGCAAGCCCGACAGCTGAGCCTCGGCGCCCGCGAGCACACGTGATCACCCGGATGGTGTGCTGTCGTCGGGGGTCAGGACCACACTGCCCAGAAGCTGGCAGGCGGCGAGTGCCAGGTGAGTGTCCAGCCGCTTGGCCCCCGGCTCTCTTCCCAGTTCATGAGCGGCCTTGGTCAAGCGGTACTTCACCGTGTTGCGGTGAAGGAGCAGTTGGGACGCGGTCTCCGAGTAGTTCTCCGCAGACTCCAAGAACACGCGAACCGTCTCCCGTTGTCTCGACGCGTCCTCCGTATCTCTGGACAAACCGCCGAGGACCTCTCGGACCCACCGTCGGGTGGACGCGAGGTCCTCAGTCAACCGGGCTATGACCGGGATCCCGTCGTCCGCATACGAGACAACATGTAGACCGTCGCTGGTCGATCCCTGCGCGATCGTGGCGGCCACCCTTGCCTGCGTGCGAGTCGTACAAAACCCCTCGATCCCGGAACCGGGTGCGCCGAACGAGATCCGGACCCCGGGGGTCTGCTCGGCGACCGACGCGACGATTCGCGTATCCACCGGGTGGCGGCGGCCCTCCATGCCGAACCACGCCTCTGCAGTGGCGCGGTCGGTGCTAATCATCAGTGGCGTCCGACTGGCCCCGAGCTTCTCGGCCAGGAGTTCTACCACACTGGCCAAGAGTCGCGACTGGTCAGCGACGGCGCCGAAGTCGTCGATCCACACCCGACAGCCGACATGCGTCTGGTTCAGTCGGTATCCCGTCACCCTCTCGAACTCGATGGGTTCGACATCCTCTTTCTCGAGGACTCGGTTGACGATCGAGTTGATCGAGCGCGCCGCCCGATCTTGGGAATAGCGCACTTCCTGCTCGTGCGCGGTGATGACGGTGCGGGTGATCTCGTCCACGTACTGATACAGCCACCCTGCAAGGTGGTGGTAAAGCGGCAGCTTTTCGTGGTCCTCGCAGTCGACCTCCTGCACTTGATCGAACACGTGGGCCAGGAGGCAGTCGGTACCGACGTGGTAGGCGCGGCGAAGTGGGGAGCTGGAGACGTTGCGTCGGGCAAGCACGACGGCGTAGTGCAGAGCGTCGGGCAGAGGGGGGAGGTCGTGTGCATCCTTGGTGCGCGAGAGCAGGTCGATGATGACCTCGACGTTGTTCGTCACACTGGCCTGGAGTGCGGGGCGGATGTCCTCCTCGGTGAGCTCGCCTATGGCTTTTTCGATGGCCATGGTCATGTTGTCGGCGATGGCGGCGGTCCGCGAACTGAGCCGCAGTCCTATCCGGCGGGTCAGTTCGCGGAGACGCTCGGGGTTGTGCGGTGTGGTGCTGAGCATGTGCGCGGGCGGGGCCACGCCCTACTCCGGGGCGAGGACCCGCCGTATCCTTCCTGCGTGATCACCGTGTGGACAGGTGGGCCAGCGCGGAACGCGCCGCGTTCCATCCGGCCATCCCGTGAGCGCCCGCACCGGGTGGGGCGGCCGCAGAACAGATGTAGACCCCGGGCACTCCGGTCGAATAGGGGTCGAGGGCGACCCTGGGCCGGAAGACCAACTGTCGAGGGTCGTTGGCACCAGTCACGATATCCCCGCCCACGTAGTTGGGGTTGTGATCCTCGATTTCCTGAGTCGAGCGCGTGTGGATTTCGTGGATGCGGTCGCGGAACCCCGGAGCGAATCGTTCAATCTGGTCGATGATTGTCTGCGTGGCATCTCCCGTCCAGCCCGCGGGTACATGGGCGTAGGTGTCTATGGGATGGAGCCCGTTCTTCGCTCGGCCGGGGTCGGCGAGCGACTGCTGGCCGACCAGGACGAATGGCCGTTCAGGCATCTCTCCCCGGACGACTTGACGCTCGGCGGCGGCGATCTCCGCGAATGTGCCCCCCACGTGGACGGTGCCGGCCGACCGGGACGGTTCGTGGGACCACGGTATTCCGCCTTCGACCGCGAAGGCCACCTGGAATGCGGCCGGCCCGTGGCGGAACCGGCGGTAGGCGCGGTCGACCCGTCGGGGCAGCACTCCGGTGAGGATCTGTGCAGCGGCGGAGGGCGAGGTGTCCAGCATGACGATATCCGGGTTCCCGAGCTCGCGATGGTCGCGGACGGTTATCCCGGTTTCTATCCGGCCACCGCGGGAGGTCAGCATCGTCGCTATCGTGCTGGCGATCGTCGCTGAGCCCCCCACGGCTACCGGCCAGCCGAACCGGTGTGCGGCGGTGCCCAGTGCGACGCCGATTGCCGAGGACATCACCGATCCGAAGGGGCGGAAGGCGTGCGCGGCGACGCCTCCGAAGAGGGCCCGTGCCTCGTCGGTGTGCCACCGGCGAGCCAGCATGCTGGCGGGTAGGGCGGCATAGGCCCCGAAGCGAGCGAGGACCAGGGGGTGGTTCGGGACGTGCAGGAGGGGCTGGAGGAATTCCTCGGCGATCTGGGGGAAGCGAGCGGTGAGTGTTCCGAACATCCGCCGATAGGATTCCCTGTCGGTGCCGAGATGCGAGGCGGTGTGGTCCACCGACTTCCAGACCGCTGCACCCCGGCCGCCGTCTAGAGGGTGCGAGTACTGGACGTCGGGGAGTGCCCACCGTAGGCCGTGGGACTCGAGATCGAATTGGCGACTGAAACCTGTATCGACGGCCAACGGGTGGAAGCCCGAACACTGGTCGTGCAGCAGGCCCGGCGAGGTCAACTCGCCGGACCTGGTGCCGCCGCCAATGGAGTCGGATGCTTCCAGGACGGTCACATCGACTCCATCGGCGGCCAGTGTCAACGCGGCTGCCAAACCGTTCGGCCCGCTGCCGACGATGATCGCTGATGGCATGAACTCAGCTCGATCCGACTGTGGACTCGTCGAGACCGGTCGCAGGGGACCTGTCAGCGAGCGGGCCTTCGGCGCCCGGCGAGGCGGGGACCGACGAAGACGCGCGCTGATCGGCCGGCAGATACTCGGGATGACGCCAGGTCACCGTGTAGGGGATGGGCCCGTTCGGCAGCCACGGCTGCTCCTTGACGACGTCCCGGACGTCGTAGTGACCACGTTCCACCACACCGAGCGCCGCGTCGATCACGCGGTATTCAATGGTCTTCTTGTGTAGCGGCTGCGACTCGGTCCACACGCTGATGAACTCTCCCGGGGCGAAGTTGCACCGCTTCTGCACGGCCGCGATAGTCCGCTCGTCGAACAGGTGGCCGTCGCCGAACTGCCAGCCCGAGAAGAAGGTGCACATGACCTCGCCCTCGCGGAACCGGTAGTTCTCCATGCTGTCCAGGTGGTCCGGGAAGATCGACATGTGGCCGCGGCCCTGGGTGTTCATCATTCGGAACGCCGTGGTCTTCTGCAGGAACATTTCCGCGCCCGCCTCCCCGAACAGGGCCGAGAGCTGGTGCTTCGGTGATGTCATGGAGGTGACGAACTCCGGATTGTCCAGTTTGGCCTCGCAGCCATTGTTGCGGAACGCCATGGTGGAGTTCGCCCAGTTTCCCGCGTACTGCCGCATCGAGATGAGGAACGAGATCTTGTCCGGGCGGAAATTGCCGATCAGCGGCCCCGTGAGCGTCAGTACCGCTGCGCCCACCACAACCCACACACTGCTGGCGTCCCAGAGGGCGTAACCGTCGCCGTTGAAGAAGCCCAGGAAGACGATCGGCGTCGCGAAGACGTAGAAGAGGTTCCATTCCTGCGGCATGGCCAGGGCGAACATGGAGTAGATGAAGACGTGGAAGCACATCATGAACGCTGCCGCCAGGACCGCGACGGTCCAGTTGGTGGTGAACAGCAGGATGATGGGGACTACGAACTCGACGATCGTGCCCAGGACGTGCGCGGCGAACCAGGCGACCTTGGTGGGCATGAGATCCTCGGGCGCGTTGCGGTAGAGCGACCGGCGCAGCGTCTTGGACTTCACCAGCGGGCCGTTGGTGAGCATCGTCTGCACTGTGGGCGTGAAGTGGACACCGATCTTGGACAGGAACGCGCCCCACCAGACGGCGAACATCGCGATCTTGGCCACGATGATCATGTCCACGGTGCCGCCGCCGTAGAGCGTGAGGACGCCGAAGCCGAGCATGATCACCGAGTACTGCTCCGGGCGCGAGGCCAGGAACGTCACCCGGTCACGCAGCCCCATGATCATCTGCAACGCGACATACGTGATGAACGGCCAGGCCGGGACGAGGCCCGCCTCACTGTAGGCGGCAGCGGTCTGCTGGCCCGGCAGGACCAGGCCCAGCACGAGGGTGGCGAGCATCGCGGCGTACAACGCGACGTCGATTCCCCGGCGCTCGTCACCCTTGGTCAACGGCACCTTGTCCGGCCACGGCGGCAGCCGCAACGTGCCGGTCCGCATCCAGTACCGGTAACCGGCGGTGTTGGGCTTGAACTTGAAGGCCAGCGGCCCCCACGATTCGTTGAACCCGGTGGCGGACCACAGGATCACCCAGATCATGGCCTTTTGATAAACGATGAGCTCGCCCCACCACGCACCGATATCGGTGAGCGGCAGGCCCGGCGTCGACAGACCGATGGCGAGCCACCCGCCGAGGAAGAAGAACAGCCCCTTGATGAGGTACATCGAGTGCATGATCTTCGGGGCGCCGAAGCCGTATTCAACCCAGTGTTGGGCGAGGAGCTTCATCCGCTCCATTACCGGGATCGACTCGAACTTCTCCGGGTCGATATCGGGTACGTCGGCTTGGAGAAATGCCATTGGTACTCCTTCGTTTAAGTCGAGGGGTCTTGAGGGGTAGGGGACGGGTCGAGGTCAGGCGGCGAACGACGCCCGGAGTCCGGGCTTGTCGATCTTTCCGACCGGGTTCTTGGGTAGTTCGGGCGTGATCTCCACGTGCACGGGAACCTTCACGCGGGTGAGGTGCTCACGGCAGTGGTCGATCACGGCCTCAGGGGTCAGCTCGGCGTCGGGGTAGGGGACCACGAACGCCACGGGGACCTCGCCCATCACGTCGTCAGGTCGGCCGACTACAGCGACTTCGAGCACCCCCGGCAAACTGCCGATGGCGTTCTCGATTTCCTTGGGGTAAATGTTCTCCCCGCCGCGGATGATCATGTCCTTGAGCCGGTCGACAATACTGAGGTAGCCGTCCTCGTCGAGCCGGCCCAGGTCTCCGGTACGGACCCAGCCGTCAACGATCGTCTCTGCAGTGGCCTCCGGCATGTTGAGGTAACCGGCCATCACTACTGGCCCGGTAATCAACACCTCCCCGGTCTGTCCGGTGGGCACGTCCTGCAGGGAGTCGTCGACGATCCTTATGCGCTGACCGGGCAGTGCCGGCCCCACTGTGCCGGGTTTGCGGGGGCCGTCGATCGGGTTGATCGAGGAGGCACATGTCGCCTCGGTCAGGCCGTACCCCTCCAGGATGGGCACGTCGAAGAATTCTTCGGCTGCGGCGAGTAGTTCTCGTGTGGCAGGTGCCGCTCCGCAGACCGCGAAGCGGAGTGAGGACATGTCCGGCCGCCTGCCCTCTGCCTTGGTGAGCAGGAGTGCGTAGATGGTGGGCACGGCGGAAAAGTATGTCGGCCGCAAGTGTTCGACGGCGTCGTAGAATTCCTGGGCGTTGAACCCGGGCATGATCGTCAACTGCGCGCCGACCTGCAGGGGAGTAAGCAGGCTCACCATCAGAGCGTTGGCGTGAAACAGCGGTAGGACTAGTAGGCAGTGGTCCTCGGCCGTCATGGCCATCGTCTCGGCCATCGTCCGGGACATGGCCGTGGTATTGGCATGGGTGATCATGACGCCCTTGGGGCGCCCGGTGGACCCGCTGGTGTAAATGACCAAGGCGAGGTCGTCGTCGGCAAGGTCGACGGGGTCGAGTTCGGTGCCATCGCCCGACGTTCTTAGGTCATCGACGCTAATCGTCTGGCGCCCTCCTGAGGGGGACTCAGAGCTGGAATTCACGACGAGGGCGGCCCCGGCGTCATTGATCTGGTGGGCGGCCTCGTCGTGGGTGAAGTTCGGATTGATCGGGGTGGCGGCGGCTCCGAGGTACCACGCAGCGAAAATGGAGACCACCAGCTCGCTCCGGTTGGGGAGCATCACGGCCACGACATCTCCCCTGGTGACGCCCTGGTCGCGGAACTGGGCCGCAACTGCGGTCACTTTCCTGTCAAGCTCGACGAACGACATCTGCGTCGCATCGTCGCGGATCGCGGGGGCGTCACCGAACCGTTGCGCCAGCACTCTCGGTAGGTATCCGGGTTGCACATCGACTCCTCATCGGTGGGCTTATGTGATCTTGGACACTACGCAGTGCGGACAGTAGGTACATCGGCAGATGTGACGAAGTACACGAAGTTCGTAGTGCATCGTGCACAGTGGGGCGCGCCTAGCTCGCGGTGTGTCGCCGTGGCTGCGGGGCCATCCGGAAAGACGACTGCGGGGCACCTCCGTGGTGGAGGTGCCCCGCAGTGGAGGGCCCGATTCGGGTAGTGGAGCCGATGACGGGAATCGAACCCGCGCTGTCTGCTTGGGAAGCAGAAGTTCTACCATTGAACTACATCGGCAGTGCCTGCTGGAGGCCGGTTCAGATTAGCACGAGCCCCGCCAGCCGCATCGGAGGCGGGGTCATCTCCCGGCGGACTTGCGCTTCGCGCCGGGGGTCATGGGCCGCTTGGGCTGGGCGAGTGACGCGCGGGGGACGAAGCCGAACGCCACGCCACCAATCACCGCCACCGCGATCGCCCCGATGAGCCACGGCGTGACCGATCCCCCGCTGGTGATCCCCATCAGCGCGATGAGTACAGCGACGCCGACGCACACCCACGACCACTGGGTCCAGCGCCAGATGTACTTCGAGGGCTCTTCCCTGAACTCGTTCATGGAACCCATTTCACCACGTCAGCCGGGGTCGGCGCATATCTGCGGACGCTGTCGGGGGGCCCTCGCCGCGCCGGTCGGTCGGAGATGTGGCAGGTCTCACGTGGTTTCGGCGGGCGATTCGGGAACGAACGAGGCCCATCATGCGCTGAAATGGAGAGCAGTCCGTTTTGTGCGGCCGGGCGTCCGGTCGGCGGGCGCAACCTTGCAGGAGGTGCGTGGTGGACGTGGATGACCTCACGGAGCGATCAGTCGCCGAGCGGGTGCGAACAGTGCTCGCCAGAGGTGCGGCAGGGACGGTCGAGGCCGGGGTCCTCAGGCGGCCCCTGCGCTCTGCGCGGGTCCGGGACGACGGCGTCGTCGTCCTGGTAGTCGACGTGGCGGGCGTGTCTCGCGACGCTGGCAACGCCGATCGGGTCGTGGGCACTGGCGCTGCCGCGACCGTCGAGATTGTCGACACGGTGTGCACCGGTCGGTGCCGGTCGTCCGCGTCGCGCCCATCATTCGCCCTCGACGGCCGCGCCGCGTCAGGGTCGGAACGTGATGGGGAGTGCGACGACGAGTGCGCTGTGGCCCGGGGTGTGGTCACTCTCTCGGGTATCGTGACCGCCTCTTCTGCAGCACGCAGGCGCAGGTTGGTCACCGCCGACGGCGGCGGGGCAGGCTCGACCGGGGAGGGTGGAACTCTCCAGCTGAGCGAACTGCAGCCCCTGGAGATCACGTACCTCACGTCGGATGGGGTGCACATGGTTGCGCGTGCGGATCTCGCCGCCGCCGCGGTCGACCCGATCGGTGTGGACGAGCAGGTGTGGTTGCGCCGATTGGCGTCCGATGCCGGCCTCGCAGCTCGACTCGCGTTGCGTGCCGGGCGGCAGATCGCGGGCACGCAACCCCGCATCGTGGCGATAGATCGACGCGGGATCGATCTCATGATCGGCTCGACCGCTGGCGTGTTCGGCGAGCGTGTCCGTCTGCCGTTCGCGCAGGTCTGCAGCAATTCCGATGAGGTATTGGCCGAGCTGGCAACGCTGTCGAGCTAGGTCTGGGCGCACTAATTCCCCAAAAGCCCTTGCGTCGAAGGTAAGCCTTACCTAAATTCACTGTTGCGGGTAGTCACGTCCCCGCGTCGGTTCTTTCCGTTCCGGCGCCGCTGAATCACAGGCGCCGGAACGGAAAAGACCGGGACCGCGACGACGAGAGGGTAAGGCATGCGATCACTGGTGGGACCCGTTCCTGAGCCTGCCGAGCGGGCGTGCTCGGCCCTGCGGCGTTGCCCGAGGGCCACACTGGACCCGGGCACCACGACCACAATGGCTCCGGCTCCGGTCGCACTCGTGCATCAGGTCCCGGGAACGAGCCACCTCAACCTGGTCATCCCGACGGCCGACGCCACCGCCATCGGCTCCGGGGGAGTGCGGGCGCGCCTCGAGGTCGTCGACGAGATCCTCGGAGGTGCAGCTCAGGGCCGGCGCCGCCGTTTCGCCGTCGTCGAAGGGCGAGTCGACCAGCTCAGCACGGGCGCCCAACGCCACACCGCCACCCACATCGCGCGCGACCTCCCCGACTCGGCACTCCTGGGCGTCGGGTCCGACTCCACCCTCGTCCGGCTCCGGGCGGAACGGATCCTGCTCACCGACGACGACGGCGTCACCGACATCGCCCCCGACGACCTCGCCACTTCCGGGCCCGACCCCTTCACCGACCTCGAGGGACACTGGCTAGACCACCTCAACGACCCGCGCTGCCAGGTGGTCCCGCGGATCGCACTGCGCGTCTGTCGCTGCCTACCCGCCGTTCGCCCCCTCCTGGTGGGCATCGACCGCGCCGGAGTCGACATCGAACTGGTAGACCGCGAGAATCGCGTCCGTCGCGCGCGGCTGCCGTTCGCCGAGGCGTGCACGTGCGTCACCGAGCTGGGTACCCAGCTCCGTCTGCTCGCCGGGGGCTCGCGGTACCCTCAGGACCGTGCTGCTCTCCGACCGTGACCTTCGTGCCGAGCTCGCCGACGGGCGGCTGGGCATCGACCCGCTCGACCCCGAGCTCATCCAACCGTCGAGCATCGACGTCCGCCTGGACCGGATGTTCCGCGTCTTCAACAACTCGCGCTACACCCACATCGACCCCGCCCAGCAGCAAGACGAGCTGACCGAGCTGGTCGAGGTCGCAGACGGCGACCCCTTTGTCCTCCATCCGGGCGAGTTCGTCCTGGGTGCCACACTAGAGCGGCTACACCTGCCAAACGACCTGGCCGGACGGCTCGAAGGCAAGTCCTCGCTCGGCCGACTCGGGCTGCTCACCCACTCCACCGCCGGGTTCATCGACCCCGGCTTCGACGGCCACATCACCCTGGAACTGTCGAACGTGGCGAACCTGCCCATCACCCTGTGGCCCGGGATGAAGATCGGCCAGCTATGCCTGTTCCGGCTCTCCAGCCCCGCAGAAACCCCGTACGGCAGCGCCGCAGTGGGCTCGAAATACCAGGGTCAACGCGGCCCCACCGCGTCCAAGGCGTACCTCAACTTCCAGTGAGACGGCGGTTGGTCGGAGTCCGCGCGGCTGGCCGCGACCGCTACTGGCGGTAGGACGACAGGAAGTTGCCGATCCGCTCGATCGCCACGCCCAGGTCGCGGGCCGGAGGCAGTGTGACGACGCGGAAGTGGTCGGGATCCGGCCAGTTGAAGCCCGTGCCCTGGGTGATGAGGATCCGCTCGCGCTCGAGCAGATCCAGGGCGAACTGCCGGTCGTCACGGATCTCGTGGACGTTCGGGTCCAGCTTGGGAAAGACGTAGAGCGCGCCCATCGGACGGACGCAGCTCACTCCCGGTATCGAGTTGAGCTTCTCCCACGCGATGCCCCGCTGCTCGTGCAATCGGCCCCCGGGCTCGATGAGCTCGTTGATCGACTGATACCCGCCGAGGGCCACCTGGATCGCATGCTGCGCCGGCACATTGGGACACAGTCGGGTGGACGCCAGCAGTTCCAGTCCCTCGAGGAACCCGGCGGCGTGCGCCTTGGGCCCTGTGATCGCCACCCAGCCCGCCCGGTACCCGGCCACCCGGTACGTCTTGGACAAGCCGTTGAAGGTGAGCACCAGCAGGTCGTGGGCGAGGGTGGCGATCGAGGTGTGCTCGGCCTCGTCGTAGATGATCCGGTCGTAGATCTCGTCCGCGAGAATGAGCAGGCTGTGTTCGCGTGCGAGGTCGACGATCCCCTGCAGGACCTCCCGCGAGTACACCGCGCCGGTCGGATTGTTGGGGTTGATCACCACTATCGCCTTGGTGCGTGGCGTGATCTTGGAGGCGATATCCTCCAGCGACGGGTTCCAGCCATCCTCCTCGTCCGAGAGGTAGTGGACGGGCTTGCCACCCGCGAGCGAGGTCATGGCCGTCCACAACGGGTAGTCGGGGGCCGGGATGAGGACCTCGTCGCCGTCGTCGAGAAGAGCCTGCATGGTCATCGTGATGAGTTCGGAGACGCCGTTGCCCAAGAAGATGTCATTGACGCTGAGGCGGGGAAAGTCGGGCACCAGCTCATAGCGGGTGAAGATCGCCCGCCGCGCCGACAGGATGCCCTTGGACTCCGAATAACCCTGCGCGTGGGGGAGTGCGGCGATCATGTCGCGCATGATCACATCCGGGGCCTCGAAACCGAACGGCGCGGGGTTTCCGATGTTCAGCTTGAGGATGCGATGCCCCTCGGCCTCGAGCTGATTGGCCCTGGCCAGCACCGGCCCGCGGATCTCGTAGAGGACGTCCTTGAGCTTCGAGGACTGATCGAGCGTGCGCGGCTGGCGGAGCGTGCGTCCCGTGGTCTCAGGCGTCATACTTTGCGATTGTGCCACCTTGGCCTGCGTGTCCGGTGTCACGGACTGGGCTACTCGCGCCCGGCGTGCGGTCAGATCCCGTACCGCAGGTCGATGATCGCGGGGATCTCCGAATCTGGCAGGAGGTCGTCCGGATGTTCCACGGAAAGGTAGTCCACGCACTGCCGCTCGTGCGCGGCCAAGCAGTAGGGCTGTGATCCGATGCTTAGTCCGGTGAGCTGCCGCAGTCGGCGGACCTCTCCCCTCACGGTGGTCGTGGCGGCGCCGTCATCGTAGAGCGCCTCGGACAACGCGCGCGCGGACCACGCCTCGCGGGAGGCCAGGAGTGCGAGGAGTTCGGCCCGCCTTGGGGTGAGCGACACCGAGGTCCCATCGGCACGGATCACCGCCGGCCTCCATCCGAGGAGGCGAATCGAGGTGACAGGGTTGCTGGTCTCGGCAGGGGCCGGGTCGTCGGAGCCGGGGGTGGGGGTGCGGAGTTCGTCAGGGTTTCTCGCGGCGAGCAGCGTCTCGGCGAGCCGGACGCCGCAGCGGACCAGTGACACGGTCTCGGCGCACGAGAAGCGCAGAGGGTGGGAGACGTCGAGGACGCCAATTACCCTTCTGTGCGCATCCCTGATGGGACTGGCCGTGCATGTCCAGCCGTGGTGTGCGCGGACGTAATGTTCGCCGGCTGTGGCGTGCGTGAGCGTCCCGACGTCGAGTGCCAGCGAGATTCCGTTTGCTCCGATGCCCCGCTCGGACCAATCCGCGCCCTCGGCGAACGCAATCGAATCCGCCCGGCGAAGCGCCTGCGGACTTCCCGCTCGCCAAAGCACCCGCCCGCGGACATCGGAAAGCACAACCAGGTGCCTTCCTGCAGCGGAGGTATCTGCGAGGCACGCTACGACGTCGTCCGCTACGTGACGGAGGGGGGTGCGGGCCCGCGCCTCCGCGATTTCATCGCGGGCCAGGACGCTCGCCGGGAGTTGCTGGTCGGGACAGATACCGGCGTCGCCGCTGCGCCTCCATGCGTGCAGGACCCGCGAATCCACATCGGTGGGCATCCCGCCGGCCAGGGCGAGCTCGTGTGCCCTGATAGAGCGTGCTGCGAACGTCCCCGGGTCGGAGAACCTCAACTCTGCATGCAACGACATTGCCACCCCCCTCGGAAGAAAGTGTGATCTACGTCATTGCAGAATCTACAGGACGTGGAGGAGTGGACATGACCGAGACTCAGCACACGCGAGTGCCCCGGAGTCGAGAGGGTTCGACCGTCGATGCCGATCGCGCACATGCGGACACGGTGGTCGAACGGTGGTTGGCGGACTTCGACGAGGCGTTACGGGCGGGCGATCCGGAGCGGGCGGCCGAACTGTTCGACACGGACGGGTACTGGCGCGACTTCGTCGCCTTCACATGGAACCTCCGGACGCTCGAGGGACGCGATCAAATCCGCGACATGCTGGTAGCCCAACTGGCGGCGATCTCGCCCAGCGGGTGGGAACTCGACGAGCCCGCCACCGAGAGCGACGGCGTGGTAGAGGCGTGGGTGCGCTTCGAGACGGGGACGGGCCGCGGCTGGGGTCACCTCCGGCTACGGGACGGGCGGGCCTGGACTCTGCTGACGACCCTGCAAGAACTCAAGGGGCACGAAGAGAAAAAGCGTCACAGCCGTGATCAAGGCGTGGAGCATGTCATCACCCGGGGGCGGAAGACCTGGCTCGAGCAGACGACCGAACGCCGGGAGAACCTCGGGTACACCGAGCAGCCGTATACGGTCATCATCGGCGGAGGGCAGGGCGGTATCGGGCTCGCCGCGCGACTCAAACGACTCGGGGTGCCGACCATCGTCGTCGAGAAAAACGAGCGGGCGGGCGACTCGTGGCGCAAGCGCTACAAGTCCCTCCACCTCCACGACCCGGTTTGGTATGACCACCTGCCGTACATCCCGTTCCCCGACGACTGGCCGGTGTTCCCGGCGAAAGACAAGGTCGGCGACTGGCTCGAGCACTACACCGCAATCATGGACCTCGACTACTGGTCCGGGACGCAGTGCATAGGGGCAGTCTTCGACGAGGAATCCGGAACGTGGAGGGTCGAGGTCGACCGCCGAGGCGAGAAGGTCGTACTGCGACCGGCCCAGCTCGTGTTCGCCCTCGGTGTATCGGGCTACCCGAACATTCCGCGGTTCGACGGGGCGGAGGACTTTGCGGGTCAACAATGGCACTCGTCCGAGTTCACGGGTGAGGGCGACGTCACGGGTAAACGCGCCGTGGTGATCGGGTCGAACAACTCTGCACACGACATCTGCGCTGCGCTCTGGGACAACGGGGCGGAGGTCACCATGGTGCAGCGATCCTCCACGCACATCTCGCGGAGTGAATCACTGATGTCTTTGGCGCTGGGGCCCCTCTACTCCGAGGAGGCGCTCGACGCCGGTGTCACCACTGAGAAGGCGGACATGCTCTTCGCCTCGTGGCCCTACAAGCTGCTTCCAGATGCGCAGATCCCCGTCTACGAGCAGATTGCGGAGAAGGACGCGTCGTTCTACCAGCAGTTACGCGAGGTGGGATTCGACCTCGACTTCGGTGAGGACGGCTCGGGCTTGTTCCTCAAGTACCTCAGGCGCGGGTCGGGCTACTACATCGACGTCGGCGCCAGCCAACTCCTGATCGATGGAGAGGTCGCGCTCGAGAGGGGACAGGTGTCGCGAATCCTGCCCGACGGCGTCGAACTCGACCGCGACAGGGTCCTGCCGGCGGACATCATCGTGTACGCCACCGGGTACGGGTCGATGAACCAGTGGCTCGTAGATCTGGTGTCCCAGGAGGTCGCCGACCAGGTCGGAAAGGTGTGGGGTTACGGGTCGGACACAACCCGCGACCCCGGACCGTGGGAGGGGGAGCTGCGCAACATGTGGAAACCGACAAATGTCGAGCAACTCTGGATCCACGGCGGCAACCTGCACCAGTCCCGTCACTACTCGAAGTACCTCGCGCTCCAGCTCAAGGCGCGGATGGAGAACATTCCGACGCCGGTGTACTGGGTGCAGGAGGCGCACCACACCTGCTGACAGCGGGACGTGTCGGCCCCAAATGGCTTCGGCCCGTGATCAGGAATCCTGATCACGGGCCGAAGCGACATCCGGAAGGGGTCAGCCCAATGAGAGGCCGTAGCCGCCGGACTTCTTCGAGCGGGGGATGGCCCCGCCCGTCGACGGCTTCTCCGTGGCGTCCTTCTGTGAGCCTTCATCGGACGCAGGCGCGTCGGTCGACCCGGTCTTGTCGGCGGAACCGGTAGCGGGCTCCTCTGTACCGGTCGGCGCGTTCGTCGTGGGCGCATCGGTCGCCGGTGCGGCGGCCGGGGACTTCGGAGCGCCGGGCGCCTTCGGAGCACCGGGGGCCTTGGCCCCGCCCTTCAGCCCCAACCCGACGGTCGGCTTCGCAGGCGCGGCCGGCGCGGTGTCCGTGGTGGACCCGGCGTCGACGGAATCGCTCTGCGCGGCCGCGGATTCACCCGTGGAGGGTGCGGCAGCCGCCGCCTTGGCGCCACCCGGAGCCTTGGCTCCGCCGGGCGCCTTGACGCCACCGCCGAGTGATAGCCCGCCCGACTTGGGCGCGCCTGCACTGGGCTTGGGAGCGCCGGTAGTGGATGGGGCGGCGCCCTGTGCGGCCTCGCGGGTCTCCTCGGTGCGTTCGGCGTCCTTGACCGCGGACTGCGCCTCGGTCGCGGACTCACCGCTCGCGGCGCCGCCAGGGGCCTTGGGGGCGCCGGGAGCCTTGCCGCCGCCGCCGAGCTTCAGGCCACCCGACTTGGGGGCGCCCTTCGAATCGGTGGCCGACGGGCCGGCCTCGGCGGCGCTGGCTGCACCACCGCTACCGGCGGCGGCAACCTCGGCCCCCTCGCCGCTGTCGATGACCGCGTTGTCCGGCGCGGCCTCGGCGGGGGCGGCGGGTGCGGAGGCCTTGGCGGGCTCCGGCCGGGCGGCGTCGCTCTCGGACTGCTCGGCCTCCCGCTCCGCTGCCGTCTTCTCGCGTTTGGGCTGTTCGAGCCACGCGGCCTCGCGCGGCTCGGGCAGGCCACCGTCGCGGGAGACGGACTCCAGCAACAGCTGGGCCACGTCCACGACCTCGACCTTGCCCTCCAGCTCGGTGCCGTCGGTCTGCGCGGTGGCGCCGTCCGAGAGCATCACCCGGCAGAACGGGCAACCCGTGGCGATCTTGGTGGCCTTGGTCGACAGGGCCTCGTCGACACGGTCGATGTTGATCCGCTTGCCGACCGTCTCCTCCATCCACATGCGCGCGCCACCGGCGCCACAGCACATGGAGCGCTGCCCGTGACGGGGCATCTCCGTGAGGGTCACGCCCGAACCGTCCATGAGCTCGCGCGGGGCCTCGTAGACCTGGTTGTGGCGGCCGAGGTAGCAGGGATCGTGGTAGGTGACGCCCCCGTCGATCGGGGCGACCGGCACGAGGCGCTTCTCCCGCACCAGACGGTTGAGCAGCTGGGTGTGGTGGACCACCTGGTAGTCGCCACCCAGCTCGCCGTACTCGTTCTTCAGGGCGTTGAGGCAGTGGGCACAGGTCACGACGACCTTGCGCTGCGTGGCCGGGACACCGTCGAACGCATTGTTCATGGTCTCGATGTTCTGCTCGGCGAGCATCTGGAACAGGAATTCGTTGCCCGCACGGCGGGCCGAGTCACCGGTACAGGTCTCGCCCTGGCCCAGCACCGCGAACTTCACGCCAGCGGTGTGCAGCAGAGTGGCCACGGACTGGGTGGTCTTCTTGGCACGGTCCTCGAAAGCACCGGCACAACCGACCCAGAACAGGTACTCCGTGTCGGAGAAGTCCTCGATGTCGGACCCGATGACCGGGATGTCGAAGTCGAGCGACTTCATCCAGTCGTCGCGGCCGGAGTTGTTCTGGCCCCAGGGGTTGCCCTTGTTCTCGAGGTTCTTGAACAGGCCTGCCAGCTCGGTCGGGAACTCCGACTCGATGAGCACCTGGTAGCGACGCATGTCCACGAAGTGGTCGACGTGCTCGATGTCAACGGGGCACTGCTCAACGCAGGCACCACACATGGTGCAGGACCACAGGGCTTCGGGGTCGATGATTCCGGCAGCGGTCGGGTCGTCGTTCACGTCGGCGGTGGTGGGGCCCACCAGCGGACGCTGAGCCTCGAGGCGGGCGGCCTCGGGGATCTTGGCCAGCTTCTTCTCGTCCGGGTTGCCGTCGGCGTCGACCAGTCCGACCTCCTCGCCCATGACGGTCTTGCCGCCGGCGAGCAGGTACGGAGCCTTGGCGGCGCCGTGATCGCGCAGCGACATCATCATGAGCTTGGGACTCAGCGGCTTACCGGTGTTCCAGGCGGGGCACTGCTCCTGGCAGCGGCCACACTCGGTACAGGTGGAGAAGTCCAGCCAGCCCTTCCATGAGAAGTCTTCGATCGCGCCGGCGCCCAGCTTCGGCTCGAAGTCCTCGTCCTCTTCGGTGAGCTCCTCGACCTTCTCCATGGTCAGCGCGACGCCGTCCATGGTCATGGGCTTGAGGGCGCCCAGCGCGGTGCGGCCGTCGGCCTCGCGCTTGAAGTAGATGTTGAAGAACGCGGAGAAGCGGTGCCAGGCGACGCCCCAAGTGATGTTGCGGCCTACGACGTACAGCCAGATCATGCCGGTGAGCAGCTTGATCAGTGCGAAGATCGAGACCATCAATTCGTTGGCCGGCAGGATCGTCGACAGCGGGCCGGTGACCCAGTCGGTGGCCCAGTGGAAGTCGTTGCCGTCGGCGGCCTGCAGCGAGAGCTTGCCGGCCTTGACGAAGATCATGCCCAGGCCCTCGAGGAGCACGACGGCCTCGACGAAGTAGGCGGCCTTACGGTCGGAGCCGACAAAGCGGTTGAGGCCGCGGCGCTGGTTGATTTGGCGGATGATGATCAGCACGGTGATGCCGATGACGGTGCCCAGTCCCAGGAACTCGTCGATGACGTGGTACCAGGATTGATCGGACAACCAGGGCCAGCCTCCGCGAGGGTTGAACGTCTGGATGTAGGCCTCGAACCAGACGATCGAGCCGAGCAGGAAGCCCACCATGACGAACCAGTGGAAGAAGCCCACCGAGCGTTTCCGCGCCATCCGGGTGTGCGCGGCGACCTCGACGATGACGTTCTTCAACCTGGGCAGGACCGGCCGGAACCGGTCGAAGCCGTCTTTCTGCCCCACGAGGATGCTGCGCACCATCCGCGTGACGCCGCCTATGAAGGATGCCCAACAGAACAGACTGAGCAGGACGCCGATCGTCCCGAGTGTGATGGTCACGCCTGACATGGTTCGCGGCCTTTCGTCGCACTTCTCGACGCACGAGCACTCACAGGACCCTGAGGGCGCCCGTCGACTGTGTCGAGGTCAAAGGTAAGCCACGCGGGCCCCGTTTGCCGAGTTGAGGCTGCCCTTACCGGAGCAGGCTCCACTGGCCGACGGGGCCCGCGTGTGAAGAGATGGTCAGTTGGTGCGCAGCGTCAGTCCGGGGTGCGCCGCGAGCACGTCGGCGATCGGGACGGCGGAGAGGCGCGGGGTGAACCCGGCAGTACGAGCGACCGCGTCGGCGTTCGCGCAGGTACCGGTGTCGGCGACATTGGACGCGCTGGAGATTCCCAGGGCCCGGTCGCCGGAGAAGACGACGCCGCCGCTGTCGCCGGGCAGTGCGCACAGGTCGACGGTGAAGGCGTTGGAGATCGTGCGCGAGCCCGCTACGTCGATCGCGGTGCCGACCTGCGAGATCGTGCCGCAGGAGAATCCGGTCCGGAAACCTGTCTTGCAGGCCTTCTGGCCGACGACCGGGTCCGCGGTGCCGATGATCTCCTGGGTGCTGTCCGGCCCGGAGCCCACCAGGTTGGTGCGGAACCGATCAGCGGCATCGTCGTCGATTGCGATGAGGGCGGTGTCGATGTTGTCGCGGGTGGTGCGGGTCATCGTTCCGAATTCCTCGCCGTCGGACAGGGCGGCACGGGTGCCGTCGGCGCCTGCGCAGTGGGCGGCGGTGATGACGACCGGCTTGCCGTTCAGTTCACCGTTGAATCCGGTGGAGCACTCAAGGATCCCTCCCGGGACGCCGACCTGGTAGGCGGTGCCGCCGACGAGCGGCCCTGCCGGTGCGGGGGCCACCTGGATGGCGCGACGCTGATCTGCGGGCACGGGGGTGGCGGGATCGGACATGGTCTGGCCCATCATCCCGTCGATGATCGACCCGGTACCGGGGGTCAGGCCGGCCAGGAGGTCGATGACCGTGCGCATGGGGCCCTCGGGGATGAGGCCGGTGTCGTTGAGCAGCGCGAGGCTCCCGAGCGAGCCCGAGTCTCCACCGCTCCCGGGCGCAGCCTGCGGCCCGGCGCCGGCACCGCCTCGGGTAGTCGCCGGTTCGAGGCCGTCCATGGTGGGCGCTCCGTCGGACTGGGTGCCGCCCTCGCTACCGAACGGGGCCGTGTCGAACGCGGGGTCGGGGGCGTCGATCATGTCGACCTCCGCCAGGTCGCGCAGGCGGGCGTCGAGGTTGCCGAGCTGCGCAGCGTCTCCGCCGTGGGTCGTGACGACGACCGTGTTGCGGCTGGGATCGACGCGGACGTCGGTGACGAGCTCGCGAAGGTCGCCGGGGAAACCGTCGACGATCTTGACGACCTGACGCTCTCGAGCCGCGAGCTCGCTCGTGGTCAGGGCCACGTCCTTGACGGTGAACCCGGCGCGGGTGGCCTCCGAGCGCAGTTCGTCGCCGGGCGCGCCCGTGACGACGCCCACCAGGCCGGTGCCCGCATCGTCGAGCCAGACGCCGCCGAACGACTCCTGGAACTGCTGCTCCCACCGCGGACGGGCCTCGGAGAGTCGCTCCCCGATCCCGGCCTGGGCCAGGAACTGCTCGGGAGTGAGTCCGAGATCACGGCGCAGTGCCTCGACGAGCGAGCTGAGTTGCGGTCCGAGCGCGTCCGTCAATGCGGGCAACGGTTGCGCGACGGCGGGCTGGGCGGCGCCGGTGGGCGGTGCCCCGGGCGTGGGGGAGGGGCTCGCGCCGGCGGGGGTCGCGGTGACCACCAGCGCCGCAGCGGCGGCGACGGCGGCGAACTTCGAGGTGATACGCATGATGGCCTTCCGGGATGCGCGGCTGGGCGACGGCGGGTCGACCGGACGCGGATCGGTGTGTCACGCCAGATTACGGAGATGCGACTAGTGAGTCCAGTGTGACACGTGTGATTCATGAGGTTGGGGCGGTCCTTCATGAGGTAGAGCTGAGTCGAAGATTTGGAGCCGCTGCCGCTAGGCTGCCTCTTCGGCAACGGCGCGCGCGTCTTCATCAGGAAACTGACGCACGCGTCTTCACCAGAGACTTATCGACCGGAGGTCCCATGTCCGACGCCGACGCTGCGCTGCACGACGCCCTCGAGTGTGTGGTGCGACGCAACCCCGGTCAGCACCTTTTCCGACAGGCCGTCCACGAGGTGTTGGAGTCGCTCGCTCCCGTCGTGGCGCAGCATCCCGAGTACGTCGAGGGCGGGATTCTCAAGCGGATCATCGAGCCCGAGCGCGTGATCTCCTTCCGCGTGCCGTGGGTCGACGATGCCGGCGTCATTCAGGTGCAGCGTGGATTCCGCGTGCAGTTCAGTTCCGACCTCGGCCCGTACAAGGGCGGCCTGCGCTTCCACAAATCGGTGGACGAGGACACCCTGAAGTTCCTCGGCTTCGAGCAGGTATTCAAGAACGCCCTCACCGGCCTCGGCCTCGGCGGCGGCAAGGGTGGCTCCGACTTTGACCCGCACGGCAAGAGCGACGCCGAGGTCATGCGGTTCTGCCAGTCGTTCATGGCCGAGCTCGCCCACCACATCGGTGCCGATCTCGACGTGCCGGCCGGTGACATCGGCGTGGGCGCCCGTGAGATCGGGTACCTGTACGGCCAGTACCGGAAGGTGACCGGCCGCAACGAGGCGGGCGTCATCACTGGCAAGGGAGTCGGATACGGCGGCTCCTGGGCGCGCACCGAGGCCACGGGCTACGGACTCGTCTACTTTGTCCGCGAGATGCTCCGCGACACCGAGTACAGCCTCGAGGGGGCCCGGGTCGTCGTCTCCGGCTCCGGCAACGTCGCGATCTACGCGGCCAAGAAAGCAGCGCAGCTCGGCGCGACCGTCGTAGCCTGCTCCGACAGTCAGGGTTACATTCTCGACGAGGATGGCCTCGACCTGGACCTGCTCGCGGACATCAAGGATGTCCGCCGCGAACGGCTCACCGCGTACGCCGAAGAGCGCGGCAACTGCAAGTACGTCGCCGGGCGATCGGTGTGGGAGGTCGAGTGCGACATCGCGCTGCCCTGTGCCACCCAGAACGAGCTCGACGGCGACTCCGCGCGACTCCTGGCAGACAACGGGTGCCGGGTGATCGCCGAGGGTGCCAACATGCCGTGTACCGAGGAGGCTGTGCAGGTGATCCACGAGCGGGGCATTCTGTTCGGGCCCGCCAAGGCCGCTAACGCCGGCGGAGTGGCCACCAGCGGTCTCGAGATGCGTCAGAACGCCGGGCGACTGCTGTGGGACTTCGAGCGGGTGGATTCCGAACTGGACCGGATCATGACCACGATCCATGCCACCGCGGCCGCCACCGCCGAGGAGTACGGCGTCCCCGGGGACCTGGTGGCCGGAGCCAACATCGCCGCGTTCCGCAAGGTTGCCGACTCCATGCTCGCGCAGGGCGTCATCTGATCTGTTCCCGGTAGCGGCACGACTCGTCATACCCTTCCTTCCCTCGCGTGAACTCCCTCCAGTGAAGAGCGTTCCGGACACCACCTCGACGGGGTGGGACCGGGACGCTTTTTCTCTTCTTGAGTCGGGCTGGCTCAATTATTGATGTGAAGTGCGCCACTCATGGAATCATTTCGACAGGGTGAGAGTTATACCGGTCGACAAACCTCAGCGAGCCAGACTCAACTCAGGTTGACTTGGCGGCCTCCCGGCAGGCAGGGTGGAGCCATCGATCCGAGCCTTGAGCCGGGTCCGCTTAATGAGATCCCGCATTCGTCAGTAGAAGGAGAACACCATGGGACGTGCAGTAGGTATCGACCTCGGCACCACCAACTCGGCTGTCGCCGTCCTCGAGGGCGGCGAGGCCAACGTCATCGCCAACGCCGAAGGTGCGCGCACGACCCCGTCGGTCGTTGCATTCGCCAAGAACGGCGAAGTCCTCGTCGGTCAGCCGGCGAAGAACCAGGCGGTCACCAACGTCGACCGCACGATCCGCTCGGTCAAGCGCCACATCGGCACGGACTGGAAGTCGGACTCGATCGACGACAAGACCTACACCCCGCAGGAGATCAGCGCCCGCACGCTGCAGAAGCTGAAGAGGGACGCCGAGTCCTACCTTGGCGAGGACGTCACAGACGCCGTGATCACCGTGCCGGCGTACTTCAATGACGCCCAGCGTCAGGCGACCAAGGACGCAGGCCAGATCGCCGGTCTCAACGTCCTGCGGATCGTCAACGAGCCCACCGCGGCCGCCCTGGCCTACGGGCTCGACAAGGGTGACAAGGAACAGACCATCCTGGTCTTCGACCTCGGTGGCGGAACGTTCGACGTCTCCCTGCTCGACATCGGTGACGGAGTCGTGGAGGTTCGCGCGACCTCCGGCGACAACCACCTCGGTGGCGACGACTGGGACCAGCGGATCGTCGATTGGCTGGTCGACAAGTTCAAGGCGCAGAACGGCATCGACCTGACCAAGGACAAGATGGCCCTGCAGCGTCTGCGTGAGGCCGCGGAAAAGGCCAAGATCGAGCTGTCCAGCGGACAGTCCACCTCGATCAACCTGCCGTACATCACGGTCGACGCGGACAAGAACCCGCTGTTCCTGGACGAGACGCTCTCGCGCGCCGAGTTCCAGAAGATCACCCAGGATCTGCTCGACCGGTGCCGCCAGCCGTTCCAGGCTGTAGTCAAGGACGCCGGCATCGCGGTCGGCTCGATCGACCACGTGGTGCTGGTCGGCGGCTCGACCCGTATGCCCGCCGTCACCGACCTGGTCAAGGAGCTCACCGGCGGCAAGGAGCCCAACAAGGGCGTCAACCCGGACGAGGTCGTGGCCGTGGGTGCCGCGCTGCAGGCCGGCGTGCTCCGCGGTGAGGTCAAGGACGTGCTCCTGCTCGACGTGACCCCGCTGTCGCTGGGCATCGAGACCAAGGGTGGCGTGATGACCAAGCTGATCGAGCGCAACACCACCATCCCGACCAAGCGCTCGGAGACCTTCACCACGGCCGACGACAACCAGCCGTCCGTGCAGATCCAGGTCTTCCAGGGCGAGCGCGAGATGGCGGCGCAGAACAAGCTGCTCGGCTCGTTCGAGCTGTCCGGCATCGCCCCCGCGCCGCGCGGTGTCCCGCAGATCGAAGTCACCTTTGACATCGACGCCAACGGCATCGTCCACGTCACCGCCAAGGACAAGGGCACCGGCAAGGAGAACACGATCATCATCCAGGACGGCTCCGGCCTGTCCAAGGAAGAGATTGACCAGATGATCAAGGACGCCGAGGAGCACGCCGCCGAGGACGCCAAGCGTCGCGAGGAGGCGGACGCCCGCAACCAGGCCGAGTCCACGATCTACCAGACGGAGAAGTTCGTCTCGGAGAACGAGGACAAGATCCCGGCCGACAAGAAGGACTCGCTCCAGGCCGCGATCGCCGAGGCCAAGACCGCCCTCGAAGGCTCGGATGTCGACGCCATCAAGTCCGCGGTCGAGAAGGTCAACACCGAGGCCCAGGCCGTCGGACAGGCCATCTACGAGGCCTCAGCGGCCGAGGGCGCCGAGGCCGGCGACGCGTCGGGCGCGGGTTCGGCCGACGATGATGTCGTGGACGCCGAGGTAGTCGACGAGGACGATCCCGCCGGGAACGGTGAGGCCAAGTGACCCGCCCCGAGGAGAGCGACGCCTCCGAGAAGGCCGCATGGGCCGGCGCTGACGCCGAGGCCGAACAGGCCGCCGAGGCGGTCGAGGCCGAGGTCGTCGACGACGGCACCGCGCCTGCCGGCGACGCGCCGGCCGATGATTCGACCGCCGAATTGCAGACGCAGCTCGACGAGCGAACCGCGGACCTGCAGCGCGTGTCGGCGGAGTTCGCCAACTACCGCCGCCGCGTCGAGCGCGACCGCCAGTCGATCATCGACACCGCCAAGGGCACGGTCCTGACCGAGCTGTTGACGATCGTCGACGACCTCGACCGGGCCGAGGCGCACGGTGACCTCGCGGAGGGGCCGCTCAAGGTCTTCGCCGACAAGGTCCGCGCGCTGCTCGCCTCCCAGGGTGTCGAGGCATTCGGCGAGGAGGGCGACGCGTTCGACCCGGCCGTCCACGAAGCCGTGCAGGACGAGTCCGAGGGCTCCGAGCCCGTGCTGGGCACAATCCTGCGCAAGGGCTACCGCCACGGTGAGCGGACCTTGCGGACGGCGATGGTCGTCGTCCGCTGAGTCACCAGGCTCACCTCCCGGCGTGCGGGTGCCGCCCGAGAAATCTCGGGTAGCACCCGCACGCCGACCCACTCCGGACGCACCGGGGAACTGAGAGACTTTTACACCTGACACGGTTCTACAACTGATACATCGAGAGAAGAAGAAGGGAGGCGTCAGGTGAGTCAGCGCGAATGGGTCGAGAAGGACTACTACGCCGAACTGGGCGTCTCCAAGTCCGCCACCCAGGACGACATCCGCAAGGCCTACCGCAAGCTCGCGCGGGAGAACCACCCGGACTCCAACCCGGGCAACTCGGCCGCGGAGGAAAAGTTCAAGCGGATCAGCGAGGCCAACGACGTCATCGGTGACCCGACTCGGCGCAAGGAATACGACACGTTCCGTGCCCAGGTCTCCTCCGGCGGGTTCAGCGGTTTCGCGCCCGGCGGCGGCGCCAGGTACACGTCCACCGGCGGGGACTTCGACTTGGGCGACATCTTCGGCGGCGCCGGCGGCGGAGCAGGCGGCGCCGGCGGGTTCTCGGACCTGTTCGGCGGCCTATTCAACCAGGCCCGCCCGGGCAGCGGCGGGACTGGACGCGGCCGGGCGGAACGCTCGCGCGGAGGACAGGACGTCGAGACGGCCCTGACCCTGACCTTCCGCGAGGCAGCCCTCGGGGAGACGGTCCAGATCAAACTCTCCTCGGCCTCGCCCTGCCTGGTCTGCCACGGAAGCGGCGCCAGGCCGGGGACCAGCCCCAAGGTGTGCGGAACCTGTCACGGAGCGGGTGTCGTCCAGCGCACCCAGGGTGCGTTCGGCTTCGCCGAACCCTGCACCGACTGTGGCGGAACCGGGTCCAAGATCGACGATCCGTGCACCGAGTGCGCAGGGAGCGGCGTCACCGAACGAGCCCGCACCATCAACGTCAAGGTCCCCGCCGGCGTCCAGGACGGCCAGCGCATCCGACTCTCGGGTCAGGGTGAGGCGGGGTTCCGCGGGGCGCCCTCGGGAGACCTGTACGTGACGGTCACCGTCCAGAAGGACGCAGTGTTCGACCGCGACGGTTCCGACCTGCTCGTCGACCTACCGGTGTCCTATCCGGAGCTGGTTCGCGGCGCCCAGGTGTCCGTTCCCACGCTCACGGGACGAGTCACCGTGAAAATCCCGGCCGGTTCGAGGGATGGGCAGATCCTGAGGGTGCGCGGCCGCGGAATCGCCCGCAAGACCGGAACTGGTGACCTCAAGGTGACTCTCCGGGTGGCCACGCCCCCTGCCGGGATGGCCGAGACCGAGCTCGCCGCTTACGACGACGCGTTGCGCGCCGCCGGCTTCGATCCACGGTCGGGCTGGGCAGGCTCGGCATGAGCCCCCGGCGGGACGTCGGAGAGCTCGGGCCCGACGACAGCGTCCTGGTGATCTCGGTGGCCGCCGAACTCTCCGGCCTGCACGCGCAGACCCTGCGCACCTATGACCGGCTGGGGATCGTCACCCCCGAGCGCACCAGCGGCGGCGGGCGACGCTACTCGCTGCGGGACGTGGCGATGCTCCGTGAGGTCCAGCGCCTCAGCCAGGAGGAGGGCGTCAACCTCGCCGGCATCAAGCGGATCATCGAACTGACCAATCAGGTCGATGCCCTACGCAGCCGAGTGTCAGAGCTGGTCGACGAGGTTAGCGATCTCCGGCGCCGCTCGGGAACGGCCGGGCGGGCCGGTGGTGAGCTCGTCCACGTGCCCAGATCGACGTCGGTAGTGGTGTGGAGTCCACGCCACAGGCGCGGGGATCACGACTGATCCGGAGGGGCCGGGCACCCGGATGTGCGATGTTCCGCACACAATTACTGAGGATAGGCTAACCGATGGTAAGTTGCGTGTGTTCCTGACGACGCACCATTCGTAGCCTGCTTGGAGGCCTCCGTGACGCTCCGTTCCCGAGCCCTCGCCGCGACGATGTCCGGAGTGCTGATCGCATCGCTCTCGGCGTGTGGACTCTCCGGCGGCGATGACGACGCCCTGGTGGTGTACAACGCCCAACACGAGTCGCTCACGCGCGAGTGGGCCGACGCGTTCACCGAAGAAACCGGCGTGAAGGTCGAACTTCGCAACGGCAGCGACTTCGACCTGGGTAATCAGCTGGTTGCCGAGGGCGACGCCTCGAAGGCCGATGTCTACCTGACGGAAAACTCCCCGGCGATCTCGATGGTCGCGGACAAGGGGCTGCTTGCGCCGGTGGAGGATCAGTCCCTCGCCCAGGTCCCCGAGCAGTACCGTCCGTCGACCGGGGACTGGGTCGGGATAGCCGCCCGCTCCACGGTGTTCGTGTACAACGAGCAGGCTGTTGCCGAGGAGGACCTGCCCAAATCGTTCGCAGATCTCGCGACCCCGCGTTGGCAGGGCAAGTGGGGTGCCGCCCCGGCGGGCGCGGACTTCCAGGCCATCGTCTCCGCGGCACTCGAACTCTCGGGGGAGCAGCAGACCCGCACGTGGCTCGAGTCGCTGCGCCGACCCGACGGGGGATTTTCCACCTACAAGGGCAACAAGCCGATTCTGGCCGCCGTCAACGCGGGCGAGATCGACGGCGGGGTCATCTACCACTACTACTACTTCGGTGACCGCGCGGGCACCGGGGAGTCCTCGCAGAACGTCGGACAGTACTACTTCCGCAACGGTGGGCCCGAATCCTTCCTCTCGCTCTCCGGAGGGGGAGTCCTCGGCACCGCGCCGCATGCCGAGGAAGCCCAGCGCTTCCTGGCCTTCATCACCTCGCAGAAGGGCCAGGAGATCCTGCGGGACTCGTCCTTCGAATACCCGGTGGCATCAGGCGTGTCCGCTGCCCCGGAGCTCGTGCCACTGCCGGAACTCAACGCCCCGGACGTGGACCCGGCAGGATTGAACGGCCCCGCCGTGACCGACCTGCTCACCTCGATCGGTCTGGCCTGATCCGCGCGTGACCACGCTCGCGCCCCGCCCGCCCGCGACATCGGGCGAGTCTGCCCTGCAGCCCGAGCGCGCGCCATCCCCACGCGACGGAGGCAGGCGGCGCGCAGGACGGACCGGCCGACGGGCTCCGGTGGTCCTTTTGCTCGGAGTGGCCGCGTTGACCGCGCTGTTCCTCCTGCCAATCGGCTACATCGTGTGGCTCACGATCGACATGGGGATCGACCGTGTCGGGGAACTGATCCTGCGCGAGCGTGTGCTCCACCTCCTGTCGTCCACGACTGCGCTGGTGGCCGTGACTGTGCCACTGACGGTGGTGATCGGCGTGGCCACTGCGTGGCTGGTGGAGCGGACGGCGCTGCCGGGGCGACGTGTCTGGGGAGTGCTCTTCGCCGCCCCGCTGGCTGTCCCGGCGTTCGTGACCAGCTACGCGTGGCTCGGGGTCGACCCGACGATCGGTGGGCTCAGCGGTGGAGCGCTCATCGCGGTGTCCTCGTATTTTCCGCTGGTGTACCTCCCGGCGGCGGCGACACTCCGATGGATCGACCCTGCAGAGGAGGAGGTCGCGCGTTCGCTCGGGCTGTCCCCCCTGCGGGTTGCCGCACGAGTGATGCTGCCGCAACTCCGACTGGCCGTGCTGGGCGGGGCACTGCTGGTGGCCCTGCACCTGCTGGCCGAGTATGGCGCCTTTTCCATGATCCGGTTCGACACCTTCACTACCGCCATCGTCGATCAGTATCAGTCGACGTATGCCTCCGAGGCCGGTGGGATTCTGGCCGGGGTGCTGGTGCTGCTGTGCCTGCTCTTGCTCATGGGGGAGGCCTCGGCCCGCGGGCGGGCCCGGTACGCCCGCCTGGGGTCCGGTGCGGCGCGTCGCTCTGCGCCCGTGCAGTTGGGCGCATGGACGGTGCCGGCTCTGCTGGGATGCGGCGCGGTGGTCGGGGTCTCCCTCGGAGTGCCTCTCTTCGTGGTGATCCGCTGGCTCGTCGTCGGTGGCGCCGACGTGTGGACCGACCCTCGGCTCGCCGAGGCGTTCGGCCAGTCGGTGGGGTACGGCTTCTACGGCGCCGCCGGGTGCGTGGCGCTCGCCCTGCCGGTGGCCTGGTTGACGATCCGCTACCCGGGCCCCGCGGCGCGACTCGTGGAAGCCTGCAACTACGTTGCCAGTTCACTGCCGGGGATCGTGGTGGCGTTGGCGCTCACCACCGTGTTCATCCGGGTATTGCCGCAGCTATATCAGACCGTTGTGATGGTGCTGGCGGCATACGTTCTGCTGTTCATTCCGCGAGCGGTGGTCACGCTGCGTGCCGGTCTGGCGCAGGCACCCGAACGACTGGAGGAGGCCGCACGGGCACTGGGGCGCCCACCACTGGTCGCGGTCTTCACGGTGACGCTGCGGAGAATGCTGCCCTCGTTCGTCGCCGCCTTCGCGTTGGTGTTCCTGGCCGTGGTCAACGAACTCACCGCGACGTTGCTGCTCTCGCCGGCCGGGACGAGCACGCTCGCGACCCGCTTCTGGTCTCTCGGACTGGATCTGGACTACGCGGCAGCGGCACCGTTCGCGCTCATCATGATCGTGATGAGCGCCCCCATGACGTATCTGCTGCTGCGTCAGACCGCGGCGGGCAAGCCATGACCCCCCGGACAGTCGGCCGGGAGTTGAGCGTCCGCGGCCTGCGCAAGTCCTTCGGGGACCGGACGATCCTTCGGGACATCAACCTCGAGGTCCCCGCGGGTGATTCGGTGGCTGTGGTCGGTCCGTCGGGATGTGGGAAGACGACGCTGCTGCGGATCATCGCCGGGTTCGAACGCCCGGACGCCGGGAGCGTCCGCCTGGGCGAGCGCGAACTCGTCGGGGCACACCGTGCCGTCCCCGCACACAAGCGTCACATCGGGTATGTCCCCCAGGATGGCGCGCTGTTCCCGCATCTCACCGTAGGGGGCAACGTCGGATTCGGACTGCCCCGCCGGGAGCGCACGCCCGATCGGATCGCGGAACTACTCGACCGCGTCCACCTTGATCCCGCCACGGCTCGGTGGCGCCCCGATCAGCTATCGGGCGGGCAGCAGCAGCGGGTGGCCGTCGCGCGGGCGTTGGCACAGTCCCCGCACGCCGTTCTGCTGGACGAGGCGTTCTCCGCCCTGGACGCGGGCCTGCGCGCAGAGATCCGGTCCTCGGTCGCGGAGATCCTCCGCGCCGGGGGCGTGACGACCGTGCTGGTGACGCACGATCACGAGGAAGCCTTGTCCTTCGCTGATCAGGTGGCCGTGATGCGCGACGGAAAGTTTGCCCAGGTGGGTACGCCCCGCGAGGTCTATCTGGAGCCGGTGGACCGGGCCACCGCCGAGTTCTTCGGGGACATGGTGCGGCTGGAGGGGGATGCCCGCGACGGAGTGGCCGCCACCGCGCTTGGGCCGGTCAGGCTCGTCGGTGACGTGGCAGATGGTCGGGTGGCGCTGTCCGTACGGGCCGAGCAGGTGCTGCTGGGCTCGGTCTATTCCTCAGCCGCCAGGGGCGTCGTGCGCGACTGCAGGTTCCTCGGCGCATCCGTGCGGTGCCTGGTCGACGTGGATGGTGCAGGGACGGTGGCGGCCCGCTGCCGACCCCAGGACGCGCCCGTGCCCGGTGACGCGGTCGGGCTCACTGTGGTCGGCCAGGGGTGGGTGGACCGACTCACTCCTGATCGGTGAGCGGCTCGACTCACCAGGTGGCCGATCGCTCGGGGGGCACTGACGGAGCAGTGATGCCGAGGGTGGAGTTCACGTGACGATGACACTGACGCAGCTGGACCGCGCACTGCGGCCGCACGCCCTTGTCTCGCTTCTTGACGGGTGGGGCAGCGCGGTCGCCGTGATCGCGGACGAACAGGCGCTCACCTACGAGCAATTGGCCCGACGTATCCGCGATCGCGCGGCGGAATTCCCGGCCGTCACGACGGGGCGTCGGATGATCGGGGTCGTCGCCACCAACTCGGTGCCGTTCCTCATCGACTATCTCGCCGCCCTCGAGGCCGGGCACGCCGTCCTACTGCTGCCGCCCGGCGGTGCGGCCACGTCCACCCTCATCGAGTCGTGGGCTCCCGATCTCGTCGTGGGCGCCGGGGAGCGGATCCACGACTCCGGGCATGCGGCTCCGCGTCACGAGCTGCATCCCGACCTCGCGCTGCTCCTCAGCACCTCCGGCTCCACCGGCACGCCCAAACTGGTGCGGCAGTCACGCCAGGCGGTGCTGGCAAATGCCCGGTCAATCGCCCACTACCTGCACATCACCTCCGACGACCGCGCCATCACGACCCTGCCTCCGCACTACTGTTACGGGCTGTCGGTGATCCACAGTCACCTGCTTGTCGGGGCCTCGATCGTCCTCAACGAGGCGTCGGTGTCCACTCCCGAATTCTGGGACCGGGCACTCGCCCACGACGTCACGACCTTCGCGGCGGTCCCCCACACGGTCGAGTTGCTCGAACGCGTGGGATTGGACCGGCTCGACGAGCTGCCGCTACTGCGGTACCTGACCCAGGCGGGTGGTCGACTGGCGCCCGCGGCCGTCCGCCGGCTCGCCGAACATCTCGAGTCCCGCGGCGCCCACCTGGTGGTGATGTACGGCCAGACCGAGGCGACGGCCCGCATGGGATACCTGCCGCCGCACCTGGCGCGCACCCGCCCCGAAGCCGTGGGGGTGGCGATCCCCGGCGGATCGTTCCGGGTCGATGTTCGCGGTGACGGCGAGGAGGGGGAACTCGTTTATCGCGGTCCGAACGTGATGATGGGGTACGCCCGCTGCTCGGCCGACCTGGCCGGCGGGCCGGAACTGGAGGAACTGCGCACCGGGGACTTGGCGCGCATCGCCGACGACGGCCTGGTGGAGATCGTCGGCCGGCTGGGGCGCGAGGCGAAGATCTTCGGCCATCGGATCGATCTCGGCCGGGTGGAGGCGTCTCTAGCCGAGAGCGGCATCGATGCCTGGTGCGTGGGGGAGTCTGATCGGCTCGTCGTGGTGATCAAGGAGTGGAACGACGGCCGGAACACGAGGGCGGCCGCGTCCCGGGCCTCCGGGCTGCCCGCGCCCACGATCGACATCCTCGAAGTGGCCGAACCGCCCCGTACGTCCGCGGGGAAGGTCGACAACGCCGCGCTGCGGGAGCTGGTCGCAGCGAGACCGCGGGCCGCCGATACCGGGTCGGCGGATCCGCCGAGCACGCTCGTGGCCCGGGCGCTCGCCCTCACCGACCCGGACCCCGCTGCCACGTTCGTCGACCTCGGTGGGGATTCGCTGACCTACGTGGTGCTGTCCACTCGGCTGGAGGAGCAGGTCCCGGGCCTCCCTCGGGACTGGCACCTGCATTCGCTGCGCGAACTCGACGCACTGGCCCGGTTGTCCGCGCCCGAGCTCGGTCGCCGATGGCTACCGTGGAGGTCTTGGCCCCGCGTCGACATCTCGGTGGTCCTGCGTGCGGTGTTCATCCTCACCATCGTCGGCACCCACACCCGTGCGCTCGCGATCATCGGCGGCGCCCACGTGTTGATCGCACTCACCGGGTATTCGATGGCGCGATTCCGTCTCCAATCACCCGACGCGCGGCAGCGGGCGCGGGGAGTCCTGCGCACGGCGGGGAGGATCGCGGTACCCGCCGTGCTCTGGCTGGCCGTGACCACCCCGTTCACGAGTCGCTACCACTGGTACTCACCGTTGTTGGCGACCAACATCGTCGGCCCGCACTCGTGGTGGGCGGATCGGTGGTGGAATCCGTGGCAGATGTGGTTCATCGAGGCCGTTGTCTACGCGCTCGTGGCGGTCGCGGCGCTTATGTCGATCCCGGCCGTCACCCGGCTCGACCGGCGACTACCACTCGCGCTTCCGGCCCTCATCGTGGCCGCGGGGCTCACCGTGCGGTTCCGGGTCATCGATCTCGGGGGCGGGCCGCAAGTGTGGTACTCCGCCGCCGCCGTCGCGTGGTTGTTCGGTTTGGGATGGGCGATCGCCCGCAGTGACCGGATGCTGACGCGCCTCGCGTGTTCGGTGGTCGCGGTGGCGTGTGTTCCCGGCTGGTTCGGTGACCCGGGGCGCGAAGCCGTGATCACGGTGGGTCTGCTGGTGCTGATCTGGATGCCCGCGGTGCGACTTCCGCGCCTGCTCGTCCGTCTGCTCACACCGCTCGCCGCCGCCTCGCTCTTCATCTACCTCACCCACTTCCTCGTCTACCCGCCGATCCGGGACGCCGGCCACCCGTGGCTGTCGATGGCGGTCTCGTTGGCTGTCGGGATGATGGCCTGGTGTCTGTGGGAACGGGGGACCCGCGCGCTGGCGTTGTGGCGGGGCGCGCGGGCTGTCGGCCCCGGGCGTCGGCTCCGGGGCGCCCCGACCCGGCACGGGTAGCGTCGGGTCACCGACACACGAGACCGACAGACGAGACCGACAGACGAGACGAGGGGGACCGCCGTGCGCATCGCCGCCGCCCAGATCCTGACCGGACGCGATCCGAGCGACAACCTGCGGTTGGTCCGCGAATCGGTCGCCGAGGCCGCAGCCCGGGGGGCCCGCGTCGTGGTGTTCCCCGAGGCCACCATGCGCGCGTTCGGCTCGGGCCGACTGGACGAGATCGCCGAACCCCTCGATGGCCCGTGGGCGACCTCGGTGGCCGCCAGTGCACGCGAGCACGGTGTCCTCGTCGTCGTCGGCATGTTCACGCCCGGGCAGGGCGGCCGCGTCCGCAACACGCTCCTGGTCACCGGCCCTGCAGGGAGCGACGCCGCGGGCGGGCCCGAGCGCGAACTCCACCTGGGCTACGACAAGATCCACCTGTTCGACGCGTTCGGATTCGCCGAGTCCGACACCGTCGAGCCGGGCGATGCGACGCGTGTGGTGGCCGTCGACGGCGTGGGGGTCGGCGTGAGCGTCTGTTACGACATCCGCTTCCCGGGCCAGTACACCGCCCTCGCTGCGGCCGGCGCGCGCCTCATCCTGTGCAGCGCGTCGTGGGGGGCCGGGCCCGGCAAGGTCGATCAGTGGCGGCTGCTCGCCCGGGCCCGTGCGCTGGATTCGACCACGTTCCTGCTCGCGGTGGGCCAGGCCGATCCCACGGTGGCCGGCGTCGAGGTCAAGCCCGGCGCGCCCACCGGCGTGGGGCACTCGCTGTTCGTCGGCCCGGACGGGACCGTGCGCGCCGAGGCCGGCGCCGGGTCGGAACTGCTGGTGGTGGATGTCGACGACGACGAGGTCACCGACATCCGGAAGGTGATCCCGGTACTCGCCAACGGACGGGTCACGGAAGAGTCCACCGGGGGGATCCCGCGGTGACGGGGCCGGGCGATCCACGCAGGGGCGACGGGCCCGCTGACCCGGAGCACCCGAGTGACGAGGCGGTCACCGAGCCGAATCCGGCCGTCGAGCCGGGCGCCGATCCGCCGACGGAGCAGCTCCCGCCCGCCGATCCGCCGACGGAGCAGCTCCCGCCCGCCGATCCGCCGACGGAGCAGCTCCCGCCTGCCGATCCGCCGACGGAGAATCTTCCGCCGGTCGGGGCGGGGGAGGAGAGCACGGCATGGTCGCAGTACGCGGCGAGCACCGGGGCCGGGCAGAGCACTGCCGACCCCGCGGCGACCGCTGGATTACCCACTTCCGGCTTTCCCGCGGGGGACGTCCCGCCACCTGGCGACGTCCCGCCGCCCGAAAATGGTTCCTGGGATGACGGCGGCTGGGATGACGGCGGCCGGGGCGGCGGCTCGACGCCGTGGATGATCGCTGCCATCCTGCTCGCCGTGGCGCTGGTCGCGGGGCTGGTGGTGTGGCTTGCCTCCGTGGGCGGCGGGAGCGACGAGCCCGTCGCGGCCCCGACGACATCGACGCAGACCACCACCACGCAGACCAGCCGCACTACGCGGTCGACCACCCCCACGACGACTGGCCCGCCGAGCGCTGCGGAACGCTGCAGCCCGGGATTCGTGGCCGACCAGCTTGGCGACGGCAGGACGGTACGTGAATGCGACGAGCGGTTCCTGCTGGTCACCCGTGACAGTGGTGAGATCGAGCTGCTCTCGTGGCGAGACGACACCTGGGTGTTCCTTGCCGAACCCACCTCGGACGTGTGCCGCGAACAGCTCGAGCAACTGGGCGTGCCTGACCGGTTCCGCCGCGTGTTCCAGCCCTGCGAGGTGGCCAGCAGCACGACCACGTCGCAAACCACCTCGACGAGCCCGACCACCACGACAGCAACCACGACCAGCTCAGCTGCCGCCACCCCGCCGAGCGGCGAACCCCAGGCAAGCGACGACGGCCGCGGCGCGGCGGACGGGGACGGCGAGAACGGTGACCGAGAGAACGCCGATACCGCGGCCGCCGCCGGCACCGGCGCCGAGGCCGCAGGGGCGGACGGGACAGGTGGGGCAGGCGGGACGGGGTGACGAGTCTCCGCGTGCGTCAGCTGGGCATTCCGACAGCGAGAGTCCGCGCCGATGCTCTGCGGCCGTGACCTGCGCGTCCTCTGCGGTCCATAGCGCCAGCGCACCGCGGAACAAGGCGTACATACCGCCATCGCAAGCCGAAGGGGCAGCGTAAGCGGCGGCCGGGTGCCTCCAGGGCGCCGACCGGGCAGGTGATGTCAGGGGCGGCGACGTCAGGGGCGGTCGAAGCTGATGTTCGCCCGGGGAGTGCCGACCGCGACCAGCCCACGGACCGTCGCACGCACCATGCCGGGAGACCCGGAGACGATGACCTGCCGGTCCGCCCACGATCCCCACTGCGTGACCGCCTCGACGAGGGTTCCGGTCTGCTGACGGTGCAGCGTCCGGGGCAGCTCCTGCCGGGGCCCGGCCCACCAGGGGTCCTCGTCCTCCTCGGCGACGGGCTGGATGGTCAACCACGGGGCGCTCGCGGCGAGGTCGACCAGCGTCGGCAGATCGTAGAGGTCGCCGGGGAAACGGGCCCCGTAGAACAGGTGCACGCGCGGGTTGTCGCCGTGGCGCATCATGTCCAGCAGCAGGCACCGCAGCGGCGCGATCCCGGTTCCGCCCCCGATCATGAGCACATCGCGGAACGGCTCGGTCCGGTCCACCTCGAGTAGCCCGAGCGGGCGGGCGAGCACCCATCGGTCGCCCACCCCGACGCCACGGACGAGCGACCCGCTGAGCGCGCCGCCGGGCACGTCGCGGACATGGAACTCAATCTGCCCGGCCGGGTTCGATGGGATGGACGGGCTCAGCCTCCGCCACACGCCCGGCGAGTAGGGCGTGAGCGCGCTGAGGTACTGCCCCGGGTGGTAGTCGATCATCACGTCGCTGATGAGCCGCACCACCGCCACGTCGCGCGTGGGTCGCAGGACCTCCACGACGGTCGCGCCGACGCGCGCGGGCCCGTTCTCGACGGCCGCGCCCTGCTGCAGTGCGGTCGAGAGCACCTGGTAGGCGGTGCCGAGGGCGGTCTCCAGCCGATCGTCCCAGCCCCGCCCGGCGAGGTGGCGCAGGGTGTGGGCCAGCGCCTCCCCGAAGCGTTGGTGATGTCCGGGTGTCAGTTCGAGTTTGCGGTGATCGGCCCCCAGGTCGCGGGCGAATTCGACGACATTCTCGACCTTCGCCCGGTCGCCGTGCGCGTACTCGGTGGTCTCGAACGCCCACCGCATCGCGCGGACGAAGTCCCGCAGCACCGGTGTGGCGTCGCGGGGGAAGAGTTCACGGAAGTCGGGGTCGGCCGCGCGAAGGGCCCGGGCGAACAGTTCCGGGAACCGCTCGTCGGACAGTAGGTCTCGCAGCACCAGGAGCGGGGGCGCCTCCGGGGCGACGTCGACCGGCTGTTCGAGCGGGTCCGCCAACGGGTCCCTTCGCGGCCCGAGGAACGGGTCCAGGTCGATATCCGAGACGAGGCGCTCCACCTCGGAGGCACGGAACGACTCGTCGGCTGGTTCCGCCCCGGGGCCGTTGATCACCGTCGCACGCCTCCCGTCTCGTCGTCCTGGAAACAGACCTGTCCTCGCGGTGGGATCCCGCTGTCACCCACCCTATCCGCGTGGTGCGGCTCAGCGCCCGAGGGTGATGTCGACCCCCGCACGTAGTTCGTCCTCGGTGTAGGTCAGCCGGCCGCGCCCGGGGAGTTCCACCATGTAGAACGAGCCGCCGGCGGGGACATCGGCGAACTCGAACGTGAACGTGCAGGAGGAGAGGTCGCCGCCGGAGTAGGCGAGCATGTCCGAGCTGATCGGCGACGTGCCGCCCTCAATGAGTGTGATGGTGGTCCCCTCGCCGATGTCCGACAGGGTGATGGGCAGGTCGCAGCCGATGCGGTCGCCGGAGACCGGCTCGGCGGGGGTGGCCACGACGGTGAACGTCCCGTCGACGGTGAACGAGCCGGAACCGGGGGTGCGCTCCGACGGTGGGAGAGCCTGGGGGAAGAGGTCGCGGCCGGGGTCGGCACCGCGGCCAGTGTCGGACCCGGAACCGAGGACGATCACGCCCGAGACCACGACGACGAGGGCCGCCACGCCGATGATCGCCGCAGCCGCGACCGTGCCTCGAGGGCGGCGTTCTCCCGGTGCGCCGGCCGGAAGTGGGGCGTCGCCGGGACGGCCATCCGGGGCCGCACCGGGGTCCGCGTTCAGGTCCGGGGCGTGCGGGTCCGGTCCGGGAACCGGGGAGGGCAATGGCTGTGGCGGGTCGCCGTAGCGGTAGGTGCCGTCGGCCAGGGGCGGGTAGTGCATCGGCATGTCCCGACCTCCCACGCCAGCCCGGGGCACGTCGCCGGATGACGCGCCGCTGACCCCCGAGAGTAGTCATCCCCGCCGGGCGACGGGTGCGTAGCTTGGTCCGAGCGGTCCGCTTCGGGGAAGCTGGAACGATGACTACCGATTCGTCGAGGACCGAGCACGCTCACCCCGGCCCTGTCGACCCGGGCCACGACCCGGTCGCCGACGTCGATCTCGACCCCCGGATCCCGGCGCCGACCCGCCCGGGACCGCTCGGACTGCTCGGCAACGTAGTCCGCGGCGGACTCATCGGGATGGCGGAGCTCGTCCCCGGGGTCTCGGGCGGCACGGTGGCGCTGGTGACGGGCGTGTACCCGCGACTACTGGACTCCGGAGCGCACGTCGTCGACGGCGTTCGCTCGGCTGCCCTCGGGCCGGAGCGGCGGGCCCGTACCCGTGCGGCGTTCCGGCACGTCGACTGGTGGCTGCTGCTACCGCTCGCGCTGGGGATGCTCGTCATGGTCTTCACGCTGGCCGGGGTGCTCAAGGGGTTTGTCGAGGGTAGCCCCGAGATCTCCCGTGGGCTGTTCCTCGGAATGGTCGCGGCCAGCATCGCCGTGCCGCTGGGGATGGCGCGGTCCACCCCGGGCGGGCGCGGCTGGGCGGCGGGGCTGATCTTCGTCGTCGCGGCGGTGTTGGCGTTCGTGCTGTCCGGCCTGCCGAGCGGATCGATCGACGACCCGTCGTATCTGCTGGTGTTCGTTGCGGCGGCGGTGGCGATCTGCGCCTTGGTGCTGCCCGGCGTCTCCGGGTCGTACCTGTTGCTGGCGATGGGGCTATACGCCCCGACCCTCGGTGCCGTGGACGAGCGAAACGTCGCCTACCTGGGGGTCTTCGCGCTGGGGGCGCTCGTGGGCATCTCCCTGTTCGTCAAGGTCCTCGACCGGCTGCTCGAGAACTTCCGCAAGCCCACCCTGATGGCGATGGCGGGGCTCATGTTGGGGTCGCTGCGCGCGCTGTGGCCTTGGCAGACCGACGAGGCCGACGTCCTGGCCCCCGGTTCGGACTGGCCCGCGGTCCTGGTCGCCGTCGCGGCCGGCGTCGTCGTGGTGCTGATCGTGTTGGTGGTCGAGCGGGTCGTGGCGGCCCGGACCGCGACCGCCGGTCACAGTCCGGTCAACACCTCCGCCTCCAGCCTCCGGTAACCGGCCTCCATCCCGTCGACCATGCTGGACTGTGCCCGCCGGATCGGCCAGACCCGTCCGGTGCTGGTCTAACGGATGCTCGCCTCGGCCGGACCCGGCCGGGGGCTCCGGCTCAGCGCAGCTCCGGCAACGCCAGTCCAGCGGCCACCGCCGCACCGAACAGGGCGGTATCCCGCGATGGCGAAAAGACCACCCGCGGCGTGGCCACGGAAATCGGCAGTGACTGCAGCTGCTCGGCGACCGGGACGTGGAGAGCCTCACCCAGGCCCACGACGATCCCCCCGGTGAGCAGTACTGTCCGCGGGCGGAAGAGCTGCACGGCATCCACGAGGAACGAACCGAGCCGGTAGGCGTAGATCTCGGCGGCGCCGTCCCCGTGCTCACGCTCGAGGTCGTACAGTCCGTGACCGCCCAGGCCCCACCAGGCCTCGGTGTTGGCGCCGTCCCCGACGATGCGCCAATGCCCGAGATCCCACCCGGTGCGGCCGCACGGGTGAATGAGAGCTCCGTGGCGATTAAGTGCACCGAACGCCAGGGAAGAGCCGAGTGAGATGGCGATCCCGCCGAACTCGACTTCCGGCAATCGCGTCAACGCGAGCGCGTGGGCGTCGCCGTCGCCGATGACGGAAACGGGAGCGTCGACCAGCGACACGAGCTCGGTGCGCAGCTCACCCTCCGCCCAGGCGGCGGCCCGCGAGGACACCACCCGGCCTCGGTCGGCGTCGACGTGGCCGCTGAGGGATACGCCCACGCCGGCTGGCGAGTCATCGACGGTAAGGACCGCAGTGGCGAGGTCCTCGGCCGTGGCCACCTCGACCGCGTGGACCCCAATCACGTGGCCGTCGACGACGGCGCCGATGCGCGTACCACTGCCGCCGATATCGACCACGACGCCGTTCCTCATCGGTTACCCTCCGGTTCTCCCGTCACCATTGTCACCACTACTTCGTAGCGACCGCGCGGCGGGCTGGGTGCTGCTTGCGACGGCATGGGGTACGCGCGGCACGAGTCGGCGCGGGATCATCCGGTGCGGGCGTCGGGGACCATGTCGCGGGCGATCTCCACCGGAATGGTCACCGCCAGAAAGTAGACGGGCAGCCTCGTCGCGCGGGCCAGAGGGCTGTCGTAGCCCATGGCTCTACCTGCTGCTTTCCGCAGCCGACGGAACCGAGGAAGGGAAGGGCACGTCGGGCATGAGGCCTGCCTGTGGGTTTGAGGGGCGGCGAGTGGGGACGGGATCGCCGGAGAACAAGAGCGTACTCAGGTAAAGCGACGTCCGCGCCAAGGATGTCGACCTGAGCGGAATAGACTCAAGGTTGCGGCGGTTGTACGGGATGTCCGTTGCGCACAGTGCCGGTTATTGATTCCAGTACGCTCAACCATACGTCGAAGAAAGGACCGGTCGATGAGTCAGTTCAACCCCACGACCAAGACCCAGGCAGCTCTGTCGGCCGCAGTCCAGGCCGCCTCCGCGGCAGGCAACCCGGATGTGCGTCCGGGGCACCTGCTCGTTGCACTTCTCGAGCAGCAGGACGGAATCGCCAAGCCGCTCCTCCAGGCCTGCGGCGTGGACCCACAGTTGGTGCTGACCCAGGCCACGGAGCTCGTCGGCGGGTATCCCAAGGCGTCCGGCTCGGGACTCGCCGCTCCCAATCTGAACCGTGATGCCCTCGCCGTCATCAATCACTCCCAGACCCTCGCGGCGGAGATGGGCGACGATTACGTCTCCACCGAGCACGTCCTCGTCGGTATCGCCGCCGGCCACACGGGTGGCGACGCGGCCAAGCTCCTCACTGAGCTCGGCGCGACTGAAGCCGCCCTCAAGCAGGCCTTCACTGCCGTCCGCGGGAACACGCGGGTGACGACCGAGAACCCCGAGGACCAGTACCAGGCGCTCGAGAAGTACGCCACGGATCTCACCGCCCGCGCCCGTGAGGGGAAGATCGACCCGGTCATCGGGCGTGACTCCGAGATCCGCCGCGTCGTCCAGGTCCTCTCCCGACGCACCAAGAACAACCCTGTCCTCATCGGTGAGCCCGGCGTCGGCAAAACCGCCATCGTCGAGGGGCTGGCCCGCCGCATCGTCGCAGGAGACGTCCCCGAGTCCCTCAAGGGCAAGTCTCTGCTCTCGCTGGACCTGGGCTCGATGGTCGCCGGCGCGAAGTACCGCGGCGAGTTCGAGGAGCGACTGAAGGCCGTGCTCGACGAGATCACCGCCGCCGAGGGGCAGATCATCACGTTCATCGACGAGATCCACACGATCGTGGGGGCCGGCGCGACCGGCGAGGGCTCGATGGACGCAGGCAACATGATCAAGCCGATGCTCGCCCGCGGAGAGCTGAGGTTGGTCGGCGCCACCACCCTCGATGAGTACCGCAAGTACATCGAGAAGGACGCCGCCCTGGAACGTCGCTTCCAGCAGGTGTACGTGGGCGAACCGAGCGTCGAAGACACCGTCGGCATCCTGCGGGGACTCAAGGAACGGTACGAGGTGCACCACGGTGTGCGCATCACCGATTCCGCCCTGGTCTCCGCCGCGACGCTCTCGGACCGCTACATCACGCAGCGGTTCCTGCCGGACAAGGCGATCGATCTGGTCGACGAGGCTGCCAGCCGGCTCAAGATGGAGATCGACTCGCGGCCCGAGGAGATCGACGCGGCCGAGCGAATCGTGCGCCGACTCGAGATCGAGGAGGTGGCGCTGGGCAAGGAGACCGACGCGGCGTCCAAGGACCGCCTCGTGGCCCTGCAGGCTGAGCTGGCGGACGCCAAGGAGAAGCTCTCCGAGCTCACCGCCCGCTGGCAGAACGAGAAGACCGCCATCGAAGGCGTGCAGAAGATCAAGGAGGAACTCGACGCCCTGCGCACCGAGTCCGAGAAGGCCGAGCGCGACGGCGACTACGCCCGGGTGGCCGAGATCCGCTACGGCCGTCTGCCGGAGCTGGAAAAGCAGCTCGCCGACGCCGAGGAGTCGGAGGCTGCAGCCGGCGCGATGCTGAAGGAGGAGGTCGGGCCCGAGGACGTCGCCGAGGTCGTCTCCGTGTGGACCGGTATCCCCGTGGGCAAGATGCTCGAGGGTGAGACCGAGAAGCTGCTGCGCATGGAGGACGAGATCGGTCACCGGGTCGTCGGCCAGCGCGAGGCCGTCCAGGCCGTGTCCGATGCCGTGCGTCGGGCCCGAGCCGGGGTTGCCGACCCCAACCGTCCCACCGGGTCGTTCCTGTTCCTCGGACCGACGGGCGTCGGTAAGACCGAGCTGGCCAAGGCGCTGGCGGAGTTCCTGTTCGACGACGAGCGGGCGATGGTCCGCATCGACATGAGCGAGTACTCCGAGAAGCACAGCGTCTCGCGGCTCGTCGGTGCCCCTCCGGGGTACGTCGGCTACGAGTCCGGTGGACAGCTGACCGAGGCGGTGCGACGCCGGCCGTACACGATCGTCCTGCTCGACGAGGTCGAGAAGGCGCACCCGGACGTCTTCGACATCCTCCTGCAGGTGCTCGACGACGGTCGCCTCACCGACGGGCAGGGGCGCACGGTCGACTTCCGCAACACAATCCTCGTGCTCACGTCCAACCTGGGCGCGGGCGGGAGCCGCGAGCAGATGATGGACGCGGTCAAGCGCGCCTTCAAGCCGGAATTCATCAACCGTCTCGACGACGTCGTGATGTTCGATCCGCTCAGCGAGGAGCAGCTCGAGTCGATCGTCGACATCCAGATCGATGAGCTCGCCCGCCGACTCAAGGGTCGGCGTCTGGTGCTGGAGGTCGACGACGCGGCCAAGGGCTGGCTCGCCCGCCGCGGCTACGACCCGGCCTACGGCGCCCGCCCGCTGCGCAGGCTGGTGCAGCAGGCGATCGGCGACAAGCTCGCCCGTGCCTTGCTCGGTGGCGACATTCGAGACGGCGACACCGTGCGGGTCTCGCTGGCAGAGGACGGGGAGTCGCTCAGTCTCAACTGATGCACGGCTGACGCGCCGCTGACGCGCTCGGCGTCTGACGGGCCCGACCACCCGGGGATGGTGGTCGGGCCCGTCTCGTCGTGTCTGCTGACTATCGGCCTGTTTGGGCCGTGAAAGGCGTGGTTTCACGGAGCCTGTCAACTCAACGAGGGCGCGAACCTGTCACACAGACGGGAGGAAACCGCACTGCGAGGCTGGATGTGACGTAAATCACACAGACTATTTTCGGGGTGTCGCGGTGCTCGCGGGGGCAGTCCGAGGACGGTATCCGACCCCGGGGCTAGCCCCCTCAACGGCCCGCGGTCCGGCGCGCGGGTGGGGTTGGAGACCCCAGTGGGTGTCGCGGCGTGGGTCTTCCCGGGGGGGCCAACGCGGCCATCGGTGCAGGTAGAAGAGTTGTGGGTTTTCGGGTCTCAGGGTGACGCGAACGGCGATTGAAATTCGAACAAAAAACTGGGTTTACCGGACGAAAAATAGGCCAAAAGAGCGCATCGAACCGCGGCGATTGCCCATGTAAATCGTCGGTCCAAAACCCGTAAATAGGACACTTGACCTGCGGAAACTCCCGTGGTGGTCTTGAGTGGTGCGAGCACCCGACTCGCGACCCGGACCTACCCGAGGAGTCTCAGTGACCACGCGCAGGAGTTCGAACATCGTTCCCTCCCGGGACCTCCTCACCGCCGGACTTAGCGACCGCGATCCCCGAAAGGCGGCCAGGCATGACCGAACCCCAGAACCCCGAACCCCAGAACCCCGACCACGGTGACCCGATTCCCACCCGGGGCACCGCGGCCGTGGGTGGACCGACCGACGGAGACGTTCACGGAGGAATCCCGGCTGTATTCACGAAGGCTCTGCTCTTCGAGGACCAGGACCGGGGCCTGGACTACGCCCAGGGGTCGGTTGAGCAGCTGACCCTGGGCCTGTCCGTCTGGCTCACGGACATCGCATCGGACGGGTCCGGTCGCGGCCAGGACGCCTCCGATCGGGCCCGCTTGCTGGGGCGGATGGTCGATCAGCTCCTCACCATGAGCACCCTGGTTGAACTCTCCCTGCGCCAGCGACTGGAGGAGGGGGACCCGACCACCGCATGGATCCTGCTCGAGCAGGCCCGCCAGCAACTCGGCTGGGCTGCCCGCACTGCCGGTGCACTGAGGCGGGCAGTGGCCGCGAAGGCGGGCCTAGCGTCTGCCCCGGGGGATGCCTCGGACGCCGACGCGGTGTTCCCGGGCGAGGAGCCGCCGGCGGCCCTCGTCCTGGAATACCTCCTCCAGCGGGACCTCATCCCGCGCCCGGAGTACGCGGGGGAGCTGATGGACATGGGTGAGGGCGTCGGAGTAATCCCTGATCCGCGCCCGGAGACGCCGCTCGAACTGGTGCCGCTGCAGATGCTCTCCGCCACTGCAATGCAGTGCGGGTCGGTTATCGCCGACGCGATGCCGCGCACTCTCGTGGACCGGATGGCGTACGGCACCTATGTGGCCAGACTGGTCGACGAGGCGGCGGAGCTCCTTCGCGAGCATGGCCGCGCGACCGTTCAGCGCCGGCTCCAGCGCCTCGCCGACGTCGCGCAGGAAGCCGCCGACATCGTGTGGCAGCTGACCCCGGGGCCGCTGGAGGTGTTCCCGCCGCGCGAGGGCGGGCCCGCAGCCGCCTGAACCGCCGCGCGGGCGTCGGCTGGCCGGCAGCGGTGTGCGCAGTCACCAGGGCTTCGGCGTCCGCGTGAAGCCGGTCACCGCGGGACAAAGTGGAAGGGACCCTTCGCCGTCGTAAGGACTATCCTGGGCATGTGACCAGAGACCCCGCCACTGACACCCAGGTCCGTCCCCTCCTCGTCACGGCCCGCGAGCTGATCGAGGACGTCGCCACCCTGCCGACCCCCGTCATCCTGGACGTGCGGTGGCAGCTCGGTGACACCCGTGGGCGGGAGCACTACTGGTCCGGTCACATCCCCGGCGCGCAGTACATGGACCTGCCCGGCGACCTCGCGGGCCAGCGCAACGTCCGCGAGGGGCGCCACCCACTCCCGTCGCCCGATGATTTCCAGAGCGCACTGCGCCGGGTCGGTATCGACGACGACAGCCGCGTGGTGATCTACGACGACTGCGGTAACACCTCCGCCGCACGCGCCTGGTGGCTCATGCGCTGGGCGGGCAAGAAGGACGTCTACCTGCTCGACGGTGGCCTCAAGGCGTGGATCGCGGAGGGGGAGGACCTGGCGGTGGGGCCCGGTAACCCGGTCACGCGCGGAGACTTCACCTTCGACCTGGACCACATGCACACTGTCGGCATCGACGACGCCGCGACGTGGCCCGAGCGGGGCGTGCTCATCGACGCCCGCACGCCGGAGCGCTACGAGGGCAGCACGGAGCCAATGGACTCGCGCGCCGGCCACATTCCGGGCGCTGTGAACATGCCCACCGGGAACTTCCTCGACGAGACCGGCCACTTCCTGCCGTCCGACCAGATCCGCCGGATGTTCGCCGACGTGGGCGTGACCGATGGTGCGGACGCGGTCGTCTACTGCGGTTCGGGCATCCATGCCTGTCATACGCTGGCGGCGATGGAGGTCGCAGGCATGGAGGCCGGCCGGTTGTTCCCGGGTTCGTGGTCGCAGTGGTCTGCGGACCGGAAGCGGCCGGTCGCGCTCGGCGATCAGCCCCGCTAGCTGCACCCCGGGCTGCGGACGCCCGCCCTGCCGGCCCGTCTCGCACCCACGCGCCGTGGCGCCTGACCGGCCAGACCGCTGGCGCTGACTACCCTCGAGGGCATGGTCTGGATCAGTTTCCTCGTGGCTCTCGTGCTGCTCGTCGCGGCGATCGTCCTGCTGCGCCTCGACGCAAAGCAGCGCGGTGGCGGCGTGCGCCGTCGCGATGCCCGGCATGACGGCGCCGCCCAGGGGAGACGATCGGGGGCCGTCGGCGCCCCGCCGGTCGGAGAACTGCCGAGCGACGACGACGAAGACCCCCTCTCCGCCGCTCCGGCGGACGAGGCCGAGCAGGGGGCCGGAGCCGCCAGCGGTGGGTCGGAACCCCGTCTCGCGCCGTTCCAGTTGCCCGCGGACCCGCACATCGACACCCCGGCGGCCGCGGGGATCGAGGAGCCGAAGGAGAGCGACGAGCCGGAGCCGGACGCCGCGACCGATCCTGCCCCCGCTGCAGACGCCGACGCTGACGGCGACGCAGACCTGCGCGCCGTGGCCGATCACCCCGAGCCCGCTCCGCTCGACCAGGACGAGCCCGCTCCGCTCGACCCGACGGAGCCGACGGGGTCGACGGTAGAGTCCTCGCCGCGACTTCTCGACCGGGTACGGGCCCTACTCCCCGCACGGCGGCGGCGTGGTGCCGCGCCCGAGCCGGTCGAGGAGACCCCCGTGGACCCGCTGGCGGGTTCGCCTGTCGTGCGCTGGCTGGAGGACCGAGAGTTCGCGCCCACCCCCACGCCGGCGCCGGAGTTCATGCACGGCGATTTTGCGGGCGGGCTCAGCGCCCTGGGCACGGTCTCCCACGGCGTGTTCCGCGGCCGACGGGCAATCATGGGCGTCACCGGCGGGCGCACGGTGATCGCGCTGCGCCGCGACACGGCCTCCGACGTGGTACTCGACCTGAGCCGCCCGGACATCGACGCCGAACCCGGTTTCCACGACGCCGGCGAGATCGGCGCGCTGGAGGCCCGGACCTCCGACTACGGTCGCCTCGACCTCATCGATCGCGGCCGACTGGTCGACGCCGTGGGTGACGTGCCTGCCGGGGTGCGCCGCATCTGGGCCGAAGGCGAGTGGGTCGCGGCGACGATCGACGGCGTCGACGACCCCTCCAGCTGGGACGACGTCGTGGTGGCGCTGCACGGTGCGGCCGATGTGCTGGCCCCGTTCCCGCCGATCGGGGGACGGGCTCGCGCGCTGCCCGTGGAGATCGACCCGGGTGCGCCAGGTGCCGCGGCGGGACCCGAGGCCGACCCCACCGTCGGGATGGATGGCGAGGTCGGCACCGGGACTCACGGCGACCCGTCCACTGCAGGGCTGCCCGATCCGGAGGACTTTGCCGTCGTCGACGACGAGGGCGCCGCTCCCACAGCCGACAACGTCATCGTCGGGGCCACCGACGAGCTCTCGGACGAGCCCTCCGGCGAGGACACCACACCGTCGGCGCTCGAACCCCGGCGGGCTGGGCACCTCCGTCTGGTGCCCGAGCGCAAGGGCGTTCGCGATCTGACCGACGCTCCCGTCGTGGCCGATCGCGGCGATGTCTCGGGCACGGCCGCCGAGCCCACCGCCGAGGACACGGATGCCACGGAGGATGTCGGGGAGCCCATCGTCGAGGAACCCGATCCTTTCGCGCAGATCATGGAACCGTCGGGCCCGGTCCCGGCTCGCGGTGATGTCGCGGCCGACCACCTGGCGCCGAGGCCCCCACTGTCGCGACCGACACGCGGTATCGGGCAGGCCTATCCCGAGGACGCCTCTGTCCCGCCGCTCGCCGCCGGCGCGACGACCGGCGGCGCCGGCATCAAACCGCTCGGCTCAGAGGACGACGAGGACGAGATACGTGACGAGGTGGCGCGCTTTGACGCCGCCCGCATCGACGGCGGCTCGGACCTCGAGCGGACCCCGGGCGGCCGTCACGGCTCCGAGACTGCAGAGGAAGGTTCGGAGGGCGACACAGGCCGACTCACGGTTGCGGACCTCGCAGCCAAGGTGGGCGCGACGCCGTCGAGTGGTCGGCGTCATCGGCGACGCGCGGATCCCGATGAGCAGACCGATGGCCAGGTCGATGAGCAGTCCGACGTCGAACCTGACGGTGAGCCAGGGGATGCCTCCGGCGCCGACAACACCGGGGCCGGGGGAGCGGTCGCTGGCCGCGAGCGTCCCGGCGTCGACCCGGACGTGGAGCAGACCGCCCGCCTCCAGCTCCCCCCTGATATCCGGGACTGACTGCTCACGCAGAAGGGCCCGACCGCGCTGACTGCGCGGTCGGGCCCTTCTGCGTGATGCGAGGTGACTCAGCTGGCGGAGCTCAGTAGTCCCGTGACGGTCGGGCTGGAGAGCGGCGCGAGGTCGTAACCAGCGGATCCGGACAGGCTCGAGGTGAGCGAGCCAGCAATCGCAGAATCGATCGGATCGACCAGGGAACCGATCCCCACTGAGCCGGAGTCCAGCGAGCCACTACCGTCGGGCGCCTCGCCGGAGCCGGTGCCGGTGACGATGATTGGCGCCGCGGCTGCCGTCCTGCCGGACCAGCTATCCCCGACCTCGTCTGTGGTCTCGACGATCTCGGCCGTGTAGCGGTACACCTTGTTTGTCGGTGCACGCGTCACCTCGTCCTCGATCGTCACAGAGTTGCCGGTCTCCGGAACCTCGATTTCATCGATCTCCTCGCCGTCGCGGAGGATCCGGATCTTGGTCCCTTCCGGCAGGTCCTTCGCGGGCCGCTCGAACGAGGTCACCACGCTCACGGGCGCCGTCGTCTCCCCGAGGGTTCCCACCTGCGCCTTCACAGTCAGATCGGTCTCCCACTCGAACGGGACCCAGGGCTCGTCGCTGACGGTGGTGGAGGTGAGGGTGTCCAGCCCATCCGGGTTGGTCGGCGTGCACGTGACGGCGGTGCCCGTGTTGCTGGTCCCACGGGTGTAAAGGAACTGCCCGAGATCGAAGGTGATCTCCGTGTCCGACGTGCTCGGGGCACGCATCGTGAAGGTGACCTCGGGCAGCCGGAACACAGCACTGCTCGTCTTGGCCAAGCCCGAGTTCGTCGATGTGCCGTTCTGGGGCGATGTACCTCCCCACAACCGGACGGTGGTGGGATCCAGGGCGGTCAGTTGAGCCGTTCCGGAGTTGAAACCGGCCGCCTGGCCCGAGATCTCATACGACAGGTAGTCCGCGTTTTCGGGGACCGTGATGTCGTAGGTGACCCGGCCCGTCCTCGTCTGGTTGGGCTTCATCTCTCCCGGGTGGATCGACACGGAGAAGAACTCTCCGGGCGCGACGGTCTCGGGGTAGGAGACCTCGACCTCGTTGACCCAGGCCCCCTGCGCGCCGATGTTCTGCGCGGCGTCAGGAGTGCAGGTGTAGGAGACGGCAACCGGCGACGGGCCTGTCGGGGTTTCCTGCGCGATCGCGGTGGGGGCGAGAGCGACAGTGGCGGCCAGTGGCATCGCGGCACTGGCCACGATCGCCGCAGCGCGTTTCAACAACATTGGACGTCCTTTTCTCGAGGGATCCGCCGGAGCCGCCCCATAAACAGACGATTATGTGAGGTCGAGCCCGGGCGGGAGGCTGGCGGCCTGGCGGCCTCCGTTGCACGTAGCGTTCGAAGTGTGACACAGATTACTCAGGCGCATCACGGATTTGTTACACCGAAATGGACGCGGTGTCATTTTGGGGCGATTCTGGCGTCGGGCGCATCGGCGAGATCTATTGACTGGTGAGTGGGTTTTTCGTCTAGCGGAGCCGTACGAGTTGCCAACGGGAAGGGAGGTGTTTTTGTTTACAGAGGTTTATAAAGTTATGGGAATGAGACAGTAAAGGGCAGGCCATCCATGTGTGCTGTGCCACAGTCGTGGGGACTATCGATCTGGGTGGAAGACCGGCCTCCTGCTGGCGGCCCGGAATTCCACTTCTTCCGGATTTAAGCCAACCCTAAGGAGAACGATCCATGGCACGCACGTGGCACCCTTCCGCCAGAATTGCGGCGCTCGGAATAGCCGCGGCGTTCGTCGCTGTTGCAGCGCCGACCGTCAATGCCCAGATTCCGGGCAACAACCCGCGCACCACCGTGTACCCGGTCGACAGCACTAAGGTCCAGCTCGATGTCGAGCCGGTCGATCTCGAAGCGGGCACCGTTCGGATTGTCGTCCAAAACAACACCGCGTCGAACCTCAATTGCACCGGCATCGGCGGCGGCCCGGCGGCCACGGTCACCACCGCCGAGGTCGTCGCCCGGTCGATCGACTACTTCACTCAGTACCCGCTGTCCGAACTCGCGGATCTCACCCTCAACCTCCCGACCCAGGCGGGCGGTGCGCAGCAGATCAGCCTCGGCTCCGCGCAGGTCCAGGCCGGCAGTGCTGCCGAATTCCTCAACCCGGAGTGGGACGCTCTCAACCAGAACGACGCAGCCCTTGAGCAGGCGCGTCTCGCCGGCCACTACGGCGTGGTGGGGACGACCATCTCCATCCAGGCTAACCAGGCGTTTGAACAGACCGTGCGGCTTGATCACCCGTCCTCGGGGGAGCGGGCTGACTTCCAGACCGGCGTGTTCATGACCTGCACTGTTGATGGCCAGCGCTACGCGTTCCATGCCTACGAGGGTGGGGCAAAGCCGAACTACGGAACGAATGACTCCACGGGCAGCCTCGGCAGCGCGGGCCTGGGCAGCTGACGCCCACGGCGGCAGTTGAACTGCACGCAGATCAATTCGACAGAAACCCGGTCCCGACACGTGGATCGGCACGACAGGAGCACTGAAGCATGATCTCAACCACCTCTACAGCAGTACGTGGGGCAGTTGCCGCGGCTGCCGCCCTCGGGCTTGTGGCCGGCGCGGCCCCGGCGCTAGCTCAGGTGCCCGGCGGCAACCCGGGCGGCTACGTCGTCAAGGTCGACGACCCATCACTCATCGTCACGGTCGCAGAGAAGGGTGAGGCACCCACGCAGATCACCGGGACTATCGAGAACACGACCGATGCGAACTTCCGTTGCGAGGTCCCCCAATTCAATATCGGTGGCGTGAATACGACGCTGGGGTACGGCCAGGTGAGCACCGCGGCAGTGGCGGCGGAAGTCGAAGAGTACTACCGGTCGCGGGTGTTCACCGGTCCCGCTGACACCAACGGTGGCGGCGACCTCATCTCATTCGGGTCGGCTCTGGATGCCTTCCCCGCCGGGAGCGCAGTCGGCTCGGCGGAGACGGCCACGCGCCAGGCGCACAACGAGGCTCGGGTCGCCGGTCGCACAGGTGACCCACGGGTGGGCGGCGCACTTCAGTTCACCGTGAACGCCAACACGACTGTGGACTACACCGCCACCCTGGGTGTCCCGTCCACCGCTACTGGTGAGCGTGGCGAGTGGCGTGCGGCTGCCATCTTCATGTGCCGAAACACGGAGACCAACGACTGGTACCTCTTCACCGGTCTGGAGGATATCGAGGACCCGAATCCGGTCCCCGTGCCCGAAAACTCGGGCAGCCTCAGCGCGGGCTCCCTCGGCTCGTAACCCCCTCAAGACCGATACTTCAAGGAGTCTCATGTCCACCTCCAGTGCCCTCAAGGGCTTCACAGCGGCGACCGCGAGTGCCCTCCTCGTCATGGGCGGGGCCGGGATCGCGAACGCCCAGAACGTCGTCACCGTCGTCCCCGGTGACAACGGGGACGGTCGCACTGTCGTCGTCAATAACCCGGGAATGGACGTTGACGTCGTCAGCGTCGACCGGGTCGCCGGGACCGCCGATGTGACGATGACCAACAATCTCGGCTTCACCGTCTATTGCGAGGCGCCGAACGCGGATACCGCGTCGGGCGCCCGGCCTGGTGGAACAATCTCGACAGCCCCTGTCGCTGAGATGTCCGCCGAGTACTACGCGCGCTTCCAGAACGTCAAGGCTGAAGAGCTCAGCATCCAAAATGGGTCGGTCACCATGAACTTCTGGCCGCTCGGTCAATTGCTCCCGCAGGGCAGTCTCGGTGACCTCGCGAGTGAGTCTGTCCAACTCCGTTCACAGATCACTAAAGCGAACACGAAGGCCAAGATCGACGGGTTGTACGGCACAACCGGAGCCTTCCAGTTGACGAACGGCGCTACTGTGTCGCGGACGATCACGCTCGGCCAGCCGGCCACAAACCCTCGAGGTGAGGACAAGGTCGGCTACTTCACGATGTGCGCGCAGGGTACGAACTCTGCGGCTGCGCAGGGCACGGGCCAGCTGTACGCGTGGTCGGCCTTCGAGGAGGGCTGGCCGCCGGCCAATGTCGGCGGCGGGGACACCGGGTCACTCGGGTCCGGGTCGCTCGGCAGCAGCGGTCCGGCCGACGATAACGGGGCGGGCGGCGACGATGGCAGCGATGGCGATACCGGCGGTGACGACACCGGCGACGGCGACGGTGACAACGGCGGCGAGGTCGGCGAGGGCTGACGCCCACCCCACTGGTAGCAACAACTGAGCAGTAGAGGACGGGTCGGCCGCATACGGCGGCCGACCCGTCCACGTCTGTCTGGGGGCCGTCTAGAGTCGACACCGACGATGACGCCGCGTCGACCGTATCCGTGCAGTTCGTCACCCCACGTCTCAGCGCCGCGCTCACCACGACCGCACCGACCAGAGGAGTCCGATGCCCGCCGCCCCCGATGTCGATCCCGATGCGCGCCGCAGGCTCGCCGAGTTGGTTGCGGAGCTCGCCGTCGTCCATGGCCGCGTCACCCTCTCGTCCGGCCGCGAGGCGGACTACTACGTGGACCTTCGTCGCGCGACCCTCCACCACGAGGCGTCCCCGCTGATCGGTCGGCTGCTGCGTGAGCTCACCGTGGACTGGGACTTCGACGCCGTCGGCGGGCTGACGTTGGGCGCGGATCCGGTGGCCACGGCGATCATGCACGCCCCCGGTCGGCCGATCGACGCGTTCGTGGTCCGCAAGGAGGCCAAGAAGCACGGCATGCAGCGCCGGATCGAGGGCCCCGACATCGTGGGCCGCCGCGTCCTGGTCGTCGAGGACACCACCACCACCGGCAATTCGCCGCTCACCGCCGTGGCGGCCCTGCGCGACGCGGGAGCCGAGGTCGTAGGCGTGGCCACCGTGGTGGACCGCGCGACCGGCGCCGACGACGTGATCCGGGCCGAGGGCGTGGAATACCGCGCGTTGCTCGGCCTGACCGACCTGGGACTGAAGTGAGCGATATGAGCACGACGACGAAGACCTTCGCCACCACCCTCGGGCGGTCACTCCGGGCACGAGTCGAGGCACTGATGGACACCGCCCGCCCGGAGGGGCCCGCGTTCCTCGCTGCCGTCGGTGGGACGGAGATCGCCAAGGCCACCGGCGTCGGCGCGCTGGAGAAGCTGTGTAAGCCGCTCATCGTGCCGGCGGCGCTGACTCTCGCGCTGCGGGACGGGCGGCTCTCGGCCGCGGATACGGCGCTGCTCTCAGCGACCGCGGCGGCGTACACGACGGGCGATGTGATCCTCATGCTCGGCGGCGGACACGCGAGCCGGTCGAAGTCCCGACTGGTCGCCGGCGCCGCGGCGTTCGGGGTGGGCCATCTCGCGCTCGGCGGCCTCATGCTGCGGTCGGGGCTGAGGTTCAAGCCGGTGCAGTCGGTCGTGCACGGGGTGATCGCGGCAGGTGCGGGCGCCGCACTGCTGTCCGAGGGCAGGGAGAACGCGCCGCTGGCGGCCTACGGTGGACTGCTGGCCACGCTGTCTGCGCTCGCCACCTCTGTCGACCGCTCGCACGGCCCGGCGGCGTCGGTGCTGGCGGTTGCCGGCCCGGTGTTCCTGCTCAGCGACGCGCTCATCCTGGCCCGGCGCAAGGCCACGGGCGGATCAGCCGTCGCCAAGGTGGTGGACGTCGGAGTGATCGACACCTACGCCACCGCAGCCCTACTTCTGCTCACCGGCACCGCCGCCGCCGCGCGGACCGCGGGGAGCAGGCCGTGACCGCCGCCGGCCCGGACGCACCCACTGTCCTGATCACCGGCGCGGGTCGCGGGATCGGGGAGGCCACTGCTCGGCGGTTCGCCGACGCCGGGTACCTGGTGGGCGCGTACGACCTCGAGCCCTGTGCCTGGGCGGCGGGTGACGACCGAGTGGTCACCGGCTCGCTCGACGTCACCGAGCCGGCCGCGTGGGAATCCGCACTCACCGATTTCACGGTCCGTACCGGCGGCATCCTCGACGTGCTCGTCAACAATGCCGGCCTGCTCTACGGCACACCCTTCATGGACGCCAGCTACGCGAAGGACTCGGCGTTGGTGGACGTCAACGTCAAGGGCGTGCTGTATGGCTGCCGGGCCGCGTTCCCGTTCTTGGAGAAGGCGTCCGCGCCGACCGTGGTGAACCTCTGCTCGTCGTCTGCGATCTATGGCCAGGCCGAGATGGCGACGTACTCGGCCACAAAGTTCGCCGTCCGCGGGATCACCGAGGCGCTGGACCTGGAGTGGGGACCGCTCGGCATTCGCGTGTGCTCAGTGTGGCCGCTGTACGTGAGCACCGAGATGCTCGAGAGCGTGAACACTGCCGGGATGCGCAACATGGGTGTGAACCTCACCGAGGGCGAGGTGGCCGACGAGGTGCTCGACCTGGCTGAGCAGACGCGGCGCACGTCTGGCGGCGTCCTCGGCCGCATCCGCGCAATGCTGGGCCGGGAAGTGCATCGCCCGGTCGGAAAGCAGGCCACCGCCATGTACCTCTCCTCGCAGGTCGCGCCGAGCCGGCTGGTGCGCTTGTCCAATAAGCGCCTGACCTCGTGAGCGCAGAGCGCGGGAACCTTGCCGGGGGCCCAGCCGCCGCAGCCGATTCGGCGGCCGGCCCAACCGAGTGGGGCGACGGGCAGGTCGGCGTCGGCCCGTGGGAACTCGAGCATCCCGGTGCGCCGCGCCCCACCGGCGACCAGTGGGACCCCGAACTCCTCGACTCTGGCGATCGCCGCAACGTGGTGGACCGCTACCGCTACTGGCGTCGCGAGGCGATCGTCGCAGACCTTGACACCCGCCGCCACCCGTTCCATGTGGCTATCGAGAACTTCGGACACGATGCCAACATCGGCACAGTGGTGCGAACCGCCAATGCCTTCCTGGCAGCCGAGGTGCACATCGTGGGCCGGCGCCGCTGGAACCGACGCGGAGCCATGGTCACCGATCGCTACCAGCACCTGCGCCACCACAGCGACGTCGGCGAGCTCATGGAGTGGGCCCGCGCGGAGGGGCTGCCGGTCGTCGCCGTCGACAACCTTCCCGGCGCCGAACCCCTCGAGACCGCGAGCCTGCCCCGCGACTGCGTGCTGCTCTTCGGACAGGAGGGCCCCGGGGTGAGCGACGACGCGCGTCTGCGAGCCGCGAAGACGGTGTCGATCGCCCAGTTCGGCTCGACCCGGTCGATCAACGCGGGGGTGGCGGCGGGTATCGCCATGCACGCCTGGATCCGCGAACACGCCGCCCCGGCCTGACCCGGTGACTAGACGGCCGGGGCGGCAGGCCCCTTCCGGATACGCGCCAGGATTTTGGGTCCGGCCGTGATCAACATCGGCAGCACCGAGACCAACACGATCCCGATGAGGATCAGGTCGATGTGGTCCTTGATGAACGTGAACTGGCCGAGCCACGCACCCAGTGCCGTCACACCCGCGGCCCACAGCACGGCGCCCACCACGTTGAACGAGACAAAGACCCGGTAGCGCATCCCGGCCATGCCTGCGACCAGCGGTGCGTACGTCCGCACGATGGGCACGAACCGGCACAGGATGATCGTCGCCGGGCCCCATTTGTCGAAGAACTCGTGCGCCTCGTGGATGTAGGCCTGCTTGAAGATCCGACCGTCAGGCCGCTCCCGTAGATGATGACCCCACCGGTTGCCGATGAAGTACCCCACCTGGTCACCGAGGAACGCCGCGATCGGTGCGGTCACCATCACCACCCACAGCGGCGCGAACGGGTGGTCCTGCTGCGTGAGCAGGCCCGCCGTGAACAGGAGCGAGTCGCCGGGCAGGAACGGGAAGAGTAGCCCGGACTCGATGAAGACCACCGAGAGCAGGGCCGGGAGGATGGCCTTGCCGAACGGTCCGTCGCCGGACAACCAGAATTCCGGATCCATGAAGCCCGGGCCGAGCGAGAGGACATGCTGGGCCTGTTCGGCCAACAGGTGCGTGTTCACCGGAGAAGCATAAACCTGTGGGCCCAGATCCGGCAGCGCGCAGACCCCCGTTACTCACGACGCTACGGTGGGGTCGTGGCCCCCAACGACCTTCCGGATGATCTGCGACTCAGTGTCCTGGACAGGTCGCGGACCCGCCACGGGGAGTCCCACGCCGCCGCGCTTGAGGGCACGCTGGCGCGCGCGGAACGGGCAGACGCGTTGGGTTTCCACCGCTACTGGACGGCAGAACACCACGCCGTCCCCGGCATCGCGAGCGGGAGTCCGCCCCTTTTGATCGCCGCCGCCGCCGCCCGAACCGAACGGATCCGCCTCGGATCCGGCGGGGTGATGCTCCCCAATCACAGGCCGCTCATCGTCGCCGAGCAGTTCGCCATGCTCGAGGCCATGTTCCCGGGCAGGATCGACCTCGGGGTAGGGCGCTCGCTCGGGTTCACCGCGCCGGTCCGTGAGGCGCTCGGCGTCACGGACTACGAGACCGACGCATTCTTCCGCGACATCGCCGCCGTGCAGGACTTCCTTTACGGACGCGGTCCCGTCACAGCGCTGCCCGTCGTCGAGAATCCGCCCCCGGTGTTCGTGCTCGCCACCGGCCGCGGCCTGGAGGTCGCGGCGCGTGCCGGCCTACCCGTCGTCGTCGGGGGACCGCGCCTTCTCGCCGACCCGTCGCCGCTGAACCACTACCGCGAGACGTTCCGGCCGAGTGGTGCGATACCGGAGCCCTACGTGGTGGTGAGCCTGGAGGTGATGGTCGCCGACTCCACCGAGGCCGCGAGGAACCTGCTGCTGCCTGAGGCGTGGGCGATGGTCGAGTCCAGGGAGACCGGCGCGTTCGGGCCGCTGCGGTCCCCGGAGGACGTCCTGGACAGAAAGTTCCGGCCGCAGCAGCTGCGACGGATGGAGGAGTGGATGGCCGGGGCCGTCCACGGGGACCGCGAGAAGGTGGCGGGGGAGCTCGCGGCACTCGTGGAACGCACGAAGGCCGACGAGCTCATGGCGTCCACCTCGACCTATGACCGCGATGAGCTCGCCCGGGCCGATACGGCACTCGCTGAACTGCTCCGCTGGTAGCGAGTAGCGCTGGCTCGCGGGTGCGCTTGGTCACGCTGGCCTAGGCTGGAGGGTGTGCGCCCACTGCCACAGCGGTGCGGCGCCTCGACGACGCACGTCGCACAACCGAGAACCCTGGAGGAGACCACATGCCCATCGCAACTCCCGAACAGTACAAGGACATGCTCGACCGGGCCCGCAACGAGGGCTTCGCCTACCCGGCGATCAACTGCACGTCCTCGGAGACCATCAACGCGGCCATCAAGGGCTTCGCCGATGCCGGGTCCGACGGCATCATCCAGTTCTCCACCGGTGGCTCCGAGTTCGGCTCCGGCCTGAACGTCAAGGACATGGTCACCGGCGCGGTGGCGCTCGCCGAGTTCGCGCATGTCGTGGCGGCGAAGTACGACATCCTCGTCGCGCTGCACACCGACCACTGCCCCGAGGACAAGCTCGACTCCTTCGTCCGCCCGCTCATCGAGATCTCGCAGGAGCGCGTGGACCGCGGTGAGAACCCGCTGTTCCAGTCGCACATGTGGGATGGCTCGGCCACTCCGCTCGACCGCAACCTCGAGATCGCCAAGGAGCTCCTCGAGAAGACAGCCAACGCCAAGCAGATCCTCGAGATCGAGATCGGCGTCGTCGGCGGTGAGGAGGACGGCGTGGAGAACGAGATCAACGAGAAGCTCTACACCACACGCGAGGACTTCGAGGCCACCGTCGACGCCCTGGGTGCGGGCAATACCGGTCAGCGGTACCTGCTGGCTGCGACCTTCGGCAACGTCCACGGCGTCTACAAGCCGGGCAACGTCAAGCTCAAGCCCGAGGTGCTCAAGATGGGCCAGGAAGTCGCCATCTCCAAGCTCGGCCTGAACGAGGGCGACCTGCCGTTCGACTTCGTCTTCCACGGCGGCTCGGGCTCAGCCAAGAGCGAGATCGAGGAGGCGCTGTCCTACGGCGTCATCAAGATGAACGTCGATACTGATACGCAGTACGCGTTCTCCCGGCCGATCGCCAACCACATGTTCTCCAACTACGACGGCGTGCTCAAGGTCGACGGCGACGTGGGAAACAAGAAGGTCTACGACCCGCGCTCGTACCTCAAGAAGGCCGAGCAGTCCATGTCCGAGCGCGTCGTCGAGGCGTGCAACGACCTGAAGTCGGCCGGCAAGTCCAAGGGCGCCTCCGCCTGACAAGACCACTGCTTGACATGACCACGGTTTAACCCCGGCTCCAGCCCGGGGTAGCTAGGCCCCCTGAACAGCGGCGTCCCACCATGTGGAGGGACGCCGCTGCCGCATGCTTGTGGTGCGATCGACCCCCGACACAGAAGACCGGCGGTGGGGTGGCTCAGCCCGGCTGCTGGTCCTGCGGGACCGACCCCATGCCCACGCCCGGCTGGCACATCTTCCACGCGCCGTCCTCATTGCGCATCCGCACCTGCTCCGGGCCCGAGCCATCGGACCCTGACTCGAGCGTCGCGGTGGCCTCGGACCCGTCGTCGGAGATCTCCACCCTGAGGACCCGCAGATCCTGGGGGAACGATCCCGCGATCGACTCGCGGAACATCGAGTCGACGTCAGCGCCCGTCGCCTCGCTCGACGAAGTGATGGTGTCCACGAGCTCCTGCGGGACCCGGTTCTCGGCGCACATATGACCGTTGAACTCGGCGAACGACTCTGCGGAACTCATCTGCTTCAACGTCTGCTCGACATGCCGCTCGGCCCTCGCGGACGACGACAGTGGGCCCGCGAGGAAGATCCACGCGATCGCGGCGATCACGAGGAGCACCACGACCACGGCCGCCGTCAGCACACCGCCACGACCGCCACGACCGCCGAGCCGGTCTCGACCGTGGCGCGGGCCACTGCCCGGACGTGCCCCACCCTCCGGGCCCCCGCCCGGCTGTCCCGCGGGATTCGGCTCCCCGGCGGTCGGCTGCTGGCTCGTCGTCGACATCTACTACCCCCGGTGCGCGTCGCCGGCCCCGGACGGGCCGCGTCGACCCGCCACCGTAGCGGACCGGCCTGTGATTGCGAGTGCGCAGGGGCGTCGCCGCAGGAGCCGCCCGTCGGATCAGGGCAGCAGGCCGGCGGGCTCCAGCTGGTTTGTGCCGTGCCGCGTGCGCCAACTGGCCATCGGGTACGCGCCACTGTTCGGGTCTTCGCGTGCAACCAGGGCCCAGTAGTCGGCGTGCGCGTAGTCGGCGGTGAACTCGACAATGGTGAAGCCGTGGCGATCGAGGTCGGTCCACCGGATGTGCCGGTTCACTCCGGTCAGCGCGCCCTGGGCGCTCTGCGAGAGCGCGTTGCCTTCGGGGAGTCCCACCATGTCGTTGATGTTGTTGCTCGTGATGGACGGGGTGACGAACTCGACCGCGCCGGTGCCGGCCCCCGGGTAGTCAGCCGGCTCGAACGGCACCTCGTTGGCCCACGCCGTGTGGATGTCGCCGGTGAGGAAGACATGGTTGCGGTTGCCGGTGGCGCGGATGACCTCGAGGAGGCGGCGGCGCTCACCGGCGTAACCGTCCCACTGGTCGGAGTTGTACGTGATGCCGTCGCGCGGCACGCCCAGGAGCTCGGTCAGCGCGCCTGTCGTGCGTGGGTCCAGCGGCGGTATGAGTACGGGCGAGACCATCACCGAGTTGCCGATGACGTTCCAGCGGGCCGTTGACGAGTTCAGTCCGCGGGACAGCCAGTCGAACTGCTCTGCGCCTGTCATCGTGTTTGTGTGATCGATCGCGTGGCCGTCGAGACGGCCCGGTCCCTCGGAGCGGTAGGAACGCAGGTCGAGCATGCTGATCTCAGCCAACGCCCCCCAGCGCAGGCGCCGGTACAGGTGTCCGCCGTCGCGCAGGGACTCCGGCCGGACCGGCATCCACTCGAAGTACGCCTGCGAGGAGGCGGCCTTGCGATCGGAGTACGGGCCCTCGTGCGGCTGGTGGTTCTCGGCCCCGTTTTCCCACGAGTCGTTGGCCACCTCGTGGTCGTCCCACGTGCAGATCCAGGGCACGTGAGCGTGCAGGGACTGCAGATCAACGTCGGTGTGGTACTGCGCCAACCGGATCCGGTAGTCGGCCAGCGTCACGATCTCGTGTGGCGGGTCGTGCGGGCGGACCGCCCCGGCGGCGGCGGTGTACTCGCCCCGGCCATATTCGTAGATGTAGTCGCCCAACTCGATGATCGCGTCCAGGTCTCCGCGCGCCTCAAGGTGGCGGTAGCCGGAGAAGTAGCCAGCCTCCCAGTTGGAGCACGATACGACGCCAATGCGCCAGCGGCCCGTGGCCGGCATGGCGCCGTCTGCGGGCGCGGTGCGGGTCCGACCGGAGCGGGAGACCTCGCCGAGCGCGCGGAAACGGTAGTGGTACCACCGGTCGGGGGCCAGGCCGGTGCAGTCGAACTTGACGGTGTGGTCGCGGCCGGCGTCCGTGACGAGGGAACCGGTGCGGACGATGGTGGTGAAGCCTGGGTCGGTGGCGACCTCCCAGGCGACGACGACGGGGTCGCCGACCCCGGAGCCGGGGGCCGCTTCCGGGGTGGGCGTGACCCGGGTCCACAGGATGACACGGTCCGGCATCGGGTCGCCCGAGGCCACACCGTGCCGGAAGACGGTGCCAGCCCCGCCGCCAGCCGTGCCCGCGACGGCGCCGGCCCCAGCAACGGCGGAGTGACCCGCCAAGGAGCTGGCCCCCACCGCGGCACCGGCGAGCGCTCCGGCTTTGAGGAGGGAGCGCCGGCCGATGCCGACGGGGGGTCGGGCAGCGCCGGCACGGGCGGGCCCGGGGGACGCGGATGAGGAGGCATAAGACGCGGTCACGCGTCCAGAATGGCTTCTCCGGGGATGCCTCGGCAGGGGATTCGCGGAGACGTCACCGAGTGTTCATTCTCCGGCGACCGGGGAGTCCTGCCCCACTGCGGTGTCGACGCCCTCCACGAGCTCCTCGATCTCCGTCTTGGCCGGCGTCGAGAGATACCGCTCGAGCGTGTCGTCCAGCTCCTGCAACCACGGGGTGTGGTGGGTGGCGGCCATCGTTCCTGTCATGACGGATCGGTGCGGCTTGTCCCGGTAGGTCAGGATGTTCTTCTGCTTGTCTTCCTTCCAGTCCAGGAAAATCCGTACGACCTCGTCGAGGTCGAACATCGGGTAGTCCGTGGCCTCGATGAGGTCCCTGATGTAGTCGGCCTGGAAACGCACGTCGTCGGCGTCCCCGTCCAGCTCCTGGAATCGGGCACGCCAGGTCCGCATGTGCGCCACGCGTTGCTCGGCGGACGGCAACTTGGCCCGGCCCATGATGAGATCGCGGACATACCAAGCCTGGGCGTCGAACATGTTGAAGGTGAACCACTGGTCCTGCGCGCCCAGGTAGTAGACCTTCGGGTTCTTCTGCCACACCACGCCGCGGTACAGGCCCGCCGGGTAGATGTTGTTGGGCGACTGCAGCGCCAGATCCGCGGGCAGGAACGGGTACTTGTGCAGGTATCCGGTGCACAGGATCACGGCGTCGAACTCGCGGGTCTGGCCGTCGGTGAAGTGGACGGTGCGGCCGTCGAACCGCTGGACGAGCGGCAACTCTTCCATCCCGTCCGGCCAGTCATAACCCATGGGAGCGGTGCGGTAGGAAAGCGTCACCGAGCGGGCCCCCATCTTGAAGGCCTGCACGCCGATGTCCTCGGCGGAGTAGGAGGCGCCGATCAGCAGCACACTCTTGTCCGCCAGATCCTCGGCCCCGCGGAAGTCGTGGGCGTGGCGGACCGAACCGGTGAACGTCTCGATCCCCTTGAAGTCCGGGATGTTCGGGTAGGAGAAGTGGCCGGTGGACACGATGATCCGGTCGAACTCCGACGAGGTGGTCTTGCCGGACTTGAGGTTCTCCACGGTGACGGTGAAGGTGTCCAGTTCGCGGTCGTAGTCCACCCAGCGGACGGCGGTGGAGAACTGGACCTTGTTCTTGACACTGTAGTTGCGGACACGGCCGTCGATGTAGTCCCACAGGACCTCACGCGGCGGATACGAGGAGATGGGCCTGCCGAAGTGCTCGTCGAACGTGTACTCGGCAAACTCGAGGGCCTCCTTGGGGCCGTTTGACCACAGGTTGCGGTACATGGAGGAGTGGACCGGCTCGCCGTACTTGTCCATGCCGGAGCGCCAGTCGTAGTTCCACTGGCCGCCCCAGTCGTCCTGCTTCTCGTAGGCCACGATCTCGGGGATCTTCGCCCCGGAACGCTGGGCCGATTCGAACGCCCGGAGGGCCGCCATCCCGCTCGGTCCGGCTCCGATGATCGCAATACGCTGTCTTGACACAGATTTCCTTCCGGCCGACGTGCGGCCTGTAGCTACTCCAAACGGCACCGGTGGAAGCTCGGCCGACGCGATGATGTGACCACGCGTTACGGGGCCTCGACACCGGGACCACGATCGCTCTGAAGGGGCGTTTCATGACTGCCCGCGACAAGCGCACGGCGCCCCCTCAGGGGCGCCGCATGCCCTCCACCATAGCAAACGGGGCCGGGGGAGGCGTTGAGGTGAATTCGTGGACAATGGGGCCATGACCCAGTTCGGAGATCTTCTCGGCCCCCCGCCCACGCGTCTGACCGGTGACCCGGAGGCGGAAGACGCCCTCGCCGCAGGGGAGGATCCCCGCACGGTGGCGGCCTCGCACCCGACCGCCTCGATCGCGTGGGCTGAGTTGGCCGAGCGCGCACTCGATGCCGACGACGCGGTGAGCGCATATGCGTTCGCCCGCACCGGCTACCACCGCGGCCTGGACCAGCTTCGTCGTCACGGCTGGAAGGGCTTCGGCCCCGTGCCCTACGACCACGAGCCCAACCGGGGCTTCCTACGGGCGGTCGCCGCGCTCGCCCGCGCCGCGCAGGCGATCGGCGAAGATGACGAGTACATCCGCTGTCTGGACCTGGTCAATGAGTCAGACCCGCACGCCGCCGCGTCTCTCGGCCTGGCGTGACCGCCTAGACGCCCGTGCACTGGGCGTCTACGCGGCGCTACCGGTTCCGCTGAGAGCGCGGACCCGGCGACTGGCGTACGCGTTCCTGCCGATCCTGCAGTGCGGGCTGGCGGCCGGGATCGCATGGTTCATCGCCAATGACCTCCTTGAGCACGCGCGTCCGTTCTTCGCCCCCGTTGCCGCGGCGATCGCGTTGGGTACCGGGATGGGACCTCGACTGCGCCGCGGAGTCGAGTTGGTGTTCGGCGTGGTCGTGGGTGTCGGGCTCGGGGACCTGCTCATCGGTCAGATCGGCTCGGGCTCGTGGCAGATCATGGTGGTCGTGGTGATCGCCATGTCGGTCGCCGTGTTCCTCGACCGCGGCCCGCTCGTGGGGTCGCAGGCCGCGTCCTCGGCGATACTCGTGGCGACCCTGCTCCCACCGGGTAGCGCCGAGGGGTACGACCGCATGGTCGACGCCGCAGTCGGCGGTGTGGTGGCGATCGCCGCGATGGCACTCATACCCGTGCATCCGCTGCGCCGCGCCCGGCGCGAGGCGGCGTCGCTGCTGGGGGTGGCGTCGTCGGTGCTGGCGGAGGTGTCGCACGGACTGGAGCAGCGGGACTCACAGGTGATCCGCGCCGCTTTGCAGGACGCACGCGACACCCAGCCTGCGATCGATGCGATTGAAGAGCAGCTCGCCGGGGCCCGCGAGCTGGTACGCATCTCGCCCTTCTATAGTCGCCGGCGACCAGAGGAAGTCGAGCTCTCACGCGTGCTCAACCCGCTCGACAACGGCATCCGGAACATCCGGGTGTTGGCGCGGCGCGCGATCGTGGCGGTGGACGACCAGGTGGACGTACCGCCCGCGCTGAGCTCGCTCATCGGCACGTTGGGCCACTCGATCGAAGTGCTGGCGCGCCGGATGATCGCGGACTCCGACGCTCCCTCGGCGGCTGAGGTGCACCGCGAGCTACGCGCGGTCTCGGCGCGGGCGAAGCGTGAACTCGTGGCCGGCTCGGGTCTGACCGAGACGGTGATGCTCGCCCAGATCCGATCGATTCTGGTGGACCTGCTGCAGGTGGCGGGTCTGAGCAAGATCTCAGCCCTGGCTGCACTGCCGCCGACGGTGCGCACTCCTGCAGTGGCTCCAGAATTGTTGGAGGAGTGGCCGGACTCGCCGGATCGGCCCACTCCGATGATGCCGCCGCTCAGGGCGACACGAGCCTCCATGGCTCGGTATGACGGTAGAAAGAAGTCCTCTTGATGGCCCGCCGGCCGGTGATGCCGTCTCGGGTGAGCACCCCGGCCTCGGTGCCCAGTTGCACCGCGCGGGCCGCCACCCACGGTCGGCGCCGGAGTTTGCGGGGGCGGGCGGCGGTGGCCCGGACCCCGGGCAGTTCGGGCGTGGGCCGGACGGTGAAGGCATCGGTCTCCCCGGAGAAGACCACGGTGTCGTCGGCGTAGGCCTCGCCCACCAGTCGGGCGCCATCGGGTGCGCGCACGAGGGCCTCGCCGACCAACGCCGTCCCGGTCTCGTCCCGCACGAGCGGCACCTCGCGGGCCTTGCCCCGGAGGCCAAGCTTGGCCGCGTCCGATCCGGTCGGTAGCCCGTACGCGCGAGTGGCGGGGGTCGGCTCATCGGCGACGTAGGCGACCTCAGCGTCCAGGTTCTCGGATCGGAGCAGGCGGGTGACGAGCGCGGCCAGTGCGGCGTCGGTGCCGCAGAGGACCAGGCGACGTCCCGGGCCCACCTCCGCCAGCGCCCGGTTGATCTCGTCCTTGGTCGGCACCTCGCTGACCTGGATGCGTGGGCGCTCGCCGAGAACCGTCGGGACCGGCGCCGAGCCGGAGCGGATGACGATCATGGCCTCCATCATGACCGTCCCTGCTGGCAGGCGTGAACCTGGGGCAGGATGGAAGGGTGGCTGGACAGTCGGGCAGGATCGATCTCAACTGCGACCTCGGTGAGGCTCGCCGTGGGACGCCGCGGTGGTCGGCGTCGCTGGCGCCGAATGCCGGCCCCGATCCCGATGATGCCGCCCTGCTGGAGGTGGTGACCTCAGCCAACGTCGCGTGCGGCTTCCACGCCGGCAACCGGCCCACCATGAACGCCACGGCCGTTGCCGCGGCCGAGCGGGGGGTCGCCCTCGGCGCTCACCCCTCTTATCGGGACGGCGCGAACTTCGGGCGGATCGAGCACGACCTGGACCGCGAGGAGGTTGCCCGGCTGGTGGAGTTCCAGCTGGTCGAGCTCGACATGGCGGCGCGTCGGCACGGGACGCGGGTCCGCTACCTCAAGCCCCACGGGGCGCTCTACAACCGTATCGTCCGTGACTCGGCGCAGGCCGCAGGAGTGGTGGACGCCGTGCTGCGGTACGCAGAACTCGCCCGGGAGGAGCCGCTACCCATTCTCGGACTGCCCGGCGCGGTGGTGCTCTCCCATGCTGCGGCGGCGGGCGTTCCCACGGTGACGGAGGCGTTCGCCGACCGCGGGTACCGGCCCGACGGCACGCTGGTGCCCCGCAGGGAGCCGGGCGCCGTGATCACCGATGCCGACGAGGTCGCCGACCGGGTGGTGGCGATGGCGACAGGCCGGTCCATCGCCACCGCCGAGGGGGCGCAGATCGTGGTGACCGCCGCGTCGGTGTGCATCCACGGCGACACCCCCGGCGCTGTCGACCTGGCCCGCCGCGTGCGCGTCTCGCTCGAGTCGGCCGGGGTGGAGGTGGCGTCCTTCGCCGCGCCGCGGGGCGCGCGGGGCCGCGGCGCGGCGGTGGACGGTTCAGCGGGGGAGCCGGGCGCGGGATGACGACGACGAGGATCCGCCGCTGCGGAGAGACCGCGCTACTGGTCGACTGTGCCGAACTGTCCGAGGCGGTCTCGCTGGCCGGGAGGATCGAGCAGTGGCGACCGGATGCTGTCGATGTGGTGGCGGCGACCCGCACCGTGCTGGTGACCGTGCGCGATGCCGCCGCGTTGCCTGGGCTGCGGCGGCGGCTCGAGGCTCTTCTCGCCGCAGCCCACACCGAGTCGGGACGCACTGGGGATGCGGTGGACTCGGGGCACGCCGGGCACGCGGTGACGATCGACGTCCGCTATGACGGTCCGGACCTGGCCGCGGTCGCCGACCACGCGGGGATGTCCACCGAGACGCTCGTCCGTACCCACACCTCGATCACGTGGCGGGCCGCGTTCGGAGGCTTCGCGCCGGGCTTCTTCTACCTCGTCGACGCCCGGGAGGTGGATACGCGGGAGGTGGACACGACTGAGCAGGACGCGGCCGGGGTCCCGTCGGCGGAGCCCGCCCTTCCCGCGGTACCGCGACTGAGCTCCCCGCGGGCGAGGGTCCCGGCCGGGTCGGTGGGCCTGGCGGACCACTTCTGTGCCGTCTACCCCGGAGCCTCACCAGGCGGTTGGCAGCTGCTGGGCACCACCGACGCCCAGCTCTGGGACATCGGGCAGCCCCGACCCGCTCTACTCGCCCCCGGGGTTACCGTCCGGTTCCGCGAGATCGGCGGGCGTTCCCGTTGAGCCTGAAGGTGCTGAGGGCAGGGCCGTCCGCCCTCGTGCAGGATCTCGGACGCCCGGGCCACGCCTCCCTCGGGGTGACGGCCTCCGGGGCAGCGGACCGCGCCGCCGCGGCCACAGCGCTGCGGGCCGTCGGCACCGATCCGTCGGCCGCCGTGCTCGAGGTGCTGCTCGGCGGGCTGACGGTCATGACGGACGCCCCTGCGATTGTCGCGGTCACGGGGGCGGAGGCGCTCGTCGTCGTCGTCACCCCGGACGGCTCCCGACGCACTTCCGCTACCGGCGAGGTCCTCCGGCTCGACGCCGGGGCCACGCTGGAGATCGGTCGGCCCGTCACGGGGGTGCGCACCTACGTCGGCGTGCGCGGGGGGATCGACGTGCCGGCGGTGCTGGGCAGTCGATCGCGCGACACCTTGTCCGGGCTGGGCCCGCCGCCCGTCATGGCTGGTGACGTACTGGGTGTCGGCGACGCCGTCGTGGGGCCGTGGGCCGACGGGTGGCAGGCTGCCGCAGGCCGAGACGCGGGCACCGGCGGGCGCCAGCCCGTCGACCTCGACGTCATCCCCGGACCGCGCGACGACCTGTTTCCGCCCGACGCATGGGACGTACTCGCGGCGACCGGGCATGTCAGCGGGCATGCCGACCGCGTCGGAGTCCGCATCGACCCCGCGCGCCCCGTACCGCGGCTCGACGCCCGCGAGATCCCCAGCGAGGGCATGGTGCGCGGCGCCGTGCAGATCCCCTCCGACGGGTCACCCGTCGTGTTCGGCCCCGACCATCCCGTCACCGGCGGCTACCCGGTCATCGGCGTGCTCACCGCCCGTTCGGCGGACCAGATCTCGCAGATCCTGCCAGGAACGCCCGTGAGACTGCGCAGGCTGCGGGGGGTCGGCGACTAGGGTGAGAGCGCACAGGCGACTAACCTTGTGCGCTGGTGTGCGCGGAATCACGGGAGTGAAACCGTCCCTCACCGTGTAGACGACTCTTTACGAGGTGAAAGCGAACCATGCCAGCGATCGTTCTGATCGGCGCCCAGTGGGGCGACGAGGGCAAGGGTAAGGCCACCGACATCCTGGGCGGCCGCGTCGAGTACGTGGTCAAGCCCAACGGCGGTAACAACGCGGGCCACACCGTAGTGGTGGGCGGCGAGAAGTACGAGCTCAAGCTCCTTCCCGCTGGAATCCTCTCGCCCACGGCCGTGCCGGTGATCGGCAACGGCGTGGTGGTCAACCTCGAGGCGCTCTTCGCCGAGATTGACGGTCTCGAGGCCCGCGGCGCCGACACCTCGCGCCTGCGGATCTCCGCCGACGCCCACCTCGTGGCGCCGTACCATCAGGCGCTCGACAAGGTCACCGAGCGCTTCCTCGGCAAAAAGGCCATCGGCACCACCGGCCGCGGAATCGGCCCGACCTACGCCGACAAGGTCTCGCGGGTGGGCATCCGCGTACAGGACATCTTCGACGAATCGATCCTGCGTCAGAAGATCGAGGGATCGCTGCACCTCAAGAACCAGATCCTCGTGAAGATCTACAACCGTCGCGCGGTTGAGGTGGAGGAGATGGTCGAGTACTTCCTCTCCTACGCCGACCGGCTGCGGCCCCTGGTGTGCGATTCCGCGCTGATGCTCAATCAGGCGTTGGACCGCGGCGAGTCCGTCCTCATGGAGGGCGGGCAGGCCACCATGCTCGACGTGGACCACGGCACCTACCCATTCGTCACCTCGTCCAACCCCACCGCCGGCGGCGCCTGCGTGGGGGCGGGCGTCGGCCCCACCCGGATCACCCACTCGCTGGGGATCGTCAAGGCTTACACCACTCGCGTCGGAGCCGGGCCGTTCCCCACCGAACTGTTCGACAAGTGGGGCGAGTACCTGCAGGTCACCGGCGGCGAGGTGGGCGTCAACACCGGCCGCACCCGACGCTGCGGTTGGTACGACGCCGTGATCGCCCGCTACGCCGCGCGCGTCAACGGCTTCACCGACTACTTCCTCACCAAACTTGACGTGCTCACCGGCATCGGCGAAATCCCGATCTGCGTGGCCTACGACGTGGACGGCGTCCGGCACGACGAGATGCCCATGACGCAGACCGACTTCCACCACGCCACGCCGATCTACGAGACCATGCCCGGCTGGGACGAGGACATCACCGGGGCGCGCGAGTTCAGCGACCTGCCGCAGGCGGCCCGCGACTATGTGCTTCGGCTCGAGGAGCTCGCCGGCTGCCACATGTCCTACATCGGCGTGGGCCCCGGCCGCGACCAGAACGTGGTCCGGCGCGACATCCTGGGGTAGACGGTGGTGACTGCCGAGGCCATTGTGGCGGGTGGGAACCGAGTTCGTGTGAACGTGTGACACATGTCGTACGTTCGCTCGATACCGGTGCCGGGACACATGCGGTGAAATCGACACCGAGCGGCCGTCCGGCCGCCATTCCCCGTCGATCGGAGCATTACATGCGTTCCCTCACCCGCCTTGGAGTCGCGTTCGCGGCCACCGCGCTCGCCGGATCCACCGCCCTCGCCGGCGCCGGGATCGCCGGCGCCGAGGAGGCCGCGACCAAGCCTGTGCTTGACAGTGCCAGCAGCGTCAGTGTCAGCGGCAAGGGCAAGAACACCAAGATCTCGTACACCAACAAGTCGGGGCAGGACCTCTTCTGTAGTGGTATCGCGGCGCCGGGTTCGCTGATCAGCGAGCTGTACAACAGTATCCGGTCAATGGACCCCAACAACCCCGGAAACATCCCCGAGGGGCTTGATGAGGCCATGACCAAAGCGGCCGAGCAGGGCAAGGTCGGCGGTTATGGCGGCGTTGTCGAAAACGGAAAAACTGTCGATCTGACCACCGGGTACCCGGGGGGCCCCGACTTCACGCTGACTGATGGATCGTTCGTTCCTGCCGCTGTGGTTGTGTGCTACGGCAATAACGAATACTTCGAGGTGGAGGTCTCGCCGGGCGCCGGAGTTCCGGCCGGGCTCGGCTCACTGGACAGCGCGCTGGCCGGAATCGGTAGCTCCGGCTCTGTCGCTAAGACCACGGGCTCGCTCGGAAGCTAACGGGCCGAAGTCTGCCCCTCGCGTTCTCCCCCGTGAGGGGCGGGTACAGAACCCGCCGCCCCGGCATCTGTGACCAGTGCCGGGGCGGCGGTGTGCGTGGGGCCCGTCGCCGGCAAGGGCGTCGAGGGCCCGATCACGGGGAGTCGATAGACCGCGGATGGAAGGCATGGCTGAGCTGGTCGAAAGCACTGCGGACGGCCGAGACAGCCTCATCAACATCGAAGCCGGCGCCCGCCGCCCGCTCCGCGAATTCCGCCGCAGACCGAACAAGGGCTGCGGCGTGCACGTCGGAGGCGGCAACGAACGTCCCCGAGCGCCCGCGGCCCTCGAGGACACCGGCCTCCTCGAGTTCACGGTAGACCTTGGCCGCGGTCGCGGACGAGATTCCGACCTCGTCAGCCAGCTTCCGTACCGCAGGTAGTCGGGTGCCGGTGGTGAGTTGGCCTCGGCTCACGGCCTCGACGATCTGCGACTTGAGTTGGCGAAACGGCGGATCGGTCGAGTCGGGGTCCAGAGCCAGAACTATTCCATCAACTCGTGACCCGACCCCCGATCCGCTCATGATCAGGCCCAGACCTGGTCGATCGTGGTGACCTCAGTCGGAGGCGCCGCGGGAACCGGGGCGGCGGGGGTGCGCGAGAAGCGTGGCGCCGGCGAGGGACCCATATCTCCGTTGACCTCGACGAACGTCTCCCGAGCCTGGTTGTGGGGGTGATCGAGGGCCTCGGTGTAGGTCAGGACCGGGGTGGTGCACGCGTCGGTGCCGTAGAAGACCTCGGCCCACTCGTCGCGGGTCTTCTCCGCGAACTTCCCGGCGATGATCTTCCGCAGCTCGTCCCATCGATCGAAGTCGAACTGGCCGGGCATTCCCTCGCCGTCGATGCCCAGCAGTCGGGCGAACTCGGCGTAGAACTGCGGCTCGAGGCAGCCCACGGCCATGAACTTGCCGTCCGAGCAGGTGTAGACGTCGTAGAACGGGTAGCCCGTGTCGAGCATGTTGGTCCCGGCGACGTCCGACCACTGGCCGCGGGCACGCATCGCCCACTGGAACTGGCCCAGCACGGAGGCGCCATCGGTCATGGCGGCATCGATGACCTGCCCCTTGCCAGAGGTGGACCGCTCGATGATCGCGGCGAGGATGCCCTGGATGAGGAACATCGACCCGCCGCCGAAGTCGCCGACGAGGTTGAGCGGCGGCACGGGGCGCTCACCCTTGCGGGCGGTGGCGTTGAGATGGCCGGTCAGGGAGATGTAGTTGAGGTCGTGGCCGGCGGTCTGCGCGAGGGGGCCGTGCTGGCCCCAGCCGGTCATGCGGGCGTAGACCAGCTTCGGGTTGCGCTCGAGGCATTCGTCGGGGCCCAGGCCCATTCGCTCGGTGACCCCGGGTCGGAAGCCCTCGACCAGCACGTCGGCCTTGTTGATGAGTCCGCGCACCTGGGCCAGCCCCTCTTCGCTCTTGAGGTTGGCCTCCACAACCGTCCGGCCGCGACGGGTGACATGCGCCCATCCGTCGACCGACTTGGCCAACTCGCCGGGTCGCATGACGGTCACGACGTCGGCGCCAAGGTCGGCCAGCATCATGCAGGCGTGGGGGCCCGGTCCGATGCCGTTGAGTTCGACGACGCGGATGCCGGCGAGGGGGCCGGAGGAGGAAGTGGTCATGTTGTGCCCTTTCGTGTGGCTTTCCACACACGGTATCGCCACGACTCCCCGGTCGTCCGTGCGAGGGGAATGTTGCGCAGGGGGTGGGTGTGGCCTGGGGTGTTGAATTGCGTGAGAAAGTCCTTATGTTAGCGCGTCTGATGTTCGGAGGGGCGCCCATTCCGCGTGACGAGTGTCACTATCGGGGTGAGCGTTGGCTGAGAGGTCCACGCGGTCGTTGCGGATGAGCAGCGTCAACCCCTCGTGTAAGGAGCACAAATGACTTCACTCAAGCGATTCGTCGCCTGCGCCTCCGCGGTGGCACTCGCCGCCGGAACCACCCTCGCCGGAGCTGGCGTTGCTTCCGCGCAGGAAGGCGAGGAGTCCTCGGGCTCGCTCAGCAGTAGCTCGCTCAACCTGGGTCAGACAGTGGCTGATCTCGAGACCGCAGCCCAGGCTCTCAATGGCCCGGTCACCGTGTCGCCCAATGCAGAGGGGGGCCCGACGGTCACCTATCTCAACGGGTCGGAGGGTGATCAGCGGTGCCTGGGCTTTACGGCCCCCTACTCCACGATCATTGAAAAAGACCTCGACACCAACTATGACCCGGCGGATCTCGCGGCAGGGCTTGCGCTGATCACCGAGATCGAGGCTGGCGGAGGCCTGTCCCACCTCCTCGCGGACTCAGAGGGTAACCCGGTGTCTGTGCCGGATGACGTCGAGGTCGAGAACAACGTTGTGCAGAACGTCTTTCCCCTCGTGTTTGGCCAGCCGGGTGAGAGTGTCTTGGTCGAGCCGGGCGAAGAGATCGTCTGGACCGCCGACAGCCCCGAGACTCCGGCGCTCTCCGTGGTGATCTGCTTCCGCGTCGATCCGGAGACCGGGGCGCTCAGCGATATGGAGACGAATTTCGGAATCGACCCGCAGGTCGTCGCGGATCAGATCAACGGCAAGATCCCGGGCGGGTCCGTCGACATCGTGGGCGCCGGTTCGATCTCCGGCGGCAGCGTCGCGACGGGCGCTACCGTGCTCGGATCGCTCGGCTCTGACGGCGCCGGTGGTGACGCTGACACGGAGGAGCCGCCGGTCGAGACGCCCGCTGAGTGATCGGCTAGCTCCACGCACGTTCCTGCCCTGACACGGCCCCGGATGGCCCCCACCTGACAACGGATGGGTGGACCGTCCGGGGTCGTTTGCTGCCATCTACTAGCCTGTGGGCCATGACCAGCGCGCATGATCCTCTGGCCCCTCCAGCCGTGGACCGCTTCGGCACCCCCGGCACGCCCGACGCCACCCGCGTCATGCTGCTGGGCTCAGGGGAGCTGGGCAAGGAGGTCACGATCGCGCTGCAGCGGCTCGGCATCGAGGTCATCGCGGTCGACCGCTATGACGGCGCCCCCGCCCATCAGGTGGCGCACCGCAGCCACACGATCGACATGACAGACGGTGACGAGGTACGTCGGGTCGTGGAGCTGGAGAAGCCGCAGGTGATCCTCCCGGAGATCGAGGCCATCGCCACGGCCGCACTCGCGGAAATCGAGAAGGACGGTTTGGCCCGGGTCGTCCCGACTGCCCGCGCTGTGCAGCTGACCATGGACCGTGAGGGCATCCGCCGACTCGCCGCCGAGGAGCTGGGGCTTCCCACCAGCAGGTATGCTTTCGCTTCCTCGCTGGAGGAGCTGCGCGAGGCGTGCACGATGGTCGGGTTCCCGTGCCTGGTCAAGCCCACCATGTCGTCGTCAGGCAAGGGCCAGTCCTCTCTGAACGGCCCCGATGACTTGCAGGCGGCGTGGGAATACGCGCAGTCCGGCGCCCGCGTTCAGGGGGCGCGCGTGATCGTGGAGTCGTTCGTCGACTTCGAGTACGAGATCACCCTGTTGACGGTCCGCAGCGTCGATCCCGCCACCGGTGAGATCCGCACGGACTTCTGCGAGCCCATCGGCCACCGCCAAGAGCGCGGCGACTACGTCGAGTCCTGGCAGCCGCAGGTCATGACGCAGGACGCCTACGACTCGGCGCGCTCGGTCGCCGCACGGGTCACGGGTGCGCTCGGCGGCGTCGGCGTGTTTGGCGTGGAACTGTTCGTCAAGGGCGTCGACGTCTACTTCTCGGAGGTCAGCCCCCGCCCCCACGACACCGGTCTGGTGACGATGGGCAGTCAGGTGCTCAGTGAGTTCGAGATGCACGCCCGCGCGGTGCTCGGTCTGCCCATCGTCACGACCATGTCCAGCCCGGGCGCGTCCGCGGTGATCTACGGAGGCGCAGACGGCGAAGGGGTCGGCTTCGAGGGAGTGGCCAGCGCGCTCGCCGTGCCCGAGGCGGACATCCGACTGTTCGGCAAGCCCTCCGCCAGCGAGTACCGCCGCATGGGCGTGGCCGTTGCGACCGCCGAGGACGTGGACCTCGCCCGTGAGCGGGCGCGCGAAGCGGCCTCGCGGGTGCGGGTGGTGCGAGCGGGCTGACACGTGACGACGACGAGGTCCGCAGCTGATGACGCCCGTGATCTGCCGAGGGAACCGACAGCGCCGTGGATCCGGGTGCTGGTCGCCGGATTGTCGATCATCTGGCTGGGGGTGCTGGCCTGGCAGGTCGCGGTCCTGCCCGACCGGGTCCCCACGCATTTCGGCCCGGGCGGTGAACCGGACGGCTGGTCGAGCAAGGTGGGCGCGCTCGCGTTCTCCGCTCTCGGGCCGCTGTTCGCCTTGCCGCTGCCGCTGGTGTCCTTGCTCGTCCTGCGCTGGCCGGGGCTGATCAATTCCCCAAACAAGCAGTGGTGGACGGCCACCGCGGCGCGGTTGCGCAGATTCGAGCGGCTGATACGTGAGGATCTCTGGCTGATCGCGGCCGTGATTCTAGTAACGCTCATCGGCGTCCAGGTGGGGATCACCGGGGCCGCGCTGACCCCCGACGGACACCTGCCGGGTGTGTGGATCGCCGGTCCACTGATTGTGGTGTTCGTGGGAACCGGTGTGGTCCTGGCGAGGATGTACGGCGGCCGCTATGAGGAGCAAGTCGACCTCCAGTGATCGGCCTGTGGATGGTCGTCGACCTCATCCACAGACCTTCGATTCCGGCCCGTCCGCGTGGCGCTGCGACCCTAGCGTGATCTCTCGAGCGGCCCGGGCGTCCGGGCCGGAGGGGAGCGGGGTCGATGGCGGGGCAGGACGGGCGAGCTGACGGGGAGGCCACGAGGCGTACCGACTCGGGTGAGGCGGGCCCGGTGGGGGCTGTGCTTGTGGCGTTCGAGCAGGCTGCGGTGACCGCCGAGGCGCGGCGAGTGCGTGAGGCGGGCGCAGACACGGCCGAGAGCGCCGCGAGCTTGGTCGCGGCGCTGGAGGAGGCGTCCGCGGCCGCCACTGGAATGGGGGCAGGGGGGCCGGCCGTGCTGCTCGCCGGTCCAGCACTCGCCGAGTGTGCCGCCTTGCTCGCCCGGCGCGCGCGGGACCTCGACGCCGAGTGCGTACGGACCGCGGACGCGATGGACCGGGCGGCGGGTCTCCTGGTGGATGCAGACGAGGAGGTGGCCGGTCGTGTCGCCGGCGCGGCAGGCTGAGGCGTTGGTCGTGGCGATCGACCTCGCCGAGTCACGGGCGGCGTCGGTGGGCCGCCGGATCGCCGAAGCCGCCGAGGACCTGGACTCGGTCGCGCGCAGGCTCGGGCGCGCGGGACCCGACGGCGGGTGGTCAGGTCACTCCGGTGCCCGGGCGCGCGACCATGCGGGCGACGTCGCCACCGAAGCGAGGGTGCTCTCGGGGAACTGCCTGTACCTGGCTGACGTGCTGCGGGCCGAGGGATCCCGGTTGGCACGGTCGGTGATCAACTGGAGCGATGACGAGCTCGCGACGCCCGGCTCCGGCGACTCGAGGGCGGTGGAGGAGTCGGACCGGGGCCTCGCGTTGCGCCTGAAGGAGGCCGCCGACTACCTCGCCGGGCAGGCGGATCCCGCGACCCGGCCGTGCCTCGACCTGTCCGGATCGACCGACGACGACCCACGGGCGGTCGCCGGGCTGTGGCATTCGCTCGGCCCTGCGGACCGTGCTCGGCTCGCCCGCGACCATCCGGAGCTGGGGTCGGTGGCAGGCCTGTCCTCGGCCACGCGGGACTCGATCAATCGGACCCGGCTGCGTCGCCTGATTGACGCGGTGGGGGGCCGCGCCGGCGGGGACGAACTTGCAGGTCCGGCGCCAGCCCTAGCGGCGCTCGCGGCGCATCTCGAGGCCGATCCGCGGCGGCATCTGCTCGACCTGCATCTGGACGGTCGCGCGGTGGTCGCGAGCGCCGACCCGGACAGCGCAGACCGGGTGGTCACGTTTATTCCGGGCACGGGATCCTCGCTCGAGGTGCTCGGACGTACCAGCGAACGGGCGGAGGCGATGTGCGCGGAAGTCGAGTCGTGCGTCGCGGTGTCGTGGCAGGGCTACGAGGCGCCGGCCGACCTCGCTGCGGCCGGATCCTCCGCGGGCCCTGCGTGGAAGCACGCCGCGGACCTGCGCACCTTCGCGGCGGGGCTGGACGAGGTCGAGCGCATGGACGGCGACGACTCCCCACATGCTGTCGTCGGGTACAGCTACGGCTCGGTGGTCCTCGGGGCTGCCGCCGCAGAGCCGCGCGGGGTGGCGGCCGATCTGATGATCCACGTCGGCAGCCCCGGCGCGGGTGTCGATTCGCTCGCCGAGCAGTGGGTGGACGACGGCGGCGTCGCGCGCCCGGCGGGGGAGCAGGATGTGGCCGGCGTCGTCTCGCGATGGGACCCGGTGCCGTGGTGGTCGATGACCGGAGTGCTGGGCGGGCGGCCGGGAACCGGGGAGTTCGGCGGGATCGCGGTCGACGTCACCGAACCGGGCTCGGGACCGAAGGCCGTGAGCAGCGCGCACTCCCGCTACTTCGACCCGGGCACGGTGTCATTGACCGAGATCGGCAGGCTCATCGCCGAGGCTTACTGACCCCCGAGGCTGACTGACCCCCGAGAGACCGGCTATCCCGCCCGTGTGGGCCGCGCACCCCGGGCCGGGAAGACGGCTCAGGACGAGGTCCGGGAGGTGCGCGTGGAGCGGGCGATGTCGAGCATCTCCGTCCGGCCCGGCAGTTTGGTGCGCTCGCGGCCCGCCGCCTCACCGAGGCTGCGCTCGTGGGCGTCGATCTTCAGCCAGGTGTCGCCGTCGACCAGGTCCGCAACCCGGTCGGCGAGCAGGTCGCGCACGGTCTGCGGGTCTGGTTCCGCGGGCTCGGGAAGCGAGCCGGACTCGAGTTCGGCGGTCAACCGGCCGATCGTCTCCACGGCGCAGGACCGGTTGGTGCCGATCACGCCGGACGGGCCACGCTTGACCCAACCCGCGGTGAACAATCCCGGCAGGTGTTGCCCACCCGGCGAGTCCAGGACGCGGCCGGAGTCGTTGGGAATGGTCGACGAGGCATGGTCGAAGGGGACGCCCTCCAGGGCTGCGGAACGGTAACCGACCGCCCGGTAGACGGCCTCCACCGGCAGATCCTCGGTGCGGCCGGTACTGCGCACCCGCCCGCCCTCGCCCTCTGGTCCGGGAACCGGTTCAGTGATCTCCAGCCGCAGCCCGGACACCCGGCCGTCAGCACCCAGGATCTCGACAGGCGACCGGTGGAAGCGGAACCTGACGACCCGCTTCCCGTCGGCGAGAGCCGCGGCCTCGGCCTCATCCGCCGTACCCAGACCAGCCTCACGCTGTGCCCCGGCCCACTTCTCGAGTTGCGCGCACACCTGTCCGACCCGGCGATCGCTGTCGCGGAGAGTGCGCGCCTCGTCGTCATACTCCAAGTCATCGGGGTCTACCACCACGGTGGCACCCTCCACCTTGCCCATTTCCCGCAACTCCAGGGGCGTGAATTTGGCGTGGACGGGGCCGCGGCGACCGATCACCGACACCACACGGGTCGTGTTGGAACCAAACCCGGTGCGGACATGCTCGGGGATGTCTGTGGGTTCGAGTTGCTCGGAGCTGCGCACCAGCATGCGCGCCACATCCAGCGCGACATTGCCCACGCCGACCACGGCCGCGCGCTCGGCGGTCAGCGCCCACTCGGGGTGCGAGTCCGGGTGACCGTCGTACCAGGTGACGAATTCGGCGGCGCCGTAGGAACCTTCCAGGTCCTCGCCCGGGATGCCGAGCCGGCGGTCCGTGAGCGCGCCGGTCGAGAAGACCACGGCGTGGTAGTGGCGCCGCACGTCGTCCAGGGTGAGGTCGCGGCCGAACTCGACGTTGCCCAGGAACCGGATTCGCGGATCGGAGGCGATCCCCTCCAGGGTGCGGGCGATGCCCTTGATCCGGGGGTGGTCTGGGGCCACGCCGTGGCGTAGGAGACCGTACGGCACGGGCAACTGGTCGAACAGATCCACCACGATCCCGCGCGCGGAGGGATCGCGATTGTCGCTCCAGTCCAACAGCGCTTCGCTGGCGTATACACCCGCCGGGCCGGAGCCCACTACGGCCACACGGAACGGAGAATCTGTGACAGGCGTCATGTCGCGATCGTCGCACATAAAGGCGACCCGGGGACCTCGACCCCGCCGATCAGCGGTCGGGGGAGCATAATCGACATCCATGAACGACTACGCCGGGGACCTCCCGCCACGCCAGGCCTGGGATCTGCTCGCCTCCGACCCCGACGCCGTACTAGTGGACGTGCGCACCAGTGCCGAATGGCAGTGGGTCGGCGGCGCAGATCTGTCGGAGCTGGGCAAGCGCACGCTGGGCATCGAGTGGATGATGTCGTCCGGCGAGCCCAACCCCCGTTTCCTCGAGCAACTCGGCGAGGCAGGTGTCGCCCCCGAGGCGCCGGTGCTGTTCCTGTGCCGCAGCGGGGGCAGGTCGGCTGCCGCCGCGCAGGCCGCCACCGCTGCCGGTTTCGGGTCCGCCTACAACGTGGCCGAGGGGTTCGAGGGTGACCCCGACGACGACGGCCACCGCGGCAGCATCAACGGGTGGAAGGTCGCGGGCCTGGCCTGGCGGCAGTCCTGACCGAGTTTTTTGACGACGACGACGAGGAAAAGCAGCGGATGAAGAACAACGAGCTCCCCGACGGACTCCACCCGGACACCCTGGGGGTCCGGGCCGGGCAGATGCGCACCGGCTTCGAGGAGACCGCGGAGCCGATGTTCCTCAACTCCGGTTACGTCTACGAGTCGGCGGAGGCGGCCGAGGCGTCGTTCAACGGGAGCGTCCAGCGCTTCGTGTACTCGCGCTACGGAAACCCGACCGTCGCGATGTTCCAGGAGCGGCTGCGGCAGATCGAGGGCGCGGATGCGTGCTTCGCCACCAGCTCCGGCATGTCCGCGGTGTTCGTCGCGCTGGCCGCACTGTGCGGAAACGGCTCGCGGCTCGTGGCCTCGCGGGCGCTGTTCGGCTCCTGTTACGTGATCTGCGCGGAGATCCTCCCACGGTGGGGCGTGGAGACGGTGTTCGTCGACGGCACCGACCTGGATCAGTGGCGCGAGGCGCTCAGCGAGCCCACCGACGCCGTGTTCTTCGAGACCCCCTCCAACCCGATGCAGGAGCTGGTGGACGTCCGCTCCGTGTGCGATCTGGCCCATGCGGCAGGCGCGCAGGTCGTGGTGGACAACGTGTTCGCCACCGTCCTGCACCAGAAGCCGCTCGAGCTGGGCGCGGACGTCGTGGTCTACTCCGCGACCAAGCACATCGACGGGCAGGGCCGGGTGTTGGGCGGCGCCGTGCTGGGCACCGAGGAATACATCTCCGGTCCGGTGCAGAACCTTATGCGCCACGCCGGCTTCGGGATGAGCGCGTTCAACGCCTGGGTGCTGCTCAAAGGCTTGGAGACCATGAGCATGCGCGTCGAGCGGATGTCGGCCAACGCGCTGGAGGTGGCACGATTTCTGGAGTCGCACCCGGCCGTGGACTGGGTGACCTACCCGATGCTCGAGTCTCACCCCCAGTACGAGCTGGCACGGACGCAGATGGCGGGCGGCGGGTCTGTGGTGACGTTCGGACTGAAGTTTGACGACGCCGAAGGCGGCCGCGGCAAAAAAGAGTGCTTCTCGCTGCTCAACGCGCTGGAGATCATCGATATCTCCAACAACCTGGGTGACGCCAAGACACTGGTGACCCATCCCGCGACGACGACCCATGCGTCCATGGAGCCCGAGGCCCGCGCCGCTGTGGGCATCGGCGACAACGTCATCCGCCTTTCTGTGGGGCTGGAGTTCGCTGGAGATCTGATCGAGGACTTGCGCCGCGGTCTAGATTGATCCTATGGATGGACGGGGTGAACATGCCCGTACGCGAGTGGCGGTCCTTCCGGCCGCCCACCCCGCCGTTCGCCGAATCACCGGACTGGACGTCTCCTCGCGCGTAGAGCTGGTGCCGGTGCGGCCCGGAGTGGTGAACAGTCAGACGCCGACCGAGGCGTCGAGCGCCGTCGAATTCGACCCCGCCGCCGTTGCCTCCGGCGAGATTGACCGCGAGGGCGACTCGCTGAGCAGCGTCGATCTGGCGCACGTGCACTTCGGTTACGACTACCTCGAGCCTGACAGTGTGGACATGGTGGTGAGACACCTGGCGGGGGCCGACGTGCCGATGGTCTTGACCGTCCACGACATTGTGTATCCGACCGACGAGGACGAGTTGCCGCATCGCGACCACACCGGCACGTTGGTGGAGGCGGCCGCGGCGGTGATCACGTTGACCGAGGTGGCGGCCCACGAACTGTGGGTGCGGTGGGGTGTGGAGCCACTGGTCATTCCGCATCCCCGCTTGCTCAGCGAGGAGGAGATCTCCGCCGCGGTGCGTGGTTCCAAACACCTGCGCAGCACCGATTCCGCCGTGGTGGGTGTGTTGTTGGAGCGGATGGGGGAGAACATCGAGGGCCCGGAGCTGCTCGATCAGCTCGCCTCGGTGGCGTCGGGCCGGCCGGGGGCGGAGCTGCGGATCCTGGTGGAGGCGCAGGCGTGGCGGGATGCGTGTGGCGACGACGGGGTGAGCGGTAGCAATCACCTGGTGGCCGAGTTCGCGGCCGAGGGGGACTGGACCTCCGTGCGTCTGGTGCGTTACGAATCACTTGACTTGGGCTCGTTGCTCGCCGAGGTCGCCGCTCTGGATGTCTGCGTTCTGCCGTATCGGTTCGCTACCCATTCCACGTGGCTCGAGTTGTGTCGTGATCTGGGGGTGGCGCCGGTGTTTCCGGCCGTGGGGTGTCTGTGGGATCAGTGGTTCGATCGCTGCGATCCGGCCGAACATTCGGGGGAGGTCTACGATCCCCGCGATCCCGCCGCGGTCGCCACGGCAGTGCGGGCTTCCCTCGATACGCCTCTCGCGGTTCCTCCGCGCGTCGAAGGCGCCGATCCGTCGGCGGTGGTGGCCGAGTATTCGAAGGTGTATAGCCAGGTCGCCGGCTTCCGGCCGTGATCGACGTGAAGACCTGCCTGGCTTTTACGTGTCGGCGCCGCTGCGACTGATGTCGAGCGGCCACGCCAGTGTGAGCATCGAATCCGGAGCCGGTGACAGCGAGTCCATGCTCAACTCCAGGCACACGGTCACGGGCGCGCCTGGCGTGGTGCGGGTGGCTCCCGGCAGGACGAGTGGCCTGGGTGCGGTCTGAGCGTCTACGGGAACAGGTCGGGTGGGGTCGCCGGTGAAGATGCCGGGGGAGCCGGAGGCGAAGGTCGGCTCTGCACACGCCCCGCCGCCGGTGGCTATGGCCCGGATGCGGACAGCTGCTGCAGCGTCGGGGTTGCCCTCCACCAGGACGCCTTTACCGATGGTGACGTGCGCGTCGTCCTGGGAGTCGACGCTCGTGCGCAGGGTGAGGGGTTGGTAGGCGGAGCGGTTACGCAGTCCGGAGGTGTCCACGCGGACGGGGAAGTGCCCGCCGTAGGAGGAGACGGGGGCGGTCCAGGTGGTACCGAAGTCGGTGGAGGCCTGGACGGACCAAGCGGAGGCGCGGAGTTCGGATTCGCGGGCTTGTTCGTCGTGGTCGTGAATGATCATCGAGGCGCCGAGTGCGCATGCGGAGGTGGCAGCGAGAGCGACCAGTGCGCTGGCCGCGTGCCGGATCCGCATAATCGCCTCCGAGACGTGCTGTGCCGGATGCTGGTCAGGGGAGGGGCCCTGGTTCGCGGTGCGGTACCGCGAGTGCAACCGATCTACCTAGAGTATTGCGGTTCGTTCGTCTCTTGTTACATTGCGCCCGGCGAGTGAGCATTCTCACTCGCCGGGCGGCGTGTCTTGTGGGCTGGCGGGTGCGGTCAGCGGATGTAGACGACCGTGCCGGTCTTCCGGTTGATGGCTGCCCAGCGCCAGCCGTCGGTGTCGGGGTCGGTGGCGGTGAAGGTGGCCCAGGTGTCGCCGGGGTCGCCGCCGCTCAGCCAGATCTCCAGCGCCGCGGCGCCCTGACGCGCATCGTTGGGCGCGGTATCGCCGCGGACGACGACTACAGCGTCCCCCTCGTCAACCTTCACGGTCCCGGCCTCTTCGGTCCGGGCAGATACGGGGAGTTTCGCGGGCTCGCTGGGGATGACCATTACGGGCCCCACCGTTGTTGTTGGCGCCGGCGGCGTGGCCGACGGAGTCGAGGGGGCAGGCACCGACGTTGGAGTTTTTGTGCTGGTCTTGGTTGAGGGTGCCGAAGTGCTTGTGCTGGTCCGAGTCGTACGCGTGCCGGGGCTGGTCGAGGTCCCCTCGTCATCGGGGTTCGGCGGAGCCGACGTGGTGGTCTCCGACGCAGTGGAGTTCTCGAGCGGAGAGGTCACGGTTGTTGTGGGAGGCAGGTCGCTGGCGGTGGCTTCGGTTTCGAGTATTCCCCGCATCATCGACCGGCCGAAAGTAGCCGGGGTTCCCAAGTCGGAAAAAGTAAAGGTCTGGTACCTCTGCGAAGCGGTTGGTGCAAGGTTTCCTAACGAACGACCTGGCCACCCTAACTGGTTTGCATCACCTCGCCACGTTCCAGCCATTGACCGTAACGGTTTCGTGCCGTTGCTAAATCCGCATTCGGACCTGGTTAGAGGGAGGTTTATTTGGTCGATAAAGGCACCACGGCTAGATAAGCCACCTCCCGCGCTGTAGACCTGCACGACGAGATCCATTTCGGCCAGAGCGTAGTAAGGTGCGGTAAATGTATCTTTTCTCACATTGACTGCTAGAACGAATGACGCATTTCCTTCTCCAAGGCCTTCAACGTTGTATCGACCCCAAGTGTTGGTAACGCCATCGTATCTTTCGCCAGGTGTGTCCGTAGCGGGAATGAGATTCGTGATGTCTTGGGCGTCCGTAAAACTTGCGTTGTTGGTGTTCGGAATAACCTGGCGGGCTAATTGCAATACTCTGTTGTTTTCAGTGATTGAGGCGGTGGAGTTTCCATCTTCGTAACACTGTGCTTTTGAGGAGAATCCGGAAGCGTTAACGCGCGCAGCTTTAGTTCCGAGGTTCGACGCCGTTATAGAGAAAGTAAATCCTTCATTATTCTGGTGCGATGCCATCCGGGGACTTGGGTTCGAGGCGGCAAAGCAGGTGCTGGCAGACCCGGGGATGCTAGCCGGTGATGGATATGCCATGCAATGTCCCGCTCTGGTTATCTCAGTGTCATTCGAAGCTGTTGTATATTTGCCCATCCACAGGTCCTCGCCGGACTCTCTAGGCGGGACGATATCGGCAGAGGCGTTCGCGCCGAAGCTGTTGCGTGCATCCTCAGCGCCGGTTGCCTGGGCGTAGCCAGGCAGTTTCGGGTAGGTGAGCCCAAAATTCCTAGTCCTTTCGGCGGGGCCCCTCAGGCCGATAGAACTAGGTAGGTTCGTGTCTCGGACATTTCGCATCTTCCAGCCCGGGTTGGTGACTCTGGTATAGCCCTGCATCCAAGCAGTTTTGACCGAAGCTTGAGCCACCTCGGTGTCATTCCACGCTGCCTCCGTCTCTTCTACACCCCCGCCAACCAGGCCGGACAGTGCGAGCATCCCGGCGATCGTCAGCGCACCCGCGGAGGCTGCGACGTGTCGGAGGCTGCTGGACGTGCGAGAGGTGCTCATATCACTGCTGCTTTCGGGGCCAAAAGGCCCAAACGACGAGGAGGGAGGCCGCAATCGTTATTCCCGCCATATAGATCGGTTGGCTTACTTTCGCAACCACGTAGGCGAGGCCGGGGGCGTGCCAGAGCACCTTTTTGACCTCGGCCACTTCGTAAGGCTGAGCGTCAGGTGAGTCGTTGGCGTCGCCTTTCATTGCAATGGAGTAAGTGTCTCCGTTTACGGGGGTAACGGACACCACGCGGTGGGTCACCGGTAGTTGACCCTCGCCGCGGGAAACTGTTGTGACATCGCCGACGCGAATGTCAGAGGCAGGGATCTGCCTGACGATGGCGAGGGATCCAGTCGGAATCGTTGGCGACATGGAACCGGTCTTGAACATGATTAGGCTGATGTTAAGAGCGAAGGCGGCAATCGTCGCGATGATGCAGACAACGCCGAGTAGCGCGAGCGCCGACAACAGGGCGTCTGTGACCCGTGACAGGAACTTAGTGCGGATGAACCCATCAACTGGCTGGGGTTCCTCATTCGCAGGAGCGCTCACGTCGATCGTCATAGCTACACAGACTCCGCTGTGAATGTCCACTGGACAGTGACTACTGCACCGTTAGTTAACCCTGCCGGCGGTGTGGCGTTGGGAAGACTAAATTCATAGCACAGATAGACGGGGATGCCGGGGTTCGATGTCGTCGCATTAGGGTTCAGGGTGAGTTTCCGAAGAGCAGTGCCGGGTTGGTCAAGCATCTTTCCGTAAGTGCTTGCGGTCCCTATTAAAAAAACAGCGTTTACGTCCGAGAAGGTGCTCGAATCGCAGGTTGGGGATGTTGTACGGATAAGGCGCATGCTGATCAGGTTGGCCTGGTTACCGCTCGAGACCTCCACTCCGACGGGGATCGTGACGTTTGCCCCGAGCGTGGCGCCTGGTGCCATACGGAGTCCGAAACGCGAATACGATCGGATTTCTCCACCAGGGATGATAGTGCCCAATGTGGGTCGAAAGATGGCCGCGTTTGCGGAAGTTGGGTGATCGGACCACCCAGCGGCCCCGGGCTCAATGTCAGCGGTCGCGTTTCCCTGGACGTTCCACTTGGAAGAAAAAAAGGTTCCAGTCGCGAATGTGTCATCGACAAAGCCTGCAATGGTTTCACCGGGCGTGGTCTGCACAGCGACGGCTCCGAGAACGACTGCTGCTGCGATTGCCGCAATTTTGCCTCGCCTAGTCGGCTTCTTCACTCTGACTCACAACCTGGTCATTGAACTATCTTAAAAGTGCTTATGTGGCATATCGAATGCGCCACGGCATCGAGTCTGGGGGCGTGCGGCCGTGCGCACTTTTACGTTGTTGCGGTTCCTCGGAAATCCCACGTGATCGAAGTCGAGGTCAGCGGATTTGCGTTATTGATGGCGTCCTTCGCGGCCTGGGAATTCGCTAGCGTAACCGCGATGCAGAACTTCTGAGTGTCTCCCGAATCGGCGAGAAGGTCTCGTGCGGGAGCCCCAGTTGGAGCAGTGGGGCTGGATTGAGTCCCGCCCGGTGTGCCAGTCGCCCACGAGGTTCCGTTAGTGGTGCTCGCGCCAGCAGCGCAGGTAGTACCTCCGTTGAGGACCGTGTAGGTCAGATACGGATCCAATGTGCCGGCGGTCGAGAAGTATGCCCCCGCCAGGGTTACGGTTCCTGCACCGGATTCTGGCCCGGTCCGAATCGTAAACGGGGCGTAAACGGTGTCGCCGGGGGCCATCGAGGATGCGAAGGTCAACGCAGCGTGCCCGGTGCCCGGCGCTCCGGTCGGGTCTGGATAATCCTTGAATGAGGCGTCCGAGGCTGCCGGGTATGCCGCAGCTTGTGACCCCTGTATCGAGAACTTCGCTGAACTGAAAGTGCCCGTGGCGAAGACGTCATCGGTGAACGCCGCCAGGGTGGCGACAGCACCGAGGCCGAGAACAACCCCGCCAGCAAGTAGCGCTTTGCGTTTGCGGTTGCGATCCGCTAGCTCGGAGGGATTCATCGAGTCGGTCATAGTCAACTTCCGGATATGGAGGGGTGGACGGGGCCGTACGGCCCCGCCCACCTGTGTTCGTTAAGCCGAGTTGGCCGCGATCAGGGGGTATTGGCCGTGGCGGTGAACTGCCAAATCACCTGAGTGTCGGTCGCACCCTGAACGTCTTCCGAGTTGTCGTTCAAGGTGATGCCGAGGCACAACTGGTCTTGCGTAGCCGCGGCCGCGGTCAGCGGACGCGCAGATGCACCCGAGTTGGAGACTCCAGGCGCATCGTCGGCGACGGTGCCGGTGTACCAGTCGGATCCTGCAGGCGTTTGCGCGTCGCACTGCGCAGCGGTGGAGTTCGTAATAACCCGGTAGTCGAGCTTGTCAGCCAGATCTGGGTCTGCAGTGGTTCCGAAAGTGACTCCGGATAGGACAAACGTGCCGTCCACAGTTGTTTCCGGTGAAAGGCGAAGCGTGATCGGCGCGAAAACCTCCTCACCGGGCTGGAGGGTGACGGCCGTCAGTACCTGGTCGAACCGGAGGGTGCCGCCGGGCGTGTCGTCGTAGTTCTCGTACTGAGGTACATCCTCGGCGGATTCGACAGCGGTGGTCGTCAGGTTGCCCTGAAGCTCGAATGAACCTGTGTTGAAGATACCGTTCGCGAAAACGTCATCCGACCAGGCAGCCAGGGTGATCGCAGCGCCGAGGCCGAGGACGACGCCGCCAGCGAGGATCGCCTTGCGCTTGCGCTTGCGGTCCTGCTGCCGTTGGACGTCGGTGACGATGGGGTCATTGGCTGTCATGTGTGGATCCTTCCGGTGGGGGCCACCGAAGCGGCCCGAGGGGTACAAGTCATGCCAGATCCCGATCGCCGTTGATCGCGTGCCGACACCAAGTTCATCTACCGAACTCACATAAGTGTTACAGATTCTTAGTAATTTGCAAAGGGCGGCCAGCCTGCGAGTTTCGGGGGCTAGCGACTGTTTCCGCCCGTAGTGCTAGATGCGGCAACATTTTTTCCGCCGTCCAGTATAAGGAGTCTGTTATTCGCGACCCACCGTTATTAGAGGTCAGAGCAGCGGGGCTACGCGACGTGTATATCCGGGACAGCGCGCATCGGTCCGCTGGCATACTCGGGACAACACTTGGCGTACGTGCCGATGATTTAGCTCACATGCCCCTCTAGGAGACCCCCATGCCAGACACCCCTTCCCTCAAGCTCGGATACAAGGCATCAGCCGAGCAGTTCGGCCCGCGCGACTTGGTCGAGTACGCGGTCTTGGCGGAGCAGGCGGGGATGGATTCGGCCACGGTGTCTGACCACTTCCAGCCATGGCGCCACGATGGCGGCCACGCCCCGTTCTCTCTCGCGTGGTTGACGGCAGTGGGCGAGCGCACCGAGCGCCTCCAGTTGGGCACCTCGGTACTCACGCCGACGTTCCGCTACAACCCGGCGGTACTGGCCCAGGCGTTTGCCACCATGGCGTGCCTGTACCCGGGGCGGGTCTTCCTGGGTGTGGGCACTGGTGAGGCGCTCAACGAGATCGCCACCGGCTTCCAGGGTGAGTGGCCAGCGTTCAAGGAGCGATTCGCTCGTCTGCGTGAGTCCGTCCGCCTGATGCGAGAGCTGTGGACGGGCGAGACGACCAACTTTGAGGGCGACTACTACAGCACCAGGGACGCATTCCTCTATGACGTTCCGGACGGCGGCGTCCCCGTCTACATCGCCGCCGGTGGCCCGGTTGTGGCCAAGTACGCCGGCCGCGTCGGCGACGGATTCATCTGCACCTCCGGCAAGGGCATGGAGCTCTACACCGACAAGCTACTCCCAGCAGTCGAGGAGGGTGCCGGCATCAACGAGCGCGACTCCACGACCATCGACAGGATGATCGAGATCAAGATCAGCTACGACCCCGACCCGGACAAGGCGCTGGAGAATTGCCGCTTCTGGGCCCCGCTCTCGCTCACCCCCGAGCAGAAGCACTCCGTGGACTCCCCGCGCGAGATGGAGCGTCTGGCCGACGAGTTGCCCATCGAGCAGGTCGCCAAGCGCTGGATTGTGGCCTCTGACCCCGATGAGGCCGTGGAGCAGGTCAAGCAGTACGTCGACGCGGGCCTTAACCACCTGGTCTTTCATGCACCCGGCCACGATCAAAAGCGTTTCCTCGACCTGTTCAAGACCGACCTCGAACCCCGTCTGCGAGCACTTGCATGAGTGACACCACCACCCCACCGGGCCCCGCCCAATCCGACCTCGCCGGCCTCGAGGGCATTCTCGCCGACAAGGAGTCGGTCCGCGTCCTGCGCTATCCGCACGAGACCGAAGCCGACGAAGAGGGCAACACCACCGAGTGGCACTGCGACATTGTGATCGTCGACGACGTGCCCGCCGCCGGATTCTCGACCTACGCCACCGTGGGTGCCCGGGGACTCCCCACCAACGTCACCACGCCCGAGGGGCGGCAGATCCGCAGTGAATTCGTGATCGTCGGCCGCACCGGCCACCGGGCCATGGCAGACGTTCTCGACGCGTGCGCACTCGCCGTCGCGACCGGCTCCATCCACGTGGCCCCCGGTGCCGTGATCCCCAACGCGGTGGGATTGGTCGACTCCGGGCGCACCTGTGAGCACCTCGTCCTGACCCCACCGTTCCTGTGGCCAGACCTGGAGGTCGTCGACGAGTCCGGCGGCGAGGATGGCACCGGACCCCTGCTCACACGTTTGCAGGCCGTACCCATCACCACCGCCGAGATGTCCTTCCTCGTCCGGGAGGGCCCCGATGCCCTGTTCGAGAAGCTCGACAGCGCCGACGCCGACGTCACCAACCCGGACCGCCCGAGCGTCGTGTGAGCGCGCCCGCGCCGCGATCGCCCGGCGGCGTGGCGCGATTGCTCGAGACCGCGGCCGGGCTGATGATCGTCGAGGCCACACACGAGGGCATCGCACGGCTCCAGCAGGTCGATGCCGCAGATCTCCACGCTGCCGACCTCCACCTCGCAGAGCTCGACCCGGCCGAACCCGACGATGCTGGGCGTGGTGTGGGCGTCGACGACGTGGCGGCCGGAGCGAAGGCGCATCTCGTCCGCCTGGCGGAACAGCTGGAGGACTACCTGGCAGGGACAGCCCGTGAGTTCGACGTGCCGCTCGACTGGGCCGCTGCGGGAGTCCACGACGAATTCTCCCGCGAGGTATATCGCGAGATCCAGCACATCCCCTACGGCGAGACGTCTACGTACGGGCAGATCAGCATGGACGCCGGTCGGCCGCGCAACGCCCGCCGAGTGGGCAGACTCTGCTCGCTCGTCCCAGTGCCGTTCGTCATCCCCGTCCACCGCGTGATCCGCGCTGACGGCGGCATGGGCAACTGCCCCGAATACCGACTGCGACTGCTCCATCATGAGCGCCGCAACCTCGAAGCCGCTCGCATCGGGAGCCCGGCCGCTCCATTCGCGTAGGGAAATTTCCTGCGGTGGGCGGAGAGCCACACTGTGGCTACTGTGGCGAACAACGTTCGGCAGCCGAGAGGCCCGCCGTCGCCCACGACCTGCCGTCGACCGCAACCCACGGGGGAACCCATGACAGCTGGAACCGTCTCCACCACCGCGCGCGCCGAGAGCGTGGTCGAGAAGTTCCTGCGAGTCCGCGGGCTCACTGACCTGCTCGCATCCCGGCTCAGTCCCGAGGACCAGATCCCGCAGTCGATGACCGCCGCCAGCCCCGCCGCATGGCATCGCGCGCACACGACGTGGTTCTTCGAAGAGTTCGTCCTGGGTCGGCTGCCGGGGTACACCCCGCCCGACCCGGTATTCCGGTTCCTGTTCAACTCGTACTACGAGGCGGTCGGCCCGCGGCAACCCCGGCCAGAGCGTGGGCTCATCACTCGCCCGTCGGTGGCCGAGATCGGGGACTTCCGCGCCCGCGTGGACGAGTCCGTGGTCGACGCGCTCGAGGCGGGGCGAGTCGACGAGCGCGGGCTGGAACTGATGGAGCTGGGCTGCCACCACGAGCAGCAGCATCAGGAGCTGCTGCTCGCGGACATCAAACATCTCTTCTCGCATAACCCCACCGATCCGGTGTACGTCCACAGGTCCGCGGACCCGGCCGTGGCGGTGCCGGGGGAGACCGGCTGGCTCGCCGTCGTCGAGGGGATCGCCGAGATCGGCGCGCAGAACCCCGTCGACGGCGACCCCGGGGCAGCGTTCTCCTACGACAACGAGCGCCCCCGTCACCGCGTGTGGATCCCCGGCGGCGAGGTGGCCACCCGCCAGGTCACCGTGGGCGAGTGGAAGCAGTTCATGGCCGACGGCGGCTACTCCCGGCCCGAACTGTGGCTGTCCGACGGGTGGGCCACGGTCCAGGCTGAGGGCTGGGACGCGCCCGGGTACTGGCGGCGCGAGGACGACGGCCCCGACGCCGACGCGGTATATGGCCGGTGGACGACCTTCACCCTGAGCGGACGACGCCCGACCGTGGACGCCGAACCGGTCATCCACGTGTCCTTCTACGAGGCCGACGCCTACGCCCGCTGGGCCGGCGGACGACTGCCCACCGAGTTCGAGTGGGAGATCGCCGCCACCGGGTGGGAGATCCGCGACGAGCTCGACCCCGACAGGTGCCACCCGCAACCCGCAGCGGAGCGGACGATCGGCGGCGTGTGGGAGTGGACGTCCAGCGCCTACCTGCCGTACCCCGGGTTCGTCACCGAGGAGGGCGCGGCCGGCGAGTACAACGGCAAATTCATGTCCGACCAGCACGTTCTACGCGGCGGCAGCGCCTTCACGCCCGCCGGCCACACCCGACACACGTACCGGAACTTCTACCCCGCCGCGTCACGATGGGCGGCCACCGGGCTGAGGCTCGCCCGGTGAGCCGCGTGCAGGACGTGGAGTCGCAGCGTGGAGTGGTTCGAGCCGTCGGAGCTGCCGGAGTCCCCGGGGAGACGAGTACGACCACAAGAACGACGACGACAACGACAGCGACGACGACAACGACAACGAGCACCGCCAACCCCGACACCGCAGCCCTTGAATCCGATTTGCTCGACGGGTTCTTCGCCGACCCGCCGACGCTGGCGCCCCGCTGGTTCTACGACGAGAAGGGCAGCCTGCTGTTCGACCAGATCACCAGGCTGGCCGAGTATTACCCCACCCGCGCAGAAGCGGAGATCCTGCGGGCGCGGGCCGCTGACATCGTGGGCAGCGCGGACACGATGGTAGAGCTCGGGGCGGGTACCTGCGAGAAGACCAGGGCGCTGCTCGACGTCTTCGCGCCGGGACCGGCCGCCTCTGAGCCGGCCCCTCCCGAGGCTGCGTCGACCTGCCCCGAGGCCGCGTCGAACGGCTCGGCCGCCGCAGCCGATGCCGGGCCGCTGTTCGTGCCGGTCGACATCAGCACCGAGATGCTCTTTGGCTCCGCCCGGGCGCTGACCGCCGAGTACCCCGGGCTGCGCGTCGTCCCGGTCGTCGGCGATCTCACCGCCCTAGACGGCCCCCTGCCGGGTGAGCCGGGCAGACGGATGGTGCTGTTCCTCGGTGGGACGATCGGCAACTTCTCCGATGCCCAGCGCGCCGACTTCTTCACCATGCTGCGCGCCATCATGGACCCGGGCGACCGATTGGTGGTCGGGTTCGATCTGGTCAAGAGTCCCGAGCGGCTCACCGCGGCCTACGACGACTCCGCCGGGGTCACCGCCGAGTTCGATCTCAACATGCTCGATGTGATCGCCCGTACCGTCGAGTGCACCGGTCTGGACCGCGCCGATTTCCGACACGAGGCCGTGTGGAATCCCGGCGAGAGCCGGATCGAGATGTGGCTACGTGCTGTCCGCGACGTGCACGTCGAGTTCCCCACACTGGGACGCTCGCGAACTCTCGCCGCAGGGGAAGGCATCCGCACCGAGATCGCGAGGAAGTTCGAGCCGGACGTCCTTGCCGACGAGCTGGCGGGCTACGGATATGTGCGCCCGACCGTGTGGACGGACGACGCAGGGGACTTTGGACTTGTTGTCGTCGTCGTCGATTAGGGGCGGTTCCCACCGCCCACGGCGAGGACCGTTCCCAGGAGGGCGATTCCACGAGGAGCGTTCCCACGATGGGCGCAGCGCGCCCAAGGGGGAGGAGTAGTCGGTGACGAGTTCAGACAGATCGGATCTGGTGGACCGGGCGCGCAGCCTCCTCGAGGAGGCCCGGGCAGCCGAGGACGCCCTCGACTCGGCGGCCGCAATGATGTTCAGGCTGGGCGGGGACGTCGCTCGGGCCGACACCCGGAGCCGGGCGGCGAGGAGCGGGGCGCACGTGGCGGCCGAGCGGGATCTGGTGGGCGGCTTGCTCGACGAGTTGGGATCGATCACTCTGGCCGCTGACCGGCTCGGTCAGGAGATCAGCCGGGCCACCGACGGAGCTGCCGCCGGCGCCGACCGCGGTGCAGCGGAGGCCAGGGCTGAGCTGCGTTCGGTGCGGCGCATTGTTCAGGCGGCGGGTGGCCGGGCCCGCGAGTGCGTGTGGATGGGCGAGCTCGCTGCCACCCGGGTGCGCGAGTTCGCCGAGTTCGAACTTCTCTACTCGCAGGCATCTCGGCACCTCGACGACGATGAGTTGGACGCCGCCGACGCCGCTTTGCCGCGGCTGATCGCGCTGGACCGCGCGCTGCTGAGCGGCGAGGTCGGGGCGATGCTGGACGAGCTCAAGTTCCGGACCATGACCTCTCGCGGCTGACCGGGGCGGAGCCGTGTGAAGCTCGTTGTCGGCCGCTTTGTGTCGTACGTGTGTTCTATCGTGTGAGGCGTGGATCGGGAAGAGCGAGACGCGGATGCGTGGGGCGGCGAGCGAGATCAGCCGACCCCGCTGACCGAGGTGCTCGCCTTCCTCGAGGCGTCGGTGGAGACGCTGTGCGTGGTCGACTGGGCCGAGCACGAGGCGGAGGCGCTCGCCGCCGCCGTGGGGCGCGTGGAGGTGGTCGCACGACGGTTGGGCGCCTGCGGTGCCCGGGCCACCGCCGAGCTCGCCGCGTTACACCGGCTGAAGGGGCGCAGCGCCGGTGGTGTTGCCGCGATGCTCGCCGAGAAACTGGGTCTGGCCAAGGGGACGGTGCACGGACGGATCGAGGCCGGCGGACGTCAAGCCACCCCGGCAGGCCGGGCTGCTGCGGTCGGGGAGATCACGGGTGAGCATGAGCGGATCATCGCCAAGGCGGTCTCCGGGCTGCCGGGGACGATGGGCGGCGACGCCAAACTCCGCTTTGCCGAGGAGCTCACACAGTTCGCACGCTCGGCAGCTCCCGCCGACCTGCGAGCCGAGGCCGCGCGTCGGGTCGCGGCCCTGTGCCCCGACCGGGGTAGGGGCCGCGAGGAGCACCAGGAGCGGCAACGTGCGGCCCGGCTCGGAGCGGTCCGGTCCGACGGCACCAGCACGCTTACCATGACCCTCACGCCTCGCGCTCGCGCGCTTGTCGAGCGGGCACTGTGCGACTTCGGCGGACCCGGCGGCGCCATGGAATGTGAGCCCGGGACCGACGATCGCACACCCGAGCAGCGCGCGCACGACGCACTCGTGCATCAGTGGGCCCTCGGGTCGACCGTCGACCCGGCACGGCCCAAGGGCATAGCGACCATCATCGTGCGGGTGACCCCCGAGCAGCTCGAGGACCCCACCGCGCTCGTGCGGACCGACGCCGGCACCCAGCTCAGCGTGCGGCAAGCGGTGTCCCTGGCAGGCGCAATGCCGTGGTTCGTCTCGCTGCTGCGGGACGGACGCGAGGAACTGCACCGGATCGACGTGGACGCTCATCCCGATCGCCGACTGGCGTCGGCGATCCAACGGTTGGTCCTCTACGCCGCCCATGGGCGATGCACCTTCCCCGGGTGCAGCGCACCAGCCAGACGAAGTCAGTTCCACCACGTGAGGCAATGGTCCCGAGGTGGGCCCACTACCGTCGCCAACGGGGCGCTCTGCTGCCCCGTTCACCACGGGTTCGTCGGCGACGGCCCGGCTGGGTGGAAAACAGTGGTGAACCCCGCCTCTCCCGGGCTGTGCAGGTGGCTGCCGCCCGGCGTCGACAGGCTCACCGATGTCTGACGGGCGGCCCCGCACTGGGGTGCGGGATCGGGGCCTTGGGTGTGTGCGTGGTGTGCTGCGGGGCCCGCGCTGTCACAATGCCTCCGTGCCCGATTCTCTTCCGCCCGAGTCCGTTGTGTCCGCTTCTAACGAGCCAGCCAGAGCCGAGCTTTCCGAGGCAGAGGTCGCGGCTCTGTCGATCCCGTCCCAGTCGGCGGGCGAACCACTCTCGTCGTCGGCTGTCTACGTGGTGGCACCCGAAGGGGACACGGGAAAATCGACGGTCGCACTCGGACTGCTCCGTATCCTCGCAGGGACCGTCCAGCGGGTCGGCGTGTTCCGCCCCGTCACGGTCGAGCCGCGCTCAGCCGCCGCAGGACGCGGTGACGGTGAGGCCGCCCGCGACCGCATCGTGGAGATGCTGCTGCAGCACACCACTGCGGATCTCGAATACGAGGACTGCATCGGCGTCACCAACATGCGGGTCCACGAGGATCGCGATATTGCGCTGAGCGAGATTGTCGACCGATACCACGCGGTGGCCCGGCAGTGCGATGTCGTGGTGATTGTCGGTACTGACTACACCGGCGTGCCGAGCCCCACCGAATTCGACTTCAACGCCACCATCGCCGTGAACCTCGGAGCGCCTGTCCTGCTGGTAATCCGCGGCGCGGACCGAACCCCTGCGGAGATCGGCACCAACGCCAGACTCACCCTGGACGAGCTGCGTGCCGAACACGCGCACCCCATCGGAGTCGTCGCGAACCGGTGCGACCCGGAAGCGCTCGACCAGATCAAGACCGAGCTCAGTTCGGTGGGTGTCTCCTCCTGGACGTTGCCTACCGAGTCGGTGCTCACCGCCCCCACGATGGGCGAACTCATGGAGGCTGTCGACGGCGACCTCTACTCGGGTGACCCGGCTCTGCTCGACCGCGAGGCGATGGCCGTCATGGTCGGCGGCATGACCGGCGACAGGATTCTCGAGCGACTGGTCGACGGGATGGTCGTCATCGTCCCCGCGGACCGCACCGATGCCGTGCTGGCGATCCTCGCCGCGCACGCCGCCGAGGGCTTCCCCTCACTGGCCGGGATGATCTGGAACGGCGGGGTCAAACCGAACTCGGCGCTGGACAAGTTGGTCTGCGGCATGCGCTCCACACTGCCGATCATTTGCACGGATCACGGAACCTACGACACCGCTCGTCTGGCCTCAGAGACCCGCGGGCGGGTATACGCGGGATCGGGACGCAAGGTCGAGACCGCGCTCAGTCTGATGGAAAAGTACGTCGACACGGAGGAGCTGCTCGCACCGCTGCGCGTTGGCACGCCCGACGTCATGACGCCCCAGATGTTCGAGTATCAACTGCTCGAACGAGCCCGGACCGACAAGCGCCACATCGTGCTCCCCGAGGGGGACGACGACCGCATCCTGCACGCCGCCGGCCGGCTCCTGCGACGCGAGGTGGCGGACCTGACGATCCTCGGCGATCCCGAGTCGATCCGCCGGCGCGCGGACGAACTGGGCATCCAACTGGGCGACGCGAATGTGCTGGATCCGCGCACGAGCGAGCACGCCGACCGGTTCGCCCACGAGTACGTCGAATTGCGCAAGCACAAGGGCATGACCCTGGATGTGGCGCGCGACCGCATTCTCGATATCTCCTACTTCGCCACGATGATGGTGCACACCGGGCTCGCAGACGGCATGGTCTCCGGTGCCGCACACACCACCGCACACACCATTCGCCCCGCGCTGGAGATCATCCGCACGCAACCCGACGTGGAGACGGTGTCCAGCGTGTTCCTCATGTGCCTGGCCGACCACGTCCTGGCGTTCGGGGATTGCGCGGTGGTACCCGACCCCACCGCCCAGCAACTCGCGGACATCGCCCTGTCGTCTGCCGAGACCGCCTCACGCTTCGGCATCGACCCGCGCGTGGCCCTGCTCTCGTACTCCACCGGAGATTCCGGCACCGGGGCCGACGTCGACAAGGTGCGCGAGGCGACCGCTCTCGTGCGATCCCGGATCGACGAGGCGGGCGCCGACGACCCGGTGGCCGGCCTCGTGGTGGACGGACCGCTGCAATTCGATGCCGCCGTCGACCCCACCGTCGCACAAAAAAAGATGCCCGACTCCCCGGTCGCCGGACGGGCCACCGTCCTGGTGTTCCCCGACCTCAACACGGGGAACAACACTTACAAGGCCGTGCAGCGGACAGCCGGCGCCGTGGCGATCGGCCCGGTCCTGCAGGGGCTGCGCAAGCCCGTCAACGACCTCTCCCGGGGTGCGCTGGTCGAGGACATCGTCAACACGGTTGCGATCACTGCCGTCCAGGCGCAGGGCGTCGCAGACTCTCAGGAAAGTAACTCATGACCCGTGTGCTCGTCATCAATTCCGGTTCCTCCTCGCTGAAGCTCCAGATTCTCGACACCGCCCTCGAGAGCGAGCTGGCCTGGGTTCTGGTCGAGCGGATCGGTGAGCCCGTCGGCACGGTGACCGTCCGCCGCAGTGATCTACCCGGGGCTCCCGGTGACCAGCGCACCGTCGAGGAGGAGTTTCCCGACCACACGGCCGCGCTCTCCCGCGTGCTGGAGCTGACACGCGAGCTGCACGTACACCCGACCGAGCTGGGAGTCCAGGCGATCGGCCACCGGGTGGTCCACGGCGGGCCCGCCTTCCACGACCCGGTTGAGATCACGCCCGAGGTGGAGGCGGAAATCGAGGAGCTCGAGCTCCTCGCACCGCTGCACAACCCAGCGAACCTTCGTGGAATCCGGGTGGCCCGCGAACTGCTGCCCGGGCTCCCGCACGTCGCCGTATTCGACACGGGCTTCTTCCACACGCTTCCCGCCGCAGCACACACCTACGCCATCGACCTCGAGACGGCCCGGAAGTGGGACCTGCGCCGGTACGGGTTCCACGGCACCAGCCACGAGTTCGTGTCCCGCCGAACAGCCGACGTCCTGGGCCAGCCCTACGAGCAGCTGAACCAGATCGTGCTCCACCTCGGCAACGGGGCGTCGGCGTCAGCGATCGACAGCGGCCGTGCTGTGGACACCTCTATGGGCCTGACGCCGCTCGAAGGGCTGGTCATGGGGACCCGTCCCGGCGACGTCGACCCCGGACTGCTCATCCACCTCATCCGAGACCGTGGCATGACGCCGCAGGACGTCTCCACCCTCCTCAACCGGAAGTCCGGACTGGAAGGCCTGTGCGGGGCGCGCGACTTCCGAGAACTGCTCACCCGAGTGGATGACCACGACGACGACGCCATCCTCGCCTACGACGTGGTGATCCATCGGCTGCGTCGCTACATCGGCGGCTACTGGGCGATCCTCGGCCGAGTGGATGCCATCACGTTCACTGCCGGGGTGGGAGAGAACGTCGCCCGCCTGCGAGCCGATGCGTTGTCCACCTTGGCCGGCTGGGGGGTGGAGCTCGACGCCGAGGCTAACGAGAACGGCTCCGGCGAACGCATCATCTCTTCACCGGGCAGCTCGGTGAAGGTCCTCGTGGTGCCCACCGACGAGGAGTTGGCGATCGCCCGCGCGTGCGACGACGTCCTCGTGCTGAAGAGTTGATGTGAATCCCGATCTTTCTTAAGAGTGCCTTAACGCATACAGTGTGGTGAAGTCCGGGAGGTGGCTCTCGGCATGACGAAACCGGAATATGTCGAACACTCCAGACTCCTCGCCCGTCCCAGGGGGCGGCCGAAGCTCTCGGCCGGGCCCGGCACGTGTCAGACGTAGGCGGAATATCGTCCCGGTCGCACTGGCCACCGTCGCTACCCTCGTGCTGGGTGGTGCCTCGGTGGCGCGGGCGATGGAAGTGCCGCCGCTAAACGCGCACGCCGACCTCGAGTTCTCGCTCGACGGTTCGTCCTGGAGTGATGTCCCAGACCTAGTCCTGGGCTCGTGGGGCTGCGATGTGAGTGGAGACTCAACGATCCCGGATCCAGCCGGAGCTATTGACGGCACGCCGGGCGTCGACCCGTGTTCGATGTCCCCGGGGGAGTCGGTCGACCGCACCTACTTCGTCCGCAACTCAACCAACACCGGTCGGGTGGGCCGTTACGAGGTGGGCATCGGGGACTTTGTGGTCTCCGGCGAAGCCGAGTTCGCGGTCACCTCGACCATCACCGGTGACGCGGACGCAGACTCTCAGTCTGTCACGATCTACGGCGAGGACACGCCGCAGGCCGACGACTCCCCGGATCGCGGCACCATGATCGCCGCACTGGAGTTGGCGCCGGGGCAGTCAGCGAGGGTCGTCGACGAGGTGGCGGTCCCGGTCGACCCCCAGACTTATGCGCAGAATCAGAGCGTCAGCCCCAGGATTTGGGTCGCATTCACTGACCTCGGGGTGATCGACCGCGACGGTGACGGACTGCCCGATCGCGACGAGGACCAACTCGGTACCGATCCTGACGACCCGGTGAACCTTCTGCCAGGTGGCACGGTCGGGCAGCGCTACGGCCCCGAGCCATTCCTGCCGACACCGCCCGACGGCACGATTCTCGAGGTTGACGAATCCACCCTTCCCGACGGACTGCGACTCCGCGACGGCGTCCTCACCGGCACACCGACCCGCGCTGGCACCTTTGACGTTGAGTTCACCGTGACGATGCCGGATGGTGCCACATATCAGTCGATTCGTCGCGTGGTGGTCGAACCCGCGTCGGGCGGCGGTTCGTCCGACCTACCGGATTTTTTCTGGCCGATCGTCGGGATCGGGGTGATCGGTACGGTCGTCGTGATCCTCGGCCAGGGCTTCGGGTCTCTCATGGGCTCGCTCGGCAGCGCTGGCTCAAGCGGTGGCTCCGGTGGCTCCGGTGGCTTGGGCGGCTCTAGCAGTTCTGAAGGATCTAGCGGCTCGAACGGTTCCGGTGGGTCCGGCGGCTCGAGCGACTCAAGCGGCCCCGACCGCGACAAGGACGGTCAGGACCAGGCGGGCCCGTCCGACACCGGCGCTGACAGGGATGTTTCGGCCGTTGCCAATCTCGTTGGGACGGACGGCGGAAAGACCGGCAAGACCGGCCAGGTGCCGGTGAACTCGGTGACGCCGCGCGAAGGGGCGCCGTCGCAGGAGTGGGCCCGCGCCAACTCGGACGTGCGCGGATCGCTGGCGTCGACAGGCGTCGGTGCGATCGACCTCCTGCTGTGGGCGCTCACCGCATCAGCGGCGGGGGCCGCGTTGATTCTGCTGGTCAAGCGCCGCCGTCACGATGACCCACCAGCCGGCTCCGACGGCTGACGCTGGAACGAAGTCCCCGGCCGGTCAGAACAAGGTGCGTGGGCGGATGCTGTTGGCCTGATCCACCAGCCGGAAGCGTTGCTGCCGTGTCTCTGTGGATCGGGCCAGTGTCCGCAGCACGCTCTCGGCGCCCGATCGCAGTCCGAATTCCGTGAACGGCACGCCCCGCAGGAGCGGTGACGGGGACGGCTCGTTACCCGGCAACTGTATCCACGACAACGCGGTGGTCAGCACGGTAAGCCGGATCTGGAACGCCCGGTGTTCGCCGGCGGACAGGTTGGTGACGCGGCGGGCTGCCTCGCGCAGGTGGGACTCCTCGGTCTCCTCGAGCGGTCGACCCTGGCACAGCATGAGGATCGCGGTGAGATTGGCCAGCGCTGAATAGCGGGAGTTGGGTGGGACCTGGTCGAGTTCCTCGATGGCGGACGTCACTTCGCCGCGGCGCTGCAATTGGCGGGCCAGCCCGAACGCCGAGCTGATCACCGACCGGTCGACCGACCACACCGTGCGGTAGAAGTGCTCGCTCGAGCGCGCCCAGCGGGCCCGGTCACTCTCGGCGCACACGTCGAGGATCAGCTCGGCCGTTGCGGCCAACGCCAGTTTCGGGCCGTTCTCGCCCGGCATCGCCGAGAGCACGAGCTGGAACTTGGGGTACGCCCCGACTGGGTCGCCCTTGAGAAGCGCCACCACGCCGTCGTACCAGACCAGCCGCCATTCCGCTGACTTGCGATGGGCGTTTTTCTCGAGCAGGGCCTCCGCCGACGCGAGATCGTCGCTTTCGAGGTAGGCGCGTGTGAGTGACATGATCACGCCGATGCTCTCGTGGGCCTCGGACTCGGTGTCGGAATTCAGTTCGCGGAGGGTGTCGATCCGCTGCTCGACCGAGGTGTACGACGTCGCGGCCAGGATACGACTGGCTGGGTCGGACGGCTCCATGAGCGGCACCGGCAGGGCGTCGACGAGTTCGGCGCCGGTGAGCGTCGTGTCGCGCGCGCGGCCGTCGACGAGGAAATCCGTCGGCTCCACGGTGAACAGGGTGCCGAAAGTCGACCTCTGGGGTGAAAAGACCGAGGAGAAGGCCGGATGTGGGACCCCGGTGCGCAGCGCCAGGACCTCCCGCAGCACGCCCATGAGCTGGTTCGCCATCCCGTTGGCACTGCGGAACCGTGAGTCCGGGTCCTCGTGCGTGGAGCGCAGCAGGAACCGGTACAGCGAGTCGTACCGGCTGAACACCGGTTCCTCCATGGGGGAGGGGATCCCGTCGGCGTAGCGCCCGTCGACAACAGGTAGTCGCACGATGAGCGATGCGAGGGTGCGGCCGACCGTGTAGAGGTCCGAGGCAATGGTGGGTCCGGTCTCGGGGATTTCCGGGGCCTGGAAGCCGGGGGTGCCGTAGATGTGCCCGAAGTCTCCGACTCCCGACACGGCGCCCATGTCGATCAGTTTGACGTGGTCTTCGGTCAGCATGATGTTCTCGGGCTTGAGGTCGTTGTAGACCAGTCCCACTGAGTGCAGGTACGACAGCGCCTGCAGTACCTCGAGCACGTAGGCGATGGCCTTCTCCACCGGCAGCACCCTCCCGGGCGCGGCTCGGCGGACGTCTCGCAGACTGGGCCCGCCGACGTACTCCATGACGATGTACCCGCCGTGGGTGGGCGAGGTGGCCCAGTCGTCGTGGATGAAGTTGTAGATTCGCACGATCGACGGGTGGGACAGTTCGGCGAGGATCTCTCGCTCGGCCACCGCGACCTCCTGGGCCTCGGCTTGGTCGGCGTGGAGCAGTCCCTTGAGGACCACCCAGCGGTCGGACACATTGTGGTCGACGGCCAGGTAGATCCAGCCCATCCCACCGTGGGCGAGTGCGCCGCGGACCTCGTACTGGTCGGCGACGATGTCGCCGGGCCGCAGTTCGGGGTACGGCAACCTGCCGTTGGACGCCTCGCACTCGGCTTCGATGTCCTCGGGTTCCAGCATGGCCGAGGTCGGGTCGACGGGAATAATGTACGGCAGGTCGACCAGGCCCTCCGCAGCCTGACTCGGGCGGTCCTCCGGCTTGTCCGGGTGTCGAAGGCGGAATGGTGTCGACGCGACGCGATCACCGGTGGGCACCTCGCCGGTCCGGCCCGAGCGCCGCGCGCCGGGCACGGATTCGGTGCGCGACTCGGGATCGTGACTGCGCCCCGCGCCCGCCGTGCCGCTCGCCTCCGCCACGCCGGGGCTGCTCCCGCCGCCGGGGTCGGTGTCGGCCAGGAAGCCGGTCATCGACACGCCACCGGTGGCCGCGGCCTCCCCGGTCTCCGCCATGGCGCCGGTCGACGCCGTGCCCTCGGTCTCCGTCGCATCTCCCGTCACCGCGACCGCCTCGGTCCGCATTGTGGCCTGGGTGCCGACGGTGGGCTCGCCGTCTTCCGGCGGATCGTCCCACTTCCGATAGCTCATCGCGGCTCCTCCGGCACATACTTCGGCACTGGCATCCCGGGACTCGGTCCCAGCCCGGATAGCCATCTGGAGTACATGCGGTTCCACGTGCCGTCCGCCCGGATCCGCTCGAGGGTGGAGTTGACCTGCCTGACCAACCCGTCGGTGTTGTTTCCCGGCGTGGACTTGGCGATGCCCACCCCGTACGGCTCGGCGTCGAGTTGCGGGCCCACGATCTCCAGGTACGGGTCCTGCGCGGTGATGCCCACGAGGATCGCGTCGTCGGTGGTGATCGCATCGACCTGGTTCTGCTGGATGGCGACCAGGCAGTCCGCCCAGGTGTTCACCGACAACACCGTGATCCGTTCCATCGCGGACCACAGCCGTGACGCCGACGTCGTCCCCGCTGCCACGCACACCCGCCTGCCTTCGAGGTCCTCGATATCTGTGATGCCCGAGCCGCGGACCGCCAGCACCCGCTGGTAGGCCTGGAAATACGGCACCGAGAACGTCACCCGTTTCCGCCGTTCGCACGTGATGGACATCGACCGGATCACCACGTCCACCTGGTCGTTCTCCAGCGCCGCCAGGCGGTTGGACGACGTCAGCGACCGGAACTCCACCTGCCGGGGGTCGCCGAAAATATCCTCCGCGATCTCCCGCGCGAGGTCCACGTCGAAGCCGGTGAGCTGACCGCTGGCCGGATCACGGAACGAGAACAGGTTGGAGCCCTGGTCCAGTCCCACGATCAGCCGGCCCCGCTGCCGGATCCGCGGCACTCTCTCCGCGGGATCGGCGTCGTCGGGACGCAGACTGGGCAGGGGATCGCAGGTCTCGTCGCTCTTGGCGGGCAGCCCTGCGGGGACGTGCGTGCTGATCAGGGCGCCGGCGGGAAGCGGCATCACTGCGGAAACCTTCGGGATCCCCGCCCCCTCCGGCCCGGCGGAATCCGCGGCCGTGCTCGGTTCCGGCCCGCCGGTGCCGGGACTCACCGCGCCGTCGCCGACCCCACATGCCGCGCCGACCGCCAGGGCCGCCACGAGCACACCGCCGAGCGCCGCCCGGCTCGCCGCCCGAGCTGCCGTCTGACCCCCGGTTCGGCCCCCGGCCCGCGTCCTCACCGGCGACGTCACAGGTACTCCCTGATCCGGGGGGCGATGCCCACGATCACCGCGAACGCGGCCAGCGTGGACAGCGCGATGATGAGGTCCGGGCCGCTGGACGAGGTACGGCGGGCCTTGTCGATGCGCGTACGCAGAGTGTCGCGGGCTTCCTCGATGGCGTCCTGCATGGACTCGTCGAAGTTCTCGAATGCCGCGCCCGAGTCGCCTTGCCCCTGGCCGGAGGAGATGGTGATGGCGCCCTGATAGTCACCCTGCTGGTAGAGGGAGTCGGCACGGTTCTGGGCGGCCACCCAGTCGTCGAGCGCCTCGATCGCCTCGGTCACCGCGCCGTGCGAGTCGAGGCTGATGCGGTTGGAGGAGTCCTCGTCGTCGTCGAGGTACACGGTCAGGGTGTCCCGGACGCCGCCCAGGATGGACGCCCGCTCGCCCGCCGACCCCTCCGGATCGGTACGCCGGACCAGGTTGAGGGTCTCCTGCGCGCGCACCTTCTGGGCATTGATGCGCTGGCGGGTCAGCTCGTTCATCGGCGCCGCGCCCTCGGACAGGCCCTTCGCGTTGTCGTTCGCGGCGAGGAACCCCGCGATCATGGTGAGCAGGAACGTCGCCACCATGAGCATCGAGGCCAGGGCGAGCGGCGGATTCACCCGCCGCGCGGTGAGACGCCACAGCCACTGCTGCAGCAACAGCAGCAACGCTATCGCCAGCCCCAGCAGGAAGAACGACCCCCATGGTGGCGACGACCACTGGCGGTCCGACTGGCCCACCGACGAGGACTGCCGGTCGTACAGGTCCGCGGCGGCGGGCAGGATTGTGTCCTGCATCAGCGCCGACGCCGATGCCAGGTACGCCGACCCGACCGGATTGGCCACCCGGTTGTTGGTGCGCGCTGTCTCCACGAGACCGGTGTAGGTCGCCAGTTGTGCGTTGATGTGGGCCAGCTGGTCGATGGACTCGGTGTCGGTGCGGTCGAGTCCCTGGGAGGCGGCGATGATCGACGACGACGAGGTCGCGATGGCCTGGAGATAGCGTTCGCGCAGATCCGCAGGCTCGATCCCCCCGGTAATGAACGCGGTGTTCGCCGCCGAGTCCGCGATCGTCAGGGAGCTGTACAGGGTTTGCGAGGCGTTGGCGACCGGCTCGACCTCTGCCAACAGCGTCTCGTGGTAGCTCTGCCGCTGGGTGATCGTCGAGGACGCCACGATCCCGCCCGTGAGGACCGCGATGATCGCCACCACTGCGAACACCGACATGCGGCCCGGGGTGGTGAGCACGTCGTTCCAGAAGCGTGCGGCGCGGCGGCGGACCGGGCGGCGGGGTTGGAGGGGGCTGGTCGACTCGCCGCCCCTGCGGGGGGCGGGCGCGGACATCGCGGCGGGCGTTGGCGTGGTGCCGCCCACCGACGCGCCGCGGGGGCGGCGACGGGGAAGGGTTCGGGCGCGCATCTACTCGCTCACCTCCCCGGTTCTCGCCCGCCGATCCGACGATCGGGCGGGAGTGTGTCCCAGGTTAGTGAAGTGACGGCGCGGAGTCGGGCAGACTGGTCGACGAGGACTCAAGGTTTCGCCCGATCCGGGGGTGGACGGGTCCAGGGGAGGTGGTGGACCAGTGGCGGCGAGCGAGGGTGACGGTAACGGCTGGGTGGTGTCCGATGCCGGTGATCGTCGGTGGGGCCGGTTCGGAGCTGCCGGGCTACTGCTGCGCGCAGCCGACCCGACCGACCCCGACACCCCGCTCGTGTTGCTGCAGCACCGCGCCGTGTGGACGGCCTCCGGGGACACGTGGGCGCTGCCGGGCGGTGCGCGGGACTCGTACGAGGACGCGCCCGTGGCGGCCCTGCGCGAGACGGAGGAGGAGGCCGAGATCCGGCCCTCCGACGTGGTGGTGCGCGCCGAGGTCGTCACGCACCGGATGCCGGGCACGGTGTGGCACCGGCCCGGCCTGGACATGCGGCACGCGGCCGAGATGATGCGGCGGATGCGGCCCGACCAGCGACACGACGAGGAGCCCGATGGCCATCCGGGCGAGGCCACCGGGGACGCGGGCGGCTCCGGCGGCGGCCGTCTCCGCACCATTCCGCCGCTGGTCCAGGAATCCGCCGACGCGGTGGAGTGGACCTACACGACCGTCATCGCGGACGCCCCGCGCGCTTTGGAAACCGTGCCCAACAACGAGAGCCTTGAGCTGCGCTGGGTGCCCGAGACGCTGGTGACCGAGTTGCCGCTGATGCCCGCGTTCGCCCAGGCGTGGGCGAACGGGTTGCGCACCGAGCCCGTCGAGCTCGTGGTGGACGTGGCCAACGTGCTCGGCTCCCGCCCCGACGGCTGGTGGAAGGACCGGGCGGGCTCCACCACTCGGTTGCTCGACGAACTGGGCACCGGGATGCCCCGCACTCTCGTACTGCCGGAGGGATTCGGCTGGGTCGCCCGCGCACACGCCGTCATCGAGGGCGCCGCCCGGGCCGCGGAGCACGAGGGTCCGTTCGTCCTTCACCGCGCCGCCGGCTCGGGTGACGACGCGATAGTCGACCTGGCCACCGAGCTCGATGGCGGGTCCCGCCGGGTGGTGGTGGTGACGGCCGATCGGGGGTTGCGTGACAGGGTGCCGGAGGGTGTCCTCGTCGTCGGGCCCCGCGCCCTTCTCGGCTAGCACTCGCGCGCACCGGTGCGGTCACGGTGAAGCTGACGGGTGCGGGCGGTGCTGCAGCGCGCAGGTGCACACTGGAACGATGACTCCTCCTCCTGAGATCCTCGTCGGCCCGATGTTGCGGTACGTGGACAGCACCGACGCCACGGTGTGGGTGGAGGTGTCGGCGCCGTGCGAGGTGACCATCCACGCGGGCGACGAGGTGGTCACGGAGCGCTCCTGGGGCGTGCACGGCCACCACTTCGCAGTGCTGCACCTGCGCCACCTACCCGAGGGGGAGGTGACCCCGTACCAGGTGTCGCTCGACGACCGGCCCGCGTGGCCCGTCGAGCCGGACCGCCCGAGTGTGATCCGCACGCCCCGCGCCGACGACACGGTGCGCCTGGCGTTCGGCTCGTGCCGTCGCGGTGAGAGCCAGACCGCGGTGGCGCTGCGCGAGATCGGCGCCGACGCGTTGGTGGCCCTGGCGCACCGCATGGCCCACACCCCGCACGACGAGTGGCCGGACGCGATGCTGTTGCTCGGCGACCAGGTGTACGCCGACATCCCCAGCCGGGAGATCTCCGAGCGGCTGGCCGAGCGCCGCCGCGCGGGCGAGGGGCCGCAGTCGGTGCGCGACTCGGCCGGCGCCGGCGGTGACCGCGATGTGTCCGACGAGATTTGCGACTTCGAGGAGTACACGTGGCTGTACCACGAGTCGTGGCGGGACCCGGACGTGCGCTGGCTGCTGTCTACCGTGCCCAGCTGCATGATCCTCGACGACCACGACCTGCGCGACGACTGGAACTCGTCGCACTCGTGGCGCCGCGAGATGACCGCCCAGCCGTGGTGGCGCGACCGGGTGATCGGAGCGTTCTCCAGCTACTTCGTCTACCAGCATCTGGGCAACCTCGCCCCCGATGAGTTGGAGACCAACGAGATGTATCAGGCGTTGCGGGCCGCGAGCTCGGACGCCGAGAGGGAGTCGCTGCTGGATGACTTCGCCCTGTCCGCCGATTCCGACCGCCGCACGGTGCAGTGGAGCTTCAAGCGCGATTTCGGGCGGGTGCGGGTGGTGATGCTCGATGTGCGCGCGTCCAGGCAGCTGGACCCGCAGGATCGGCGGGTGATGGACGCGCAGGAGTGGGCGTGGGCCCGCGATGCATGTCTGGACGCCGACGCGGAGGTGGACCACCTGGTGATCGGCTCGTCGCTACCCGCGTTCATGCTGCCTGCTCTTCACCACATCGAGGGATGGAACGAGTCCGTGGCCCGCGACCGCCCGGACAAGCCGATCACCGCGCGGATCGGCGAGCGCATCCGCCTGGCGGTGGACCTCGAGCACTGGGGTGCGTTTCGAAACAGCTTCGATGACCTGGTCGGCCTACTCACGGAGGTGGCGGCGGGGGACCACCGGCCCGCACCCGCGTCAATCCTGCTGTTGGGTGGCGACGTGCACTGTTCGTACCTGGAGGAGGTCGAACTCACCGCGGGGCGGGTCGCGGGCTCTCCCACCCGGGTCCACCAGCTGGTGATGTCGCCCTTCCGAAACCCCCTACAGAAGTCGATCCGCGCGGTGAACCGGCTCTCGGTCCGCGATCCCGTCCCCGCCCTGACACGCCGACTGGCCCGGGCGGTGGGGGTGCGCGATCCCGAGGTGCGGTGGCAGGTCACCGACGGCGTCTGGTTTAACAACGGCGTGATGACTCTTGTACTTCGCGGTCGCCGCGCCATGGTGCAGGTCGATCACGCCACCGTCGAGTGGCCCGGACGTGGTCTGGGCAAGATCCTCACCCTGGTGCCCGCGCTGGTGCCGGAGTCGTGGGGACGACGACGGCAAGGCGGCGATTCGCTCAACCGTAAACCCCGTCAGGTGTTGCGGAGGACGCTGAGCAAGGAGCTCACGGGCGGCGCCTGATGACGGCTCACGACCGATGGGGGACGAGCCGTCTTCACCGCTGCCTGGTCTCTCTACTCGGAGCGCTCTGATCCGGCCCGCCCCGGGCAGGCCGGGAGGGTGACTCAGGCAAGCGCGGATGTCAGCGCGGCGGCGGCCGCTTCGGGGTCGTCGGCACCGGTGATCGCGCGGACCACCACCACCCGCCGTGCACCCGCGGCCAGCACCTGCGGAAGGGTGTCGGCGTCGATGCCGCCGATCGCGAACCAGGGCGTGGCGGCCCGATCCCGTGTCGCGGCCGCTGCATGGCGCACGAGGTCGAGGCCGGGCGCGTGGCGGCCCGGCTTGGTCGGAGTGGGCCACACGGGGCCGGCGCAGAAATAGTCGAGCAGGGGGTTCGCTGCGGCCTTGTCCACCTCGGCCGCGGCGTGGCAGGACAGGCCGATCACCACGTCGTCGCCGACGATGCGGCGCGCCCATTCCACCGGCAGGTCGTCCTGGCCGACGTGCAGCACGTCCGCCCCGGACGCGACGGCGACGTCGGCGCGGTCGTTGACCGACAGCATCGCCCCGTGCTGGTCGCACACCTCGCGCATCACCGCGAGCGCCCGCAGTTCGTGACCGGCCTCGAGCGGGCCGTGGTCGCGTTCGCCGGCCGAATTCTTGTCCCGCAACTGGACGATGTCGACCCCGCCGGCCAGCGCCGCCGAGACGTCCCTGCGCAGCGCCGGGAAGTCGCCCGACCAGCCCTGCCCACGGGCCTCCTCGTCGAGGTGCCGACGGGCGTCGATGCAGAGGTAGAGGCGGGCGTCGGCGAGGCGGGCACGGAGGCGGTCGGCGCGAGAGGTCATGCCCACAACCGTAGGCGAGAGCCCCACTAAGCTGACCGTCGTGACTATCGACCCCGGACCTCCCACCGCCCGAACCGGCGCCCGCCGCGTGGCCGTGGTCGGCGGTTCGGTGATCGGTCTGGCGTGCGCGTGGTCCATCGCCCGGTCCGGTCTCGCCTCCGAAGTCGTGATCCACGAGCCTGACGACTCCGCCCCCGACGGTGTGCCCACCTCGGGGGCGGCGTGGGTGGCCGGCGGCATGCTGGCCCCGTTCAGCGAGGCCTGGCCGGGCGAGGAGGAGGTGTTCGCGCTCGGCGTGGACTCCCTGCGGCGGTGGCCGGAGTTCCTCGCCGCTCTCGCGCCGCACGTCCCTCCCGGCCCGCCCGTCCGCACCGCGACCCACACACACATGGTGGCGGTGGACGAGGCCGACGCGCGAGACCTCGACATGGCCATGCAGTGGGCCGCCCGCCAACCCGATCCCACCCGAGGTACCGCGGGCCCGGGCGCGGATGCGGCACCCGGCATCACCGAGGCCGACCTGCGCCGTATCTCCCGGCGTGAACTGCGCGAGGCCGAGCCGTCCCTGGCCCGCGTCGCCCGCGCCGCCTACCGGATGGGCGCCGAGGGCGCCGTCGACAACCGCATCCTCCTGGCAGCCCTGGCTCGTGCCTGCCGCGCCGAGGGCGTGACGTGGGTGCGCAGCGCGGTGACCGCGCTCGACGACGTCGACGCAGACCGCGTCGTGCTGGCCGCGGGCTCCGGGTCCGCCGCCCTGGCAGGTCTGCCGGTGCGCCCCGTCAAGGGCGAGGTACTCCGGTTGCGCGCCCGGCCCGGATGCGAGGACCCGCCCCACGGAGTCGTCCGGGCGTTCGTGCACGGGCGGCCGCTCTACCTCGTGCCACGTGACGGCGGCCTGGTCGTGGGCGCGACCCAGTACGAACACGGTGACGACCGGCAAGTCACCGTCGCCGGTGTGCGCGACCTGCTCGCCGACGCCGAGACGGTCTTCCCCGGGATCGGCGAGTACGAACTGGCCGAGGCCATCGCCGGTCTCCGGCCGATGTCCCCGGACAACATGCCCTTCCTCGGCACCGATCCCACTGACCCGCGTCTCATCCACGCCACCGGGCACGGCCGCAACGGCATCGCCCTGACCCCGGTGACCGTGGCCGCGGTCTGGGCGGAGCTCCGAGGACTGCCCGTGCCGGTGGCGGCGCGTGCGGCCGCCCCGGACCGGTTCAGCCGGGGATGAGCTGTGTGGTCCGGGGCGACTACGGTGGGATGGACAGCAGATGTGAAGCAGGAGGCCCCATGATCGTCACTGTGAATGGCGAGGACCGCACTTTGGCCGACGGCGCGACCGTCCGTGCACTCGTCACCGAGCTGGACCTGCCCGACGACGGCGTCGCGATCGCCGTGGACGGCGTGGTGGTGCCCAGCTCGGAGTGGGACGACGCCCCGCTGGGGGCGGGCGCAGAAGTCGACGTCCTCACGGCGGTCCAGGGTGGCTGAGCCCGCCCCCGCCTCCGGGATCGCGGAGTCGACGGCGCCCGCCTACTCGGCCGACATCGCCGCGGTGCTGGACTCTCCGCTGGTCATCGCGGGCGAGGAGATCGGCTCGCGGCTCATCACCGGCACCGGTGGCGCCGGGAACCAGGAGGTCCTGCGGGAGGCACTGATCGCCTCGGGGACCACCCTGACCACCGTATCCATCCGCAAGGTCGACCTACGGTTGGGTTCGGACGGTCTCGGACTGCTCGGGATGCTGCGGGAACTCGGCATCCGGCCACTGCCCAACACCGCTGGTTGCCGCGGTGCCGCCGAGGCCGTCAAAACTGCCCGGCTCGCCCGCGAGGCGCTCGGCACCAACTGGGTCAAACTCGAGGTGATCGCCGACGAGCGCACCCTTCTGCCCGACGGGGTGGAACTCGTCGAGGCCGCCGAGGATCTGGTAGACGACGGTTTCGTCGTCCTCCCCTACACCACCGACGATCCCGTCCTGGCCCGCCGGCTGGAGGACGTGGGCTGCGCGGCGGTCATGCCACTCGGTGCGCCCATCGGTACCGGATTGGGGATCTGCAACCCGCACAACCTGGAGATGATCGTCGAGCGCGCCGGGGTGCCGGTGATCTGCGACGCGGGCATCGGCACCGCCTCCGACGCCGCTCTGGCCATGGAACTCGGCTGCGACGGGGTGCTGCTGGCCACCGCCGTCACCCGAGCGGAGAACCCGCCACTGATGGCGGCGGCGATGCGCGAGGCCGTCCGGGCCGGGCACGCCGCCCGCGTCGCCGGTCGCATCCCCAAGAGATTCTGGGCGCAGGCCTCCAGCCCGCCGGTGGACTGAGCCCCGCCCGCGCGACAGTGGCGGGCGGTCCCGGTCACTCCTCGATGCGGGGCACCCGACGCACGCCGATACCGCCCATGAGCGCCAGCCCGGTGACCCGAACCACAGGAGCGCCGGGCGGGGCCTGGTGGACCGGGCGCGGATCTGGCCTCCAATGCCCGGACTCCTCGCCGAAGCCGCCCATCAGACCGATCCCCTCGACCTCCACGTGCACGTCGTCCGGGACGTAGATTTCGATCCCTCCCATGATCGCGAACGCCCGGATCGTGGTCTCCTGGGACTGCAACGCGGCTCTGCGCAGGTCGATCTCGATGCCACCCATCAGCGCGAACGCCGTGTGCACCGCGGGAAGGGTCCACGTCCCCGTGCGCTCGACGCCGCCCATGATCGCCAGTGAGGTGGCGGGCCCGCTGCCGCCGGTGACCCGACGAGCCGGGGCCCGGTGAGGGCGGGCCTCCAGCGTCGACTCGTGCTCGCGGTGCGCCACGGGCAGGTCGTGCGTGAGCTCGATGAGCTCGGATCGAAAGCGCGCCGAGTACGCCCGCGAGGTCCGTTCGTCGAACTCGGCGAGTGTGAGTCGCCCCTCCGAGTAGGACTCCTGCAGGAGCCTGGCGGTCGTGTCGCGCTCGGCGTCGGAGGCGCGAACCGACGGAAGCTGGCGGTCCGGCTCGGGGGTGGCGTCGTCCATGGTCACGAGCCTAGACCTGTGCGAGCTGTACGCCGGCTGAGTAGGTGGACGCACGCTGGGCGGAGCCCGGCAGGCACACTGGTGTCCATGATCGAGGTACGGAATCTCACCAAACGCTTCGGCGCCTCTACCGCCGTGGACGACCTCAGCTTCACCGTCCGACCCGGCGTCGTCACCGGATTCCTCGGCCCGAACGGGGCCGGTAAGTCCACGACGATGCGGATGATGGTCGGGCTGGACACCCCCACGTCCGGCCAGGCGCTGATCAACGGGATCCCGTACCGCGAGCTCGAACACCCTGCCCGCCGGGTCGGTTGCCTGCTCGACGCGTCCTGGACCCATGCCAACCGCTCCGCGGGCGCGCATCTGAAGATGGTCGCCGCGGCGGGCGGCGTGGCCCCCACCCGCGTCGACGAGGTGCTCGCCCTGGTGGGCTTGACCGACGTCGCCGGCCGCAAGGTGGGCGGCTACTCGCTCGGCATGCGCCAGCGGCTGGGCCTGGCCACCGCCATGCTCGGGGACCCCGAGGTCCTGCTGTTCGACGAGCCCGTCAACGGCCTCGACCCCGAGGGCATCCTGTGGATCCGCCGTTTCATGCACGCTCGCGCAGCCGAGGGCCGCACCGTACTGGTGTCCTCACACCTGCTGTCGGAGATGGCCCAGACCGCGCAGGACCTCGTGGTGATTGGCCGCGGCAAACTCCGCGCCCAAACCTCCGTCGAGGATTTCCTCTCCGCCGCCACGTCCTCGGTGATCCTGCGCACCCCGCACGTCGACGAGTTCACGGCCGCTGCGCGCGAGGAAGGCATCGAGGCCACGTTCGACCCGGAGCAGGGGGTATTCCTCATCGAGAACCTCCGGGCAACGCTGGTCGGTGACCTCGCCGCCAGCCTGGGGATCACCGTCCACGAACTGCACGAGAAGCGGGCGTCGCTGGAGGAGGCCTTCATGGCCCTCACCGACCAGGACGTCGAATACCACGGTCAGGAGTCCACCCGATGAACCAACTGAAGTCCGAGTGGATCAAGGTCACCACCACGAAGAGTGCCTACTGGCTGTACGCGATCGGCATCGGTTTGGCACTGCTGCTGGCCGGGATCATCGGTCAGTTCGAGCAGACCTCCACCGGGGAGCCGATGGCCGGTGAGCCCGGCGGCGGCGGCGACCCGCTGTTCGCGATCCTCGGGGTCAGTGCGTTCACCGTCCTGCTGGCATGGATCGCCGCAATCGTCGGCGTGACCGGTGAATACCGCTACCACACGATCAAGGCCACGTTCCTCACCACTCCGTCGCGCTGGCCGGCCATCGTGGCCAAGACCGCCCTGTTCGCGGCGCTGTCGATGGTGGTCACGGCCGTCTCGGTAATCCTGGCCCTCCTTGTGGCCAGGGCGTTGTCCCGGAACCAGGGGTGGACGCCGTTCTCCGGGGACGGGCTGACGTACCTGTGGCGCTTCCCCGTTTACGCGGCGTTGGGCACGTTCGCTGTGATGGGGCTGGCGTACATCATGCGCAACGCTGCGGGCACGATCTCGCTGTTCCTGGTGTGGACACTGGCGCTCGAGGGCATGATCTCCTTGATCCCGCGGGTCGGGGAGGACCTGGCCGCCTGGATGCCATTCGCCAATGGTGACTTCTGGACGCAGGGCGAGACGGTCCGCGGCTACATCACGTGGGGCGAGTGGCCGGCGTTGGCGTGGTTCGCCGCCGTGTGCGTGGCCCTGTGGGGCGTCGGGCTGCTGATGACGCTGCGCCGGGACGCCTGACCGTTCGGGCCGCACGCCCGAACCCGAGCCGCGCACCCGCCCCGACCCAGGGGTGTGGCGCGCGGCCCGGTCTCCTCAGTCCTCGCTGATCGGCAGGTAGACGCGACCCCCGCCCGCGGTGAACTCCGCAGACTTCTCGGCCAGGCCGGCCTCGATCGCCTCGACTGTCTCCATCCCGTGCTCGGCGGCGTAATCGCGGATGTCCTGCGAGATCCGCATCGAGCAGAACTTGGGGCCGCACATGGAGCAGAAGTGCGCGGTCTTCGCCGGTTCGGCGGGCAGCGTCGCATCATGGAACGCCATGGCGGTGTCCGGATCGAGGGCCAGGGCGAACTGGTCCCGCCAGCGGAACTCGAACCGCGCGGTGCTCAGTGCGTCGTCTCGGCTCTGGGCGCGAGGGTGCCCCTTGGCCAGGTCTGCGGAATGCGCGGCGATCTTGTAGGTAATCACGCCGGTCTTGACGTCGTCCCGGTTCGGCAGGCCGAGGTGCTCCTTAGGAGTGACGTAGCAGAGCATCGCGGTACCCGCCTCCGCGATCCGTGCCGCACCGATCGCCGACGTGATGTGGTCGTAGCCTGGAGCGATGTCGGTCGCGAGAGGGCCGAGAGTGTAGAACGGGGCCTCCTCGCACCACTCTTCCTCCAGACGGACGTTCTCGACGATCATGTGCAGGGGGACGTGCCCCGGCCCCTCGATCATCACCTGGACGCCGTGCCGCTTGGCGGTCGTCGTGAGTTCGCCCAGAGTGCGCAGCTCTGCGAACTGCGCTTCATCGTTGGCATCGGCGATAGATCCGGGTCGCAGTCCGTCGCCGAGGGAGAACGTCACGTCGTAGCGTGCGAAGATCTCGCACAGTTCCTCGAAGTGGGTGTAGAGGAACGACTCGCGGTGGTGCGCCAGGCACCAGGCGGCCATGATCGAGCCGCCGCGCGAGACGATCCCGGTCACTCGCTTGGCCGCAAGGGGCACGTACCGCAGGAGCACCCCCGCGTGGACCGTCATGTAGTCCACGCCCTGTTCGCACTGCTCGATCACGGTGTCGCGGTACAGCTCCCAGCTCAACCTGGTGGGATCTCCGTCCACTTTCTCGAGTGCCTGGTAGATCGGCACCGTGCCGACGGGGACGGGCGAGTTGCGCAGGATCCACTCGCGGGTCTCGTGAATGTCCCTGCCGGTGGACAGATCCATGATGGTGTCGGCGCCCCAACGGGTAGCCCACACCATCTTCTCGACCTCCTCGGCGATCGAACTGGTGACCGCTGAGTTCCCGATATTGGCGTTGATCTTGGTGAGGAAGCGTTTGCCGATGATCATCGGCTCACTCTCCGGGTGGCGGTGGTTGGCCGGGATGACCGCTCGACCCGCGGCGACCTCCGACCGCACCAGCTCGACTCCGACCCCCTCGCGGGCGGCAATGAACCGCATTTCCGGCGTGATATGACCCGCGCGAGCCCAGGCCAGCTGGGTCCGGACGCGCGTGGGGATCTCCACCGACGCAGCGGCGGGGTCGGGGTGGGTCCAGTCCTGCCGCGTGGGTGGCAGGCCGGAAGCGAGATCGTGGCAGTGGTCGGCGGAGGGGTACTCCGTGTAGGGGCCGGAGGTGTCGTAGACGTCGAAGTCCGTACCGTCCGTCAGAGAGATCCGCCGGGCTGGCACGCGAAGTGTGCTGCCCGCCGAGGGGACTTCGAGGTAGGTCTTGCGGCTCGCATGGATGGGGCCGCAGGTCACGGCGCCTGACGGGGTGGTGCCCTGGCCGTCTGCGAATATAGCTCTGCCCATGGTGGTGTCAATCTCCCTACGCCGGCATGATCCGGACAGGTTCGACGGTCGACGACCCGGCTGGTCGTCCTCTCAGCCCGCGCTCCGAAGCGGACTCCCGTGTGGATGAGTATTGAATTGTGCAGGGGGCAGCGTACCCCGACGAGTAGCATCGCCAGTGGAACACACTCTGCAGAAGGGGTTCTGATGTCCGCTGACACGTCGTTGGTTCTGGTCCACAACACCGATAGAGACCGGTTCGAGTTGTGGGACGGCGAGACCTTTATGGGCTTGGTCGGTTACGAGAAGGACGGCGAGGTCTACATCCTCCTCCATACCGTGATCGAGGAGCGGTTCGGCCAACAGGGGATCGCTCGTCTGCTGGTCAGCTTGGTGCTCACACGACTTCGACTCGACGGGCTCAAGATCCGGCCGGTGTGCAGCTATGTGCGGCGCTTCCTCGTCCGATTCCCGGAGTACCAACTCCTCGTCGCTTCGGAGTGACCACCGCCTCAGAGTGACCACCGCCTCAGAGTGACCACCGCTGCAGGCGACAGTCGCCTGAGCCGGTGGCCGGTGCCAGCCGGTGGGGGAGCCGACCTAACCTGACCCCAGACGACCAGCGATCCAGAGGACTTCCATGACGTACCCGCCGCAAGGCCACAGCGCCGGCGATGACTACACCGGCGGCGATTACTCCGGCGTTGACGACCCGACGCGGAGCCCGTATGGCCAAGGCCCATTCGGCAACGGCTCAACCGGGCAGAACCCATACAGTCAGGGAACCTACGAACAGGGGGCCCACGAACAGAGCGTGTACGGCCAGGGTTCGTACGGGCAGACCGACTTCAGCGCCCAAGCCCCAGGCTACGGGGCGCAGACCCCGTCCTACACGGGTGCGGGCGGGTACGGGGCCGCCTCGGTCGCTAACCCCGGCCCACCGTCGAACGTCGGCTGGGCGGTCGCGTCAATCCTGTTCTTCTGGCCACTGTCGTTCGTCGCGATGACCCGCGCCCTGGAGGTCTATCCGCTATGGGCCGCCGGGCGCCACGCCGAGGCGGAGGCCGCGAGCGCCACGGCCAAAAAGCTCGGCATAATCTCAGTGGCCATCGTGGCGGTGCTCATCGTCCTGTACTTCATCTTCATCTTCGCGATGGTGGGGCTGGCCTCGAGCGGCTTTTAAGCCCAGGCTGGCCCGCGACTAGGCCAAGCCCAGGCGCGGTGCCTCGATCGCGGGGCACGCGTCCATCACCACGTCCAGCCCGGCATCTTTCGCCCGCTGCGCCGCAGCCTCGTCGATCACGCCCAACTGCAGCCACACCGCCTTGGCACCCTTGGCGATCGCATCGTAGACCACGCCGCCCGCGAGCTGCGAGTTGACGAACACGTCGACCACATCGATCTCGCCGGGAACGGACGCGAGATCGGGGTACCCTTGCTGACCGTGCACCGTCTCGGCCTTCGGGTGGACCGGAACGATCTCGTGTCCGAGGTCGCGGACATAGGCGGCGATCCGGTACGCGGTGCGCTCGGTGTTGTTCGACAGGCCGGCGACGGCCCATCGACCCTTCTCCGAAAGCAGACGCGTGACGACGGCCGGGTCATTGGTATGGCTCATACACAGTGCAATGCCCGATCTCGCCCAGACATTCCCCACCATCCCCTCCGCTAGTCCCCGGCGGTGGCGTGCGCGGGGACATCGCTTCGCTCACTGGCGCTCCCTCCGCTAGTCCCCGGCGGCGTCCTTGCCGCGCTGGACGATCTTCGGGTCCGGGTCAAACACCACCTGCGGGTCCTTCTCCGGGTAGTCGAACTGGTTGAGGAAATGGCGCATCGCGTTGATGCGGGCACGCTTCTTATCGTTGGATTTGATGGTGATCCAGGGCGCCCACTCGGTGTCCGTGCGGCGGAACATCGCCTCTTTGGCGTGGGTGTATTCCTCCCACTTGTCGAGGGACTGCAGGTCCATCGAGGACAGCTTCCACCGCCGCACCGGGTCCAGTTGGCGGATCGCGAACCGCGTCTTCTGCTCCTCGCGGGTGACGGAGAACCACAGTTTGGTCAACCCGATCCCGGAATCGACGAGCATCTTCTCGAACATGGGCGCCTGCTCCATGAACGTCTCGTACTGGGAATCGGTGCAGAAGCCCATCACCCGCTCGACACCGGCGCGGTTGTACCACGATCGGTCGAACAGGACGAGCTCACCGCGACTGGGCAGGTGAGCTACGTAGCGTTGGAAATACCATTGGTACATCTCGGTCTCGGTCGGCTTGATCAGCGCGACGACCCGAGCCTGACGGACGTTGATGTATTCGGTGAACCGCTTGATCGTCCCGCCCTTGCCGGCGGCGTCGCGACCCTCGAACACGATCACCTGACGATGCCCGGTCTCGGCCTGCCAGTTCTGGAACTTCAACAACTCGATTTGCAGCAGATATTTCTCGACCTCGTACTGGTTGCGGTCCATCCGATTGTCGTACGGGTAGTTCTCCCGCCACGTGTCGACGGCGTTGCCGTGGATGTCGATGAGGTCCGGGTCCTCACCGTGGTCGTCGCGGACCGTGAACCCCTCGGCGCGCAGCCGGTCGATGTAGTGGCGCAGTTGGAATGTGGACATGGCTCAGTCGAGGTCCACGACGACCGGCGCGTGGTCCGACGCGCCCTTACCCTTGCGTTCCTCGCGGTCGATGAACGCCCCGGTGACCCGGGTGGCTAGTGCAGGGGAGTGCAACTGGAAATCGATGCGCATGCCCTGCTTCTTGGGGAAGCGCAACTGCGTGTAGTCCCAGTAGGTGTAGACGCCGGGCCCGGGAGTGTGGTCGCGGGTGACCTCGCGGAACCCGGCCCCGTCGAACGCGGCGAACGCCAGCCGCTCGGGATCGGAGACGTGGGTCTTGCCGTCGAAGACCTCCATGTCCCACACGTCCTCGTCGAGCGGCGCAACGTTCCAGTCGCCCACCAACGCGATCTGGGCGTCGGAATCCGCGGCCAGTTCGGCCACCGCGTGGTCGCGCAGGCGGGCCAGCCACTCCAACTTGTACGTGTAGTGGGGGTCGTCCAGCTCGCGACCGTTCGGCACGTAGAGGCTGTACACGCGGACGCCGTCGCAGACCGCCGAGATGGCGCGGGCCTCCGGGGCCTGCGAGGCCTCGGGGTCTTTGTGGAAACCAGGCATCCCGTCAAATCCCCGGCGCACGTCCTCGAGGCCCACCCGGGAGGCCACGGCGACGCCGTTCCACTGGCTCAGCCCGAAATGGGCGACCTCATAGCCGAGGTCGCGGAACGACTCCTCCGGGAACTGTTCGTCCTTGCACTTGGTCTCCTGCATCGCCAGGACGTCGACGTCGGAGCGTTCGAGCCAGGCGAGCACGCGGTCTTTTCGGGCACGGATCGAGTTCACATTCCAGGTGGCCAGGCGCATGGGACAGAGTCTATTGCCCGCCGTGCGGCGGTGTCACCGGAGTAGGCGGTGCCGGACGAGGCCGCGGAGCGAACGGTGCCTGGGCGGGGTGGGAGACTCCGACCGGGGCCGGGGGTCGACGACTAGTCGACGACGACGTGGCGCAGCGAATGGTGCGGTTCCAGCCCGAGCTTGGCCCACAGTCCACGCCCGGCGGAGTTGTTCGCGAACACGTGCAGGTGACATTCCTGCGCCCCGAGGCTCACTCCCCAGTCGACGAGCGAGCCGGTGACCACCTCGGCAAGTCCGCGACGGCGGTGGCCGTCCGCGGTCTCGACGCAGGAGACCGCGATTCTCGCGGCGCCGTCGGGTCCGGCGGTGACGGCGCCCCGGGCGATCGCGGCCAACTCCCCGCCTTCCTCGAGCCTGGCGAACACGGCGTGGCCGCCGGGGCCGGGTTCGCCGGCGTCGGGTCCGGTGCTGACGAGCCCGGCCGTGGCGAGCATGGCAGGCCGGACGCGCTCGGGGTCCAGGCCAGCGGTGGCGTGGTAAAGCGCCAGCCAGTCGTCGTCGGGGCGTTCCGCTAGCGTGACCGCCGGGCGGCTGTCGGCGGGGAACGCGGCGTCGACCACCTCGAGCAGGTCGTGGCTGTCGACGGTGCAGAGCAGTAGTTCACGGTCAGCCCGGATCCGCCCGGGATCCACGTGCGCACCGTTGAGCATCATCTGGTCGGACCGGACCAGCCGGTCCACGTCCACCAACCGCAGTGGCAACCCGCGGGCGGCGTACCAGTCGCGCACCCCGTCGAGCTCCGCACAACTGGCCCACGGCAGGACGGGCACGGCCGAGTTGCCGCGGTACGACCAGTCGTCACCCGCACGGCAGAACCATCCGTCGACCAGGGAGTACTCCGTGCCGGGCCACGCCAGCGCGCCGGCGTACTCGTGCGCCCGGATGTCGCGAGCCCGCACCGGCCGCGGCGGGATCACCTTGAGTACCGCGATGGTCGCGTCGGGGATCCGCACCTGCTCACCGGACTCGCGAGAGACGACCAGTTCCGGCTCGAGCTCGACCACGTGGCCGATGACATCCGTGTACAGGTGTGAGGTCTGGCCTGCCTCCAGATGCCGACGCACCACCACGCGATCGCCCACCGCGACCTGGCGGCCGGCGTTCCACCGGGACCGCTTCGACAGGCCCCGGTCCGGCTCAGCCATGGTCGGTGACGACCTCGTCGTCGTCGTCCTCCTCGTCGGCGAACGGGTCCGGCTCGGTGGCCGGGTCCCAGCTCAGGCCCGGTACGCCCCAGCCGGCATCGCGGATGTGACGCTTGGCGGCCTTGCGGTTCCGCCCGATGAGGTGATCGGTGTAGACGAAGCCGTCGAGGTGGCCCACCTCGTGCTGCAGGCAGCGGGCGAACAGTCCAAAGCCCTCCACCGACACGGGCTTGCCGTGCTCGTCGGTGCCAGTCACCCGCGCCCACCACGCGCGACCTCGCGGAAAGTTCACGCCGGGGACGGACAGGCAGCCCTCGAGATCGTCCTCCGGGTCCGGCATCGTCTCCGGGATCTCGGACGTTTCCAGCACCGGGTTAATGATGCAGCCGCGTCGGTTGAGCCAGCCGCGAGCGTTAACCTCGTCGCGGGTGACGCCCTCACCGTCCTCGGTATCGAGGTCGGGGCAGTCGTAGACGAACAGTCGCTTGCGCACACCGATCTGGTTGGCGGCCAGCCCCACCCCGTTGGCGGCGTCCATCGTGTCGTAGAGGTCCTGCACCAGCTCGGTGAGCTCCTCGGGGGACTCGGTGACGGGCTCGGTGGGCGCGTGGAGCGCAGGATCGCCGAGGATGACGATGGGACGGACGGCCATGGTGGTCGATTCTAGAGCGCCGGGCATGGCAGCGTGTCGGAGGTGTGTGGTTCACTACGGGAGAATGACAACGGTGTGATCTGCCAGCTGTGATCTGCCAGCACAGGCCAGCACAGGCCAGCACAGGCAAGCACAGCACGCCCACACTTCACGCCGGCACACCACTGGCGTACACCACCCCCCCGTACACCGGTATCCCAGGAGGCGCGCACATGAGTCGATCGGCCGCCGCAGCACACGAGGTGCACGTCAAACGCGGGCAGGATCTGAGCGAACTGAACGCTGCTGACCCCGTCCTGTCCGACCGCGACCGGGCGATGCTCGAGTTCGAGCGGCAGTGGTGGAAGTTCGCTGGCTCCAAGGAAGAAGCGATCCGGCAGCAGTTCGACATGTCGGGCACCCGCTACTTCCAGATCCTCAACGACCTCATCGACCGCCCCGAGGCCCTGGCCGCGGACCCCCTCCTCGTCAAGCGTCTGCGCCGTATGCGCTCGAGCCGACAGAAGGCACGCGCGGCGCGCAACCTGGGAATGCGGCTCGACTGACCTAGACTCGGCCGCGTGAGCTCCCAGTCCGACACCCCGCAGCCCGACAGCCCGCAGCCCGGCGATGCCGAGTTCGGCAGCCCGCACGGCGCCGACGACCGGTACGCCCCGGGTGATGGCCCGGCCGTCGACGAGCCGAGTGGTCCCCCGTACCGCGCCATTGCGATGGTGCTGCTCGCCGCCGTGGTGGTGGCGGTCGGAGTCGGGCTGGTCCAGCTGTTCGGGAGCGACGACGATGCCGGCCCCACCGCCGCCGAGGCCACCTCCCAGGTCGAGCAGAACGGGCAGGCCCAGCAGGGCGCCGACGGCGAATCCGGCGCGGCTGGTGCCGACGGTGCGGGAGACCCGAGTGCCGGAAACGGTGAGGCCGGCGCGAATGGCGCGGACGTCGCGCCCGGTGGGGCCGACGCGCCGGCCCCGCCGCCGGGGGATCCCGCAGCACCCGGACAGGATCGGCCCGCGGGCGAGGCTCCTGCAGGCGCGGTGCCGGACGTGACGACCGTCCCCGTGCAGATCTTCAACAACAGCACCGTCACCGGCCTGGCCGCCCGCACAGGCGAGGCGCTGCGTGAGAACGGCTTCGCGGTCGGAGACGTCGCAAACATGCCGTCTAACCGTGGCGTCGTCCCCGAGTCGACCGCGTTCTACGGCCCCGGCCCCGGTGAGCAGCAGGCCGCCCAGGCGATCGCCGCGCAGTTGGGCATCACCGCCCAGCCGCGACCAGCGGATCTCGCGGGAGAGGCCCCAGGGGTGATCGTGATCGTCACCCAGGATCTCAACCGCTGACGTCTGAGGATATGATGAGCCCGAGCATCCCGTCCGCGGGATGCGCGCTCACTAGCGACTTGCAGCTTCCCGAGATCGAAGGAGCCCCCATGGCCCCGCGTCAGACCGCCCGCCGCCTCCTGGTCGCGGCTCCCGCCCTCGCCCTCGCGTTCGCCGTGGCCGCGTGCAGCCCGCCCAACGAGCAGCCGGCCGAGGCCGACGCGCCGTACACGCTGCCCAGCTACACCGAGGACGCCAGGCCGACCAGCTCGATCCCGGCTCCGCAGGAGACCACCCCGGCTGACAGCGCCGAGGGCGACGCCACCGAGACCGGCATGCCCGGCGCGGAAGGCGGCGCAGAGGGTAGCGGCCAGGCCCCCGCCGGCGCTGGCGTCGGCGCCCCGAGCCCCGCGCAGCAAGGCGGAATCGCCCCCGCGCAGCCCGCCCCCTGACCTTTCGGCGCCCAGCGCCGCACTTAACGTCGAGACGAGCGTCCCGCACACATCGCCCCGAAACGGGCGCGTGCGGGACGCTCGTGGCGTTGGGCGGCCGTTCCGGTCAGGAACTCCGGTGGTTGTCGATGTCTTTAGCGGTGAATTTCTCCAGCACCGGGGCCTCGTGAGTGATGGTGCCGTCCTCGACGCTCTCCCGGTAGGCGAGGTTGCCCATCCGGTTGGCGATCACGGGCGCGGTGCTCACGGCGACCATGGCTGCCAGCACGAGCATTCCGAGGTCAATGTCCGGGTAAATCCGGACCCCGGCACCGAACAGGATCAGCACGAGCCCGAGGACCTGCGGCTTGGCCGCCGGGTGCATGCGGCTCAGGGTGTCGCGGAATCGGACGAGGCCGATGGCGCTGGCCAGAGTGAGCAGTGCCCCGGCGAGGACGAACAGCGCGGAGACGATCTCCACCAGGTTGTCAGTCATGAGAGTGTCTCCTCGGGGGATCCGACGTTGTCGCCGACGCGGAAGCGGGCCACGGACACCGATCCGAGGAACGCGACGAGGGCGAGCGCGACGAGCGCGGCCACCGGTGTGGTGTCCCTGGTCCAGGCGATGTAGACGCCGAGGCCGCCCTGGGCGACCGCGACCAGCGTATCGAGCGAGATCAGGCGGTCGAGGGTGTTGGGTCCGGCGACGAGTCGGATCATGGTGAGGGCCAGCGCCGCCGTCAGTGCGATGATCGCCAGGGTCCACAGGATGAGTGAGATGGTCACCGGGGGACCTCCTGTTCTGAGGTGGCGCCGGACTCCGTGGGCCCGTTCGTGCCTTCGGCCGTCGGGCCGCTGTCGGCGGGGGCCCAGTAGTGCTCTGGGCTCGGCCGCCAGTCCTCGTCGCGTTCGAATGCCCGCTTGTAGATCTTCTCGACGTGCGCGGTCTGGTGTCGGAACTGTTCCACGGCCTTGTCGCTGCCGGCGTCCAGCACGTGGATGTACACGTATCGGGCGACGGGATCGACGCGGACGACGATGCCGCCCGGCAGGAGGTTCAGGGTATTGACGGCCAAGGCGAGGGTGAAGTCGGACTTCAGCCGCATCGGTGCGCGTAGCACCGCGGAACGGGGCGGGGCGGTTGGGCGGACCGACAGCCAGGCAACGGCGATCGATGAGCGGACGAGATAGTAGGCCACCACAAGCACCAACCACACCGTGGACACCGGGCGCAGCAGCCCCTCCACGGGAACTCGGGGGAGGGGGAGCACCACCATGACGAAGGTCGCCACCAGCAGTCCGGCGGCGATGGTCCCGATATCGGTGTTGCCCCACAACAGGACCCATGCCGCGGCCAGCCACAGGGTCATGCTCAGTCGGGCGCCGAATACCCGGGGCTCCATCTTGATCTTCCTGGCCATGTCAGCGCACCCCCGTCACGGAGTCGACGACACGGCCGGGCGACGCATCGGCGGGGACGGTCTCAAGGTACTCACTGCGCCCCATCAGGCTCGCGGCGGCGCCGTCGGTGACCTCGAGGAGTGGGCCCGCGAAGATGGTCATGAGCAGTGAGACGGCGATGAGCGCCCAGGTGGGGGCGAGCATGGTCCACGGCATCCGGCCGACCTCGTCGCGTTCGTCGAACTCGACGTACTCGTCGGACGGCAGCAGTGCGAGCGGCTTGGCCAGGGCAATCGCACCCTCGGGGGCGTCGGCGCGGGGGCGCCAGAACGCCTTGGACCACACGCGCGTCATCACGTAGAGAGTGAGCAGGCTCGTGACCATGGCGCCCGCGACGAGAACCCACATGAGTGCGCCGCCGACCTCGGCCCCCGCCTGGATCACAGCGAGTTTGCCGACGAAACCGGAGAACGGCGGGATGCCACCCAGGTTGAGCGCCGGGACGAGGAACGTGACGGCCAGCACCGGGCTGACGACGCCGAGTGACCCCAAGCGGCGGAGGGAGGACGAACCCGCCTGCCGTTCGATCAGGCCCACGACGAGGAACAGCGTGGTCTGGACGATGATGTGGTGACCGACGTAGTAGATCGCGGCGCTCAGCCCGGCCTCGGTGGACAGGGCGATGCCGAAGATCATGTAGCCGATGTGACTGACCAGCGTGAACGACAGTATTCGTTTGATGTCCGACTGGGCGATCGCGCCGAGGATGCCGACGACCATGGTGAGCAGGCCGGCCACCAGGAGGACCCCGTCCATGCTGCCGCCGGGGAACACCAGGGTGTGGAAGCGGATGATCGCGTACACGCCGACCTTGGTGAGCAGGCCAGCGAACACGGCGGTGACCGGGGCGGGCGCGGTCGGGTAGGAGTCCGGCAGCCAGGTGGAGAGCGGGAACACGGCGGCTTTGATACCGAACGCGACGAGGAACACCGCGAAGATGGTGTTCCTCACACCGTCCGGGACCTCGGCCATGCGGGTGGCGAGTTGCGCCAGGTTGAGGGTCCCGGTGGCGGAGTAGGTCAGCGCGATGCCGAGGAGAAAGACGGTGGAGGACACCATCGACACGACGGTGTACGACACACCCGCGCGGACGCGTTCCTGGCTGGCCCCCAACGTCAGCAGAACGTAGGAGGCGGCCAGCAGGATCTCGAACCCAACGAAGAGGTTGAACAGGTCGCCGGCGATGAACGCCGCGTTGAGGCCGGCCGCCAACGCGAGGTAGGTGGGTAGGAATACCGAGGTCGGCTGGTCACCGTCGCCGTCACGGACACCCTGACCGACGGCGTAGACGATGACAGTCAGCAGGACCACGGCGGACACACACAGCATGAGCGCGCTGAGCCGGTCCGCGACCAGGGTGATGCCGACCGGGGCGTCCCACCCTCCCACCTGGACGGTGTGCATCCCGTGCTGTTCGGTGAGCACCAGCAGGATCCCCGACACGGCCAGCACCCCGGCCAGGGTGATGATCGTGATGATGTTCTGGACCCGCGGCCGGCGGGAAACGACCAGACACAGGGCGGCCGCCAGCAGCGGGCCGAGGAAGACGGACGGGATGAGGTAGCCGAAGAGATCGGGGGAGATCACAGGTCCTCCTCTTCTCCGGTCGCCTTGTCGCGCCGCTCGCGACGGTTCATCCTTCGGGCTTCGGCCTCGGCTCGCGACGTGGCCTCCGCGCGGGTGCCCGCGGCGGCCTCGGCCTCGGCGTCCTCGAGGTCCTCGTCGTCGTAGTCCACGTAATCACCGAGCTCCGTGGGCAGGCCTGTGGTCAGGTCGTCGGAGGCGTCGCGGTCGGGCGCCGACCAGGTGTCGGTGGGGGAGCGCTTGGCGATCTTGGTGTCCTCGGCGTCGTCCGCGACCTCATCCACGGTGGTGAACTGGTACGAGCGGTAGGCCAGCGCGAGGATGAACGCGCCGACGCCGGCGGTGATGACGATGGCGGTGAGGATCATCGCCTGGGACAGTGGGTCGGAGTCGACGGCGTTGTCGCCCCAGCCCCGGTCGCGGATGGGCGGGTTCCCGGGGGCGCCACCTGAGGCCAACAGCAACAGGTTGACGCCGTTGGACAGGATCATGATGCCGAGCAGGATCTTGATGATCGACCGCTCGAGCAGTAGGTAGACGCCGGCGGCGCTGAGGATGCCGGCGAGGAAGAGCAGCGCGAAGTCGGCGGTCATGGCATCCCCCGGGGAGAGGCGCCCTGGTTCTCGGCGGCCTCGAGTCGGGCGGCGCGGCGGGCGGACAGATCGGACCTCGGCGCGGCGCCGTCGACGCCGGGGACGCTGCGCAGGGAGGCGGTGGACGGCGAATCGGTGGCGTCGACGTAGATGGCGCGGAGTTCCGCGAGGTCCTCGGCGTCGAGATCGAGCCGGGCACCGAGACTGCGGAGGATGTCGAGAACGAGGCCGACGACGATGAGGTACACCCCCGCGTCAAAGATCATCGCCGTGACGAACTTGACGTCACCAAACACCGGGAGCGTCCACTCGAAGGTGGCGCTGGACAGTGGGGGCGCGCCGAACGCCATGGAGGTGGCGGCCGTCCCGGCGGCGAGCAGGAGTCCGACCCCGAGGATGCGGCCGGCATCGATCGGGAGGGCCTCCCCGAGTTCGTAGCGGCCGCCGGCGATGTACCTCAGGACCAGGGCGAGGCCCGCCACCAGGCCGCCGGCGAAGCCGCCCCCGGGGTTGTTGTGGCCGGCGAAGAAGAAGTACAGGCTGAGGATCATCATCGTGGGGAAGATGAGCCTGGTGGTGACTTCGAGGACAAGGGAACGGGCGCGCGGGTCGCGGACGGTCGCGCCGACGAGCCAGCGGCCCGGGGACGCGCCGGGCGCCTCGATGACGATCCGGGCCGCCTCCATGCCGCGTCGGCCGGAGCGGGTCTTGTCGGCGTCGGCGATGCGCGGCCCCGAGCCGTAGCGACGGTTACGGAAGACCAGGCTGGCCACACCGGTGGCGGCGACGAGCAGCACCGTGATCTCGCCGAGGGTGTCCCAGGCGCGGATGTCGACCAAGGTGACGTTGACGGCGTTGGCGCCGTTTCCGATGCCGTAGGCGATGTCCGGGAAGACCGTGGACACGGCCGGGTCCTGGCGGGCGTTGATGGCGTAGGCGCCGACGATCACCACGAGCAGGCCCACCCCGATGCCGAGCCAGGCACGCATCCGTCGGAAGCCGGCAGACAGCGGGACCTCGGCGGGCATTGTGCGCAGCACGAGGACGAACGCCACCATCATCAGCGTCTCGACCAGGACCTGGGTGAGTGCCAGGTCAGGGGCGCCGTGGAAGGCGAAGATGATGGCGAGACCGTAGCCGGTGACGGACATGCTGATCACCGCGGCGAGGCGGTTGCGCAGGACGGTGGCGGCGACCGCGGCGATGGCCATGGGGATCATGACGAACAGCACGACGGGGTTGTTCGACAGTTCCATTCGCAGGCCCTCGCGGGTGCCGACCAGCAGGGAGACGAACGGGAACAACACCAGCGTGAACAGGATGATGCCTAGAGTCAGCGGGAGGGAGCCGCGCTGGATGCTCGCCGTCAGGCGCAGTGACAACAAGTCGAAGAAGCGCAGGACGGCGTCGTAGATGCGGTCGGCGTTACCCAGAGCGGGCGACTCGAACTGCATGCGCTCAACCGTCCGCTGGGCGACGTAGAGCATGGTCCCCAGCACGTACACGACCACCGTGAGCGCCAGTGGGACGTCGAGGCCGTGCCACAGCCCGAGGTGGTAGGTCTCGCCGCCACGCCACGGGCTTCCGGGAGGGAACGCGGCGTCCACGAAGCGGGCGAGGAGGTTCTCGACGGGGGCCGACCACAGTCCGAGCACCAGGCCGGCCACGGCGAGGGCGGCGGGGACCGAGAGGAACAGCGGGCTGACGGGCTTTGAGTCGGCGACGGCGGGGCTGATCCCGTCGCGGAAGGACGCCTTCGCGCGGAAGGCGCCCATGACCAGGCGGGCGGTGTAGGCGAAGGTGAGCACCGAACCCGCGACCAATCCCGCAGTGACGACGAGTGACGGCATCCCGTGCAGTCGCTCCTCGGACAGCACCGTGGCGAACGCGGCTTCCTTGCCGATGAACCCCAGGAGCGGAGGCAGTCCCGCCATCGAGGCGGCGGCGAGCGTGAAGAACACCGCCAGGGCGGGGCGGGTGCGACCGAGGCCGGACAGTTCGCGGATCTCGCGGGTCCCGGTGGTCTTGTCGATCACTCCGACCGCCATGAACAGGGACGATTTGAACAGCGAGTGGGCCAGTAGCATGGTCAGCCCGGCAAGCATGGTGTTCCGGGAGCCGATTCCCACCAGCACCAGCAGGAAGCCCAGCTGCGATACCGTGCCGAAGGCCAGCACCAGCTTGAGATCGGTCTCGCGCAGCGCCCGCCATCCGGCCATGAGCAGGGACCCCAGTCCCAGGGCGATGAGGGGCAACTGCCACGTGGCCGAGCCGGACATCCCCGGGCTGAACGCTGCGACCAGGAAGACTCCGGCCTTGACCATGGCTGCGGAGTGCAGGTACGCGCTCACCGGGGTCGGGGCGGACATCGCCCCCGGCAACCAGAAGTGCAGGGGCGCGATGGCGGATTTGCTCGTCGCGCCGACGATGACAAGTGCGAGCGCCCAGTGCACGAGCGTCCCGGACGGCGGGGACGCGACGATGTCGCTGAGCAGGTACGACCCGGCCTCCTGCGCCAGGATGATCATGCCGACGAGCATCGCCAGCCCGCCGAGGGTGGTCACCAGCAGCGCCTGCGTGGCTGCGCGGCGGGACGTGGCCCGCTCGGCGTAGTGGCCGACCAGCAGGAAACTCAGGACGGAGGTGATCTCCCAGAAGATGTACAGAAGGATCATGTTGTCGGCCACAACCAGCCCGAACATGACGCCCGCGAAGGCGACGAGTTCCGCCGCGAACAGGTGTAGCCGCGGTTCGGAGTCGTCGAAGTACCAGGTGCAGTAGATGAGGACCAACGCGCCCACACCGAGCGCGATGAGGGACATCAGCGCGGACAGGGCGTCCATCCGCAGGTCCAGCGCGAGGTGGACAGTGGGAGCCCACTGGATGGACTCCGTGGGAACGCTGTCGAGGTGGGCTGCCACCCACACCGCACCGGCGGCGGGGACCAGGGCCAGTAGCGGGAAGGCGCGGCGACCCAGCCTCAACACCAGCGGAATCGCGATCAGAGCGGCCACGGCATGGGCCGCGAGGATCACGATCACCGGCGGCTCCTCTCCTAGCGTCGATCGGACGACGACGTGCGGACGAACCCGCCGTGAAACGGCGGGGAGCCGGGGGTCGACCGGGGCGTGGTTCCAGCGATCACTTTACAGAACAGTGTTTCTGGCCCACCTTCAGCGCAGGTGGAGGAGGGTGGCGGCACTGAGTAGCGCGGAGATGGAGGCATCGGAGGAGGTCTGCCCGAACCCCAGCGCCCACGTCTCGCGTCGGCCGCAGCTGGCCCGCAGGATGGTGCACCAGGATTCGGTCTGGCCGAAGGAGTGGCCCTCGTACTGGTGGAAGCGCTCGATCTCGGTCCGGGCGCCGACTTGGCCCAACATGTCGGACATGGCCGCGACGTCGCCGCAGGACTCGGTGGTCAGTCGGTGGGCGGTGAACTCCCCGGGGGCATCCCCGGCCGTGCGGGTGGCCAGGATCGCCTCGTAAGCGGTGATGCCCCGGCCGAGTGGGCGGCGCGAGAAGTCGGACAGATGGAAGTGGTCAGACGACGGCGCGTAGGTATCGACCAGTGTGCGCCAGTCCAGACCCGCGGCCGCGGCGGCGAACCCCCGCGGCAGGCGGCGACCGAACCGCGTGAAGAAAGGGCACGAGGACGTGGTTGACGTCGTGTCGGGCTGGTCGAAGGTGGTGTTGGCGGTGGTGTTCATGGCGTTCTCGTTTCTCTACGTCGGTACAGTGACCGACGGAGAAGGAGTAACCACGCAACAGGGGTGCCGGTCTGTCAGGCCCCGTTACGTCCGGCTACTACGAGAATCTTCCGCATGGCTACACACAGTAGGCCGCCAGCGCGAATCCCGCCACTCAGCTCCACCGCGGCTCAGATTTCGCGCGGGTCAGTTCTCGCGCCGCTCGGCGAACTGCCGCAGGTTCTCCACCTGCTCCGGATCGAGTGAGGCCCTGACCGCGCGGCGGGCGCGCGCCACGTCATCGGCGGTGACCTCGGCGGCGTCGATGTCGCGCCGCATCGCGGTCAGCGCCGACTCCCGCAGCAGGGCCGCGCAGTCCGCTGCCGAGTAGCCGTCCAGACCGGCGGCGAGTTCTGCCAGGTCCACGTCCTCGGCCAGGGGGACGTCCCGCCCGGCGGCCCGGAGGATATCGGCGCGGGCCTCGGCGTCGGGCGGGGGCACAAAGACCAGGCGCTCCAGCCGCCCCGGACGCAGGAGGGCTGGGTCGATGAGCTCGGGGCGGTTGGTGGCGCCGAGGATCACCACATCTCCCAGTGGTTCCGCCCCGTCGAGCTCGGTGAGCAGGGCTGCGACCACACGGTCGCCCACTCCCGAGTCTCCGGTCTGACCGCGGCGCGGGGCCAGCGCGTCGATCTCGTCGAGGAACACCAGCGAAGGCGCCGAATCGCGGGCTTTGCGGAACAGGTCGCGTACGGCCTTCTCCGAGGACCCGACCCATTTGTCCATGAGCTCGGCGCCCTTGACCATGTGCACCGTTAACCGACCACTCGCGGCAAGGGCCCGCACGATGAATGTCTTGCCACAGCCCGGTGGGCCGTACAGCAACACGCCCCTCGGTGGCTGCACTCCGAGCCGTTCGAAGGAGTCGCGGTGCTGCAGCGGCCACAGCACCGTCTCGGTGAGCGCCTGACGCACCTCCCGCATGTCACCCACGTCGTCGAGGGTGATTGATCCCAGGCTCAACTCCGCGGTGCCCGACCGCGACAGCGGACGAATCACACCTATCGCCCCCAGTAGATCGTCCTGTTCGAGGCGGGCGGCCGAAGGGACGGACCCATCCTCGCCTGCAGCCCGGCCGGCCGCCCGCAGGGCCGCCTCCCGGGTGAGAGCCCGTAGGTCGCCGGCGACGTAGCCGGGAGTGCGGTCGGCGACGGCCGGCAGATCCAGGGTCGCGCTGGGAACGCCCCGGAGCATGACTTCCAGTAGTGCGGCACGGTCGGCCGCATCAGGCAGGGGCAGGTCCAGGACCCGGTCGCACACGTCGGGTTCCCGCAGCCGGGCATCGGCATCGTCGGGGCGCACGCACGTTGCCACCAGAACCGACCCCGGGGCGGCGACCACAGAGCGCAACCGGTCAAGGATCAACGTGGACACCGGCTCGGTCTGGGCGGGCAGCAGCGCATCGACATCGGTGACGAGCAGGATTCCGCCCTTCTCGCGGGCCCGTTCGGCCGCCGCCCGCACCGTCTCCAACCGTGACGCCGGGTCGAGCGCCCCGATCGAGGGCCCGTCGACGACCTCGAGTCGCCGTGTTCCCGCGACCGAGCGGACGAGGGTCGCCTTGCCGACGCCCGGCGGTCCCGCCACGAGCACCCCGAGGTGCGGTGACGCGCCCAGCGTGCGCAGCAGCTCCGACCGATCCAGAGCGAGCGAAAGCCACTGCTCCAGCACCTCGGCCTGGTCGGCGACGCCCACGAGGTCCTCCCTCGCGACGGCCGCGATGGCCGAACCGCCGGCCACATCCGTGCTCCCGGCACTCGCGGGAGCGGTCGGGCCCGCTGAGCTCGTCGTCGTCGTTCGTCTCGCGCCCGCGGTGCTGGCGCCGCCCGTTCCCGCGTCGGATGCCACCGCGCTAGTCATCACGGCGGTGGTCATGACTGCGGTGGTGGGCTGGACGGAGACGATCCCGTCGGGCACGGTCGCGGTGACGGTGAGCAGCTCGGTGCTCCACTGCACGCCCATGGTGTTGCGCAGCGTGCGGGTGGTGTCGGAAGTGGGGAAGTCGGGGCCGAGATCACGCGGCAGCAACGTGACGGAGTCGCCGACGCGCACGACCTTCCCCAGCAGCGCCGACCGCAGCACTCGCTCGGCGACACCACGGCCTGCCGGGGGTAAACCCTGCACCTCGATGGATTGCGCCCCGGTCACCGGTGCCGCGCGCACCGTGACCCGGGCGTCCTCGCCCAGACCACAGTTGGCCGCCACCACTTCATCGACCACCAGTACGCCGCTGGGAGCATCTTTGGCCGCCGCGGCGACCACGGCGCCGGTGGTGCGGGCTCCCACGATCTCGAGGGCGTCCCATTCCCGCATCCCCAGCGCGAGAATCACCTCGGGGCGCGCGCGGACGATCCCCCGTCGGGAGTCGGCCGCGGACGCCGACAGGCGCAGGGTCAGGTCAAGATCCGGGCGGGGGTTCACGCGAGTGAGCGTATCGCGGCCAGTCCGGGGTGCCCGGGGTCCCGGTGGGGCTACAGGGCGCCCCGGATGGCGTTCCAGGCGACGGGGATCTGCTTGGAGTAGTACGACCAGTTGTGCATCCCGGTCGGCAAGTGATCGATGCGCGCCGGGATACCCAGCTCGCGCAGGCGGCGGTCCGCGGCGCGCGTGCATTGACCGGTGGCCTGCTCGAGCGCCATGCCGGCGACGAAGTTGGGAGCATCGTTGTTGTAGTTCTCCCAGTCGCCCGGGTTGGCGACGCCAGTGCCGGACGAGAGGTAAATCGCCTTACCCCGCAGCTTGTCGGCGTTGATCATGGCGTCGTTGGACACCCACTGTGCGTTGCCCGGCTCGCCCCACATGTTGGTCAGCGTCGCACCGCGACTCTCTACGGTGTAGCGGGTGAGGATCTGCCCGAGGGCGTCGGTGGAGTAGCAGCCCGAGACGCCGAAGACGGCCTTGTAGAGGTCGGGGTGGCGGGTCGCGATGGTCACGGCCGCGCCGGCGCCCATTGAGATACCACCGATCGCGCGGCTGCGATTGGAACTGACCTGAGGTTCCACGAGCGCAGGCAGATCGCGGGTGATGAAGGTTTCCCACTTGCTGAGGCCCAGAACCGGGTCCTGCTGGTTCCAGTCCGCCCACATCGAACCCTGACCGCCGGTCGGGATGACGAGGTTGACGTTCTGGTCACGGAACTGCTCGGCCGCACCCCACTGCATGAAGCCGCTGGGCAGCTCGGAGCCGACACCGTCGAGGAGGTAGAGGAACGGCGCGTTGGGGTTGGCGGCGCGGTAGACCTCTACGGTGATCCCGCGCTTCATGTCAGCGGAGTCGATGAGCCACCGCTCATAGCGACCGTCGATGTCCTTGCCCACAACCCGCGTCGTGGTGATGCTCGGGTTGGGTTGCGGCGCCGGCGGCGGCGGCCCGGCGAACATGTTTGGTGAGAAGCCGAGGCGGTTGGCGATGCCCATCATCGACGACCCGGAAGAGCCGGGCAGATTGCCGAAGTAGAGGAGCTGGCTGAGGCTCTCCGGGGATATGGTGCCGAGCGCGTCGTTGGCGATCTGCTCGGGGCTGATCGACCCCGGCAGCGCCTGCGCCTGCGCCGAGGCGGGAGCCAGCCCTACTGCCAGCACGGTGGCGGTGGCGGTGGCGAGTAGAGCGCGACCCGCGCGGCGGACGCGGTGGGCGAGTTCGGGCACGGTCATGGCAGCTCCTTCTTCCGGGCGGCCGGAGCGTGCAGCCACCACTGGAAACAGTATCGACCCAGCCCGTCACACCGTTACCGGTATGGGCGCTGTGGGGGGCAGGCAGGCCGACCGCGCGGTTCTACGCCCGCCTGCGCCAGCTGTTCAGACGTACCGCTGGAGGAACGCCGCCTCGGCCAGCGCGATGCGCTCGATCTCCCGAGGGTCGACGCTCTCATCGGGGGAGTGGATCGCGGCCGCTGGGTCCTCGACGCCGAAGAGCGCGATGCTCGCGTCCGGATGCGCGCGCTGCAGCGCCGTGCACAGCGGGATCGACCCCCCGGAGCCCACCACTGCGACCTCGTCCGCGCCGTAGGCATGTGCGAGGCATTGCGAGAGCAGGTCGTGAACCGGGTTCGAGCCGCCGGCGGGGACCGAGCGGAACGGGTGACCAATGGCCTCTGGATCCACGCTGATCCGGGCGTTCCAAGGCCGGCGCCGCTCGATGTGCTCGCTGAGCAGTCGCTGCGCTTCGAGCGGATCCATGCCCGGCGGCACGCGCAGGTTGACCAGGGCGCGGGCGCGGGGCTGGACGGCGGCGATCGCACCCTCGACCGGCGGGCAGTCGATGCCCAGCACGGTCACCGCGGGCCGCGACCACACCAGGTCCGCGAGCGGCGCCGCCGTCGAGACCCCTACTCCCTCGAGGACCCCGGCGTCGGCGCGGAATGTCTCCTCGGGATAGGACTGACCGTCCCACTCGCCGGTGAAGTCCAGGCCGTCGACGGTGGTCGCCCCGGTGTGGGGGTCGCGCATCGAGGACAGGATCGAGATGAGCGCGGCCAGCGCGTCGGGCGCGGCGCCCCCGAACTGGCCGGAGTGGACGCCCGCCTCCAGGGTGTCGACGGTGACGACAAGGTTCGCGATCCCTCGCAGGCTGGTCGTGAGCGTGGGGGTACCGACCGCGACGTTCCCGGAATCAGCGATGAGGATTGCGTCCGCTGCCACCAGTTCGGGCCGATCGGCCACGAGATCGTCCAGCCCCCCTCCGCCGGTCTCCTCGGAACCTTCCACGACGAGTCGGATTCCCAGGCCGTCCAGCGGATCTGCGCCGTCACCGAGCGACGCGAGGGCGCGCAGGGCGGTGAGGTGTACGACGAAGTTTCCCTTGCAGTCCGCGGCGCCGCGGCCGTACCACCGGCCGTCGCGGTCGGTCAGCTCCCACGGCGACGTCGTCCACTCGCCCGGATCCCCGGAGGGCTGCACGTCGTAGTGGCTGTACAGCAGCACAGTGGGGCGACCGGGCGCGGCGGGTCGGTGGGCGAACACCGCGCGCGACCCGTCCGAGGTCTCGATCACCTCGACCGCGTCGGGGCCCAGGCCGGGGACCGGAAGGTCCGCCAGCAACGTGCGGACCAGATCGCAGGCGCGGGCGCAGGCATCGGGCTCGGCATCGTGCACCGACGGCACGGCCACGAGGTCGGCAAGGTCCGATCGGGCGCGGTCGAGCTGGGTGGAGACCGCGGAGGCGAGCGGTGCGAGATCGGGGTGGGGATCAGCGAACGCGGAGGAGTCGGCCATGCGCACAGAGTAGTTCCCTGATGCGACACGGTCTGCGTGAGATGAACGGTAGGTGAACGACACGTGAAGTATGGTGGGGGCATGAGCAGCTTTGTGATCGTTGTCACCCCAGTGGAGGGGGAGTTGTGCCAGCTCGCGAGCCTCGACGAGCTGCCTCCGCATGTGCGCGCGGACCTCGAGGCACTGCGCGACGAGGTGTCGGAGCGTTTCCCCGAGGCCGACGCCGTCGGTGAGACCGGTGCGTTGTGTGCCCGCCCGGAGATCGAGGGCGTCAGCGTTGTCATCCGGCCCGAGGTCATCACGCGCCCTCTCGTGGTCAACGCCGTCATGCGGTTCGCCGCCCCGCGCCAGCTCCGCGTGACTTCGCCCGAGCTGGGACTTGTGGCTGACCCGCGTGAGCGCATCGACATCGATGTCCACCGTCGCCCCACGATGGTGGGGGCGGGGATCGTTGACCATGAGGTCCGCGGCCGCCCGCGCGGCACCCTCCCGTGGGTCACCCACGAGCTACTGGCTCAGCTGATCGGCAAATTGCTGGTCGACGGCGATCGGTTGGAGCTCGAGGTCGACGACGAGCGCTGGTTCCGCTATGAGCGCTCCGGCGGCTGCCTGCTGATCGAGATGTCCGGCGGCCCGGAAGAACCGCTGCGTCGTGGAACCGTCCCTGTGGATGTACCCGGCGTCGCGGCCGACGCCGGCTGGGCGTGGGCGTGCTGCGAGCAGGGTTGGGCCGAGATCTTCGAGGGTGACGACGGGTCGGTGCCGGCCGTCGTGGGCGATCCCGTCGCAGGTGGTCCCGCTGCGGGCGAGCGCGGCGCGACTGCGGCGGCCTGAAGCGGGAGTGCCGCGATCGGCGCGCGTCACACCGAGTTGTCGTAGCGCAGCGACGCCACCACGGTGTCGATCGTCTCCGTGGGCTGCACGTCGGGTTCACCCTCGTCGGTCATGAGGACGAACACGATCGAGGCGGGCGCACCGTCCGGGCCTAGCGTGGACACCGCGATGGTGTCGAAGCGGATGGTCGGAGGGGTGCAGTCGTTGCGCGGGGGCCTCACCTGGCCGCGCAGTGACACGTACCAGGCGGGCGCTCCCGAGACCCCGATGCTGCGGGCCTCCGGCACCGGAACGTCCGCGCCGGCCTGGGTGAAGCGTCGGTCGATCGAGTCCGCCATGGCCCGGGACGCCGACTCCGCTTGCTCGCGCGCATCACCCGGCAACGTTGTCGCACTGATGCCGGCCAGGGTCCGGAAGCTCAGGCCTCCGATTCGGCAGTAGTCGCGGTCGGCGATGGCGTTGGCGGTGGTGACGTAGCCCGAGCCCCAGTCCGATCCGGGATCGATGCCCTCGTCGTCGACCCCGAATGGGTCCCCGACCTCCCACTGCGGCGGCACCGAGTACACGAGCCCGGTGGGGCTACGGACGTCCTGCCAGTCGGCCGGCGGGGGGCCGGCAGCGAGTGTGGGGCCGGGGGGCTCGCGTACCGAATCATCGGCGTCGTCGGCTCCCTGCCGCAAGGCGCACCCGGTGAGGGACGCGACCAGTGACCCCACAACGAGGGCCGCTATGGCCCGCGACACTCGGCTCAGCCCCGCTCGGCGAGGGCCTTGATCCGCTGCAACGAGGTGGACACGCCCCGGTCCACCTCGGTGGTGAACGATTCCTGGCCGCCGAAGACCTTGTCGGTGAGGAGCCGGGAGACGAAGGTCAACCCATCGGGGACCTCGCGGCGCTCGGTGAGGACGGTGCCACCGGCGGGGGTGGGCTCGAGTTCGAAGGCCCAGACGGTGGTGTTCTCGGTGATGCGGTTCGCGAACCGGCGTCCGGGCTCGAACTCCACCACGCGACTGGTCGTGGGCCAGACGAGTGGCCCGCGTTTGTTGAGGTTCAACGCCCACGTCCCCTTGGCGGTGCGGCCACCGAGGGCGAAGACCTTCCACGCCTGGCTGCTCCACTGGGGGGCGTTGCGGACCTCAGAGATAACCTCCCAGACCCGGGCCGGTGGGGCGTCGATCTCTATTGAGTTCTCGATGGGGCCTTCGGGGGCGGGTTCGGTGGGCATTGACGAGCCTTTCCGGCGGGTGGGTGAGACAGCGTCTCGATGGTAGGTCAGTGCCCGGGGATATGACGGTTGTTCGCCGAGCGCGATCTTCCGCTCGGGACCTTTGCACTCGTCGGGGGCGAGTGCTAGAAAAGCGATTGGCACTCGGCTACCCTGAGTGCCAGCAAGATCTGAAAACTGAGGTCGCAAGGTGAGGCGCGGATCCGACACGGTCCGCACCGTCCGTCGCGGGCACCGACGCTGACCACACGCGTGTCACCCCATACCCGGAGGATGATTCACCCCATGGCAAAGATGATCGCGTTCGACGAAGAGGCCCGGCGCGGCCTGGAGAGCGGTCTCAACCAGCTCGCCGACGCCGTCAAGGTCACGCTCGGCCCCAAGGGCCGCAACGTCGTGCTGGAGAAGAAGTGGGGCGCCCCCACGATCACCAACGACGGTGTCTCCATCGCCAAGGAGATCGAGCTCGAGGAGCCGTACGAGAAGATCGGCGCCGAGCTCGTCAAGGAGGTCGCCAAGAAGACTGACGACGTCGCCGGCGACGGAACCACCACCGCCACCGTTCTCGCCCAGGCGCTCGTGCGCGAGGGCCTGCGCAACGTCGCCGCCGGTGCCAACCCCATGGGCATCAAGCGCGGTATCGAGAAGGCCGTCGAGGCCGTCACCGCTCACCTGATCGACTCCGCCACGGAGATCGAGACCAAGGAGCAGATCGCTGCCACCGCGGGAATTTCCGCCGGCGACCCGGCCATCGGCGAGCTCATCGCCCAGGCCATGGACAAGGTCGGCAAGGAGGGCGTGATCACGGTCGAGGAGTCCCAGACCTTCGGCCTGGACCTCGAGCTCACCGAGGGCATGCGCTTCGACAAGGGCTACATCTCGCAGTACTTCATGACGGATCCGGAGCGCCAGGAGGCGGTCATGGAGGATCCGTACGTCCTGCTGGTCTCCGGCAAGGTCTCGACCGTCAAGGACCTGCTCCCGCTGCTGGAGAAGGTCATCGGCGAGAACAAGTCGCTGCTGATCATTGCCGAGGACGTCGAGGGCGAGGCCCTGTCGACCCTGGTCGTTAACAAGATCCGGGGCACCTTCAAGTCCGTCGCCGTCAAGGCCCCGGGCTTTGGTGACCGCCGCAAGGCCATGCTCCAGGACATCGCCATCCTCACCGGTGGCCAGGTCATCTCCGAGGAGGTCGGCCTCTCGCTCGAGACCGCCGACATCTCCATGCTCGGCAAGGCCCGCAAGGTCGTCGTGACCAAGGACGAGACCACCATCGTCGAGGGTGCTGGCGACCAGGGCCAGATCGAGGGCCGGGTCAACCAGATCCGGGCCGAGATCGAGAACTCGGACTCGGATTACGACCGCGAGAAGCTCCAGGAGCGCCTCGCCAAGCTCGCCGGCGGCGTCGCCGTCATCAAGGCGGGCGCGGCGACCGAGGTGGAGCTCAAGGAGCGCAAGCACCGCATCGAGGACGCGGTGCGTAACGCCAAGGCCGCCGTCGAGGAGGGCATCGTCGCCGGCGGCGGCGTCGCCCTGGTCAAGTCCGAGGCCGCCATCAGCGGATTGTCCTTGGAGGGCGAGGAGGCGACCGGCGCGAACATCGTGAAGGTCGCGCTCAGCGCCCCCCTCAAGCAGATCGCCCTCAACGCCGGCCTCGAGCCGGGCGTCGTGGCCGAGAAGGTCCGTAACCTGCCGGGTGCCGAGGGGCTCAACGCCGCCACCGGCGAGTACGAGGACCTGCTCAAGGCCGGGATCAACGACCCGGTCAAGGTGACCCGTTCGGCGCTGCAGAACGCCGCGTCGATCGCCGCGCTGTTCCTCACCACCGAGGCCGTCGTGGCCGACAAGCCCGAGCCCGCCGCCCCCGCAATGCCGGGTGGCGACGAGATGGGCGGCATGGGCTTCTGATGTAGCCCATCCCAGCAAACACGGCCGTGGCCCGTACCGGATCTCCGGTGCGGGCCACGGCCTATTTGCGCCTGGCAGTGGTCAGTTCGGCCGCGTTGTCGAGGGGTGCGGCGTGGGCATCTGGTCCGAATTGGGGAGGTGAATGTGGAGTGACATAGGTGAACTGCCGATGCGCAGCGATCGTCCTCCGGGTGAGTATCGTAAGAATTTCGTTTGGAACGCTTCTATTAATGAGACTTCTTAAGCGCGTGTGGTTTACAGTGACTTTGGGCACACGCTCGGCGTTGGGAGGGAATCTGGCGCCACACGGGCGGGTCGAGACGCAGGTCATGATGAATTTTACTGCGACTTAGGCTAGCCTTACTCGGGCCCCCGCGAGCCGGGGCGACATCACAGCAAAAGGGAGAAAACCATGCCTGACTTCAAGGCCATCAGCGACGCGATCACGGCGGTCAAGAACATCCTCGACGGCGTCGTTGGAATGACGGGCTCGCTTGCCGGCGAGGGTCTGGACGCCGTCCTGGGCAGCCTCGGACAGGCTGCGCCTGTCGGCGATGCGTGACCCCGGACCTCTTCCTGGAATCGCATTCCGGCCCTGTGCCGCGACCGCGGGCCTAACGGCGGTCACCTTTTCAGTTTCCCTGAGTGACGGTCCACCTCACTCGCTACGTACTTCAAGGAGATAATCATGGGCAGCGACGCATTCGGAGCCGACGGCAGCTTGGGCGGCATCTTCGGCCCGGAGGGGACTTTCGATGTCCTCTCTGACATGCTCGGCTGGGTCAACAACCTGGTCAAGGGCATCGGCTACTTCGCCGGTGAAGACCTCCAGGCGGCAATCGCGAACGGCTTCATGAAGGCCTGAGTCGGGAATCGTCCTGAGGAAGGGCCCCGGGCTGCGGCCCGGGGCCCTTCTTGATGCCGTCGGTACCGGTTGTTCGGCGCGTGACAGTGGCTCGCGCGTATGGATTAATTCATTTTGGTAACGGGCGGCCGGTTGCCGTCGATAATGTTGACGTGAGCCGCAGTGGCTGGCTCCGCGGTTTCCCTCGTTCCGTCTGGATGTGGGAACCTCGGACAGTGCCATGCGGGCGCGATACTCCGTCTTGCGAGCACGCCGGCGATGCCAGTGTGGTTGATGAGACTTGTGTGACTACTGGGAGTCGGGTTAGCTTTCTCAGTAAGAGGATGCCCGGGTCCGTCTGTGAACAACGAGAATGTAAGGCGTCGAAAATATGCGTTCAGTGAAGCGGTTGGGCACGAAGGTCGCTGCAGCGGCCCTCGCTGCGGCCATGGTCCCCGTCGTCGCCACGGGCACGGCCCAGGCCCAGGGCGGCAACATTCAGTACACCAAGGCCACGGCCGGGAATAAGGTCGTCGAGACCAGGCTTCCCGACGGTCGCCTCATCGTCTCGGTCTGGTCCGACAAGATGGCCGCCGAGGTCCCCAACATCGTCCAGCCCCCGCGAGACGGCAATGCCAAGGCCCCGGTGCTGTACCTGATCAATGGCGCCGGCGGCGGCGAGGACTCGGCCACCTGGCAGGCGCAGTCCGACGTCAAGAAGTTCATGGCTGACAAAGACGCCTGGACCGTCACTCCGATCGGTGGCGCCTTCTCGTACTACACGGACTGGCAGAAGCACGATCCCAACGTCCAGACCCGGTACGCCCGCGAGACCACCCGTCCGATGGCGTTCGAGACGTACCTGGCCAAGGAGCTCCCGAACTTGTTCGAGGGTAAGTACGGCGGCAACACCGGAAACGCGCGCAAGCGCGGTCTCGCCGCCATCTCCATGACCGCCACCTCGGTCCTGACGATCGCGCAGAAGCACCCGGGCGTCTTTCAGGCCATCGGCTCCTACTCGGGCTGTGCCGAGACCTCTACCCCGATCGGCCACGAGTTCATCAACATCGTCACCGGCCTGCGTGGCGGCGCCAACCTGGACAACATGTGGGGCCCGTTCCCGGGCGAGCCCAAGGTGGGCAATAACGGCTGGTTCGATAACGATCCTGTCTGGGGTGCCTTCCGCTTCAAGGATCAGATGGACCGCGGGCAGCTCCCCGCCATGTTCATCTCCACTGGCAACGGACTGCCCGGACCGCACGAGTCGCTGGAGAACTGGCGTCTGAAGAACAGCGTCCCGGCACTCGCGAACCAGGCGATCGTTGGCGGCGTCATCGAGGCGGCCACCCAGTACTGCACGGCCAACCTCGCCCGCCGCTTCGGCGAGCTCGGCATCCCGGCTCACTTCGACTTCGCGCCCAACGGCACGCACTCGTGGGGCTACTGGGAGGACGACCTCAAGCAGTCCTGGCCGATGATGGCCGATGCCATGGGCGCGCGCTGGGGAGCCCTCTGATCCCCTGACCCGGGTGCCGCACCAGGCGCCTCGGACGCCGACGAACCCCGCCCCACCGATGACAGGTGGGGCGGGGTTCGTCGTCATCGGGGCCGCTGTCGCATAACGGAGCGCAGTCCGGCATCCTGTACGCATGACCAGGATCGAGGACCCGCAGCGCGTCGAGCTACACCACTCGGACGGCAGCACCAGCCCGCTGCTGATCGTCGAAGCAGATCGGCGGGACGAGCGTCGGCCCGCGATCCTGGTGCTGCCGGGCATCGCCGTCGGCGCCCGCTACTACCTCCCGCTCGCCCGCGCGCTCGCGGCAGAGGGGCTCGACGTCGCGATCACCGAACTCCGCGGCCAGGGCGAGAGCACCTACCGGATCGGTCGTCGCAGCGGCCCGGCCGGCTACCACGAGAGTGCGGCCGAGGACGTCCCGCTCGCGCTGGACGCTATGGAGCAGCGCTTCGGGCGCCGACCCGTCGTGCTGCTGGGCCACAGCATGGGTGCGCAGATCGGCGTCTACCACCTGGCCCGGCACGATCCGCGGGTCGCGGGCCTGGTCGCGGTGGCTGCCCAGTCGCCGTTCCATCGCGGTTTCCCCGGTTCTCTCGGTGTCAAACTGCGCGCCGCCTCGGTGGTCCTGCCTCTGCTGGGCTGGGTGTCCGGGCACGTGCCGGGCCAGGTCTTCGGGGCCAGGAGCAAGATTCCGGCCGACCGGATCCGCGACTGGTCGAGGCTCGCGGCCACCGGCATCATGCAGCCGGCCCGCGCCGACGTGGACTACCCGGCGGGCCTGGCGCGCGTCACCGTGCCGGCGCTGGCCGTGGTGATCGCAGATGACCCGTTGGCCCCGGCGAGCGCCGCCCGCAATCTCCTGGCGATGCTCCCCGCCGCGCGGACGACCCTGGAGGTGGAGCCGGAGGCACTCGGCCACAACACCTGGGCGCGCCGCCCCGCCGAGGTGGTCGCCAGGGTGCTGGCGTGGATCGGCCGGGAACTGGTCGACGTCACCCCTGGTGGGGACGACGACGAGGAAGCCGACGCCGGAAGAATTCGTACATGAGGACCGCCTTCCGGGCCTCCTGCGAATTATCCGCGGCGCCAGCGTGCCCGCCCTCGATGTTCTCGTAGTACTGGACCTCGTGTCCCGCGGCATCCAGTGCGGCGGTCATCTTGCGGGCGTGACCCGGGTGGACGCGGTCGTCCCGGGTCGAGGTGGTCATGAGGACCGGCGGATAGCGGACCTCGGAGGCGGGGCGTACCTGCTGGTACGGGGAGTACGCGCCGAGGAAGTCGTCCCAGTCGGCGGAGTCCGGGTCCCCGTACTCGGCCATCCACGACGCGCCTGCCAGCAAGAGGTGGTACCGCTTCATGTCCAGCAGGGGCACGGCGATTGCCAGCGCCCCGAAGAGCTCCGGGTAGCGGGTCAGCATGACGCCCATCAGCAGGCCGCCGTTGGACCCGCCGGTGGCGCCGAGCTGGTCGCGGGTCGTCACACCCGTGTCGACGAGGGTTCGGGCGACGGACGCGAAGTCCTCGAATGCCCGGGGGCGATTCTCCCGTATCGCAGCTCGGTGCCACGACGGACCGTACTCGCCGCCACCGCGGATCCCGGCCACCACGTACACGCCGCCATCCTCAAGCCACAGCGCACCGCGCAGAGCGGCGTAGGCGGGCCGCATGGACACCTCGAACCCGCCGTAGCCGTAGAGGATCGTCGGTCGCGGTCCGTCGGGGCCCGGGCCTCGCATGACGGTGTAGGGCACCTCGGTGCCGTCGTCGCTCACGGCCGTGTGGCGCGTGACCTCGATACCAGCGGTCTCGAAGCGATGTGGGGTGGATCCGAGCGTCGTGGTGCTGCCGTCCGCGTGGAGCAGGACGAGCGACGGCGGCACAACAGGCCCGGAGACCGCGAGCACGGCGTCGTCGGGGTGCGGCCGCTCGACCGCCGAACCGGCAACGACCGGCCCGCCCGTTGCCGGGTCGGCGCCGTCCATCCCGGACAGCCGGTCGCAGGACAGCACGTCGACGGAGACGTGTTCCGGCAGGCCCTCGACGGGCAGTGAGGTCCACTCGCCGTCGGCGGCGTCGGGGATCGCGTAGGCGTCGATCCGGGACTCCGTGTCGTCGAGGACCGTCAGCAGGATCCGTCCGCTGCCCCACGTCACGTCCTCCACCGTGGTGGAGGGGGTGGGGGAGAACAGGACGACGGGGTCGGGCAGCCGGCCCGGGTCGTCGTCAACCGCGGACCACGGCACGATGAGCACCGAACCGCCGGGGTGGGAGCGGCCGGCGATCTCGAGATCGGTGCGGGGGCGCAGCATCAACCAGTCGCCGCACGAGGTGACGTCACAGTCCTCGGGTACGGGCACTGCGTGCGGGGAGGATGAGGTGGGGTCGGTGCCCGGGGTCCAGAACACCTCCCGCGAGGTGTGGAAGTCCGGGGCCCGGCTGGCCAGGACTCTGCCGGTGACCGGGTCGTGCGAGGCGCCCACGGCCACGTCGTCGGTGCGGCCCTCGAAGATTACGGGAGCCTGCGCGGGGTCGGTTCCACGACGCCACAGCCGCACTACGCGGGCGTAGCCCGACTCTGTGGCGTCGGAACCCGCCGGGTCCAGCGGCGCGGTGAGCAGCACGGTGTCCCGGTCCACCCAGGACACCGAACACTTGGCCTCGGGCAGCCTGAACCCGCCCTCGGACACGGGGATGAACCGCCGCGTGGTGAGGTCGTACTCGCGAATCTCCACGGCGTCCGCGCCACCGCGGGAGAGTCGGAGTAGCGCACGATCGTCTGCTGGCCGGCGCACGACCGTGCCGGAGTACACCCAGTTGACGCCCTCCTCATCTGCCATGGCCCCGACGTCGACGAGCGTCTCCCACGCAGGGTGGTCGACGCCCGGTGCGCCGTCGGCAAGCACGGCCCACGGCACGCGCCGCCACAGCCCTCGCGGGTGGTCGCCGTCCTTCCACAGCGTGTAGGCGTAGCGGCCGCGCAGGACGGGCCACGCGATCCGGTCGGTGGCGTCGAGGATCTCCAGGGCTCGGGCGTACGCCATCTCGGCGTGGTCGCCTCCAGCGAGGTCGTGGAGGGTCCGGTCGCTGCGCTCGCGCACCCACCCGAGTGCCTCGGCGGAGTCGACCGCCTCCAGGTGCAGATGGGGGTCGGGGATGGCGGTATCGGTCATGCCTCGATCATGCCCGCGACCACGCGAACGAACCCAAATCCGAACCGAATATTCACAGGCTCTTGTTACGGGTTCGTGAGATCAGTAGCATGAGCCGGGCGCACGGGTTACCTGACCCGGCCATTCTCGGGAACCCGGGAATGCACCTCGATAAACGGAGACACACAATGGGTTCTCTTTCCAGCCTTTCCAGCGGCGGCAGCTCGACCGACACCATCACCGATCAGATCGCCGAGACCGTCGGCGATCTCGTCGCCACTGCCCTCAAGTCGGTCCTGGGCAACCTGTCCTGACACCGGCTCACGCGAGCGCCAGCGCCGCTTCCTCCACTCGGAGGGGGCGGCGCCGGTCATTTCGGGTGCAGTTCCGACCGGCTCCGGCATTATGCCACTGCTGGGAGCGCTACCCTGAGTGTCGTGGCTGACACTCATTACGATCTCATCGTCCTCGGCGCGGGCCCCGGTGGCTACGTCGCCGCCATCCGCGCCTCGCAGCTCGGCCTCAAGGTGGCCGTCGTTGAGGAGAAGTATTGGGGCGGCGTATGCCTCAACGTGGGATGTATCCCCTCCAAGGCGCTGCTCCGAAACGCGGAGCTGGCCAACACCGTCCAGCGGGACGGCAAGTTGTTCGGCATCTCCGGTGACGTGTCTTTCGACTACGGGGCCGCCTTCGATCGAAGCCGCAAGGTCTCGGACGGCATTGTCAAGGGCGTCCACTTCCTCATGAAGAAGAACAAGATCACCGAGATCGACGGCTACGGGACGTTCACTGACGCCAAGACGATCGAGGTCGACGGCACCGCGTACACCTTCGACAACTGCATCATCGCCACCGGTTCCGTGGTCAAGACGCTGCCCGGGATCGAGCTCAGCGAGAACGTGGTGAGCTACGAGGAGCAGATCCTCTCCCGCGACCTGCCCGAGAAGATCGTCGTGGTGGGCGCGGGTGCGATCGGCATGGAGTTCGCCTACATCATGAACGCCTACGGCGTCGACGTCACGATTGTCGAGTTCATGGACCGGCTGCTTCCGAATGAGGACGAGGAGGTGTCCAAGGAGATGACCAAGCACTACAAGAAGCTCGGCATCACGCTCCTGACCGGACACAAGACCACCTCGATCACCGACAACGGCGACTCGGTGGACGTGGAAATCGAGTCCAAGGACGGCGGGGACTCCCACACGGTCACTGTGGACAAGGTCCTCATGGCCGTCGGGTTCGGCCCGCGCGTAGAGGGCTTCGGCCTGGAGAACACCGGCGTTGAGCTCACCGACCGCGGTGCGATCGACATCGACGACCACATGCGTACCAACGTCGACGGCATCTACGCGATCGGCGACGTCACCGGCAAGCTGCAGCTCGCCCACGTCGCCGAGGCGCAGGGTGTGGTGGCCGCCGAGACCATGGCCGGCGCCGAGACGCAGACGCTGGGTGACTACCGCATGATGCCGCGCGCCACCTTCTGTCAGCCGCAGGTCGCCTCGTTCGGGCTGACCGAGGCGCAGGCGAAGGAGGAGGGCTACGACGTCAAGGTCGGCAAGTTCCCGTTCTCCGCCAATGGCAAGGCGCACGGTCTCGGCCACGCGGTCGGTTTCGTCAAGGTCGTCGCCGACGGAACACACGGTGAGCTCCTGGGCGCCCACCTCGTCGGCCCCGACGTCTCCGAGCTGTTGCCCGAACTGACCCTCGCGCAGATGTGGGACCTCACCGCCGAGGACATCGCCCGCAACGTCCACACGCACCCGACCCTGTCCGAGGCAATGAAGGAGGCCGTCGAGGGCGTCGGCGGCCACATGATCAACCTCTGATCGGCCCGAGAGCCGCACGCGCAGGAGAACGCCCCCGGAGCATGCTCCGGGGGCGTTCTCGTGGACCTGCGGGTGACGTCACACCGCGCGGTGGTCACTCAGCGTTGACGAGCTTCTCCATTTGCGCGGTGTAGATCGCGTCGAGAGCCCCGGCCGCGGTGGGCAGGACGGGGTCCGCCGCAGGATCGTCGCCGCGGGCCGCGTACTCGACGCTCACGGTGGTGTCGCGTGCGACACCGTGGATCGCGACGGCGCGACTCAGCGTCCGGGTGCCGTCCGGCTTCGTGGTGATGAAGTCGCTGGTGACCCGGAATCCCTCGGCGCCGGCGACGGCCGGGGCGTCCTCGACCTTCATCGCCAGCTCGACGTCCGGGTTGGCGGCGCTGCGCGAGGAGGTGCACGCCTCGTACAGGGAGCGATCCATGAACTCTCCGAGCGTGCCGTTCACCATGCCGATGCCGAACCGGTGCTCGGTCTCGTCGGTATCCGACTGCTTGTACCGCACAGCAGCGGTCACGCCGTCGGTCGTGGCGTGGTTGGAGACCGTCTCCAGGCGGGAGACCTTGTCGCACGCCGGGTTCTCCATGAGCTGACGGCCCTGGTCGGCGACGAGCTTGTCCACCGCCTCCTGTAGCAGCTTACGGTCGATGACCTGGACGATTCCGCCACCGGGAGCCTCGCCCTCCGCCAACACGAGTTCATCGACTGGCGCCTGCGGTGCGGACTGGTCCACGGTCTCCGACGTCGAGGTCTCGCCCGTGGGTTCAGTGGCCCCGGCGTTCTCGTCATTCGACGAACAGGCCGTGAGAGCTGCCGTGGTGGCCAGCGCGAGGCCGGCGATCGCGACGCGGCGGGGTGTGCGGGTGCGCAGGCGCATCTCTCTCCTTTGTCTTCGGTTACCTCTCATAGTGCCACCGGGCCGCTCGGTTCTGTGCATTCTGCCCGCGCGCGCCGCCGCCAGGGTCCCGACACCCGCCGCCTCGAGAAACGGGCCCCGCGGACGGTCGGGGAACGCCGGAGAAGTCGGGAGCCGGGAGTAGGGGACCCGAGTCGGGGGCGGAACCGCGGTGGCACGAAGCGGTAGAAACCGCCGTGTCGGTCTAACCTTGGTCCGGCACCGGACGAGCCCGATCGGCCTACGAGCCGAGCACCCCGACCCGGAATTAGGACAACGATATGGACCATGACGGTGTGGACGCCGTGCTCTTCGATCTGGACGGGGTCATCACCCCCACGGCGGAGAAGCACATGCAGGCGTGGAACCGGATGTTCACCACGTACTTCGACGCCCGCGGGATCGACCCGTACTCGGACGAGGACTACTTCCGCTATATCGATGGCAAACCGCGTGGCGAAGGCATCGCGTCGATGCTCGCCGCGCGTGGCCTCACCCTGCCCGAGGGAAACGACGACGACGACCCGGACGCCGACACGGTGCACGGGCTCGGTCTGCGCAAGAACGTCATCTTCCGTGAGCTACTCGACGAGGGGATCGAGGCCTACCCCGGATCGATCGCCTACCTCGACGCCCTGGACGCCGCCGGCATCGCCTCGTGCGTGGTCTCCAGCTCCAAGAACGCGGAGGCAGTGCTCACCGCGGCTGGGCTGCGAAACCGCTTCGAGGTGATCGTCGACGGACTGGTCGCGGCCGCAGAAGGTCTCCCCGGCAAGCCCCGCCCCGACACGTACCTGCGGGGCGCCGAATTGCTCGGCGTGCCCGCAGAGCGCTGCGTGGTGATCGAGGACGCCGTCTCCGGCGTGCAGGCCGGCGCCGCCGGCGGGTTCGCCCGGGTGGTCGGCGTGGACCGCGGGGCCGGGCGCGAGACCCTGCTCGCGGAAGGCGCCGACGTCGTCGTCGTCGACCTCGCCGAGCTCATCCCTGGACGGGCGGAGGACGACCAGTGACCCGTACACCCTTCTCGCGGGGACCGGTCCACGACACCGTCGGCCAGTCCGTACCCGGGAACATCCGCACCACCTACGGCGTCAACCTCCGCAGCCACCTCGAGGTGCCGGAGATCAACCGCTCCACCCACCCCGCCGATCCGTGGCGCTGGGTCGAGACCCGACCCAAGGCGTCCCCGCTCGGGGTCTCCGAGACACAGTTCACCGTGGCCAACGGCTACCTGGGTATGCGCGGCAACCCCGAGGAGGGGCGCGACTCCGCCCAGCACGGCACCTTTGTCAACGGTTTCCACGAGACGTGGCACATCCAGCACGCCGAGGACGCCTACGGTCTCGCCCGCGAGGGCCAGACCATGATCCAGGCCCCCGACACCAAGACGATCCGCATCTACGTGGACGACGAACCGCTCCGCCTGAGTGTGGCCGACCTCGAGCACTATGAGCGCAGCATCGACTTCCGGGACGGGATCCTGCGTCGCGAGGTCGTGTGGCGTACCCCCGCCGGCAAGAAGGTCGTCATCCGCTCCAGCCGGATGGTGTCGATGGTGGAGAAGCACCTCGCGGTGATGACCTACGAGATCGAACTCCCCGACGAGCCCGCGCCCGTCGTGATCTCCTCGCAAGTGCTCAACAGGCAGGACGGCGAGGACGAATACAGTTCCGCGGAAGACGCGCCGGAACAGGGGTTCGACCCCCGCCGTGCGGAGGGCCTCGAGCATCGCGTGCTCGAATCCCAACTCGCCGAATGCCAGCGCGGCTACCACGTGCACGGCTACCGGTGCGCCAACTCGGGAATGACGATCGCCGTCGCCGTGGACCACCTGCTGGAGACCGAGGACGACGTGGCGATGAGCCACGAGATCGATGACGACTCGTCCACGGTCGTCTACCACGCGCACGTCACCCCGGGCCGCGTCCTCACGCTGACCAAGCTGGCCGCGTACCACACCTCCGAGGTGGTACCCGCCGGTGAACTGGCCGACCGGTGCTCACGCACCCTGGGCCGTGCCCGTGTGCGCGGGGTCGAGGAGCTGCACCGCACCCAGCGGGACTGGTACGACCATTTCTGGGACCGTGCCGACGTCGAGGTCGAGGGGCCGGCGGAGACGCAGCAGGCCATCCGCTTCAACCTCTTCCAGTTGGCCCAGGCGTCCGCCCGGGCCGAGTACAACGGCATCGCCGCCAAGGGCGTCACCGGGAGCGGCTACTCCGGACACTACTTCTGGGACACCGAGACCTACGTCCTGCCGTTCCTGACGTACACGATGCCGCGGTTCGCCCGGAATGCCCTGCGCTTCCGCTACAACATGCTTGACAAGGCTCGCGAGCGGGCCAAGGACCTGTCCGTCAACGGCGCCCTCTATCCGTGGCGCACCATCAACGGCGAGGAAGCATCGGCCTACTACGAAGCCGGCACCGCCCAGTACCACATCAACGCGGACATCGCGCACGCCATGGTCAAGTACCTGTGGGCCACTGAGGACCATGAGTTCTTGATCCGCGAGGGCGTGGACGTGCTGGTCGAGACCGCGCGGATGTGGGTGTCGCTGGGGTTCTTCGACGGTGACGGAATGTTCCACATTCACGGTGTGACCGGGCCCGACGAGTACACCACCGTCGTGGACAACAATCTGTTCACCAACGCGATGGCCCGATTCAACCTCGTGGCAGCAGCCATCGCCTGCAAACGCATCGCCGAACTGGGGGACGGCCAGTGGGAGGCCATCTGCCGCCGCCTCAAGCTGAGCGGCGACGAGATCTCCGAGTGGAAGCGCGCCGCCAAGAACATGGTGATCGCCTTTGATGCCGAACTGGGTGTGCATCCGCAAGACCAGGACTTCCTCGCCAAGGAGGTCTGGGACCAGGACCTCGACGACCCGCGGCGGCCGCTGCTGCTGCACTTCCACCCGCTGGTGATCTACCGGCACCAGGTGCTCAAACAGGCCGACGTGGTGCTGGCGATGTTTCTGCGCGGCGACGAATTCACCGAAGAGGAGAAGCGGGCCAACTTTGAGTACTACGACCCGTTGACGACCGGTGACTCCACCCTCTCTGCGGTGGTGCAGTCGATCATCGCGGCCGAGATCGGCTACTGCGACGAGGCGTTCGAGCACTTCCAGAAGGCGCTCGTGGTGGATCTGGCCGACGTGCACGGCAACGCGGCCGACGGGATCCACGTCGCCTCTGCCGGCGGGGTGTGGTCCGCCCTGGTCAGTGGGTTCGGCGGAATGCGCGACTATCGCGGCGACATCTCGTTCGACCCGCGGGTGCCCGCGGAGTGGTCGGGACTGACCTTCCGGCTCACGGTCCGGGGTACGCACGTGCGGGTCCGGTGTACGCACGCCGAGATCACGATCGAGAACCTCAACGGTGCGGACTTCGAGTGCACGGTGCAGGGGCGTCCGGTGACCGTGCCGGCGGGTCAGACGATGACCTTCGAGCTCGACGACCGGGCCCGCGTCTGCGTGTCCTGCGCCGAACGCGGCTGACCCGCCGGGGCCCACGGCGCGGTACGGCGACTGCCGAGCCGGGGCCTGCGCACATCGCAGGCCCCGGCCGCCCCCACGCCGGCCGCCCCAACGCCGGCCGCCCCCACGCCGGCCGCCACGCCGGCCGCCCCCACGCCGGCTTGCGCGCCCAGATTGCACGGTACGGGTCGGGGTACGCGCTGGGCTCGGACCATAGAGCACGCGTAAGTCGCAGGGCGCCGTCTCATGCTGCCCAGCCTGCGGCCCGCCGCGCGTAGGCCGCGCGAACGTGCTCCACGAGTTCATAGCGCTGGAGGCGGAGCATCTTCCGGTCCACCACGATGACGATCCATCCAGCCGCTTGCAGACGGTTGCGTCGGTATCTGTCCTTGGACTGCTGGGCGGGATCATCGTGGTGGGCGCCGTCGTACTCGACGGCAATTCTCGCCACCGGATCGGCGAGGTCGAGGCGGTATCCGAGTTCACGCACCTCGACCTGGGGAACGAACGACGTGAAGCCTGCGTCTCGTAGGAGCAGCCGGGTCTCCGTCTCACGCGGGGACTCGCTTCTGGGATGGGCGTCGGAAAGCACTCGTCTGGCGCGGGCGACCCCCCATACGCCGCTGCTCTCGGCGACGTCCTCCTCTAGCTCTCGCCGGGAGAATCCTCGCCGATAGAACTCCTCGACGGCCAAAACCCCGCTCAGGTGATCGCTGAATCGGGCGAGGTCGAATGCAGTCCGGCGACGAGAGGTGACTCGGACCCCTCGCCGAACTTCGATCGCCGATGGAGGAATGCGGTACCGCCGCACACGGAGACCGCTGCGGGTCCTGCCAATGGGGCCGACGCACAGTTCGGGCACCGCGCCGTCAGGAGGAGCGATGCCGTGCAGGACCGCCGCCGACCAGCCGGTGAGTACCGCATCCGGATAGAGGCGGGAATATGCGACCGAGAGTGTCTCGAAGTCGATCGGATGGCGGGCCGGTAGCCACAACTCGTCTGCGATCTTGATGAACTCCCGCTCGCGGCGGCGCCGGGGCAGAGCGGCGAGCTCTGTGCTGAGTCGAGCGTGGGAGAGCACGGGGTGCAGGGGTCCTCGGTAGCGTCTCGTCATGCGTCTCAGCATGCGTTGCGTGGGAAGTGCGCACTCGTCGACCGGGGTGGCGAGACGACTCGGCTGTGGAGGGCTCGGCAAGGTGTGAAAATCAGCGACCAGTCTCACGGTCGCGCCTCGTCTGCCCGGGTGTAGCACCCAGGTGCGCGCCGAGAGTGGTCACGAGGGGACGCGCACCCGGGCATTTTCCGTGCAGGGAGCACGCGCAAGTCGGAGTGTGGACGTTGCTGGACGGGGCGGAGCAGCCCGTGACATCCGAGCCGGGCTGGACGAGCGCGTTCGATGAGTCTCGCCGAACCTGGTGTCTTCGGCAGGTGCGCCTCCAGAGTGGTCCGAACCGGGCGCGCACCTGACCGGAATCCGTACCAAGAGGACACGCAAGTCGAAGAGCGTGCGGGCGCGGCGGTCGCGGCGCGGCGGGCGCGGCGCGGCGGGTGCGGCGGGCCGCGGTTCAGCGGGGGCGGTCCGGCTGGACCCGGAGCGCCTGCAGCGACGTGGCCAGACCGTCGTACTGCACCACCAATTGCACCAGCCCCACCAGCTCGGACGGGTTAAGGTGCGACGCCAGCTCTGCCCAGGTGTCGTCCGTGACGTCCTTGGCCTGCACCAGCTCGTCGACGGCGGTCAACAGCACCCGCAGCCGGTTCGGCCACCCGGCGGTGGCGGGGTCGGCGGTGGTGCGGGTGATCTCGTCGTCGTCGAGACCCACGGCCGCCCCGATCCGCTCGTGATGGGCCCGCTCGTAGTTGCTACCCCGCAGGTGGGCGACCCGGAGGATGACCAACTCGGTGGTGCGGCGGTCGAGGACGCCGAATGGCATCATCATCCCGGAGTAGGCGAGCCACGCGGGGAAGAGTCGGCGGGCGCGACCGAGGGTGGCGAACAGGTGCACGTCCCGCGTGCCGGTGACGCGCGCGCCGAGACGGTTGACCACCCAGCCGATCGGGCCGAGTTCGCGGAAGCCGCCCGGCCTGATTCGGGGGGCCCGCCCGCCCGGGTCGGCGCCGCGGCTGGTGTCGTGAGACTGGCTCATGGCCGTCAGGGTAGGCCGGACTTCCCACCGGGGGAGGCGGGTTCGTCGAGGAGGTAGGGCGAGAGTGAGGACCGGTGCGCGTCCACCCGGAGTGCGTGGTTGAGCGGCGGGAAGGCCCGCTGCGGGCAGGCCGGGCGATCGCACATGCGGCAACCGGAGCCGATCTTGGTGGCGGCGTCGACGTCGTCGAGGTCCAGTCCCTGCGCGTACACGGTCCGGTGGGCGTGGCGGGACTCGCAGCCGAGGCCGATAGCGAACGTCTTACGTGGCTGGCCGAAGCGCATCGGCCGGGTGGTGACGGTCCGCGAGACCCACAGGTGGAGGCGACCGTCGGGCATCTGCGCGACCTGCCGCATGATCTTGCCCGGGAACGAGAACGACTCGTAGATGTTCCACAGGGGGCACGTACCGCCGGAGGTGGTGAAGTGGAACCCGGACGCGGACTGGCGCTTGGACATGTTTCCGGCGCGGTCCACGCGGACGAAGCTGAACGGCACCCCCGACGCGCCCGGTCGCTGGAGGGTCGACAGGCGGTGGCAGACGGTCTCGTAGCCGGTGGCGTGGAAGGCCATGAGCCGCTCGACGTCGTAGCGGAAGTCCTCGGCGGTGTCGAGGAACCGCTGGTAGGGCATGAGCACGGCGGCGGCGAAGTAGCTGGCCATGCCGCGCAGGGCCAGGGCGACGGCGGCGGGGGAGGTGAACGAGCCCTCGTCCACGAGACTGTCGAGTAGGTCGCGGTGTTCGAGGAAGGCCAGCTCGGAGGCCACGCGGAACGCCTGCTGTCCGGGCGTGAGATGGGCGGACAGGTCGAGGCGGCGGTCCTCGGTGGAGAAGCGGTGCCACAGCCCGTCGGGCAGGTCGACGCGGCGGGCGATGCGGACACCGTGGGCTTCGGCGAGGCGGTGTTCGAGTTCGGCGCGCACGTCGCCGCGGTTGAGCCGGATGCGGGTGGTGAGGTCCTCGGCGGCGGTGTCCAGGGAGTCGATGTAGTTCTGCCGTTGGTAGAAGTAGTCGCGTACCTCTTCGTGCGGCATGGACAGTACCGAGCGGTCGACCGTGGTCTCGGGGACGTTGCGGGTTTCGGTGAGGGCAGCGAGCAGGTCGGCGGAGTTCCGGTAGCGCTGGTGCAGGAGCATGAACGCGCGGGCGAGGGAGGGGTGTGCGCGCACGAGGTCGACGACCTCGGAGGCGGGCACCTCGGCGGAGAGCTGTGTGTCGGTGAGGGCTTCCGTGACCGCTGCGATGAGCCGGGTGTCGGAGTCGGAGGCGAAGAACGTGGAGTCGACGCCGTAGATCTCGGAGATTTTCACCAGGACCCGGGAGGTGACGGGGCGGGTGTCCTTCTCGAGTTGGTTGAGGTACGACGACGACAAGCCGAGCGATTGCGCGAAGGCGGCCTGGGTCAGGCCGTGCTCCTCGCGCAATCGACGCAGTCGCGCCCCCATATGTGAGGCTGTCATCGGCTTTCCCCCCTGAGTCCGTGGCGTGCCCCACAATCTTCGCAAACTTTGCAAAGAAGGGAAAGAAACTCGCCATGTTCGCACTTGTCGCAGGTAGACGCGTTGCCCGTCGTGTGGCATCCTGAAGCGGGTAAGGGGCCGTAACTCGCAAGAGTGCGAATCCGGACCCGCCCCCGAGACAGAAAAGAGACGCGATGTCGAACGTCGGCAAGGCACGTACCGCTGAAGAGATCCAGCAGGACTGGGACACCAACCCCCGTTGGAAGGGCATCACCCGCAACTACACGGCCGAGCAGGTCGCGCAGCTGCAGGGCACCGTCGTCGAGGAGCACACCCTCGCCCGTCGTGGCGCGGAGATCCTCTGGGACAAGGTCAACAACAAGGACTTCGTCAACTCCCTCGGCGCCCTGACGGGCAACCAGGCCGTCCAGCAGATCCGGGCCGGCCTCGAGGCCGTCTACCTCTCCGGCTGGCAGGTCGCCGGCGACGCCAACCTCTCGGGCCACACCTACCCGGACCAGTCGCTGTACCCGGCCAACTCGGTCCCGACCGTCGTCCGCCGCATCAACAACGCACTGCTGCGCGCCGACGAGATCGCCCGCATCGAGGGTGACACCTCTGTCGAGAACTGGCTCGCCCCGATCGTGGCCGACGCCGAGGCCGGCTTCGGTGGCGCCCTGAACGCCTACGAGCTGCAGAAGGCCATGATCGCCGCGGGCGCCGCCGGCGTGCACTGGGAGGATCAGCTCGCGTCGGAGAAGAAGTGCGGCCACCTCGGTGGCAAGGTGCTCATCCCGACCAACCAGCACATCCGCACCCTGACCTCGGCCCGCCTGGCGTCCGACGTCGCGAACGTGCCGTCGGTCATCATCGCGCGTACCGACGCCGAGGCCGCCACCCTCATCACCTCCGATGTCGACGAGCGTGACCGCCCGTTCATCACCGGTGAGCGCACCGCCGAGGGCTTTTACAACGTCAAGAACGGCATCGAGCCCTGCATCGAGCGCGCCAAGGCCTACGCTCCGTACGCCGACCTCATCTGGATGGAGACCGGTACCCCGGATCTCGAGTACGCCAAGCAGTTCGCCGAGGCCGTCAAGGCCGAGTACCCGGACCAGCTCCTGGCCTACAACTGCTCGCCCTCCTTCAACTGGAAGGCGAACCTGGACGACGACACCATCGCCAAGTTCCAGAAGGAGCTCGGCGCGATGGGCTTCAAGTTCCAGTTCATCACCCTGGCCGGCTTCCACTCGCTCAACTACGGCATGTTCGATCTGGCCTACGGCTACGCCCGCAACCAGATGAGCGCGTTCGTCGACCTGCAGGAGCGCGAGTTCAAGGCTGCCGAGGAGCGTGGCTTCACCGCCGTCAAGCACCAGCGCGAGGTTGGCGCCGGCTACTTCGACCTCATCGCCACCACGGTCGACCCCAACACGTCCACCGCGGCGCTGAAGGGCTCCACCGAGGAGGGTCAGTTCCACTGATCCCTGGTCGATCGCAGTAGATCGACGTAGGCACGGCACTTCACCACACCGGGGGCCGCGGCCGTCTCGACGAGGCGGCCCGGCCCCCGGTGGTGTCTGGCACCCCACAGATCCCCCTCGAGAAGGACCCAGCGCAGATGAACAGCTCCCGCGACGCCACCGATCCGGTACGGATCACCCGCGTCGGCGTGGTGGGCGCCGGGCAGATGGGCTCCGGTATCGCCGAAGTGTGCGCCCGCGCCCACGTGGATGTCCTCGTCTGGGAGGCGAACCGGGAGCTGACCATCGCCGGGCGCAACCGCATCCTCGAGTCCCTCGACAGGGGAGTGTCCTCCGGAAAGATCACCGAACGTGAACGTGAGCAGGCCGCGCTACGCCTGCGTTTCACCACCGACCTCGGTGATTTCGCCGACCGTCAGTTGGTGATCGAGGCGATCGTCGAGGACGAGGATGCCAAGATCGCGGTGTTCCGCGAACTCGACGAGGTCGTCACCGACCCGGACGCCGTGCTGGCCTCCAACACCTCTTCTATCCCCATCATGAAGCTCGGCACCTGCACCGTCAGGCCCGAGCGCGTGATCGGCATGCACTTCTTCAACCCGGTCCCCGTGCTCCCGCTGGTCGAACTGGTGAGCACCCTGGAGACCGGCGCCGCGATCCGTGAGCGGGCGCAGGCGTTCGCCGAACAGGTCCTCGGCAAACAGGTCGTCCACTCCGCCGACCGCTCCGGGGCCGTCGTCAACGCCCTGCTCGTGCCGTACCTGCTCTCCGCGATCCGCATGGCCGAGTCCGGGTTCGCCACCCCAGAGGACATCGACAAGGCCATGGTCCTGGGCTGCGCACACCCGATGGGTCCGCTCGCCCTCGCCGACCTCGTCGGGCTGGACACCATCAAGGCGATCGCCGACTCGATGTACTCGGAATTCAAGGAGCCGCTGTACTCGCCGCCCCCGCTGCTCCTGCGAATGGTCGAGGCGGGCAGGCTCGGCACGAAAACCGACCACGGCTTCTACCGCTATGACGCGCCGCGGGCGATGGCACGCGCCGCCCGCTGAGATCATGTCGTCGTCGTCGTCGTCGCCGCCGCCGTCGTCACCTCGCCCGCCGCTTCCGCACCTGGAACCCGCACGCGCCTCGTCGGTCCTCGGCTACCCGCGCATCGGACCGCGACGCGAGCTCAAACGAGCCCTCGAACGGTACTGGCACGGTGACGGCACCCGGGCCGAGCTGCTCGCCACCGGCCGTCGCCTCCGCGACGCCACCTGGCACGACTTGCGCGCCAAGGGGCTGACCCAGATCCCCGGAAACACATTCTCCTTCTACGATCACATCCTCGACGACGCCCTGCTCATGGGTGCGATCCCCGCGCGGTTCCACGAACTCACCCGTGACCTGAGCCCCGTCGACACCGTGTTCGCGCTCGCCCGCGGCCGCGCCGACGTCTCCCCCCTCGAGCTGGTCCCGCTCCAGGGCACCTCCTACCTCTACCGCCAGCCCGAGTTCGACGACGCGTCCGAGCTGGGCCTGCGGCCGGACCAGCTTCTCGCGGAGGTGGCGCGGGCGCGCGAGCAGGGATTCGAGATCCGTCCCGTCGTCACCGGCCCGGTCTCGCTACTGCTGCTGAGCAAGGCCGCGGCCACCGCCGCCCCGGGCTTCCGGCCGATCGACCTGCTCGACCGACTGCTCGCCGAGTACGAGGCGCTGCTGACCGTGCTCGCCGACGCCGGCGTGACGTGCGTGCAGTTCAACGAGCCGTGCATGACGATGGAACGCACGCCCGACGAGATCGGGGCGTTGCGCCGCGCCTACGACCGGCTGGCGGCGGCGGCGACGCGGCCGCGGATCCTCGTGGC